>JAZLKR010000047.1:0-291713 GCA_045597705.1 Acetatifactor sp.
TTCACCGGACATGTATTACTGCAGAAGCCTGCCGGCTGGCATGAGCCTTCAAGCAGCGAGAAGAAGCCCAGCATCATGGAGGTTCTCAAGACCAAGCCTCTTGGCAACTACATCGGTATCTGGCTTATGTTCTTCTTACACATCACTTGTGGTCTTGCAATTATCTCTTACGAGAAGCAGCTGTTCCTGACCGTTGGCTTTGTTGCTATCGCAGGTACTCTTGGTGCTGTTTCAGCAGTATTCAACGCAGGCGGCCGTCTTGGTTTCTCTGCTTGGGCTGACACAATGAACGATAGAAACACAATTTACAAGATGATCTTCATCCTTTCTATCGCATTCACAGCAATCGTTCTTATGACAAACGGTATCGTAAATGCAGAGAACAACAAGTTCCTTGCTATCATGGTAGTTGTTTTGATCATGGTTGTTAACGCAGGATACGGCGGAGGCTTCTCTAACGTTCCTACCCTCCTTTCCGATCATTACGGAATGGGAAGCATTTCAGCTATTCACGGTATCACCCTTTCCGCTTGGGGCTTCGCTGGTATCGCAGGTCCTCAGCTTGCAGCATTTATCATCGACAAGTTCGGTGGTGCTACAAAGGAATTTGATTACCACGGCAAGATGATGGTAGTTAACCCTCAGGGTATGCAGAGAATTCTGATTGCTACTTTGATTCTTTACATTGTATCCCTTGTTGTCTGCCTCGTACTGGTACGTCCTACCGAGAAGGCATTGGCTGCAAAGGCTGCAAAGAAGGCTGCTAAATAAAGCACGCTGATTACATAAGCAAATAGAAACCGGGCAGCACTTTTAAAGTGTTGCCCGGTTCTTTATTGTCTCTATTTTTCTCTTGTCATTACCTGCCAGTAACAATATAACACACCGGCAGTAATACCCACTCCTGCAAGCTCCCAAAGGAGTGTCTTTCCAATCCAAAATAACATTTCCATTCCTGTCTTCTCCTATTCTACTTTTTAACACGATTCAGATAATACATGGGAAGGGCCACACAAAAGGATCCTCCAATAATATTACCTATTGTAACCGGCAGCAAATTCTTCACTGCCATATTAACTACATTTAACGAAGCCAGCTGCTCCGCCCCTATTCCATAGAATTCCTCCGCAGCAGCAGCGTATACAGGATTTGCTTTCGCAATAATGCCGGCGGTAATATAATACATGTTTGCTACACAGTGCTCGTAGCCGGAAGTAACAAATAGCATGATAACAAAGAAGGAAACCAGAATTTTTCCTGCCGCATCCTTTGCACACATAGCCATCAATACCGCTGCACTTACCAGGATGTTACAAAGAATTCCGGACGCCAGCGCTTTCTCCGGTGAAATCATTGCCTTTCCCAAAGCGACCTTGATGGTATAAGCGCCCAGCTTTCCGGCAGAATAATCCAACTGACCGCTGGCTGCTGCCAGTGCCGTAAGCGCCGTACCACCCACAAGATTTCCAAGGAATACCAGAATCAACGATTTAATAAACTGCCATAGCGAGATATCCTTCTCCGGAAGCCCCATTGCCATCAGACAGTCTCCCGTAAACAGCTCTGCTCCCATAAAGATAACCATCATCAGACCTACCGGGAACACAACTGCTGCAGCAACTCGGCTCATTCCCACATTAGCGATATCATGAGCTGCCACATTTCCTGCTGCCGCGCCCATGCCAATCATCATGCCTGCAAGAACACTCTTGCCGAAAAACTTAACTGCGGGAGTTTTGCTCTTTGCAATCGTTGCTGCCCTATATGCGTCTACTGCTTCTTTCGGTGATAAAAACATATTCTTATCCTCTTATTTCTGTTATTACCCCTAAAATAGCATCACAGGCAAGCGCCTCACAAATATAAAAAAAGAAGGTGCTTATATCAAATTTGATATAAACACCTCATAATTTCACTTATTGCCCTACGGTAGATACATCCACCTTCGATTCATACAATTTCTTCTGAAAGAGCTTGTCATATTCGTTGATATGATAATCTTCCCTAACAATCATTACATCCTTATACAGATTATTTTCCGCCTTGCACACACGCTGCACCAGACTGTTCTTGTCCAAAAGGCTTTGGGGAATCGGTGAAACCCACATGTAAGTAGTGGGAACATTCGCCAGCAGGTCGAACTGGCTTCCTCGCTCGTAGACATAAATCACATTTCTGCCGGATTTCTTTTTATGATTGTATTTGTCATGCGGCAGTTCCTCATCGCCGTGAGTGATTTTCGTATAATTCTCCAGGTCTGCCAGCGTGATCTCGTTTTTCTGCGCCAATGGATGATTCTTGGACATAACCAGCACATACTCGAACTCCCATATCGTTTCATAAGCCAGGTGGTTGTTCTTCAGCATGGTGAGATAGTAATCCTCATCGATAGTCTGATAACGAATGATACCGATGTTATAGCCCCTATCTGCCACATTTGCAATGGTTCCAAGGGCATTGGTCTCATTGATTGTCACATCCATACCCTTCTCCGGCTGAATCTCCGAAATAAAGGAAGTGAAACCGTCTACAATGTAACTGCCTCGGGGAATCGATATTTTATATTTCAGTTTGTCTCCGCCGTTTTTCTGGCTGATTCTGCCTACGGCATCGAACTGTTCCATAATGCGCTTTGCGTGATACAGAAATTCCGCACCCTCTTCAGTTGGTTTGACACCGGTAGCTGTCCTGCGAAAAATCACAAATCCCAGTTCCTTCTCCAATTCCTTCATTGCTTTACTGAGATTGGGCTGCGCCATATATAAGTTTTGCGCCGCCTGTGTGATGGATCCCACTCTTTCTATTTCCAGCGCAAATGTCAGATACGATGTATTGATACGAACACCCTCTTCCATATATACATTTATATATGGTTATATGATAGCACTTTTCCTTGAATTTGCGCATATTTATTTGATACAGCAGTTATATATAATTATATATATTACTATATATTTCATATTATGCTTCATATTTTTTCATATGAAAATCAGTATCTTTTAATCACAATTTGCAGAATACATATTTGGAATAGAAGGGAAGTAACCTGCCATTTAATATGGCAACCATCACCCTGGCATTCACTCCCATTGCCAAAGACTGCAGCATGGACATGTGAACCTTCACCGTCTCACCGTTGTCCAGTCTGACCATAGCAAATGGTTTGATGAAATTGATTTTGTTGCGTGCACTCATCTTTTGAACAATCGTACCTTCTGCCACCATATAATTTCTGTTTGCCACGATATTTACCTTGTGGATGCGGTGCAAAATATTAACCATTACCAGCGCAAACAGCGCAAATGTCCAGAAAAATGTTCTTCCGTTCCAGAAAGGGTTTGCGAACCCGGAAACCTGTGCGGGAGCTTCTTTCTCGGCAAGGTAGGCTGCTTTTCTTTCTTCCAGGAGATTTGTCACCTTCTGATGATCTACCTGAGCATCAAATTCTGCAAGAAAACTATCGTAATATGCCTGATAAGCTTCCTCATCGTATATGATTTCGCCGGCTGCGGCACTCTTCTCCTTATCTACAAAATCAGTCTTGGAATGCCAGGTTTTCTGATCAGCGTAGGCAATACGGTCACCGTAAAGCTCCGCAATAATGGTATCCTCCGTCTCCGTAAAGCCTGCCAGCAGTTCCTCCTGCGATACCTGTTTTACAGGCGCCGGCTTTGTAATCGGAAAATACATCAAAAGAATGATAATCGGCACAATCAGAAAAAGGGATATTCCTATAATTCTCTCCAGGGCAACCTTTTTCTCAGATGCAAATATCGTTTCATGCTCCTGCGCGTTAGCATATCTAAAACCTGATTCACTCATAAATCCTCCAATTAATCCAGATTATCAATAATCCTGTCAAAGTCTGCTCTGTTCCAGACACTGAGCTCGCCGCTGACCTTCTGGTAGCTCACCATGTACATCTTGTTGTTGGTACGATCCTCGACCAGATAAATGATATAATAACAATCCTTGCCATCAACCGTTGCAGTGCACTCCTGTTTCAATGCCGTGGAGTTGAACTTCTCATTCAGCACATACTCTGTATTCAGAATGCGGTAATTTGCAGCGCCTTCGAACCAGCCCCTCAGGAATGCTCTGTAGTCACCGATGAAATCATTATCAGTATACTCTGCATCAAAACCATAGAAAAGATAGTAACCTCTCTCAAAACTGATATCCGCATTGGGATAATGATATCTGTATTCCCAGCCTTCGCCTGTCTGAATCAGATCCTTCTTCCAGTTAGCAGGAACCTTGTAGTCCAGTCCGTTTACACTGTAGGTCTTCTCAGGCATCACGCGGAAGCCAAACTGCTTTTCCACAATCTGCTCAGGGTAGCGCTTGGTATACTGCTGCGCACAAAAGCTCAGAACCAGAAGAACTAAACCAACGATGAAAAACAGAAGAACCTTTTTGCCTTTTGATTTGCGGAAGAAAGCGACTGTCATCAGAAGAAGAGCTGTGAAAATGGCAAAGACGAGAAGCATGCCGCCCCAATAATGACTGGGATAATAAGTTCGACTGACGGCGGGACTGGCGTACAGAATTAATAGCAGACTGATCAGACCCCAAATGACTGTGAAAACAGTAGATACGATAAATAATGCAAAATACTTTTTGTTCCCCATAAGAACCCCCTAAGAAATTTAATAAGAATTTTATAACTTCATTATACTAAAGCGTTCCGTTTTCACAAAGATAAGAAAGTGCAGTATCCACCTTACCAAACAGGCAGATACTGCACCTTTTCAGTTCTATATGTTCAGTTTGCGTTTACAGCCACAGGAGATATACAAACATCAATATCAGACCGATGCCGAACAGCATCAGACCGAAGGACAAGCTGCGGGCAATAATACGGTTGTTTTCCTTGCGCTCCTCGTTCTTCTGGATGAGGATCTTCACATAGTCCTTCTTCTGAGCGGGATTCTTGCGGTACAGCAGGAAGTGAATATCCCGGAAGAAGTTCATCACATGACCAAGGCCTCTGATGAGAGCTGTGCCCTCTCTCTGCACGCCGGGCAGAGGACTATCCTTGTACAGGGTCTTGCGCAGCAGCACCACAATGCCATCCACCAGACTGTCGGGGATTCTGCAGAGAACCGCGAAAACAGTAGGGATGATTGTGAGCAGCAGGGGTCTGTAGAGAAGTTCCTCCAGATCCAGCCATGCAGGCCACGCATTTACATAATTGGTCTTGCCGATGCTGTTCTTCTTCAGCAGACACAGACGGATGAATACCAGGTAAACCACAACACCGATGCCGATGGAGATAAGTCCGCCCTTCAGATTTCCGAAGGAGAAGTAAGCAACCTCCTCGCCGTACTCTTCCAGGTTCATGAACTCCTGGCCCAGAGCAGCTGCTCCGTTCATCAGCCTCTCGGGAAGCAAGCCCCAGACAAGCAGTACCAGCGCACTGAAGGTTAGTGCGAAGGTTGATGCAAAGCTCATGTACTTCTTCTGACCGTCATACTTCGCCTGCAGTTCCTTGTCAGTGTTGGACTCCACAAAGACTGCCACGAAAAGCTTGGTCATATAAGCAACTGTCAGACCGCCGGAGAACAGGAAAATCCATTCTGCTGCGGTAATGATGCCCATGTGCGCCTCATGTCCGAATTCCACGATGGCCTCATGGAGCAGGGTCTTGCTCACATAGCCGCTGAACATGGGGATACCGCCGATAGCCAGGGCACCGATTAAGAAAATCACCTTAAGCAGGGGCTTCTTTCTGCCGAAGCCTCGAATCTTGTTTAAGTCAAGGGCATGAGCGTTGAAGTAAACCACGCCTGCTGCCATGAAGAGCACCAGCTTAATCAGAGAGTGATTGATCATGTGAAGCAGTGTACCGTGAACTGCCAGCGCGTTCTCCTCGCCCAGCAGACACTGCATACCGACGCCCACCAGAATAAATCCGATCTGGGACATGGAGGAGCAAGCCAGGGTACGCTTCAAATCAATGGAGAATACCGCAAGCAGCGCGCCGCCGAACATGGTTACAACGCCGAGTCCAAGAATGACTGCACCCCAGGTCTCATCATGCAGGAACAGGTTGCAGCTCAAAATCAGCACGCCGTAGATACCGGTCTTGGTCAGAATACCGGACAGCAGTGCGGATGCGGGAGCGGGTGCAACGGGATGTGCCTTGGGCAGCCAGATATGTAAGGGGAAGGCACCGGCCTTTGCGCCGAAGCCAACCAGCATACAAGCGCCTGCGGCATAAATGACACTCTTGTCAGAATAATTCCTTGCCAACATCTGCAGCTGACGAATCTCCAGCGTGCCGAAAGCATGATACAGCAGGAAGATACCCATCAGCATGACCATACCACCGATGACTGCCACTGCCAGGTAGGTCTCGGCAGCCTTCAGGGAAGGTCTGTTTTCCTCCTGTGCAACCCATACATAGGAGGTGAAGGACATAATCTCAAAGAAAATAAAGGTTGTGTACAAATCCGCTGACAGGAATACGCCCAGTGTAGCGCCCATGGTCCAGAACAGGAACATGTAGAATCTGGGCACATGTGTGTGATGCTCGAAATACTCTCCGGAGAGCAGTGTGGTCATGAACCACATCAGAGCAGCCACCAGAGCATAAATCAGACGGAAGCCGTCCATGGTGAAATGAAGACCGAAACCGCAGACATTCCAGATGGACTGGCTGATTGCCAGCTTGCTCTCAAAGTCGATATAGAGCAGATCGGCCTGTGCACGGTTGTAGAAAATCATGGCCAGGTACAGCACCGGCACTACCTCGATTGCCATGGAGGCAATGGCCAGGATGCGGGCTCCCTTTTTCATGCCGGGAGTGGAATCCTTCTGTCCTGATTTGCCGTAGAGGAAAACCAGAAGGCCTGCTATGAAGGGGAAGAATACAAGAAACGGTAACATATTTTCAAACATATTCTTCACCTCCTATCTTACGGATGCGGCTGCGATCTGTTCCAGCAGCTTCATTATCGGTGTGGAATACAGACCTAACACAAACATCACAATCACAAAAATCGTCAGAGGCACAATCATCATCCAGTTGGGATCCTTCACATCACGAATGGTCTCGTAATCGAAGTCCTTGCCGGGGAAGAAAGCACGCACCACAACAGTCAGCATATAAATTGCGGTAAGCAGAGCAGAAATCAGCAGACCTGCGATTCCCACATAAGCCATGGGATTCTCGCTCAATACTGCTGCCTTTGCCAGGTACCACTTACTGATAAAGCCGCAAAGTCCGGGCACACCCATCAGCGCCAGAGCGGAAACCGTGAAAATCACGAATACCTTGGGCATCTTCCGTCCGAAGCCGTCCAGCTCATGCACATAATTTCTGCCGGTCTTATAAATGATGGCGCCGGCACAGAAGAAGGCACAGATCTTCATGAAGGAGTGGAACAGCATGTGGGAGCAGGCTGCCATCAATCCGTCCTGAGACAGCATGATAATACCGAACAGAATGTAGGAAAGGTTGCTGACAGTAGACCAGGCAAGTCTTCTCTTCAGGTGAGTCTCCTTCACCGCGCGGCTGCAGCCGTACACGATGGTGAAGATAATCAGTGCCATCAGCAGATCCTGTGCCCAGGTTCCGCGCAGTAAATCGGGACCGAAGCTGAAGTAGGTCACACGCAGTGCAGCAAAAGCACCGGTATTAACTACCGCAACCGCATGCAGCAGTGCCGTAACGGGAGTGGGAGCCACACCTGCCTTCGGCAGCCAGGAGCTGAAGGGCCACATTGCAGTCTTCACCGCAAAACCACAGAAGCATAGCACAAAGACGATAGCAATCAGATTCTCTTTGCCGGCCAGCTTGGAAAGATCCAGCACACCGCCGGGCACGAAGGAAGAGGTGCTTCCGTAGGTCAAAATGAAAATCATACCGATAAAGGCAAATGCCGCGCCGCCAAGCATGTAATACAGATAGGTTCGGCTGGCAAGAATTGCCTCTCTGGTTCTGGTGTGCATGACCAGAGGCAGCGTGATCAGACTCAGCATTTCAAAGAAGAAATACATGGTCAGAATGTTCTCGGAAAGTGCCACACCCAGGGTTACGCCGTAGGTGAACACATAGAACAGGAAAAAGCTTACCTCGTTGTGCTCATGCTTCATATACTCGAAGGAGTAAAGCATTGCCAGAGGCCAAAGCGCTGCAACCAGTCCGGCATACATACCGCCGATGCCGTCCAGCTTTAAGGTGATACTTAAATTACCGGTGAATCGGAATACGGTGAGCGCAGCCTGAGGCTGATTGAGCAGCACCGCAAACACCAGAATGGAGTTGATAATAACCGCCGTCTCCATGAAAATCAGACGGCCATTCCTCTTTTTGAAGGGAAGCATCGGAATCAGTACAGCCGATACCAGGGGAATCAGAACCACAAGCAATAAAAACCATTCACTCATTTCCATTCTCCTTTCTATCGCAGTACCGCAGTGACGATGCGGGAAATATAGTCAATCAGTACATTCGGCATCAGACCGATCAGCACAGCCAGAGTTGTCAGAATGACAATGGGCATCAGCATCAGCATGTGGGGATCCTCTGCAGTAACCTCTTTTGCCTCCTCACCGGGGAAGAAACCGTTCATGGTGATGGGAAGCAGATAGCCTGCCGTCAGCAAAGCGCTGGCCAGCAGTACCACAGGTCCGAACCAGGAGTAGAAGGAAATACCGCTGTTCAGGGAACCTGCTGCCAGGAACCACTTACTGATAAAGCCGCTTGTGGGCGGAATACCGATCAAAGCCAGAGAAAGGAAGGTATAGCTCCACATGAGAATGGGCATCTTCTTGCCGATACCGCGGAGTTCATCCACCTTGGTATAGCCGAACTTAAAGATAAACACACCTGCGGTTAAGAACAAGCCTGTCTTAATGCAGAAGTGAGCTGCCGTATGAAGCAGTGCGCCGGTAAAACCATCTGCTGTCAGCACACTCAAACCAAACAGAATATAGGAAACCTGGCTCACGGTAGAGTAAGCAAGTCTCTTCTTGAAGACCTTCTCTCGAAACGCCATCATGGAACCCATGAATACGGTGAGCAGAGCCAGTGTCATCCATGCATACTGTACCCAGGTGCCCTTGATGAAGGAAGAACCTACCACATAGAACACCGTTCTGATGATTGCAAACACACCGAACTTCGCGATGACTGCGGAAAGCACTGCAGATGCGGAGGAAGGTGCAACAGGATGTGCGGTAGGCAGCCATGCATGCAGAGGAAGCATACCGGCCTTCACACCGAAACCCACAATCATGGCAAATACTGCTGCCAGAAGGATTCCTTCATGTCCTGACACAAGTGTCATATTCAGATGACCGCCTGCTGCAAAGCCCAGACTGCTGCAGTAACGGTACAGGAAGAAAATACCGAACAGCGCGCTATAAGCACCGCACATGGAGTAGAACAGATACTTCAGCGCCGCCATAATGGCTTCTCTGCTGCCGTTGTGCAGTACCAGAGGCATGGAGGTCAGGGTCATCAGTTCGAAGAAGAAGTACATGGTTACCAGGTCGCCGGAGAAGCAAAGTCCAATCAGCACTCCCAGCACCAGCAAGAACCAGCCGAAGAAGGATTTCTCGCTGCCCTCGTGAGACATGTACACAAAGGAGTAGAAGCCTGCTGCCAGCCAGCCTATACAGACGATGGTCACAAAGAAGGTACCCAGCGCATCCACGCGAAGTCCGAAGGAAACCGAATCCACCAGAGTGAAGAGCTTGATTGCCTTCTCTCCGCTCCATGCGGTATAGAGTGCAAGTGCTGCACTTGCCGCCAGCACAATACCGACGAAGATATGTAAGCCGGCCTGGGGCTTATGCGCCTGTGCCTTGGCTTCCTTTTTGGTCTTCTTTTTCAGGAGATCCGCAAAGGCGGAAGCCAGTAAAGCAATACCTGCCAGGGAAGGCAGTAAAATCGATACAAGTAATAATTCGTTCATCTTACTCTCCTCCCTTAGTCAAACATTTCAAGACCCATGCGAATCAGGTTCACAATAGGCTCGGAATTCAAACCAAGAATAATATTCAACACGATGAAGAACACCAGGGCCAAAGCCTTCACGGAATTTTCCTTCATGGGAACCACTCTGCCCTCACGCATGTTTGCCTTACCGGCAGCAGGTGTGTAGATTGTGATAACGGTCTTCATGAAGTAAACCGCATTCAGCACGGTACTGATTGCCAGTGCAATCATGGTTGGCAGCATCTTGTAGTCATGTCCCATGGCAGCCTCAGCAAACAGCAGCTTGGAAATAAAGCCGGAGAACATGGGAATACCGACCATGGAAAGGGAGCCCACGGTAAAGGCGATACCTGCAATTCTGTTGCGGTAGCCGGCGCCTGTCAGATCATAGAACTTTCGGCTGGTACCGGAAGCGTCTGTCAGACCGGAAGCAGCCACGAACAGCAGAGACTTTGTTGCCGCATGGGAAAGAATATGGTACACACTGGCAACTACTGCTGCCTCGGTGCCCAGACCGAAGCCCATGTAAATGTAACCGATCTGCGCTACGGAGGAGTAAGCAATCATTCTGCGAATGTCCTTCTCCTGAATCGCGCTGATACTTCCCATCAGCATACCCAGAATACCGAAGACGAAAAGCACATTGATTACCTTACTGTCGCAGACTACATTGAAACCGATCACACGGTAGAAAATCTTAACCAGCAGGAAAATGTAACCCTTGGAAACCAGTGAGGAAAGAATTGCCGCAGAGGAAACCGTAGAGTAACCGTAGGCGTCAGGCAGCCATGCATGGAAGGGGAACAGCGCACTCTTGATGGCAAGACCGATTGCCATCAGGCCCAGCGCGATGAACAGAGGCACATGATACTGACCGGAAACAGCCAGCAGCTGTACCTGCTCCTTGATGTTGCTCATCAGCAGGTGTCCTGTCAGATCATAGAGGAAGCAGATTCCCAGCAGCAGCATACCGGAACCCAAAAGGCTCATAATCATGTAACGGGTAGCCGCCTCAATGGTACGACCATTCTGCTTGATCATAATCAGACCGCAGGCAGAAATGGTATTGATTTCAACGAAAACATAAGCAGTAAACAAGTCGTTGGTGTAAATCAGGGCCAACAGGGAGCAAAGCAGCAGATTTACCATGATATAATAGAGGTTCTGCTTGCCGTCCTCAATTTCGGCCTCTCTCTCCTTGCTTCCGCCAATCATCGAAAGGAACATGATGACGCAGAAGAAAAGTGCCATGAAGGCTTCCAGCACACCTACGCGGATTTCATTGCCCCAGGGTGCGGGGAAATGACCCATGTAGTAGGTGTAAAACTCTCCGGTGTTCAGCACGAAGAGCAGCACGGTCGCTGAAAAGATACCAATCAGGCTGATTACTGCCAGATTCAGGCGCTTTGCCCACTTTCCGTTCAGGATAGAGGACAGGGGACCCGAAAACAGGGAGAGAATAATGGATATAAAAGGAAGATTCTGTACAAACGCCATTACTTATCCTCCTTTTTCAGCTGCGCTGAAATCTCATCCAGGTCCAGAGTGTGATATCTGTGGTAAAGTCTGATGGTCAGGGACAGCATCAGCGCGGTAACGGATACGGAAACAACGATACCGGTCAGTACCAGACCGCTGGGGATAGGGTTGATATAAGCCTGTACGCTCTGCACGCCGTCCACTACAACGGGAGCCTTGCGGCCAACAATGTAGCCCTTCAATGCCAGGAAGAGGTACACTGCCGTATCCATGATATTCAGTCCGATAATTTTTTTAATCAGATTCTTCTGAAGCAGCAGGTTGGAGAAACCGATTCCGAAAAGAACCATTGCTACGGCTTCAGGATAGTTATTTAATAGATTTGCGAAGTCCATATGATATTTCCTTTCCTAATCGAACCCTTAATGTCCGCCCTTACGGAACATGCAGTAGAAGGTATACATGGTTCCTGCAACAACAATGCCGACACAAATGTTCAAAATCAAAATCAGTCCACTGCTCAGGATGGCTCCGGGCGTTCCCAGAGGAATGATGCTGTGAATATGATTTGCTCCGGTGTAGAAGGAATAGCTCTTCGCCACACTATAGCAGGCCAATGCGCAAAAGCTCATAATCTTGTAGGTCTTTGCGGTGAAGAACTTCTCGGTCTTGGCAAATCCAAAGGCGTTCAGATACAGAATCAGTCCGGCGCCGATAACCGCACCGCCGGAGAATCCGCCGCCGGGTCCTAAATGGCCGGCCAGGATAATATAAATACCGAAAATAAAAATGGGGGGAACCAGGATTCTGGCAACCGTCTGCAGAATCACATCATTTTTAGGTTCATGGCTTCGATCGTCGGAAGCAAATTTCTCTTTCTGCTCCTTTTTGTCCAGACGAAGCAAAATCAGTACGGTACAGGTTGCAATGAACAGTACATGGGACTCACCCAGGGTATCAAAGGCTCTGTAGTCCAGAATCATACCGGTTACGATATTTACGGCACCGGTCTCCTGCAGACCCTTCTCGATATAACGCTCCGCTACCTCATTATTTACGGGGTTCTCCGCCTTGCCGTAGGTAGGCAGGTAAGATACACCGACCAGCAAAAGCACTACCAGGAAAATACAGAAAATAACGGAGAACAATTTGTAAAAGCCCTGAAAAGCCTTGATGCCCTTGTTCTTCTCTAAATCGTAAAGCTTTTCTACGCTCTTCTTTCTCTCCTGCAGCTTCTTGAACTCGGCTTCATCGTCGTCCTCGGCAAGTGTCTGCTTCTGCATCTCCACATTTCCGAGGAAGGGATCCTTGCTTCCCTCCAGCCACTGCTTGAATTTAAAGGAGAAGGTCTTTTCATACTGCTCTTTGGGAACACGCTTACTCATCTGCTTTCTCCTCCTTATTCTCTTTTTCGTCTTCCTTGATAATCGCCTGAATCTTCTTCAGGGTGACCAGGAACAGTACCGTTGTAACACCGGCACCAACCGCAGCCTCCGTGATTGCCAGGTCAGGAGATTCCAGAAGAATCCAGATTACTGACATAATCAGGCTGTAGGACATGAAAATCAAAATTGTGTTTAAGAGATTTTTGGAAAGGCTGGCAGCAACGGCACAGACAATCAAAAATCCCAACAGGATACACATAAATATTGTCATCTGTCCGCCTCCTGTTCTTCCTTGGCAGCATCGCTGCTCTCGAATACTTCCACGGGAACCTCTTTTCCCTTCTCGTCAAAAGCCTTGCGGCTGTAATGCTTATCGCTTTCCTCGTCGATGGTAACTTCCATTCTGGCAATCAGGTGGGAAGAAACCGGTGAGGAGAACCACAGGAAAATCACTACAAAGAGCAGCTTGAAGGAGGTGAAATTCAAACCGTTCATGATAATCAGGCCGAGCAGACAGCAGCCGATTCCCAGGGTATCACCCATGGCTGCGGCATGCATACGGTTGAGAACATACTTGAACTTGAACACACCGATCATCTCAACCACGAAGATGAACATGCCGATGAGAAGCAGAATTGCTCCAATCGCAAATTTAATCCATTCCATTGCTTCCATCGCCGTCTTCCTCCTCTCCTAAGTACTCGTCAACAACTTCCTTGCCGGCAGCCTTCGCCTGCTTTTTCTCCATGTAAACGCCCATGTAAACCTTGGTCAGCACGATAACTGCCAGGAAACTGATCAGCGCATAAATAATGCAGATGTCTGCCAGATAGCCTTCGCCCAGCATCAGTGTCAGCACCGCGATCATTACGATGACCATGGTACCGGTCATGTTAACCGCAACCACACGGTCTGCAATGGTAGGTCCGATAATCGCACGGATCAGACAAACCACTACCAGAAGGGCTAACATAATTAAGATTACCGTAAACAAAATGTCATAGGCCTGTGCCAGGCCTGCGATTCCCTTGCCCATACTTTTCTCCTTCCTACTTTTCCAGCTCTTCCAGCATTTCCTCGAAGTCACTGCCCTGAATACCGTCCACCATAGCCTCATCCAGACAATGTACCGTAATCAGGTCATCCTCCATGGACACGGTGATGGTACCGGGGGTTAAGGTGATGGCATTTGCAAGAAATGCTTTTCCCGCAGGAGTCTTTAAAAAGGACTTGAAGGTTACCAGACAAGGTACCACCTCTTCCTCCTGAGTTAAAATCAATTTGATAACACCGATATTTGCCTTGATAATCTCCTTAATCAGCAGGCATATGTAAGCAAGAAATCGAATGCTCTTGCGATAACGCGCCAGCTCCTTTTTAATGGAATGGTCTGCGAACTTGCAGGTGAAAGCAAAAATAGCTGCCGCAATCACAAGACCGAACAGACAAATCTCTAAGGTGATATTTGCGTTAAAAATAATCCAGAGTACAAAATACAACAAATACATACTTTTACCGTACCTTTCCTTCAAAACTCGACAAAAATCGCGAATCCCTTCAAACCTTTATTGTAGCATAATTGCCCTATTCTTAAATATGCGGATTCACAAAAATAGGCAACTATTCACACCCTTTTGTGTCAATAGTTGCCTATATAAAATGCGATATATTGCCCATATACGGGCTTTTATTAAACAATGTCCATTCTTCTGAAGTATTTCATCAGAATGCCCGCGCAATTCTCGGCTCCCAAAGCGGAGGTATCCAGAATCATCTGGTAATTGCTTACATCACCCCAGACCTTACCGGTATGCTCGTTGTAGTAGGCCGCGCGCTCCTTGTCATTCTTCTCAATCAGAGCCTTTGCAGCATCGTGATCCAGCTTCTCCTTCTTCATGATTCTGGCGATGCGGTCTTCCTTATCCGCGCAGATATAAATATGAAAGGCGCGAGGATTATCCTGCAGAATTTCGGAAGCGCAGCGTCCCAAAATGATACAGGGGCTTTCTGCCAGCTTTTTGATAACAGAGACCTCCTCCGCGAAGCTTTCCCCGGTCATTTCATTCTCAATATATGCCTTATCATAAACAGGAATTTCCAGCTGTCTGGATAACTCCTCCGCAATCATGCTGGCACCGGTGCCGAATCGACGGCTCATGGTAATCACCAGATTCATTTGTTTGTCCCCCCTCTGATTATTTCAAATATGGTTAACCGTAAAGGATTAATCCGATATTTCTGATAAACGAGCTTTTCATAATTTTATGCTTCGTATAAAACTTCAGTCGATACAGCTTCCCCTTGGTATGCAGCACGGCATACTCACGAATCAGACCTGTATGTTCATTTTCCGTTTGGAACACACTGAGCAGTTCGCCTGCCTGCCGCCTTGTTCTTTCCAGTGCTTTCTGTATCTTGCCGCGGGATAAAAAGATGGACAGATATCGGAAGCTGAGCGTTTTCTTCACACCGACGCTGTTATCTCCGTGCTGTCTGTAGCAAATCGTTGCTTCCGGCAAATACACAATCTTCCCAAAGGCAGCCGCAATTAATGCAGCCCACCAGTCATGCATTACAATATTATCCTTGTTGCCGACCTGAATCAGCATATCGCGCAGTGCTTTGTTCACCATCATTGTACAGCCGGTGACAACATTCTGAATCAGAAGCTTATTCAGACTGACCTTCTCGCATTCCAGCATCTGATAGGTATTCATACTTTCGGACAAAACCTTTAAGTCATTGTCCACTACCTTCAGATCAGTGTAAACCAGCTTGGGAACGGTTTCCTCATAGCCCTCTTTCATTTTTTCCAGAGTAACCTCGATTTTATTCGCCAGCCACACATCATCCTGGTCACATGTCATATAAAAAGGTGCTTCCACCTGCTCGAACAGAAAGAAAAAATTATATTTTGCTCCACCTGCTGCCGGCGCATCCAGAGAAACAAAATGGTCCGGATCATTTTCACAATATCGCTTTATGACAGCTGCTGTAGCGTCTTTGGAACCATCATCATGCAGATAGGCCACCCAATCCTGATTCGTCTGCTCCAGCAAAGAATTCAATTGGGCTTCCAGATAACCTTCTCCGTTGTAAGTAGCAATCAAAATTGCTATTTTGTCCGTTTTCATCATTTTTTCCATTCCAAACTTTTCAAAAGGGTATCGTTTTCGTTTATGCAAAAAGCGGCAATGAATCTGACTTCATTACCGCCTCTCAGAGCGTTTCCTGGGGGAATCGAACCCTCAACTGCCCCTTAGGAGGGGGCTGTTATATCCATTTAACTAAGGAAACTCATATTTCCAAACCGTCTTATCGACCGTTTAGATGGCTTCATTTTCCGGGAAATTAATATCTCCCTGCAGCCAGATAATGCCTTTGAATCGACGACCTACCTGAGGCTCACCGAACAAGTCCATTATATTAATTGCAACATCAAATGTCAATTCATTGCAAAAGACGGTCAGCACATAAACCTGCTCACCGGAGAGTTTATTCGTAACCATTTTCATGGCTGTTATTTCTCCTAAAATGGAGTACTGATCACACTCTACACCGTAGGGCATCAGGTAAGTATCCACCAGAGTGAAAAGGTCATTTTGCTTGATCTGCTTGGAGATGTTGGAGTAAGTATCCATATCTTCCGTAGTCAGCGTCTCGATTGCTTCCTCATCTCCCCTTCTGGCTGCTGCCATCAGGTTGGTTCTGGTCACGGAAGCCTGGCGGGTTCTCTTGATCTGCTCCTCATCCTTATACAGAGGAAGCAGCACGGAACCGGAAACAGAAAGTCCCGACAGGGTCACTGTGGTGCCGCGGATGGGAAGCTTTCCTTCTGCCTGCGCCTTCACATAGGGAAGTCTGTTCTTTAAATAGAAAATCAGAGAAATGCCGACCTTGATATCATCACAGACTGCCGCATAGGAATCCTTCTCCGAATGACGCTCCACGGAAACATCATCGTAGGAGGTAATTCCCTTGCCGGCCAGATAAGGATAGTAGTACTCGTAAACGAACTTGCTGTCCTCTTCAAACTCACCACAGACTGCAATTCCCAGGTCTTCAGCGAAATCTTTGCGGAATTCACCCAGCATTCTTTTCTCCGTATTCTGTGTGGCATCCTGACAGTCGCTCATCAGAATACAGTTTGTGAGAAGCTCCTGCAGCTTCTTGCGGCTTTCCAATTCACGAAAACCGATGGCATTCATAAACTTATGCAAAGATTTCACCTTCTTTCTCGACTGATTATTTGAAAATTAATACTTATTTGTTCTTGGGGAAGATCTTTTCCTTGCCGCCCATGTAAGGTCTGAGAGCAACGGGAATATTGATGCTGCCATCCTCGTTTACATTGTTCTCAAGAAAAGCAATCAGTCCTCTGGGAGTTGCAAGTACTGTATTATTTAATGTATGCACATAGTAGGTTCCGTTTTCACCCTTTGTACGAATACCCAGACGTCTTGCCTGTGCATCGCCCAAGGTAGAGCAAGAACCAACCTCGAAGTACTTCTTCTGTCTGGGGCTCCATGCCTCAACATCGCAAGACTTCACCTTCAGGTCAGCCAGGTCACCGGAACAGCACTCAAGAGTACGAACGGGAACATCCAGGCTTCTGAAGAACTCTACGTTATAAGACCACATCTTGTTGTACCAGTCCATGGAATCCTCGGGCTTACAGAGAACAACCATTTCCTGCTTCTCAAACTGATGTACACGGTAAACACCGCGCTCTTCAATACCATGAGAACCAACTTCCTTTCTGAAGCAAGGAGAGTAAGAAGTCATGGTAATGGGAAGCTGGCTCTCCTGAACCATCTCGCCCTGGAACTTACCGATCATGGAATGCTCAGAGGTACCGATCAGGTAGAGATCCTCGCCCTCAATCTTGTACATCATAGCTTCCATCTCAGCAAAGCTCATAACACCGGTCACAACATTGCTTCTGATCATGAAAGGAGGAATGCAGTAAGTAAATCCCTTGTCAATCATGAAGTCTCTTGCGTAGCTGATCATTGCGGAATGAATTCTTGCAGCATCACCCATGAGATAGTAGAAACCGTTACCGGAGGTACGACCTGCAGCGTCCTTGTCCAGACCGCAAACGCTGTCCAGAATATCAGCATGGTAAGGAACTTCCCATTCGGGAACTACAGGCTCACCATACTTCTGAATCTCAACATTTTCGCTGTCATCCTTACCAACGGGTACGGAAGCATCGATGATGTTGGGGATAACCATCATAATCTTCTTAACCTTCTCTTTGAGAGCAGGCTCAAGCTCCTCCAGCTCAGCCAGTCTCTTAGAGCTAGCCTCAACCTCAGCCTTCTTAGCTTCTACTTCAGCCTTCTTTGCCTCAGCCTCTGCTGCGTTGCCTTCCTTCTCAGCCTTCTTCATCTGGCCCATGAGACCGCCGATTTCCTTTGCGATACGGTTCTTGGAAGCACGAAGGTCATCTGCCTCCTGCTGTGCTGCACGCGCCTGTTTGTCCAGCTCAATTACTTCGTCAACCAGGGGAAGCTTTGCATCCTGGAACTTCTTCTTGATATTTTCCTTTACTACATCAGGATTCTCTCTTAAAAACTTAATGTCGATCATTTTGTTTTACCTCTCTATATCGTATATTTATTAACGCTATTTAGTTATTTCTTTATCACCCATTGCAAGCTTAACTGCTTCTGCTTCCTCAGCACCCAAATCGATGGTGGATTTGCCGCCGCGCAGCTCCTTGGTATAGGAATAGCAGCCTTCAATACTGTGAACGGAATTGATGATAAAACCATCATTGTTATCATCTAATAATGCCAGACAAAAACTCAATTGTCCACCCATTTGTTTGAATGCATCATACTTTACAAGGCCCATCTTTTGGTAGCAGGTGTCTGTCTTCCTTTCCAACGCACGGATATCCTTTTTGTTCTTCTCCATATCGATTTTCAGGAATTTGTTATCCTCTACAATACTGATGATTTCCTTCTCCAGGTTTGACGCATTCTTTCCCGAGACGAATCTGTCCAGTCTTTTTTTGAGTCTGTTGATCTTACTGATCTGCATCAGAACCACAATAATCAATACTACAGTAAGTACTGCAAGAACTGCCACTGCTGCAATCAGGATCGTTGCTGTAGTCTGTCCCATAGTGACTTTTCTCCTAACTCAGATTTATCTTCCAAGCAAGTCGATTAATCTATCCAGATCATCGTTGCTGTAGAATTCGATTTCAATACTTCCGGCGCCCTCTCCCTTAGGCTTCATGGTTACCTTGGTACTCAGTCTTGTCTTCAACTTTTCCTCGATATCCTTGTAGATCAGCTTCATGGTCTCTTCATCAACCACACGCTTTTCGGGCTTCTTAGGCTTGTAGAAGTTTTTTACCAGCTTCTCCGCATCACGCACGCTGAGCTTCTCATCGAAAATTTTCTGTGCCAGTGTGTACTGGTCCTCTGCATTTTCAATACCAAGCAATGCTCTTGCATGACCGCTGGTGATCATGTCATCAATCAGCATCTGCTGTACTTCATCGCAAAGCTTCAGCAAACGGATTGAGTTGGTAACTGCCGCACGGCTCTTGGAGACTCTCTCTGCAACCTCGTCCTGTTTCATGTGGAACTCATTCAACAGTCTCTTGTAAGCCTGCGCTTCTTCGATAGGATTCAAATCCTCTCTCTGAATATTCTCAATGAGGGAAATCTCCATGATTTCCTTCTCGGTATAATTCTTGATAATAACAGGTACTTCCTTCAGACCTGCCAGTTTAGCCGCACGCCATCTTCTCTCACCGGCGATAATCTCATAATGATCCTTGCGGTCCTGTACCAGAATCGGTGAAATCACACCGAACTGCTTGATGGAATCCGACAGCTCCTGCAGAGCATCCTCATCAAATTTCTTTCTGGGCTGCTTTCTGTTGGGCTCAACTTTTGTTATTTTAACAATGGTTTCACCGGCTTCTTTTTCCTTTTCTTCCTTGGGAGCAGCAGCTTTTGAAGTAGTCTTTACGGTTTTTTCTTCCTTAGCCTTTGCCTCTCCCACAGCATTGGGAATCAGACTATCCAGACCTTTACCAAGGCCACGAATCTTTGATGCCATGTTTTATCCTCACTTTCTGATATTATCCAATGATTTCTTCTGCGAGTGCCTTATAAGCTTCCGCACCGGCAGATTTCTTATCGTACATATTGATGGGCATTCCGAAGCTGGGTGCCTCAGCAAGTCTTACATTTCTGGGAATCAGGGTATTAAACACTCTCTGTTTCAGGTTTGCCTTTACATTTTCCACTACCTGATTGGAGAGGTTTGTTCTGGAATCATACATGGTAAATACCACGCCCTCCATATCAAGCGGGGGATTCAGACGAGCCTTAACCAGATTAATGGTATGAATCAGCTGGCTCAAACCTTCCAGAGCATAGTATTCACACTGAATGGGAACCAGTACACTGTCTGCTGTTGTCATCGCATTGATGGTCAGCATATTCAAAGAAGGAGGGCAATCAATGATAATATAATCATATTGATCCTTCACATAGTCCACTTCATTCTTCAGAATATATTCTTTCTTATCTACGCCAATCAGTTCAATCTCTGCCGCAGCCAGATTTACATTGGTAGGCAGCACGGAAAGATTGGGAATCACTTCCTTAATAATGCAGTCATTGATGCTGCACTCTCCCAAAACCAATTCATAGATAGTGTTATCCAACTCATTCTTATCAATTCCGAATCCGCTGGTGGTGTTTCCCTGGGGATCGGTATCGATAACCAATACTTTTTTGCCGGCCTCTGCCAATGCTGCCGACAAATTAATGGAGGTAGTTGTTTTACCAACTCCGCCCTTCTGATTTGCAACTGCAATTATTTTGCTCATGGTTCACGCCTTTACTGTATGACTCAAGACGGTTGGTACGCTTCGTCTGCTATGTCCTATTTCGGACTCGCTCTCGCTCAGGATTCGATGTAGCGGACACTAAGTTCGCAGGGTCGCTTTGCTCGCTGCTCACTAAGTGCCGACATCGAATATGGTCCGATGATAGGACATAGACATACTCGCTTACTCACCAACTCGTCTTGAGAATTTTCTGTATCATATTGCAAGAATAATTTTGTATATTAACCTATCCTATAAAATACTTTTCCAATTATAACACTAAAGTAATTTTATATCTAGATGATAATAGTGTATTTTGCTTCGAAAAAGTAACAACGTTTTGAAGTGAAATGGGCGGTTTTTCTACAAAAAGGAGAAGTTTTGGAAGGAAGAAAATGATTGAGATTCTTGTGGTTAAGAAGTAAACACAAGATATTGTGGTGCGGAAATTGTGAGAAAATGGGAGTATTTTTGGGGTGTGGAATGTTTCACGGAAGGTTTTTCCAATATCTTGGGGATAAATGTTTCACGTGAAACATCATCTTGTGTCTGGCAAAAATGTTTCACGTGAAACATTTTGTATTGTGAAACAGGGTAACCACTAGATATAGAAAGAGCACTCAGCGAACCGCCGAATGCTCCAAAAATCATAACACAATATCTAGTTTAAGGGAATCTCGATGTGAATGGAGGTACCGCAATTTAAGATAGAATTGGGAGTGAAGGTACCGCCGAGAATATCAATTCGATCTCTCATCATGGTAAGTCCTTCTTTGAAATTTTCTTCTTTGAAATTGAAGCCCACACCATCATCCGTTATATCAATCACATACTGGCCGTCACGGTTGACTGCGAAGAATTTGATATTCTTTGCTTTTGCATGTTTTTCGATATTCAGCAGCAACTCATTCATAATATGATAAATAGAAATCACGGTTGAAATTGTTTCACATGAAACATCTTCAATCAGTGTATCAAAATCAAATTTCTTGGTAGTAGCCAACAGCTCGATTTTCTTATCGAAAAAATCATGAAGACTGACATGTCCAAAGGAGGAAGGATGAAGGTCGAAAGCAATGTCATGCATATCGTCTACCGTATGGCTGAGTGCATTGCATACCATATCCAGCTGTACCTTTACCTTGTAAGGTTCTGCGGTAACATCCTGGCTGCACTCTTTGATTTCATTGATCAGATAGAGAATCTTCTCCATAGACTTGTCATGAAGTAATCGTGCTGCTCTCTTCTTATCTCTGTCCTCGATACTCAGAGCAAGACTCTTCTCTCTTTCTTCCCGAAGAACAATGGTAAGTTTTTTAATGGTATCATTCAGAGTGTCTTCCTGCTTTAAGAGAAGAGCATATTTTTCCTTCAGCTTGGCACGCTCTGTAATTTTCTTCTGCACCTCCGCTCCGGCATCTACTCCGGATCTGGGAGAAAGAAATGCAAACTCATCATCGGACTTTGAAAGCTTTGTGATATAAGAATCATACTCCTTCAGTTCACGCATGGTGGAATTGATTCTTTCCTCTACACCAATCAACTCCATCTTATTGTCATGTACCAATTTTTCAAGAATCTCGATACTGTTATTCTTCATAAATTTACCTCAAAATTAGATTTTGAAAGAATGAAATCACATATAATTATTATTGTTATATTGATATTAAATAAACTATATTGCAATTTAGTTTAAGGGCTCTTTTGCGGGAAGTCCTGCTTTTCTGGGGAACTTTTTCGGTGTCTGCGCAGTCTTTGCAATCATAGGGAAGCATCTGTACAAATCGGAATCAGGAAGAGTAAACTCTACCAGTTCCTTCACTTCACCGCCAAGCAGCTTGATTGCCTTGCCGGCACCTGCCATCTCTTCATTAATCTTGTCAGACTTATAAGGAATAAACATTCCACCAACCTTCACATAGGGCATGCAGTATTCGGAAAGTGTTGCCAGATTGGCAACTGCTCTGGAAACCGCCAGATCAAAGGTTTCTCTTAAACTGCCGGGCTTTGCAAAATCTTCTGCTCTGCCGTGAATTGCTTCGATACCGGTCAGACCAAGTTCTTCAATCACTGCATTCAGGAAGGATATTCTTTTATTCAAAGAATCCAGCAAAGTAACCTGCAGCTCCGGAAAAGCAATTTTCAAAGCCAATCCGGGGAAGCCTGCTCCTGTTCCCACATCGATAACGGTAGACTTTTTGCTCACATCATATACTTTAATCAAAGCCAGACTGTCTACGAAATGCTTCTTCATCACATCCTCATACTCCGTGATGGCGGTGAGATTCATCTTTTCATTCCACTCTACCAGCATTTCATAATAACGAAGAAACTGTTCAATCTGCTTTTCCGTTAAAGATATATTTAATTGGCTCAGGTCATTTACGAACCTGCTTGTATCATACTTACTCAACTGCAGCCTCTTTTCCGGAGTAATGCTCCAAATAGACTAACAAAACAGAAACATCCGCAGGAGAAACTCCCGAAATTCTGGATGCCTGTCCGATGGAAACAGGAAGGAATAACTTTAACTTCTGTCTCGCCTCGATACGAAGAGAAGGAATCTGATCGTAATCGATATCGGCAGGAATCAGTTTCTGTTCCATCTTCTTATACTGTTCTACCTGATGCTTCTGGCGAACAATATAGCCTTCATATTTAATCTCAATCTCAGCCTGCTCGATTACTTCTGCAGAAAGAGGTTTTCTTTCAGGATCAATTTCAGCCAAAATCTCATAGGAAAGCTCGGGACGGCAAATCAATTCCGCAAGGGAAGCCGCTGTCTTTAAGGTAGCACTTTCATGTGCTTCCAGGAAAGCCTGAACCTCTTTATTTCCTCCCACTACGGTGGATTTCAGTCTCTCAATCTCCGCAGCAATCATTGCTTCCTTTTCAATCAGATGCTGATACTGCTCCTCTGTAATCAAACCGATGGCATAACCCTTCTTGCGAAGTCTCAAATCTGCATTATCCTGACGCAGCAAAAGTCTGTACTCTGCGCGGGAGGTCATCATACGGTAAGGCTCTCTGTTATCCTTGGTAACAAGGTCATCAATCAAAACGCCAATGTAGCTTTCGGAACGATCCAGCACAAGTGCTTCTCTGTCCAAAACCTTCATGGCTGCATTGATACCTGCAATCAAGCCCTGGCAGGCTGCCTCTTCATAGCCGCTGCTGCCGTTAAACTGACCGCCGGCAAAGAGACCTTCCACTGCCTTAAACTCCAGGGAAGGATACAGCTGTCTTGCATTGATGCAGTCATATTCAATTGCATAGGCATTTCTTACAATTTTACAATTTTCCAAACCGGGTACGGTTCGATACATGGCAAGCTGTACATCCTCCGGTAAGGAAGAGGACATACCTCCCACATACATTTCATTGGTATGAAGTCCTTCCGGCTCCAGGAAAACCTGATGTCTTTCCTTTTCCGCAAACTTCACTACCTTATCTTCAATGGAAGGACAATATCTGGGACCGGTTCCCTCGATAATTCCCGCATAAATAGGGGATCTGTCCAGATTTGCACGAATGATTTCATGAGTCTTTTCGTTGGTATAGGTCAGCCAGCAGGAAGCCTGTTCCTTCTGTACGGATTCAGGGTCGGTAGAAAAGGAGAAGGGAACCACTCTCTTATCACCGAACTGCTCCTCCATCTTGGAAAAATCAATACTTCTCTTATCCATTCTGGCAGGGGTACCTGTCTTAAATCTACGCAGTTCAATACCCATTTTCTTCAGGGAATCTGTCAAATGATTGGCAGCCTGCAGACCGTTGGGTCCTGTATAAGTAATGGCCTCACCGCAAAGACATCTCGCACGGAGGTAGGTTCCCGTACAAAGAACAACAGCCTGCGCTTCATAAATTGCTCCGGTAAAGGTTTTCACGCCGGTTACCTTTTTGCTGCCGTCTTCCTTATCCTCCCAGAGAAGCTCACAAACCTCAGCCTGTTTGATGGTCAGATGGTCCTGATTCTCCAAAACCTTTCTCATCTCTCTGGTGTAATCAGCCTTATCGGCCTGAGCACGAAGAGAATGTACGGCGGGTCCCTTGGATACATTCAGCATCTTGGACTGAATGAAGGTCTTATCAATATTCTTACCCATCTCACCGCCGGGTGCATCCAGCTCTCTTACCAGATGACCTTTGGAGGATCCACCTACATTAGGGTTGCAGGGCATCAGCGCAATACTGTCAACGCTGACAGTAAAAATCACTGTTTCAAGACCCAGTCTTGCACAAGCCAGCGCAGCCTCACATCCGGCATGACCGGCGCCGACTACACAAACATCAACTTTCTCTCTGATTTCCATTTGTATTGCCTTTCAATCAAAACTTATTTTCCTAAACAGAATTTTCTAAAGATTTCTTCTACCAGATCATCATCCACTTCCTCGCCGATAATTCGACCCAGAGAAGAATATGCATTCATCAAATCAATGGAGAAGAAATCCTCCGGCATGCCGTCCTCAATACTTCTGCGAACCAGCTTTAAGGATTCCAAAGCCTCCCTCAGCGCCTCCTTATGACGGACATTTGTAATCACAGTCTCATCATTCATGGAAAGCTCTCCGCCGAAGAACATATCCTTCACAATTTCCTCAAATTGCTCCAGACCTTCCCCTGTTTTGGTAGAAATTTTTAACATGACAATATTGTCATTTTTGTTATTATCACAGAAAAGAGCACTGATTTTCTCCTCGGAAACAACAGACTCCAAATCTGATTTATTCAGTAAAATCACGCACTTTTGGTCTCTTATCGAAGAAATGATACTAGTGTCATTTTCATCCAAGGGAACAGAAGTATCCACCACATAAAGAATCAGATCCGCATCCTGTGCAAACTTCCTTGCGCGCTCCACTCCGATGCGTTCCACAGGGTCATTTGTCTCTCTGATTCCCGCCGTATCAATCAGATGGAAGCCAATTCCATGGAACCTAACCGTCTCCTTCAGAACATCTCTTGTAGTTCCGGCGATGTCCGTAACGATTGCCACATCCTCGCCCGCAAACAGATTCATCAGGGAAGATTTACCTGCGTTTGGCTTACCTAAAATAACTGTTCTGATACCTTCACTGATTAACTTTCCGTTTTCAAAGCTGTCAGCCAGCTTACTCATTTTACCAATCAAAGAAGATATTTTCTCATCCAGCTGTTCCGGATAATCTGTCAGATCAAAATGCTCCGGGTCATCCAGGGCGGATTCAATAAAAGCAATTTCATAAATCAGACTGCTTCTGAACTCCTTCACCGTGTGGAAAAGATTTCCCTGCAGCTGACTGATACCGGCCTTCAGAGCATATTCATTTTTGGAATGAATGACATCCATAACCGCTTCCGCTCTGGTCAAATCAATTCTGCCGTTCAAAAAAGCGCGCTTGGTAAATTCTCCCGGCTCCGCAAGCTTGGCTCCCGCCAAAAGCGCTGCATCCAGAATTTTATTCATGACAAGAACACCGCCATGACACTGAATCTCTACCACATCCTCGCCGGTAAAGCTTCTGGGTGCTTTCATCACCACAGCCATGACTTCGTCTACCATATTTTCTTTTTCTTCACCATCCGTCACATAACCGTACTGCATCATATGGCTGACAGCATTTGCCAGAGTTCTTTTCCCTGCAGGATTTCTAAAGAGTTTATCTCCAATCGCAACAGCATCCTTACCACTGATTCGAATCACACCGATTCCGGATTCTGTCATTCCCGTGGCAATGGCCGCAATGGTTCTGTTATCAAAAATACCCATGGTTCATTCTTTCTTTCCAAAAAAGTCTATAAAAAACCTATCATAATATTATCTCATAATAAAATGTTAATTTCAAACACAAAAAAATCCGGATTCAAAATGCTTGAATCCGGATCTAAAATACTGAAATATTTTATTATTTCTTTAAGGTAACGATTACCTTTCTGAAAGGCTCTTCACCCTCAGAATGAGTGGTAACATACTTATCATTCTGCAGTGCTGAGTGGATGATTCTTCTCTCGTAAGGATTCATAGGCTCCAGAGAAACGCTTCTTCTGGTTCTCTTAACCTTGTAAGCGATATTCTTAGCAAGATTCTCAAGAGTTTCCTTTCTTCTCTCACGATAATTCTCGGTATCAACCTTAACTCTTACATACTCCTCAGATTCCTTGTTTACTACAAGAGATACAAGATACTGAAGGGAATCAAGAGTCTGTCCTCTCTTACCGATGAGAACACCCATATCATCTCCTGCAAGATCGATATCCATCTGTTTCTCATTTTCGTCATACTTAACAGTAATAACTACTTCCAGCTCCATTGCTGCGAAAACATCCTTCAGGAAGTTCTTAGCAACATCTTCAATAGAAACCTTCTCGATTTTAACAGCTGCCTTAATAATAGCAGGCTTTGAACCGATTCCAAGGAAACCGGCAGAACCCTCTTCGACAACCTCAACCTCAAGCTTCTCGCTGGTAACACCAAGCTTCTGACAAGCTTCTGTGATTGCATCACTTACTGTTTTAGCAGATACTTCGATAAAATCCATTTTCTTATCTCCTAATTGTTGTCTTTGTTGTTGTTTTCGTTGAACTTCTTAACCATGTTGGCCTTTGCCATCATGCTTCCGCTCTTTGCTGTACCGGAAGAAGGATTAGTCTTAGGTGCGCTGCTTGTGTTGGAAGAAACATTAGCCTTGCTCTGAATATTTCTGGTGGAAACATTTGCATAAGCTGCCATTCTCTCCTGATTAGCCTTCATCTTAGCAATCTTCTTCTCGCTCTTTGCTGCATTCTTCTTGATGATTTCATTGAAATCCATCTTATCAAGATGCTTGTTTACTACAACCTGCTGAATACTTCTTACTACACTACCTGCAATCCAGTACAGACCCATACCTGCGGGAAGTGTCAGACAGAACCAGGCTGACATCAGAGGCATCATCATGTTCATGGTCTTCATAGACTGTGCCATGGAAGATGCTGCATCGTTGCCGTTGCCGGTCTGCTCGGGCTGAGGCATCAGCTTAACATTGATCCACTGTGTTACAGCTGCCAGAACAGGAATCAAAACAGCACCGATAACAATGCCCATTGCTCCTGCAGCGAAGGCTGCCTTCATCAATGTCATGGGTGAATCACCCATATTTAATCCAAGGAAATTGTTGTAGATATCAATTAATCCCTTTTCGCCACCCTGAGTCAGAATGTTCTTACCTTCAAAGGTAAGTCCGTAAAGACCGTAATGATCGGCTACAGCTGCCAGATCGGCACTGGAGAGCTTATTCAGAATGTCGATTACGCCGTTTGTGGGATTAACATTGTTGGTAAGTGACTTACCGTACATTGATACAGTGTTCTTAATGGTTTCTACCTCAGAACCTGTAATAAATGCACCGCCATCGGCAGAAATAATCTTGTCTGCCAATACACGGAAGGTATTACCAATCTTTGTTACATATGCAGGCATTGCATAGATAACACGGTACAGAGCAAAAAGGACAGGCATCTGAATTAACAGCTGTACACAGCTGCCGCTGGGAGACACGCCGTATTTCGCGTAAACTGCCTGAATTTCCTGATTCTGTGCCATCATAGAATCCTGATCCTGTTTACCCTTGTACTTTGCCTGGATTGCCTGAATCTCAGGATTAATCTTCGCCTGAAGCTTTGAGAACTTCTGCTGCTTAATCGTAAGAGGCATCATAAGCAAATACATAACAATGGTAAAGAGAATAATAGCCAAACCGATGTTGGGCATACCAATTTTATCGATGACAAAGAAAATGCCATTCATGATATATCCAAGAAGTTTGGCAACCGGTCCGATCAGGAACGTTTCATTTTGAGTCAATAAAATAAAATTCATTTATCCTCCTGATTGTGCCGAAATCACCTAAGGTACGGGATCATACCCTCCCTTAGAAAAAGGATTGCATCTTAATATTCTCCATATTGCGAGCATTCCGCCCTTAATGGCACCATATTTCTGAATGGCTTCTATTCCATACTGCGAACAGGAAGGAATATAAGGACATTTTGTTCCCTTATAAGGAGAAATATATTTCTGATAAAATCTGATGCCGGCAATTAAAAAATTTTTCATACTTTTAATCGTTATAAAAATAAACCTTAATCATATGATGAAGCTTTCCAAGGTGAAGCAGGGCTTTTTCTATTTCAAAATAACCAACCGCAGCTGCTGCAGGCCTTGCGACGACTACAATATCCAAACCACTATTGAATATTGCTTCATGTAATCGGTAACTTTCTCGTACCAATCTGGTGACGCGGTGCCTCACCACACTGTTACCAACTTTCTTACTCACGCTGATTCCAAGTCTGTTCTGATCCGTGCCATTTTCCTTGATATACATAACAAGATACTTATTTGCATAAGACTTGCCGTTCTGGTAGACAAACTGGAACTGCCGGTAATTTTTCAAACTGTCTGTAAATTTCATTTACTCCTCCAAAAAAGTCCTTTAAGAAGAGAAAAAGGTCACATTGCTGTGACCTATCACAATACTGTGAATTATGCGGATAATTTCTTTCTTCCCTTTGCACGTCTTGCAGCAAGAACTTTTCTTCCGCCGGGAGTACTCATTCTAGCTCTGAATCCGTGAACCTTAGCATGAGAACGCTTCTTAGGCTGAAATGTCATCTTCATTGTAAACGCACCTCCTTCCATTTTTCCAGGAAAATAGCATGTTGATTATATGCGAAAAAACCCCTTATGTCAAGGAAAATAAAGCAAAAATCGCACTTTTAAAATCTTAAAAAAATCTTTTTCCACTTATACACATAGATATCCACATTATGGACAATGCATTTGTTTATTCACAAAAGGCTGCTTATTTGTGGATAACTTTTCAATAAATATTGATAACTTCCTTTTTTCATCCACATCATTTCCACTTTTCCTTGTAAAATCAAAGTTTTTTGGACTTTTTTACTTATGAACTTATTCACATACCTATGCACATTACTGACAAACATGTCTTTTTATAAACATAATTATTCACAGGGTGTGGATAACTTTATCCTTATGTTGTTAATAACTACCATTTGAAAAAAGCCTTAAGGTATATTAGAATGATTTAGTATTAATATAATTAGGGGTGGTTTCGCAATGGATATCATTAAAGACAATTGGCTGACCGTCAAAGAAACGATCAGAAGAGAATATAATATCTCGGATATTTCCTACAATACATGGATTGCTCCACTGGAGTATTTCAACACTACCGGAAGCCTGGTGAACATCATCATTCCTTCCGATCATTCTCATGCTCTCAATTACATTTCTTCTAAATATAAGAGCTTTTTTCAGGTTACCCTGACAGAAATGTTTGACCAGAACTATGATGTTAAGTTCATCCTGGAGAAGGACGCATCCAGCGAATTTTCTGCAGCGGAACCTGTCGTTTCCAAGCCTGCCATCAATGTAAATCTGGAGAATGCTAACCTCAATCCGAAGTATAAATTTGATACCTTCGTAGTAGGAAGCAACAATAAGTTTGCCCATTCTGCCTCTCTGGCAGTAGCAGAGTCTCCCGGAGAAACCTACAATCCTCTCTATTTATATGGAGGTCCCGGTCTCGGCAAAACTCACTTAATGCATTCCATCGGTCATTTCATTTTGGAAAACAATCCCGACAAAAAGGTTCTCTATGTTACAAGTGAGGTATTTACCAACGAGGTAATTGAATCCATTCGTTCCGGTAATGCAGCTTCCATGACCAAGCTTCGTGAGAAGTACAGAACCGTAGATGTACTCATGGTCGATGATGTACAGTTTATAATAGGAAAAGAGTCAACTCAGGAAGAGTTTTTCCATACCTTCAATGTACTTCACGCTGCAAGAAAGCAGATCATTATTTCTTCCGATAAGCCTCCCAAGGAAATGGAAACTCTGGACGAGAGATTCCGTTCCCGTTTCGAATGGGGACTGATTGCAGACATTCAGGCTCCCGATTATGAAACCAGAATGGCAATCCTTCGCAAGAATGCCGATGCCTGCGACCGCCAGATTGATGAAGAAATCATCAAGTACATTGCTACAAACATTAAGTCAAACATTCGTGAGCTGGAGGGTGCCTTCAACAAGATTATTGCTTTTGCTAAATTAAACAAGGTTGATCTTACCTTAGAGTCGGCAGAAGAGGCCCTGAAGGATGTCATTTATCCCAACAAGCCCAAGGAAATCACTCCTTCTCTGATTATCAGTGTGGTAGCAGAGCACTTTGGCGTAAAGCCTGAGGATATTGTTTCCAAGAAGCGTAACTCAGAGTTCGTGCAGCCCAGACAGGTAGTCATGTACCTCTGCCGTGAGCTTACAAGTGTTTCTCAGGTTAACATCGGTAAAATCCTCGGAAAAAAGGATCATACAACAGTTATCCACGGTGTAAAGAAGATTGAAACCGAAATGGAAACCAATGAAGAACTTCGAAATAAGATTGAAATTATCACCAAAAAGCTGAATCCTTCGTAGTTTTATAAACATTCGGGTGTGGTTAAAATGTAGATTTCAAAGGATAACATGTTTATAACTTTTTGAAAGAAAAAGTGTGTTTTCAGGGCCTGTTAATAACTTCATAATTATCCTGATGATATTCTGAAATATTCACTTAAAAATACTACCTTTTTTCCCTCAAAAATGCTATAATGAAGACAGTTATGCACATATTAACAGCACTTATTAATACTCATATGAATTTCATTATATTTTTTCATTCATAGCGGCCTGTGAGCCTTGAGCAAAAACACGAAGGGAGTTATTCACATGAAGTTAGTTTGTCCGAAATCTTCACTTTTAAGCGGAGTTCAGATTGTTTCAAAAGCAGTATCCAGCAAGACCACAATGTCTATCCTGGAATGTATTTTAGTTGATGCTACCAAGGGGCTGATTACTCTTACCGGTAATGACATGGACCTTGGTATTGAAACCATTATCGAAGGAACCATTGTTGAAAAAGGTATCATTGCATTGGATGCAAAGATTTTCCTTGATATTGTAAGAAAGCTTCCCGACAATGATGTAACCATCGAGACAGATGATTCCTGCAAGACAACCATTACCTGTGAAAAGGCTAAGTTCACCATCATCGGTAAGAGCGGAGAGGATTTCTCTTATCTTCCTGTTGTTGAGAAAGAGGACAGCATCCAGATCAGCCAGTTCACCCTGAAGGAAGTAGTAAGACAGACTATTTTCTCCATCTCTGATAACGATAACAACAAGCTTATGACAGGTGAGCTGTTTGAAATCAACGGCAACCAGTTAAAGGTTGTTTCCCTTGACGGACATCGTATTTCCATCAGAAAGATTGAACTGAAGGATTCCTACGCACCTAAGAAGGTAGTTGTTCCCGGCAAGACTCTGAATGAAGTCAGCAAGATTCTTCCCGGAGGCGCAGACCAGATGGTAACAATTTCCTTTACTGCAAAGCATATTGTATTTGAGTTTGAAAATACAGTTGTTGTTTCCAGACTGATTGAGGGAGAGTACTTCAGAATCGACCAGATGCTTTCCAGCGATTATGAGACCAAGCTTCGTGTCAACAAGAAGGAGTTCTTAAGCTGTATCGACAGAGCAACTCTTCTGGTAAAGGAAGGCGACAAGAAGCCCATCATCATCACCATCACTGATGAGAAGATGGAACTGAAGATTAATTCCGTTCTCGGAAGCATGAATGAAGATATTGAAATTGAGAAGGTTGGTAAAGACCTGATGATAGGTTTCAACCCTAAGTTTATGATTGATGCACTTCGTGTTATCGATGACGAAGAGGTTGAACTTTACATGGTAAATCCTAAGGCTCCCTGCTTCATCAAGAATCCCGAGGAGAGCTATATTTACCTGATTCTGCCTGTTAACTTTACAACAGTCAGCTAAGCTTTGAATTGTAAAAAGAATATTATTTTGTGCAAATGATGAGATGAACAGTCTCATCTTTTGCCGTCTTTAGAGAGAAGTGTAAAAATGGAAATTATTCACTTGAGAGAAGAATTTATCAAGTTAGGACAGGCTTTAAAGGCCGCTAATTTAGTAGAATCCGGTGTGGATGCGAAGTTTGTCATCCAGGACGGAGAGGTTAAGGTAAACGGTCAGGTTGAGGTACAGCGCGGCAAGAAGCTCTACGCCGGTGATGTAGTGGAATATAACGGAGAGACCATCAAGATTGAAAATTAATCAGTCTTTATGCCTTAGAGAAAGGTTTATTTGATTCATGTTGATTAAGTCATTGGAATTGGCTGATTACAGGAATTATGAATCCTTAAATTTGGAGTTTGATAAGGGTACAAACATTTTGTTTGGAGATAATGCCCAGGGAAAAACAAATATTTTGGAGTCTATTTTTGTAGCAGCCACTACAAAATCACATAAAGGAAGCAAGGACAAGGAAATCATTCGTTTTGGTTGTCAGGAGGGTCATATCAGAACCTACCTTTCCAAGGAAGGGGTAGAATCAAGGGTAGATATGCATCTTCGCAGCTCCGGTTCCAAGGGAATCGCTGTTGATGGCCAGAAATTAAAGAAAGCGGCTGATTTGCTTGGACTTTGTAATGTTGTTTTCTTTTCCCCCGAGGATTTGGGAATTATCAAAAACGGCCCTGCGGAGAGAAGAAGATTTGTAGACATGGAGCTTTGTCAGCTGGACAGCTTTTATCTTTACAATCTGAATCAATACAACAAGATTGTGAACCAGAGAAATAAATTATTAAAAGATATGTTCATGAATCCCGACTTAAAGGAGACCTTGAGTATCTGGGATATGCAGCTTGCTTCCTTCGGCAGCAAGATTATTGAGAGAAGAAAGACCTTCGTAGATCAGCTCAATGAGATTATCTACGAGATACATAAAAAACTTTCCGGCGGCAAGGAAGAAATCAAGATTGTTTATGAGCCTGATGTGGAGATTGAGAATTACGAAAGTGCTCTCAGAAGCAGCAAGGACAGAGACATCAAAGCAAAGATGACTTCAGTTGGACCTCACAGAGATGATTTTTCCTTCTATGTGGGAGATGTGGATATCAGAAAATTCGGTTCTCAGGGCCAGCAGCGTACCGCTGCCTTGTCTTTGAAATTATCAGAGATTGAACTGGTAAAGAGAATTACAAAGGATACTCCTATTTTGCTGCTGGACGATGTTCTTTCCGAACTGGATTCCAACAGACAGAATTATCTTCTGAACAGCATCGGTGATATTCAGACCATTATCACCTGTACCGGTTTGGAGGAGTTTGTAAATAACAGATTTGAGATTAATAAGGTTTTCAATGTGACAGAGGGCAAGGTCAGCGTGATGAGCGATGTGAAGCCCGAAGAAACGGCAGAAGACGATAAGAAAGGTATGTGAAACAGATGAGCGAAGAAATCATGAGCAACACTACAGTGGATCATGAATATGGTGCGGATCAGATTCAGATTCTGGAAGGTCTGGAAGCGGTAAGAAAGCGTCCCGGCATGTATATCGGCACCACTGCGAGCAGAGGTTTACATCATCTTGTATATGAGATTGTAGACAATGCGGTAGATGAAGCGCTTGCAGGATTTTGTGATACCATCGAAGTAACCATCAATGAGGGCAATTCCATCACTGTTGTGGATAACGGTCGTGGTATTCCCGTAGGTATCAACAGCAAGGCAGGAAAGCCTGCAGTTGAGGTTGTATTTACCATTCTGCACGCCGGCGGTAAGTTCGGCGGCGGAGGATACAAGGTATCCGGCGGTCTTCACGGCGTTGGTGCTTCTGTTGTAAATGCACTTTCCGATTGGCTTGAGGTTGAAATCTGCCAAGGCGGTAAGGTTTACAAGCAGAGATACGAGAGAGGTCATGTTTGCTATGATCTTAAGGTAATCGGTGAATGTCCTCTTGAAAAGACAGGTACCAAGGTTACTTTCCAGCCTGATGAGACAATTTTTACGGAAACAACCGTTTATGAATTTGATGTTCTGAAGAGAAGACTTCGTGAAATGGCATTCCTGACCAAGGGTCTTCGCATTATTCTGACCGATGAGAGAACTCAGGAGGAAGAAGTAATCGATACCGCTCATGAAAATGAGCAGATTAACGAGCTTCTTCAGCGTGCGGCAGCCGATCATGAGGAAGAGACCGGCGAAGAGGTTACTCTCGGAGAAGTTGAAAAGAAGGAAGTTGTCGAGAAGAAGGCCAAGAGAGCTGAATTCTATTATGAGGGCGGTATCAAGGAATTTGTTGCTTACCTGAATAAGAATAAGACTCCCATCTATGAAAATATCCTTTATTTTGAGGGAGAGAGAAACAATGTTTATGTTGAAGTATCCTTCCAGCACAATGATTCCTACAATGAGAGCGTATTCAGCTTTGTAAATAATATCAATACTCCCGAGGGAGGTACCCATTTACAGGGCTTCAGGAATGCAATTACAAAAACCTTTAACGATTACGCGAGAAGCGCAAAGCTGTTGAAGGACAATGAACCCAATCTTTCCGGTGAGGATATCAGAGAGGGACTTACCGCAATCGTCAGTGTTAAGATTGAGGAGCCTCAGTTTGAAGGACAGACTAAGCAGAAGCTTGGTAACAGCGAAGCAAGAGGTGCTGTTGATGGTATCGTCAGCGAGCAGCTGACCTACTTCCTGGAGTTAAATCCCAGCGTTGCAAAGTCTATCTGTGAAAAATCCATTCTTGCACAGCGTGCGAGAGAGGCAGCAAGAAAGGCAAGAGAGCTGACCAGAAGAAAAACCGCTTTGGAGGGCATGGCTCTTCCCGGCAAGCTGGCTGACTGTTCCGATAAGGATCCTTCCAAGTGCGAAATCTACATCGTAGAGGGAGACTCCGCGGGCGGTAGTGCTAAATCTGCCCGTTCCCGTGCAACACAGGCTATTCTTCCTCTGAGAGGTAAAATCCTGAATGTTGAGAAGGCAAGATTGGATAAGATTTATGCCAATGCCGAGATTAAGGCAATGATTACTGCTTTCGGTACCGGTATTCACGATGACTTTGATATTTCAAAGCTTCGTTACCACAAGATTATTCTTATGACCGATGCGGATGTAGACGGTGCTCATATCAGCACTCTGCTCCTCACCTTCATTTACAGATTCATGCCTCAGCTGATCAAGGAAGGCCATGTATATCTTGCAAAGCCCCCTCTGTACAAGCTGGAGAAGAACAAGAAGGTTTGGTACGCATACAGCGATGAAGAGCTTGAAAAGATCCTCGCTGAGGTCGGAAGAGACCAGAACAACAAGATTCAGCGTTACAAAGGTCTTGGTGAGATGGATGCGGAGCAGCTTTGGGAGACAACAATGGATCCCGAGAGAAGAATTCTTCTCCGTGTAAATTACGATGAAGAGATGGAGTCTGAGGTTGACCTGACATTTACTACCCTGATGGGAGACAATGTTGAGCCCAGACGTGAGTTTATCGAAGAAAATGCTAAGTTCGTAAAGAATCTCGATATCTAATTTTTGAAAGGTACGGTTATCCGAATGAATGACGATATTTTTGATAACAATCTTGAAGTGGACAAGATAGAGGAAGTTGATCTGAAGGAAAGAATGGAAACCTTCTACATCGATTACGCCATGAGCGTTATCGCTTCCCGTGCACTTCCTGATGTAAGAGATGGTTTAAAGCCTGTTCAGAGACGTGTGCTTTATTCCATGATTGAGTTAAATAACGGTCCCGATAAGCCTCATAGAAAGAGTGCCCGTATCGTCGGTGATACCATGGGTAAATACCATCCTCACGGCGACAGCTCTATCTACGGTGCTTTGGTTAACATGGCTCAGGACTGGTCTACCAGATATCCTCTTGTTGACGGTCACGGAAACTTCGGTTCTCCGGACGGCGACGGTGCCGCTGCGATGCGATACACCGAGGCAAGACTCTCCAAGATTTCCATGGAGCTGCTTGCTGACATCAATAAGGACACGGTAGATTTTATCCCCAACTTTGATGATACCGAGAAAGAGCCTGTTGTTCTTCCCAGCCGTTATCCCAACCTGCTGGTAAACGGTACCACCGGTATTGCGGTTGGTATGGCAACCAATATTCCCCCTCATAACTTGAGAGAGGTAGTTGCTGCCGTTACCAAGATTATCGACAACAAGGTCGAAGAAGACAGAAAGACTGAAATCGAAGAGATTCTGGATATTGTAAAAGCTCCCGATTTTCCTACCGGCGGTCTGATTCTCGGAACCAGAGGCTGCGAGGAAGCTTACAGAACCGGACGCGGCAAGATTGTAGTCAGAGCCGTAACCAATATTGAGACTCTGCCCAACGGCAAGAGCCAGATTATTGCGACAGAGCTTCCCTACATGGTAAACAAGGCAAACTTAATCATTAAGATTGCCGAGCTGGTAAAGCTTAAGAAAATTGACGGTATCACCGATATCAGAGATGAGTCCAACAGAGAAGGTGTGAGAGTTGTTATTGAGCTCCGTAAGGATGTCAACGCAAATGTTATTCTGAATCAGCTCTACAAGCACACTCAGCTGCAGGATACCTTCGGTGTTATCATGCTTGCGCTGGTAAACAACGAGCCCAAGATTATGAGCCTTCTGGATATGATGACCTACTACCTGAAGCATCAGGAGGATGTTGTTACCAGAAGAACCAAATATGATTTGAACAAGGCTGAAGAGAGAGACCATATTTTACAGGGTCTGCTGAAAGCACTTGATTTCATTGATGAGGTTATTTCCATCATCAGAGGAAGCCAGAATACTCAGATTGCAAAGGAGAGATTGATCGAGAGATTTGATTTGTCCGATGTACAGGCTCAGGCAATCGTAGACATGCGTCTGCGTGCTCTCACCGGTCTGGAAAGAGAGAAGCTTGAGAACGAGCACAAGGATCTGGTTGCCCGCATCGCAGAGTTGAAGGCAATTCTTGCTGATGAGAAGCTTCTGCTTGGCGTAATCAAGAAGGAAATGATTGAGATTGCCGACAAATACGGCGATGACAGAAGAAGTAAGATTGGCTATGACGAGTTTGATATTACCATGGAGGATATGATTCCCTGTGAAAATACCGTAATCGCCATGACAAAGCTTGGCTATATCAAAAGAATGACTGTTGATAACTTCAGAGCACAGAACCGCGGCGGAAGAGGTATCAAGGGTATGCAGACCATCGAGGATGATTTCATCGAGGATCTTCTTATGACCACAACCCATCATTACCTGAACTTCTTCACCAATATGGGTCGTGTTTATCGTCTGAAGGCTTATGAAATTCCCGAGGCAGGCAGAACCGCAAGAGGAACTGCAGTGATTAATCTGCTTCAGCTGAATCCCGGCGAGAAGATTACCGCTATGATTCCTATCTCCGAGTACAAGGAGGATAAGAATCTCTTCATGGTAACCAGAAAGGGAACCATTAAGAAGACTCCTTTGGATGAGTACTCCAATGTTCGTAAGAACGGTCTGGCTGCAATCAATCTTCGTGATGACGATGAACTGATTGAAGTAAAGACTACCACCAAGGACAGTGAAATTTTCCTGGTTACCAAGCACGGTATGTGTATCCGCTTCAAGGAGACTGATGTCAGAGCTACCGGAAGAACCTCAATGGGCGTTATCGGTATGAATCTTGACGACAGTGATGAGATTGTGGGCATGCAGCTGCATACTCAAGGCGACTCCTTATTGATTGTGTCCGAAAATGGTATGGGTAAGCGTACATTTTTAGAGGAATTTACCGTTCAAAAGAGAGGCGGTAAGGGAGTAAAATGTTATAAGATTACCGACAAGACCGGTGATGTAGTAGGTGTAAAGGCAGTCAGTGGTGAAAATGAAATTATGATGATCACCACGGAAGGCATTATCATCCAGCTTCGTATGCAAGATATCTCTACTCTGGGAAGAATTACTTCCGGCGTAAAGATGATAAATCTGGACGAAGGTGTGAAGGTTGCTCAGATTGCAAAGGTCAGAGGTAAAATAACAAATGAAGGACAGGATCTTCTGGAAGAGGGCGAGGAAAATGCATCCTCTGAAGCAGAAGCTCCCGAAAGTGAAGAGTAATGGAAGTCTATGACATTTTTAGAGACCTGGCGATTATTATTATCTTTGCAAAATTCTTCGGCGTGTTGGCCAGAAAATGCAAAGCACCTCAGGTTGTAGGTGAAATTATTGCAGGTCTGCTGATCGGACCCAGTCTTTTGGGTCTGGTTGAACCCACTGATTTTCTTGCCGGCATGGCAGAGGTTGGTGTTGTACTGCTGATGTTCTCGGCTGGTCTGGAAACAGACTTGAAGGAACTGGTAAAAACCGGTCCCGTGGCATTTTTGATTGCCTGTGCAGGTGTATTTGTTCCCCTGGTTGGCGGTACTTTCCTTTACATGGGATTCTACGGTGTGGCACCCTGGGGTTCCGAGAACTTTTTTAAGGCAGTGTTCATCGGTACCATCATGACAGCAACCAGTGTAAGTATCACGGTTCAGTCCCTGAAGGAAATGGGCAAGCTGAAGGGTAAGGTAGGAACTACCATTTTAAGTGCCGCAATTATCGATGACGTTATCGGTATCGTCGTACTTACCTTTGTCGTAGGATTTAAGAGTCCTGACAGCAACCCCGGAAAGGTTGTAATCAATACCATTCTTTTCTTCGTGTTGGCGTTGATTCTTGGTGTTGCCCTTTACAAGGTATTCAACAAGATGGATGACAGATATCCTCGTACCAGAAGAATTCCCATTATGGCACTTGCTCTTTGCTTTGCATTTGCTTACTTTGCGGAAACCTACTTCGGTATCGCAGATATCACAGGTGCTTATGTAGCCGGCATTATCCTTTGTTCTTTGACAGATTCCAACTACGTTGATGAGAAGATGGAGGTCAGCTCTTACATGATTTTCGGACCTGTCTTCTTCGCAAGTATCGGTCTGAAGACAGCAATCGACAATGTGGACGGAACCATCATCCTCTTCTCCATCGGTTTTGTAATCATAGCGCTGATTACCAAGATTGTTGGCTGCGGCCTGATTTCAAGAGTATGTGGATTTAAGGGAAATGATTGTCTGAAGATTGGTGTCGGTATGATGACACGTGGTGAGGTTGCATTGATTGTAGCACAGAAGGGTCTGTCCGTCGGATTGATGACTCCTGTATACTTTACCGCAGTAATCTTCCTGATTATTGTATCCAGCATTTCCACTCCTATCATTCTGAAGATTTTATATTCCAAAGATAAGATGCAAGAATAATTCGACACCCTTTGCCAAACGGCAAAGGGTGTTTCTATTTGTCGATGAGAAAGAGTATTTAAGCCTCCCTAAGTATAGTATAATAAAGCTCGTACAAAAGCCTAATTCATGAAGATGAATTGGGCTTTCTTTATTGTTTGGCAACCACATCAGAAGGGGAGAAAAAGGTATGGCTGAAATTTTTTATGAACAAAAGATGGTAACGGGTTTCTTTTTTGCGTTTTTGTTTTTGGCACTGTTTTTGAAATCATTGCTGGGACTGCTCTACAAGCATTTGATCCGGGAAGTGGATAATATGTCCTGCACCAACAATAAGCTGTTAAAGCAATGTAAAAATCGTTTTTCCAACTGCTATGAAATGAACCATGGCGTACAGAATGTGGAGGTATTTGTGGACAAGTTCATCTGCAGACTGTCTCTGGGACCTTTTTCTTTTCCCACTCTGAACCGTCTGTCGGGACAGATGATGCTGTTTGCTGTTTTCTGCGCAGGAGTGGGAATCTGCAAAGGAATTTTGGAAGGTGATTCCCTGATGAAGGTAAGCCCATATTATATTGTCAGCTTTCTTGGATTGTATCTCTATTTTTCCCTGCTTGCGGCAGTGGACCTGCGGGGCAAGAGAAGGTTGTTGAAAATCAGTCTGATTGATTTTCTGGAGAATCATATGTCTCCCCGGATGAGTCATTCCAAGGAAGATATTGCCTATCTGGAAAAGGTGGAGAAGCGGGAAAAATTACCTAAGGAAATTGTTCGAACCGAGCAACCGAAAAAAACGAAGACCATCGATTTGTTTCCCATGGGGGAGAAAAGTGAAGAAAAACCAAAGGAAATTAAAGAAACCCTGGAATGGACGGAGCTGGAGAAGCTGCTGCGGGATATTATTGTAGGATAGGATTGCAAACGAGAGTCCCCTTTGTTACACTGAATACTGGTTTGAAGAACCGGATGAGGGGAAAAATATGAAAAACAAATTATGGAAGACACTTTTAATCGCCGGTGCAGCTGTTCTGCTGACTGCCTGCGGTTCGCATCCGACGGAAGATTTCGGTGAAATTGTGCATGAAGTCTCAGAGACTGTCAGCGAGGCGGAAACTGCAGTTTCAGAAGAAAGCAGTGAGTCTCAGACAGAGGAATCAGTGGAAGAATCAACAGATGAGTCTGCGGAGAAAATATTAACCACAGAAGGCTACTTTGTATCCAATGATTTTTTCAGTGTCAGCTTTGTAGGTATGGAAACATTGGAAGCACAATATGAGACAGAAAAAGAAGATCCCAATATAAAGATGATCTTCAAAATTACCAATCGAACAGAGCATACCATCTGCAAGAATGTGGGGGAAGAGACCTATGCTCCCGGAGAATTCTGGGAAAGGACAATGATTGACAGAAAGAGCCGATGGGAAAAAGGCGCCGGGAAAAACAACTGGGTTCATTTTAACCTCTACGATGAGAACGAAGAACAGATCTTCGGCGGTGGCTTCCGGTTTGTTTATGATGAGAACTTACATATCACAGAGCTGGAACCCTTTGATGATGAAGAACTGAAGAAACAGCAGGAAGCGGAGTAATTTTAAAAGAAAATTCATTTCTTGCGGGATAAAATGTGATAGACTAAAGAAAATCAAGCGCTTGGAAAGGCAGATGAAAGCATGAAAATCGTAATTTTGGAAAGAAACAGTGTGGGAACCGATGTATCGGTTGATTGTATCAGCGATTTCGGTGAGGTAACTGCTTACGGAAATACAGTAACCGCGGAAGAGGTAAAGGAGAGAGTCAAGGACGCAGACATCGTCATTGCGAACAAGTCTCCTCTTAACGAAGTAACCTTGAAGGATGCTCCCAATGTGAAGCTGATTTGTGAATTTGCTACCGGTTACGACAATTGTGATCTGGCATACTGCAAATCCAGAGGCATCAAGGTTACCAATGTGGTAGATTACAGCACGGCTATGGTTGCGCAGCACACCTTTGCCATGGCAATGTTCCTCAGTGAGAAAATGAATCATTATGACACATATGTCAAGTCCGGTGCTTACAGCGCCCAGGACAGATTTTCCAATTTTGACATGCCCTTTACCGAGATGGACGGCAAGACCTGGGGTATCATCGGCATGGGAAATATCGGCAAGAGAGTGGCTAAAATTGCTCAGGCCTTCGGCTGCAGGGTTATTTTCTATTCCGTAACCGGAAAGAGCACCTGCACGGACTACCCTCAGGTGTCAATGGACACACTGTTGGCAGAGTCCGATTATCTTTCTCTTCACTGCCCATTAAGTGATATCACGAAGAATCTGATCGATGCTGACGCTCTGAAGAAGATGAAGAAGACAGCAATCCTTTTGAATGTGGCAAGAGGCAAGGTAGTTGACAACACTGCTCTGTATCATGCACTGATGAATGAAGAAATTGCGGCAGCAGGTCTGGATGTCATCGAGGAAGAACCTCTGAAGCTGACCAATCCCTTGAGTCAGATCAAGGACAGCAACAAGCTGATTATCACTCCTCATCTGGCGTGGGCCAGTGTGGAAGCGCGAAACCGTGTTGTCTGGGGAGCACATGAGAATATTGCTGCTTTCCTTCGCGGTGAAAACAGAAATGTGGTAAATCCTTAAGGTAATAAATTAATGGAGTAAACAAATGATAGAAAAACTGATTCAGTGGATTTATAAGCTTAGTGAGAAAGATACTTTTCTCGGAAAATTAGCAAAAATTTATGTAAAGTACGAAGAGATAATTAATTACTTAATCGTGGGTGGATTAACCACAGTGGTATCCTGGACGGCAATGTTTTTGGGAAGCTGGCTGCTGTTTGGAAATCCTACTTACCCTACTCCCTTCCAGAATATCGTTTTAAGCGTCATTAACTGGACTGCCGGTGTTATTTTTGCATATTTTACCAACAGAAAATATGTTTTTAAGAGTACGGCTCCCATGATGACTGAAATTCCCAAGTTTGTGGGCTCCAGAGTCTTCACTCTGGTTCTTGATCTTGTGATTCGTCAGGTATTCGGCGCTATCGGCATCAATGTATATGTGACTACCATTATCTCTGCGATTCTGGTTATCATCGGAAACTATATTTTCAGTAAGCTTTTTGTATTCAGTAAGAAAGAGAAATAAAAAAATCCTGCGCGATGAGCGCAGGATTTTTTGCTTGAAAATAACTTAAATATTTTTTACCAGTTCACGAACCAGCGCTGCGGAGTGCTTTGCAGCAGCTTTCTCAAAGGTAGGGTAGTCCATTTCGGCGCTGTTGTCTGCCTTGTCGGAGATTGCGCGGATGATAACGAAGGGAATGTTGTTCAGGTAAGAGCCGTGAGCGATGGAAGCACCTTCCATCTCGGCACAGTCACCCTGGAACTCGGAAATCAGTTTTTCCTTGATTTCATTGCCAGAGATGAACTGGTCACCGCTGACAACGCGGCCGGTGATACAGTTGATATCGGGATTTACCTTCTTGCAGGCTTCCATAGCCAGTGCAGCCAGTCTCTCGTCAGCCTTGAATTCTCTCACGCCAATCTGAGGAACCTCACCTAAGGGGTAACCGAATACTCTGACATCCACATCATGATGAATGGCGTCCTTGGAAATCAGAATGTCGCCGATATCCAGCTTTGCGTTCAGGGAACCTGCCACGCCGGTGTTGATAATGTGGGTAACTTCATATAAATCAGCCAGAATCTGTGTACAAAGAGAAGCATTTACCTTACCGATGCCGCATCTTACGATGACAACATTTGCACCGTTCAGAGTGCCCTCAAAAAACTTCATGCCGGCCTTTTCTGTAATCTTTTCTACAGTCATTTCTTCCTTCAGTGCGTCGACCTCCAGGTCCATTGCACCGATAATCGCGATTTTGCTCATTCTTTTGTCCTCTTTTATCAGTCAGTTTGCTTATTCGGGATAAACCAGGCGATCCTCGCCGATGCCGTAAAGCACCTGATCCAGGAACTTCTTTGCCAGGTAGTTTGCCATGCCAAGGTTCATATCCAGATAGTTGCCGCAGTCTTTGGGAGATGCGCCGGGAACCTCGTCCTTAAAGTCGCGGATGAACTCGTACATCTCTACCATGAGAGGAACGATATCCTTGGACTCGTAGTCTCCTGCCAGCAGCAGATAGAAACCGGTTCTGCAGCCCATGGGTCCGAAGTAAACGGTTTTATCCTTGTAATCGGGATGATTGCGCAGGAAGGTAGCAGCCAGATGCTCGATGGTGTGGATTTCCGCTGTGTTCATAACGGGCTCCTCATTGGGGCTGGTCATGCGAAGGTCGAAGGTGGTGATTACCTCTGCTCCCACATGGTCCTTTCTGGACACATAAATGCCGGGCTGCAATTTAATATGGTCAATGGTAAAGCTTGCGATTTTCTCCATTTCATTACCTCTTTCTTAATTAATATTGTAAAACATACTACACTAAAGTTACCCTATCGGGTGTCCTTTGTCAAGAAAAGGGCGAGGAGCAGTACGGTTCTTCTTAACGATATTTTACCGAAAACTGCACGATATTTGCCAATTTTATATCACTGTTCAGATTATATTTTTCTGCACTCTGCTGCTACAATATCAATATGGCGAGAGGCCGGAAAGGATAATTATTATGAGAACATTTTCAGAAAGAATCAAAAGTTTAAGAAAGGCAAAAGGCTATTCCAGAGAAGAGCTTGCAAAACTGTTGTGGGTTTCTCCCAAGACTGTTGAGTGTTGGGAAAATGGTACAGCAGCTCCCGCATCCATGGATGTGATTGAGATGAGCAGACTCTTTAATGTTTCAACCGACGGTATTATCGGTGATGACATGGCAGGTCTTGCAAAGCTTCCCGTAATCGAGGAAGAGCTTATTCTTACAAATTCTTCTGATAAAAAGAAAAAGGTAGACAAGAATCTGTTCTGCGGAATTTGCTGGTCAGCAGCTGCTGTGTGCAACTTCATCAGTTTAGTGGTAGGAAAGAATGTTGGTATGTCAGCAATTCTTTATGTTGATGTGATTTGTGCTGCAGGACATTTCAAGAAATTCGAGGACAGCCGCCGCAAGAGCTGGACTGAAATTGATTTTTTGGGCAAAAAGGGTTATACTAATAACACTTACATAAGAAACAATTATCGGAGGTAACCTTATGAATCCCGCAATGATTATGAAATTGCTGAGCGCGAAAAAGCAGTTGGATACCAACCATCCCAAATTTATGGCATTTATCAGAACTGCATTTTCCAAGCCCATTGAGCAGGACACTATTTTTGAAATCACCATGACAAGACCCGGTGAGGCTCCCATCACTACAAACTTAAAGGTTCTGGAGTCAGACCTGGAGCTTTTCAAGGCAATGAGCGAAGTCATCAAATAAAACAACCTTTATACATTTTTAAGAATAATGTTTCCCGGAGTTTATTTTATTCTCCGGGATTCATGCTATAATCAAGTAAAATCATTATTGGGGAAGAGGTATTGTCATGAAATTCAGAACAAGACTTCGAGTGACCTTTATCACATTGATTGTGCTGCCGTTGTTTTTGATGATTTTTGCGTTCCTTACCATCGGCCTGGCACTGATGAGTGCGAGAACGGGAGGTCGTATCGTCAGCTTCGACAATATGACGGACAATTTCCAGGAAATCGTGGCTGAGACGGACAGGGTATTCGACATGATCTGCGAGCACATTGATGAGAATGACGGCAAGATTGAGGATATCGAATTTCTGGAAGAACTGAACAGGAAATATACCCGTAAGTCTACCAACCTGATTGTTCGTAAAGGGGAAGCGTTATTTTACGCCGGAAACGAAAAGGATGCGGGACTTATTTTCTCGCTGCTGCCGGAATACAGCGACCATTCCAAGGAGGAGCAGTTAAATTTCTATTTAGATAAGTACGGCAAGTATATCAAGCAGAAGGATTTCCTTTTTTCTGACGGTGCCCACGGCAGTATCTTTATTGTCACGACGGCTACCAACCTGATTTCCAAGAGATTTTTGATGGATATGCTGATTGCCATCGGTGGTATTTTGATTCTAACCAGCCTGATTCTTTGCAAGTTCATTGAAAAAACGCTGATTAAACCGGTTTCCGAACTGAATACCGCAATGCAGCAGATTAAGGACGGCAACCTGGAGTACTCTCTGGAAACCACCGGTCTGAAGGGTGAGGTCGGAGATCTCTACAGCAATTATGAGGACATGAGACTCCGATTGAAGGAATCCACGGAGGCCAGCAAGCAGGCGGAGGAAAAGAACCGCGAGCTGATCAGTAATATTTCTCACGATTTGAAGACTCCTATCACATCCGTCAAGGGTTATGTGGAAGGAATTATGGACGGCGTAGCAGATACGCCGGAGAAGATGGACAAGTACATCAAGACCATCTACAACAAGGCAAACGACATGGAGAAGCTCATCAACGAGCTGACCTATTATTCCAAGATTGATAACAACCGAATTCCTTACGATTTCCACCGCATCAATGTAGCCGATTACTTCGGAGACTGTGTGGAGGAAGTAGGAATCGACCTGGAGCAGCGTAATATCACGCTGAACTTCTTAAATCTGACGCCGGCCGATACGGTTGTCATCGCCGATCCCGAGCAGATGAAAAAGGTTATCAACAATATTATCAGCAACAGCGTTAAGTACATGGATAAGCCCAAGGGCAATATCGAAATCCGAATCCTGGATCAGGCAGATTCCATTCAGATTGAAATCGAGGACAATGGTAAGGGTATTGCGCAGAAGGACCTGGGCATGATATTCGAAAGATTCTATCGTACCGACGCCTCCCGAAATTCCGCACAGGGCGGAAGTGGTATCGGTCTTTCCATTGTAAAGAAGATTGTGGAGGACCACGGTGGTTATATCTGGGCTACCGGCAAGGAGGGCGAAGGAATCTGTATCCATTTTGTTCTCAGAAAATATATTGAATTGCAGCCTGCAGATTAGTGTTGTGATTTGAAAGGGGTAGTAAATTATGAGCAAGATTTTGATTGTAGAAGACGAAGAAGCAATTGCAGACCTGGAGAAGGACTACTTGGAGCTCTCCGATTTTGAAGTAGATATCTGCAATTCCGGCGATAAAGGACTGAAGGCAGCCCTGGACGGAAATTATGATCTGGTGATTCTGGACCTGATGCTGCCCGGCCTGGATGGTTTTGAGGTTTGCCGTCAGATTCGTGAGGTGAAGAATATTCCCATCCTGATGGTTTCCGCGAAGAAGGACGATATCGATAAGATCAGAGGTCTGGGTCTCGGCGCAGACGATTACATGACGAAGCCCTTCAGCCCCAGCGAGCTGGTTGCCCGCGTAAAGGCACATATGGCAAGATACCAGAGACTGGTTGGTACCAATCAGAAGCCTCAGAATGATATCGTGGAGATCAGAGGCATCCGCATCGACAAGACTGCAAGACGCGTCTATGTGGACGGTGTGGAGAAAACCTTCACAACCAAGGAATTTGATTTGCTGACATTTCTTGCGGAGAATCCCAACCATGTGTATACTAAAGAGGAGCTGTTCCGTGAAATCTGGGATATGGATTCCATCGGTGACATCGCTACCGTAACAGTACACATTAAGAAGATTCGTGAAAAAATCGAGGCAGATACCGCAAAGCCCAATTACATTGAGACTATCTGGGGCGTGGGTTATCGATTCAAGGTGTAGCGAGGAAGGAAAACAAGCTGGCTTGTTTTCACCCGAGCGTACATGAAATAAATCCGAGAACTGCGAAGCAGTGGCTGACGCGTAGCGGCAGGGATTTATGAATACAAAAGAGAGGATACTACATGCTTCCGGAAGCTTTTTTGGTCAGAATGCAGCAGATGCTGGGGGACGAGTTTGACGCGTTTCTCGCAACCTTTGAAAACAGCAGATATCAGGCATTGCGTCTGAATGTGCTGAAACAGAATGAATCAGGAATAAGTGCCGCGGAAGGCTTACAGAACGGGGAAGGATTTGCACATCTTTCCCCTGTTTCCTGGGCTGAAAACGGCTATTATTATGAGTCCGGGGATCAGCCCGGCAAGCACCCGTACCACGAGGCAGGGGTGTACTATATTCAGGAGCCCAGCGCTATGCTTCCTGCAGAGCTGTTACAGGTGGAGCCCGGACACAGAGTTTTGGACCTTTGTGCCGCTCCCGGAGGTAAGAGTACCCAGATTGCATCAAAGCTGCGCGGTAAGGGCTTTTTATTGTGCAATGAAATTCATCCCGCCAGAGCGAAGATTCTCTCCGAAAATGTAGAGAGAATGGGCATTGTCAATGCCTGCGTCACCAACGAGACGCCTGCGAAGTTAAGCGGCATTTTCCCCGGTTACTTCGACCGTATCATGGTGGATGCTCCCTGCTCCGGTGAGGGAATGTTCCGTAAAAATGAGGCGGCCTGTGAGGAATGGAGCCCCGAGAATGTAACGCTCTGTGCCAACAGACAGGACGAAATCTTAGACTGTGCAGCAGGAATGCTTCGCGCCGGCGGCAGAATGGTTTACTCTACCTGTACCTTTGCGGAGGAGGAGGACGAGGGCAGTATTCGTCGATTTATAGAGCGGCACCCTGAATTTACTGTAGTGGAGCAGCACAGACTCTGGCCCCACAAGGTAAAGGGCGAGGGTCATTTTGCAGCAGTGCTGCAGAAGGCAGGCGAGAGCACAGAGGGCTTTGAGGCAGTCTGCGCCAACGGCTTTGCCAAGGGAATCAATGAAAAAGAGCTTGCGGAATTCAAAAACTTCTGCAAGGAAACGCTGACAACGGATGCACTTCCCATTGAGAACCCCAAATATCTGAAGTTTGGCGATAATCTCTACATGGTAGCGCAGAACATGCCGGATTTGAAGGGACTGAAGGTTCTTCGCCCGGGCTTGCATCTGGGTGAGATGAAGAAGAATCGTTTTGAGCCTTCCCATGCTTTGGCGCTGGCACTGGCACCGGGAAAAGCACTGCATCATTATAATCTGCAGGTGGAGAACGGCGAGGCGCTGAATTATCTGAACGGTCAGACCTTTCCTGCCGAAGGCGAGAAGGGCTGGTACCTGATTCTGGTGAACGGTTACTCCTGCGGCTGGGGTAAACTGGCAGGCGGCATGATGAAGAATCATTATCCGAAAGGACTTCGAGTGAATAAGTGATGAAGAAAGAGATACTTTTTGAAGATAAGGACCTGCTGGTCATTTGGAAACCTGCAGGCATCGCTACACAGACCGGCAAAATCGGACAGGCGGATGTGGTCAGTGAGCTGAAGAATTACCTGGCAAAGCAGGCCGATTCCACGGCACCGAAGGGCGAGCCGTTTTTGGGAGTGATTCACAGACTGGATCAACCCGTAGAAGGTCTGTTGGTCTTTGCAAAGAATAAGCAGGCGGCAGCAGCGCTCAGCAAGCAGCTGACTGCAGGCGAGGAAGGTATGTTAAATAAACAGTACCTGGCGGTTGTCTGTGGAAAACCGGAAGAAATGTCAGGTGAGCTTGTGGATTATCTGGAGAAAACAAAGGACAACACGGCGAGAGTCTGTAAGTCCGGGGACGCAGGGGCGAAAAAAGCAGTCCTGCAGTACCGAATTCTGGACACTGCCATCGGCAGATATTTGCCAGGTGTGACGGAAGACTTCAAGGAGGCAGAGATTTCTCTCGCAGAAATCACCATCGAGACGGGACGCTTTCATCAGATTCGCTGTCAGATGAGCCATGCAGGCTTCCCGCTGCTGGCAGACCGGAAGTACGGCACCGAAGAGTTAAAGGCACTCTCCGAGCAGCTGGGTCTTAAGAATGTGGCGCTGTGTGCTTACTCCATTGCTTTCAAGCATCCGACCACCGGCAAGCAGATGAGCTTTGTGAAGAATCCGGAGGGCGGAATCTACGCGCACTTTTCCTTTTAGAGAATGAAATACTGATCCTTCGCTCATACTATTCCGGAAGGGAAGGTGAGAGAAATGGAAAAGAAATGGTGGAATTCCAGGGAATTCAGACTGCTCCTCGCTGGGGGAGCAGTTTTTTTATTTTTAAAATTCCTGGTGCCGGTTCTGGCACCGGGATTATGTGCCATGCTGTTTGTGACAATTTTCGGACCGTTTATGCAGAGGCTGCAGAAAAAATGCGGACTTCCCAGGCGCGTCAGCGCCGTTTTTCTGCTGCTCATTGTGGGAGTAGTACTGTGCGGCCTGGTCTGGCTGCTGTGTTCTCTGGCCATGGATGGGCTGGGCTCTCTTTCTGCGGGTTTACCGATGCTGGAAGAGAAAATCGGAACCATTCTGCGGCCGGGACAGCTTCGGGAGAAGCTTCTTCCGGAGGTAATGGCCAAATCTCTCGCCTATCTCGGGGGCCTGTTTCGGTTTGGAGGCTTTTTGATTTGCTTTTTGATTGCCACGCTGCTGCTGGCCGGAGATTACGACCGAATTATGAACCATCTTCTGGAGCAGGAATCCTGCGAAAAGTTGCTGACGGTAGTCTGCGGAGTAGTGCGCTATGTGGCCACTTATGTGAAGGCTCAGGCAATCATACTGACGGTGATTGGGCTTCTCTGCGCGGGAGTGCTTACCGTTGTCAAAATCCAGAACGGCTGTCTCTGGGGAATTCTGGCAGGAATTCTGGACGCCCTGCCCTTTATCGGAACGGGCGTGGTGCTGGTGCCTCTGGCAATCAGCCGAATTCTGGCCGGGAAATATGTTGCGGGAGCGGCTTGCCTGATTTTGTATGTGGTCTGTATTTTTGTGCGGGAGATTCTGGAGCCTAAGCTGATAGGAAGACGCATGGGTGTGGCACCGATAATTATTTTGCTCAGCATTTACGCCGGAATGAAGCTGTTCGGCCCGGTGGGGATTCTGGAGGGCCCTTTAGGATATGTAATTTTGGCGGAGACAGGGAAGGTGCTGGAGAAAACGGATTGAAAAATGGGCGTAATTGCCTTATGGTAGACTTATGCGGAACAAGGGAAGAAAGGAGGATGATTATGGAACGGAAAATGCAGGATGTGATGAAGACAGTGAAGCTTTACGGCCCTTTTGTGCTGGCAATGGTCATCGTCTATGGTCTTTTTTCCCTCTGCGGAATCGGATGTCCGATTAAGTTTGTGACAGGAATTTCCTGTGCGGGCTGCGGCATGACAAGAGCCTGGCTTTGCCTGCTGCATCTTGATTTTCAGGGTGCTTTTTACTACCATCCGCTTTATTTTCTGCCGCCGTTTGTCGTGCTGGTTTTCCTGTTTCGGCGCAAGCTGCCGAAAATGTTATTTCGTTTTATTTTGTTTACAGTTATCGCATTATTTGTTATAGTGTACCTGTATCGGCTATTGATTCTGAAGGACGGAATCGTGACCTTTGCACCCCGCGAAAGCGTGGTTGTGAAATTATTTATGTTACTGCGAAGGAGTTAATATTATGTTTTGCGGAAATTGTGGAACGAAATTGGAAGACGGAGCAAAGTTCTGTCATAACTGCGGTGCAGCGCAGCAGCCTTCTGTGCCGGTTGATAATTTGAAGTCTACCATCGACAATGGATTTAACAATGCGGAAAGTCAGGTGCGCAATGCGATTGACGATGTGAGGTATTCCTTTAATAATCTCGGAGCTCCCTACATGGGCGAGAGACTGCAGACAGACAGAAGCCTGATTGCTTATATCGTTCTGAGCATTATCACCTGCGGTATTTACGGTTATTACTTCATCTACAAAATGGCTTATGATGTTAACATTGCCTGCGAGGGTGACGGTGAGACAACCGGCGGACTGGTAGTGTTCCTTCTTTTCAATATCCTCACCTGTGGTCTTTACTCCTGGTATTGGTACTATACACTGGGCAACAGACTGGCAGCAAACTCTTACCGCTATGGCATGAGCTTTCAGGAGAACGGTACCACAATTCTGATGTGGTGTATCATCGGTATCTTCATGTGTGGTCTGGGACCCTTCATTGCGATGAACATCCTGATCAAGAACACCAACAGGATCTGCCAGGGCTACAATGATCTTCATGGATTGGTTTAATATCCAGGAAAGAAATGATTAAGGGGTCGCCATTCGGCGGTACAAATTAGGGATTTTTAATTCTTAAGAGAAACGGCATAGTTTAGTGATTATAATTACTGGACTATGCCGTTTTTATTGATGTGATATCGGTGTTTGAAATTCACCGATACAATTCCAGATGATTTTGATTTTTTGAACTCTATGACCATCCACACGTTCTGCCTTGTACACGATAATCTTTTCTACAAACTCCCTGATGATCTCTGCATCCAGTTCCTGAATATCAGTATATCGTCTTACCAGGTCTAAAAAGTGTTTGGTATTAAGAGCTATATCTTTTTCTGTTGCAAGCTTATCTTTGTCATCACGATGAATCTCATCTCTGAGATGGAGATCGCATATTCTTTGGGAAGTGAGATGCCCATCTGTGCGGAAAGCTCCTGAACGCTCATCGTTGTTTTATCCATCACCATAATCAATTGCTCCTTTCGTAAATTTGGACAAAAAACACCGGAATTCTGATTGACTCTGATTCCCTGGCGATGGAGCAGGGCCTCCGTAGAAGGAATTTCATTAACTACACCATAACTTTAGCATAGTCGTATATAGAAGTCAATATAAAATCTCACATAATGTTGTAGAAAATAGTATAATTGTGTAAAAAGCGATTTTCTTTTCTCACCTTTTGTGCTAATATAAATTTGATGTTTTGTGTGATTATAGGAGAAATGACATGTTTGGAACACGATTAAAAGAATTACGTAAGAAAAATGGATATACACAAGTCACGTTGGCAGAAAAATTAGGAGTTTCCAAAGGCACTATCGCTATGTGGGAAGTAGGTAAAAGGAAGCCTGATTTTGAAACTCTATGCACACTGTCGGAGTTGTTTGATGTTCGGACGGATTACATATTAGGACAATCGGATGATGATTCTTCTGCTACACTATCAGCGGAAGCTATTGAAAAATTAGGGAAATGGTCGACAGAGGATGAACTGATGGATCTCATTAAGCTCTATCTTTCAATAGATGATTATGGCAAGCAAACTGTGGATTATTTGATAAAAACGGAAGCCGAAAGGTGCAGGAATCAGGGAACATCTGAGGATGTAAGTGGAATAGATATTATGGTCACTTTCCGATCATAACCCCCCTATTGCATTTTGCGATTTTACGCACGCTGGGGAACGGAGATTCTGCAGTAAATATATTATAGAGATAAAACTACCCACTAGGGTTGATTGGAGGATATGATGCAACCATTATTAAAATATAGAGGTGGAAAAAGAAGGGAAATACCTAGCTTTAGGAATTTAATACCTCAAAATTACGAAACATATATAGAGCCTTTTTTGGGCGGCGGTGCAGTATTTTTTGAGATATCACCAGCGCATGCAATAATCAATGATATTAATGAACCACTTATAACTTTCTATAATCAGGTAGCAAATCAGTATCCGCTTTTAATGACTGAATTAAATCAGTTGCATGATATATATGAGGCTAATGAAACTGAATATGCTCGATTAAAAGAGTTACATCCAGATGAAAGAGTTCCCAATAATAATGAACCTCTATACTATCAACTAAGAGATATGTACAACGGAGTAATACCATCCCAATTCTTAGATGCAACATTATACTATTTTATAAATAAGACAGCTTATTCTGGGATGATACGATATAATGCTCAAGGTCAATATAATGTTCCTTTTGGAAGATACAAACACTTTAGAGTTGACACAATTACGCAAGAACACAGTAATCTTTTACAAAACGCTCAGATTTTGCATTTAGATTTTGAAGAAGTTTTTGCTCTTGCTCAACCTAATGATTTTATGTTTTTGGATCCGCCATATGACTGTGTATTCCATGATTATGGAAACATGACTATTAATTTTGATGAAGAGGAACATCGCAGACTAGCAGCAGCAATACAAAATTCAAATTGTAGAGTCCTTATGGTTATCGGAAGAACGCCATTAACAGAGGAACTGTATCAAGGTCATATCGTTGCAGAATACCCTGTTAGATATTCTGTTAATATAAGAAATCGTTTCGATACCGACGCTACGCATATAGTAGTTACTAATTATTAGATTAACGGAGGTTTGTTACTATGAATTCAACAGACATTATCAGAGATTATATTGATAACCAAATTGGTTATTCGAGAACCGTAAAAAAATCAAGTATAAATATGGATGAAATCACACTCCCTTCTGGAGAAAAGGTAATAGTATCGTATGCAGATATATCTATTACAGGTACCGATCGAGCAAAGCCTCAAATTAGGGTTTTTGCCGACAAAGCTGTTGAGGCCTTTAAAACTGCGCGTGCCGAAAAAAAGAGATTTTTTTGCCTTACAATTTATAGCAAAGCATCTACTTATGTTACCTATATGTCTAATATTTCATTGGAGGATTATATAGTTTCAATTGAAACAGATATGACAGATATGTCAGGACGCATGGATATTAGAAGTTTGTATGAGTGGCTTGATACATATACGGCTTCAAATGGAACTCAAGATTATATTAGATGTGATAAAGATAACCATACTTGTGGAATATTTCAGGCTTCATTCATTAGGATTAAAAATGGTGCAACATTCTTAACTGATTATTTCAAAAATTATTTTAATATTTTTGATTTGCGCCCTTATTTCATTATATCTAAAAAAACATTTAATTATTCACCTATTTCTGATACCAATAAAAGAAACCTTATATCTTTTGGCGCACCAGGAACTGGTAAGAGCTATGGTTTTAAAACCAAACTTGATAAATTAAAATGCCCTGCATCACATTATGAGAGAGTAACATTCTTTGCGGATTACTCATACTCTCAGTTTGTTGGAACTTATAAACCAATTGACGTAGGGGGAACCATAACATACAAGTTTGTTCCTGGACCATTTATGAGAATATTGGTAAATGCTTTAAGAAGTGGTATGAGTAATTCTCCTGAAAAGTTCTATCTAATCATTGAAGAAATTAACCGTGCAAAAGCGGCAGCTGTATTTGGCGATATGTTTCAATTGTTGGATAGGGATTCTTCAGGTAAAAGTGAATATTCTATAAATGCAAGTGAAGATGTTAGAAACTATTTAGCGGATGTTTTTGGTGGTTCAGCAACGGAATATTCAGAGCTAAAAATACCTAATAATATGTTTATTTGGGCTACAATGAACAGTGCTGACCAGGGTGTATTTCCTATGGATACCGCATTTAAGCGTAGATGGAATTTTAATTACATTGGAATTGATGATGATGAGATTACAGAGGATTCTACTGGAACAAAGGTTGAAAATATCAAATTGCGCTTTACGCTTAATGGAGATGTAATTAGATGGAATGTTTTAAGAAGAGCAATTAATGCCAAGCTTTCATCAGATACGGATGACATCCGTGCTCATGAGGATAAGCTCATGGGACCATTTTTTGTTAAATGTGATCAGTACACATTAGATACAAGTGATGTTATTTCAACTGCAACCGAAAATGATGAATTCCTTTCGGTCTTCTGTGAAAAGGTACTTATGTATCTGTTTGAAGATGTGGCAAGAACAAGAAGAGATGAACTTTTTGATGGTATAAAAGGTAAATGTAGCCGATACTCGGAAGTTAGAGCGGCATTTATGAAAGATGGACTAGAAATATTCGGCAAAGACTTCAAGACAAAATACTATGATACAGAAGAGAAAGAATACGATGTAAAAAAGGTAAGAGAGGGAGTATAAAATGGCTCTTATAACAAAATATGTTAGAGAAGGCCAATTGTATTCACATGATAACCTAAAATCCATTTTTGAGTTTGCTGATAAGGACGAATCTTTCAGGGATTTTATACAACTACTGAAAAAATATAGGATTCTAAAGACTGTTAAGGGGAAAAAGAATACTAACGCTGAGGATGAATCCTTACTCGATGAAACAGATGATGATTATGTAGGTGTGTTGGATGATTACTCTGATATCATGTATTTGTTTAGATACGTTGGAATTCTATCGTGTAAAGACAGGATTATTTATGTTTATCCCAAATACATAGATACAACATCTTCTTCTATTCCTAAAAAGGAAATGCTCCAGGTAATTAATGTTCTGAGAAAATATAACAAGTCAAGAAAAGAAATAATCCGGGAGTATACAGGAAAAGAAGGAAAAAATAATGTAAATATCTTGTCATTAATGCTATTTTTGATTCGGGATTATTTAAGTAATGGAATATACTCAAATGAGCAAGAAATAATTGAGATTAATGGATCAACAGATTATTTGTGGCAAAAGACAATAGATGAGACTTATCCAATAATAAAAAATAATAGGCCTTACTATACAGAAATATATACCGTAAGAAAAGACTATAACGAGAATGATTTTATCCACAGACTACATTCTTGGATTATTACAGATTGTACCTTACAATTGCATGAAGCAGGTTTATCAGATATATACAACTACCCAGTAATTGAGTTGACTACTGATAAAAAACGCGATCTTGGTGATGATACTTATATTCTTAATTGTATTGAAAATGAACTTAGAATACAGTTTGATGACCATAAAATTATGTTACTGAAGGCAATGGCTGATTATATTTCAATGCGTGGGAAAATGCGCACAGGTGATACGGTAATGCTTCTTCTTGGTACAAGGACATTTCATACTGTATGGGAAGATGTATGTGCAAAAGTTTTTGAGAGCCAGCGTAATGAGACACTGTCAGAGTTAGGCAAGACATATAAGCCTGTCATGGACTTTGTAATAATGAATCCTCTCACTGGAACGCAGGAACTGGTAGAACTTATCAAGAAGCCTCGCTGGAATTATTTAGGTGCAGACAGGGAGCCACAAAACACGTTTATTCCTGACTTTTTAAGCTTTTATGAAGATAAACCCACAAAGAATTATTACTATTACATTTTGGATGCAAAGTATTACTGTCCCGAGCTTAATGGTAAATCTATCCGAAAAAATCCTGGCGTTGAGGATGTTGCAAAACAGTATTTGTATTATCTTGCATACAAGTATTTCTTAGATGACATAAAAATTCCGTATTCAGATGTGAAAAACTATTTTTTAATGCCTAAAGAAACTGGCATTATTGAAGATGTTGGATATGTTGAACTGGAATTATGGAATAGCGTACTATCTATGCCAAGACTTGTACGTGTAAAAAAACTTCCAGCAGATTTGATGTACGAAAAATACATCAATGATGAAACGTTGCCATTAACAGATTTGGGTAAATGATTTATATGACATATATTTGAAAGGATTTATAAATGGAACAAAAACATGATATTGTCCTCTATCAGATAGACGATACCAATGTCTGTGTCAGCGTATATTTTGAAGATGAGACATTTTGGCTCACCACAAAGGCTATGGCTGAGCTGTTTGGTGTCAAATCTCAGGCTATCACAAAGCACTTGGGAAACATCTATGAAGAGGAAGAATTAACTCGTGAAGCAACTTGTTCCAAAAAGGAACAAGTTCAAATTGAAGGTGGACGTGAGGTAAAGCGTAATCTTGATTTCTATAATCTCGATGCCATTATTGCCGTAGGCTACCGTGTAAATTCTAAAAAAGCAACCAAATTCCGCCAGTGGGCTACCAAAACACTGAAAGAATATATCACAAAGGGCTTTGTTCTTAATGATGATATGTTAAAGAACGGAAAGCCTTTTGGTAAAGATTACTTTGACGAATTGCTGGAGCGCATCCGTGAGATCCGTGCCAGCGAGCGCAGAGCTTATCAGAAAATCACAGATGTGTTCGAACAATGTAGCTATGATTATGATAAGAATAGTGAGACTACAAGAGCCTTTTATGCGTTCGTACAGAATAAGCTTCATTTTGCTGTTACCGGGAAGACTGCGGCAGAACTAATCTATGATCGTGCTGATGCAGAGCAGCCTACTATGGGACTTACAACATGGAAGGACGCTCCGGACGGCAAGATATTGAAAAGAGATATTGTTGTTGCAAAAAATTATCTCAATGAAAAGGAAATGTCCCGCTTGAATAGGCTTGTTACAATGTTTATTGATTACGCTGAGCTTATGGCAGAGGATGAAGTTCTTATGAGCATGCAGGACTGGGTAGATCAGACCAATCAGTTTTTAAGCAATAACAGACGCAAGGTTCTTGAAGGCAAAGGACGAATATCTCATGAGCTGGCTATCGAAAAGGCTACAAAGGAGTATGATATTTTCCGTGTGCGACAGGATCAAGAATATGTATCAGAATTTGATAAACAAACCGAGAAATATTTTAAGGGTGAATAGCAAACAGCCGAGGTGGTAACATTTCGTTACCTCCCCGGCTGCAATTGATATTGCTATTAGATTTTACTCTGTGATAGACTCCTGAGCCTTTGTGATTATCAGCTTACCATCCTCACACTGTACCTGAATCTGAGTGCCCTCTGAGAATCCAAACTCCTTAAGCCACAATCCTTTCAGCATAATAGTAGGTGTGGACTTGTAATGATATCCACTCTGCTCATAAACCTTCATGCTTCTGCAATTCTTAGTTGCCATAGTGCTACCTCCGATTTTAGATTTTACTTGTTTCATACCGCTTGAAAACGTCATTTACAAATATTTTCTAAAAATCCCTTAGTAGCCCCGCCTTTATAAGGTGATTCCTTTTCTTTTGCTATAATTGACAGACAATTTAATAAGAATTAAATTATTTTCAAATAACAGTTGACATAATGTAAATAGTGTGTTATATTAAACTCAACAAAAGAAAAGAGTCAAACAAATTTCTAATCTTTAGATTTTGGAGGATGGTCCAATGGGTAAGTAATTTTGTAACCGATGATTTTTAACACACACAATGAGGTATGGTCCAATGAAATTACAAGAAATTCATTGATAGCCCGGTCGAGAACGAAAAGATTCGCGGTCGGGCTATTTTTCTGCCCTTTTTTAAAGCTAATATGCGTGAAATTTACTTTATCAAATGCTATGTAGATGGTAGAATGAAAATGATATGGGTGATTTTCCTATTAAGGGGGCAATGGAAAAGTACATGTTTCGTGTGATGGATGAAACGGAAATTGAAATCAGAAAAATCGATAAGCTGCGAATGGTGCACATTTATCGACTGACCGGCGCGGAAGCGGAGGGAGTCGGGGACGGATGTACGGCCATGGCGGTTTATTACGGCAATAATCAGCAGATTAACTTAAACGAGATGGACCCTCATTTCGATTATTTCATGAACAGAGTGCTGGAAGTATATGAGGAGTGTGAACAGAAGGAAACGGTTATCATGGATGAGAACAGCCGGGCGCTTCTGACAGCCGGCGTGAAGACCATGGAAGAATCGGGGCTGGAGGCATATTACAAACAGCAGGGCAGCGCATCCGCGTATGTTCCGCTGGATTCTTTCTTAAGCAAACGATTCCTTCCTCTGGCGGAATATTTGCTGGCAGGAATTTACAAGACACTGGGTTCTGCACTGGAAATTACCACCAAGGAGTACGGTTGGCGCGGTATGGGAAGGCTCACGGGCGTCGTGGGTGAGGAGAAAAAAGAGTTCCGCGTCTGGACCACCAGAATCAACAGTTGGGAGTATTCCTTGAAAATAAGCGGTTTTCTGGGAGTGCAGAGGGCGCTGCACGTGAATATCAAAACAAATGAACTTGGCGTGGATCTGGCCTATGAGTCTCCGGAAAATGATTTTTACGGTTCCGGCTTCTACTCCTTTGAGGAGGATGGCATGACGGAAACCCACGAGATGATGTACCAGGGTCGGCAGGTATTCTATGATTCCAAAAAAACACCGGCGGATGCAGAGGAGCTGACGGAGGACGAAGCAATTCTGTTCCCTGAAGCGAAGGGCGAAAGAAAAGTTTACCATTTGCCCTGGAGCAGCTGCTTCTGTGTAAGTGTGAACAGAGAGCAGAAGGGGTTTCTGCTCACGGAAGAATATCGCTGTGCTTACTATTACGGAGATGCGGGCTATGTGGAGATTAACGGTTGGACGAAGTTCCACTCCGGAGAGACGAAAGTGACTGTCTGCACGAAGCAGTTCTATCTGCAGCGACTGCGGCTGCGGGACAACAGTCAGCAGACCTATTTCGGTGAGCCCACCGGCAGCAGTATCGGTATATACAGAGAAAAACTGGCAGGTAAATATTTCATTTTGCCATTAGTTGAAGACAAAGGGGATAAATAAATGGGGATTTTCAGTTTTAAGACAAGAGATCAGAAAATAAATCATATGAAGGAGCTGGTGAAATCCTTACAGATCAGCTACGATTCCAACATTAAGCTTGTAGGTGAGCGTCTTGCCAGAGTAATCGATAAGCCGGAAAATGCAGTGATGCAGCCTATCACACTGTACTGTGACGTAATGGAAATGATTCTGTCAAATACTTCGAATTTCAGACCTTCAGAATATGATTCGTTGATTAGTTACGCAGAGTCCATTTACCCGCATGTTTTCATTTTTGAAGACCAGACGCCTGATTTGGATGAGCTTTGCCGTGTTTTCACGGAATTTTTTGATAAGGATAATGTCGTATCCAAGAGAGCCTTTGATGTTACTCTCTTTGACCTTTTCTCTGATAAGCACAATTATCTGAAGTGGGTCAGATCCGTGTTCAGCAACCAGAGCCTGAAGAAGATTGGCGAATTCTGTGTGCCCTATGCACTGGAAGCGAGAAGCTATTTCCCGGATGAGGATATGTTTACCGCCAACCTGATCGGTGTGTGCAAGCGCATGATGAAGGAGGCAAATCCCGCCGAGGTTTATGAGGATGAGAAGAAGAAGCTTTGTCATCAGGCCGGCATTTACAATGTGGATGAGGAGCGAATCTTAACCACCGAGAAGAAGCTGGATGCTGCCCAGAACATGCTGACAAAGTCCGAGAGTATTCTTCGACTGGCGGATGAGCGTATCAAAACCGTTGACGCCATGACCCAGGCGAATTGCGACAAGATTAAAATGGTCTGCGAGACAGAGGTTTCTCAGGCGAGAGTTGAAATGTCCGAGATGGACGAAAAATTAAAAGCTGTATTTGAGACCTTTGTGGAAGGCCAGAAGAAAATCATTCTCTACGACAAGCAGGAGATGATTAAGGAGGTATTCGCAGAGGCCCAGCAGAAGCTTACCGAGCTGAAGATGACCGCCCAGCAGGCTGTCAACAATGCAAATCTGGAGCTGCTGCGTCTGAACCAGGCATCTCAGGAGACCATGGGCAAGCTGAACACTTACCTGGAGAATGACGAGCATGTGAAGAAGCTGATGGAAAGTGCCGCAGAGAGTCAGGAAATGCAGAAGAAGCTGGAGAGACTGGCAATCCTCAATGAGGCAAACTTCGAGCAGTTAAATAAGATGACCCAGGCAGCGGTTGCTCCCGCGGCAGCAGTGACCACGGAAAAGACAAAGACTGTCATTAAGCATGTAAATGAGCCTGAAGTGATGGAGGAGGTTGAGGAAATCGAGGAGATTATCGGCGATGTAAATCCTTTCCTGGACGAGTCCATTGCCTTCAGCGTGCGCTTTAAGCGCGTGATGGAGTGCAAGGAAAAGATGGCAAAGGCCGGCGAGCATTTCCATGAGATGTTCGATGATGTACTGATTGCCGTAATGGAAAATGCAAATCCTTACCTGATCGGACCTTCCGGCTGCGGCAAGACCTACATGGTAAATCAGATTGCCCGCATTCTGCAGGTTGAGGATGTAGATATCGGTTATATCAACGAGGAATATGATATCTTAGGCTTCCAGACCGCAAACGGCAGCTACAGTAAGCCCAACTTCTACCGCTGCTACAAGTACGGTAAGATTGCCTTCTGCGATGAGCTGGACAACGGCAACAGCAGAGCGACGGTTAAGCTGAATTCCTTCCTTTCCAATGTAAATGATGCACATTATGTGTTCCCCGGCGGCGAAAATGTAAGACGCCATCCCAACTTCCGTATCATCGGAGCAGGAAATACCGCGGGCAACGGTGCAGACAACAACTACAATACCCGTGAAAAGATTGAGGAGTCCGTACAGCAGCGTTTCACTCCCATCTTCATCGGTTACGACAATGCTATCGAGAAGGAAATCCTGGGACATCACCACGACTGGTTCGAGTTCCTGGTGCTTTTCCGTAAGGCTACCGATGCCTGGGGCAAGAACAATTACGGCGATGCACCCGGAATTATTACCACCAGAGATGCAGCCAGAATTCGCAAGTACCTGAATAACGGCAGCTACAGCGCGGAGAAGATTCTGGAGTATGAATTCATTCAGACCAAGGAGATTGGATACCTTACCTTCCTGGAGAATCATATGCGCAAGAGCATTGAGAAGAAGAGTCCTGCGACCGAACTGCTGGACAAGTTCTCCTTGCGCGTAGAACAGAAGAGAAACGATGCAGCAATAAAGTAAGTTGATTCGGGGAGTAAGAAATTATGGGTACCAATGGGGTATCACCGGAGGAGTGTAAGTTTTTGCAGGTGGAGCACAGACCGAGCTATACCATCTACAACATGCGCTTCGGTTCCATCGGTGAGATAGAATTATTTTTGCGCGGCAATCCGGACAGAAATCGAAATGCGTTTGCGGAATACAGCAGCGAGAAGGCAGGCATAGAATTTGCCGGACCGCCTCTTGAGCAGGCAATTCGGACGCTGGTGGACGGCTACGAGGAGAATTATGACCAGTTCCTGATGCTGGCAAAGCAGCTGGAAGCGGTAAACAGAAAATATGTGGTTTCCAGAAAGGCGGAGGCTTCCTTTGTGGGACAGCGTCCCAATGTGCCTGCCTATGTGGCGGGTGCGCCAAAGACCATGTACCGTCTGAAGAAGATGGAAGCCAAGAAACATATCAATATCTTTATGAATCTGGCATATACCTGGAATACTTCCACGGAGCAGATCAGGCACAGGGGCATTATCGTGCTCAACCTGATTCGCATGCTGGAGCTGAACAATTACATTGTGAATTTCAGGGCTTTTGAGGCCTGCATTGTACGCGATGAGGTCTTTGTCTGTGAGGTAGTGCTGAAGAAACCGGGAGAATTGCTGAATCCCAGACTTTGCTATTATCCCATGTGCGGTAAGGGCTTCCTGCGCCGTATTTTGTTCCGCGTCAAGGAGTCCATGCCCTTTGAACATAGCTGGGGCAGCATGAACTACGGCAGTATTCTGACGGAGAAGTATATGAAAAATATCCTGCAGATTCATGATGCGGATATTTATATCAGTTCTCCCATCGAGATGGGCATCAAGGGCTATAATATTTACAAGGATGCAGATACCTTCTTTGAGAGACTGAAATTACGAGACAGAATCGTTGTTCCTGTATATCGTGAGGAAGCAGCGGGAGGAAAAGAGAATGCGTAAAGCAGAAGACCGTGAGGTAATGGGCGAACTGAATATTGTGCAGCTGACGGAGCAGGACAAGGTGCTGATTCGGGAATATGCTGACTCGCTGGACCCCAAGGTTTCCAACAGTCTGGCGCTTTACGGCGTGGATATCCAGAAAAATCTGGCACAGCTGGCCCACATTCTGCTGGGTAACTTAAACAGCACCGGTGTGGATTCCACGGGCGAGCTTCTTCAGAAAACGGTCAGCTACCTGGAGACCATAGAGCAGGAAGAAGGCAAATCCGTACTGTTCTGGCAGAAAAAGGCCCAGGGTCTGCGTCTTCGGAGTAAGTATGACCAGGCCGTGGCTGAGGTGGAGAAGATCGAGAGCAGCCTGAAGGAGCTGCAGGTGAAGCTTCTCATGGACAATGCCATGCTGGATCAGCTTTGTAAAATGAACGAAGACTATTATCGACAGCTGATGATGAGAGTGCGGGCAGCGAAAATGCGTCATGCCGAATTGAAGCAGGATGACACCGTGGATTATCATTTCCTGATCAGAATCGAGAATCGTATTCAGGACCTGGAGATGACGAAGTCCGTTGCTTCTCAGCAGGCGGCACAGCTGCAGGTGTTGAAAAACAATTCCGCCTCTATGGTAGACGGCGTGCAGTCGGTACTGTATCATGTGATACCGCTTTGGAAAAGCTCCATTGCTTCGGCGAGAAGTGTAAAGCAGACAATAGAGGCAGAGAATCTGCAGCGCAAGATTCATAATCAGATGCTTCGGGAAAGTCTGGGAGAGATTACCAGATTACGAAAGACCTCGGAAGCGCAGAATGCTGTGGCCGAGAAAGAATTTACGGAAATGGAAAAGAACATGAAAGAGAAATAAAGCGGCATAGGATGGAGTTGCTAACGGAAGGTAAGTATGATAAAATGAATCAAGTTTGTATATTTGGGGGAAGGAAGAATGCTGAAGAAAATTTTTGATGTTTTGTTCAAAATTTTGGCTGCAGTTGGGTTCTTTGTCATGATTGCACTGTTTTGTGCCGGCATTTTTCTGATGCTTTTTTATTTCAGACGTTATTAATATGGGGGATTTTGTATGAGAAAGTGTATCAGATGCGGTTCTATCATGAAGGAGAATTGCGGAATCAGAGTGGATGGCGTCACCTACGGCATTGTAATGACCGGTGATGAGAAGAAGGCCTTCAGCTCCAGATTGGGACAGCCGAAGGTTGCGATCTGTGTGGAGTGCGGGGAAATCTCCATGTATGTGGAGAACACCGAGAAGCTGAAGACGCAGACCGAAATGGCATAAAAAGTTTGAGATGAGAAAAGCGTGTCCGAAGGGACACGCTTTTTTAGCGTCGCAATAAAAGCAGAATATTGTAAAACTGCGCACAGCCGAAAACAACAGCAACCGTGATACAAAGAATGGCAATCATTCTTAAGATTCTTGTTTGCGTTTCCGGCAGCTGATAGGCAGCATTGATATCAACATACAGATCGTAGGAGTTCAGTTTCTCCTCGATTTCCTTTAAATCAGGCTCATTAATTGCAGTTTCATCAGAAGTATCCTTCAGAAATTTTAACTGCTTGTCAATCTCCTCCAGATAGTGAGTGTAGCGGAATACCTTCCACTCCGTCATTTTGTAGCCGGTGTAAAGAGTCTGCTTTGAAGGCTTGTTCAGTACCTCGATGGGATTGCGGACAGGGGGAGGAGCAATGATGGAATTCTCGCTTTTCTCCTGCAGCTTTTTGAAGAGATTGTATTTCACCAGCTTGTAAATACTGAAGGGTCCGAGAACAATCCAAAGGTAGGAGAGAACTAAGGCGGAACCCAAAAGAATACCGCTCATGAGGGCGCTGCCCCCCATAAAATAGAGAACTCCGAATTTAATGCAGACAATCATCATACCCAGTGGCCCCAGAAGAAATCCCCAATAAATCTTGATGCTGTCGGAGATATCCTTCCGTTGCTTTTCCATAAAGCCCAGTTCAATTTTGCTTTTGTCCAGCTCGGTCTGAATCTGGTGTTTTTTCATGGTCAGACAGTAAGAGAGGTAGTCTTTAGTCATAGTGGCTCCTTTTTGGTGAATATAGGAAGATTGTAACATTTTATTGGGGAGAGAGAAAGGGTGAAATTTGGAAAACGGATAGGGATGTTAAGAAAAAAAGATTGGAGGACTATATTCAGGAATCAGGGAGTGATCAATTGATTCCGTCGGAAGAAATTCTTTGGGGAGAACCTATTGGAGATGAATTATGATGAATTGAACGTAAACAACAAAAAAACCTTGATTTCTCAAGGTTTTTTTCATCGGAGTGACGCGATTCGAACGCGCGGCCTCTGCGTCCCGAACGCAGCGCTCTACCAGCTGAGCCACACCCCGATACATATGAAATGTAGTTGTTGCTAATCAACATTAAAATAATAAAGAAAAAGTGACGGAATGTCAAGACGGAATGAATATCAAACAGGGGAATCCACTGTGCGGTGGCAGAGACCGAAAAGCAGCTCCGCAATCTTGGAGGTTTCTTCCTTGCAGCCGCCCTCCTCCCATTTCAAAAAAGTGTTGAGAAGACCGCCTGCATAGCAATAAACGGCGTAGATTTTGGAGGAATCCGTCAGGGGAAGGTTGTCCCGCAGCACCTGATTGATGGCGTCCAGCATAATGCTGTGGAGGTTATTGTTTGCCAGAGTCAGGAAGTAATTGCGGTAACCGTGGAAAAATTCCAGCGAAAACAGGATATGCTTGTACTCCAGAAAGGATCCTGCTTCCTCATTGCTGTTGGACTCGATATATTTTTTGATGATCATCTGCAGGTAATCCTTCAGAGCACTGTAGATGGAATCGTAGTGATTATAAAAAGTCATTCTGGCCACACCGGCGCGCCTGATGACATCGGACACGCGGATTTTTTCAAAGGGCGTATGCTCCATCAGGTCAAGAATGGCTTCGGTGATGCACATTTTGGTAAAGGCGGTATCTTTGTTGTTTGCCATGTGTGCTTTTCCTCCTAATTGGACAAAACAGACGATTTTGTCTATTGTAACACAATCTATCTACAAATACAATATGATGTAGTATTGATTACTACATTGATAAAGTGCGGAAAGGGTAGTTTGTAGAGATGATTCGATTTGTTGTAGATTCTGCCAGTGATAATCTTTGCCGTGAGTTGGTGCAGAGAGATAAGGAAGTTTATTCTGAATTTGATATCAGGGTTGTGCCTCTTGTGATTTCTACCGACAACAATGATTATTGGGATGACGAGAAGCTGGATGTCATGGAAATGATATCGGTTATGGAGAAATACAACGGCAAATCGCAGACTGCCTGTCCTTCGGTGGATTCCTGGCTGAAGGCGTTCCGAGGTGCTAAGGAAATTTGCGTTGTCACCATCACCAGCGGGCTTTCCGGTTCCTACAACTCTGCTGTTGCGGCAAAGGAAGTGTATCTGCAGGAATGTCCGGATGCAAAGGTGGAGATAATTGACAGTCTTTCCACCGGTCCCGGTATGCGAATGCCTTTGGAGCTGATGATGGAAAATTGCAGAAAGGGACTTCCCATCGAGGAGGTTGCCGCAAAAGCGAGAGAATATATTAAATCAACACATACCTATTTCGCACTGCAGTCCATTCACAATCTGGCACAGAACGGTCGTGTCAGCAAGCTGATTGAGAAGGCCGTGGGTATTCTGGGCATTCGTCTGGTAGGAATTGCTTCCGAGATCGGAACCATTGAGGTGATTTCCAAGGCCAGAGGCGACAAGAAGACCTTCCAGGATCTGATGACACATATGGAGAAGAATGGCTATCGAGGCGGTAAGATCAGAATCTGTTATGTGGATTCTTCTGATATGGCAGACCGGATTGCCGCTGCCTTGAAGGAAAAATATGGCGAAATTGACGTGCTTGCATATCCCGCAGGCGGTCTTTGCAGCTTTTATGCGGAGAGAAACGGCATTATTTTGTGCTGCGAAAGTTAAGATTTGCAGAGTCTTTTCTTTGTGACGAAAAAAAGATTGAATGTGCTTTCAAAAACCTATAAAATAGAAGTAAGTATCTTTTGAAAGCATGACAAAGGAAAGACAAAATGAGTACAGTAGTCACACTGAAAAAGGGCGAAGGCCGAACCATAAAGGCCGGCGGCGCCTGGGTGTTTGATAATGAGATTGACAGTATCAAGGGCGGATTTAAAAACGGAGATGTGGTAAGTGTTCAGGACTTTGACGGTTATCCCATGGGCAAGGGATTCATTAACCAGAATTCCAAGATTCGCGTGCGTATGCTGACCAGAAAGGCTGAGACGGAAATTGATGAGACCTTTCTGACCATGCGCGTGAAGAATGCCTGGGAATATCGTAAGACCTGCGTAGATACTTCCTCCTGCAGAGTGATTTTCGGCGAGGCCGATTTCCTGCCCGGTCTGGTAGTGGATAAGTATGAAGATGTGCTGGTGGTAGAGTGTCTGGCACTTGGCATGGAACAATTTAAAGTGCAGATTGTAGAGATTCTGAAGAAGCTGATGGCGGAAGACGGAATCTCTATTCGTGGTGTATACGAAAGAAGCGACGCAAACGAGCGTACAAAGGAAGGCCTTCCCAAAGTGAAAGGCTTTATTGGCGTGGAGTTTGATACCAATGTGGAGATTACGGAGAATGGCGTCAGGTATCTGGTTGATGTGGCAAACGGCCAGAAGACCGGCTTTTTCCTGGACCAGAAGTACAATCGTCTTGCCATGCAGAGAATCTGTAAGGGCAAGAAGGTGCTGGACTGCTTCACCCACATGGGAACCTTCGCACTGAATGCGGGTATTGCCGGGGCAGCAGATGTCACCGGTCTGGATATCTCCGAGTTCGCGGTACAGCAGGCCACCGAGAATTCCAAGAGAAACGGTCTGCAGGATACGGTTAAGTTCCGCTGCGCCAATGTTCTGGATGAGCTGCCCAAGCTCTACGAGGCCGGCGAGAAATATGATGTGGTTATTCTGGACCCTCCGGCTTTCACAAAGTCCCGTGAGGCTACCAAGAATGCCATCAAGGGTTACCGTGAGATTAATATGAAGGGCTTAAAGCTCGTGAAGGACGGCGGATATCTGGCGTCCTGTTCCTGTTCCCATTTTATGACCCAGGAGCTTTTGGAGAAGACCATCAAGGAGGCAGCAAAGGCAGTGCACAAGCGTCTCCGCCAGGTGGAATTCAGAACCCAGGCACCGGATCATCCCATTTTGTGGAATAATGCGGCAGGCACGGAGGAGTCCTATTATTTGAAGTTCTTCATTTTCCAGGTAGTTGACGAACGCTAGGCGTTCGCTGTGAGAAGTTGTTTTGGTTTCTGTATTGAGGGTAAATCATGAAGAAAAAAATCGCACTTTTTGTAAATGGTTGGAACGCAGAAAATCTTGAAAATTTTGTAAACGGTTTGGAGGAGATATTCAAAGAGGACGGAATTGACCTCTTTGTCTTTACTTCCTATGCCTCCTATTCTCAGGATGAAATTACACGCCGTGCGGAGCAATCCATTCATGAAATGGCGGATTACAGCATTTTTGATGTTGTCATTATTTTTGGATCCGGCATGAATTCCAGTGAAGTGGTTGAAGGTATTTTGAAGAGAAGCAAGGAAGCGGGCGTTCCTGTTATTTTGCAGGGAGAGGATGTTGAAGGCATTTCTTCCATTACGGTAAATAACTATGTCGGCATGAAGGAACTGTGTGACCATCTGATCGAGCAGCATGACGTGAAGGATGTTGTCTTCATCGGCGGAAGCCCGGATAATACGGATTCTAATCTGAGACTGCAGGCTTTGCAGGATTCTCTGCAGAATCACGGTCTGGAAATGGAAGAAGAAAAAATCGTTTACGCAAACTGGGAGAGACCCTGGATTAAGGCTTATATTGATAAGCATTACAGTGAGAACAAAGAAAAATTGCCCGATGCCATTGTGTGTGCAAACGACACCATGGCGCTGTTTGCAATGATTTCTCTGGAAGCTATCGGTGTTAAAATTCCGGAGGAGATTATAGTTACCGGTTTTGACAATATAAATGACGGCAGACTGTTTTTCCCTTCTGTGTCCAGCGTGGACCAGCGTTACCGCGAGCAGGGTATCGAGTGTGCAAGACTTGCGGGCAAATTGCTGGAAGACAAGGGTTATGTAGAGAAAAAGGTACTTATGTGTACCGCTGTGCCCGGCGAGAGCTGTGGCTGCATGAACTGCAAGAACGAGGCAGAGGTCCGCAGGATGCTGGGTCATGATATGCTGTTCAAAAATTATATGGACGAGAATCTTCGCGGTCGAGAGACACATGTCGAGATGTGCATTACCGGCTGTGATGAATATGAGAAGATTCCGGAGAGAATTCAAAACGATCTGTTCCGGACAACCGGTGAAGAGGGAGACGATTTCCATATTTATGTCAATCCCCAGTACAAGGATCTTGTGTACCTGAACGCAACCGGTTTGGAGTTTGCGGGACAGTATTACGGTGAGGTAATGGATGTGCTGGCATCTAAGACCGACGGAATCATAAATTACGAGAGAACCATGAATCTCAGGGAATTATTCCTTGGGTATCGTCCGGAAGGCAAGAGGAAGACCTATGTGTTCTGCCCTTTGAGAATAGATCGGTCCGCAGTAGGCTATATGGTGATGGGGCATTCCAGAAATGGCTTTGCCGATAAGAAATATGTTGATTTTGTGGGACGTCTGGATAAGACTCTGGAAAAATATCAGGGCAATATCAGACTTGCGCAGTTGAATGACAAGTTATCCGAGCTAATGCAGAAGGATGCCCTGACCAGCGTGAAGAACCGAATCGCTTACGACAGATTTATGGAGAAGACGGAGAAGGATATCGCAGCAGGTGAGCTGAAGAAGGTTGCCATCATCATGTGTGATGTCAATAATCTGAAAACCATCAACGACAATCTGGGACATGATGCCGGCGATATTTATCTGAAGAACTGCAGCCGACTGCTGTGCGACACCTTCGGTCACAGTCCGATTTTCCGAATCGGCGGCGATGAGTTCGTTGTGATTACCGCCACAGAGGATTTCCCTGTCAGAGAGCAGCTGCTGGCGGAAATGAGGAGCAAGATGGAGGCCATGAATGATGCTGAAATCTCTCCTATGTCCAAGGTTTCCATTGCAGTGGGTATGGCGGAGTTTGATTCCGGGAAGGATAAGAGTATCTTTGATGCAGTAAAGAGAGCGGATGCTTTCATGTATATGAACAAGGCTGAAATGAAGGCGAAGCTTCTGCTGTAAATAATTGGTATACTTGGAGGACTTATGAGTCAACAGGAAGTAAAAAAATTCGGGCTGAGTTCCGCGGCATTGCATATTATGGCGATGGCATTTATGCTGCTGGACCATATGTGGGCAACTGTGCTGGCATACGACTGGATGACCTGCGTGGGACGAATCGCATTCCCGATTTTCGCATTTATGCTTGTGGAGGGCTTCACTCACACAAGAAATCTGAAGAAATATATGATCCGCATGCTGATTTTTGCTTTGATTGCGGAGATTCCTTTTAACCTGATGTACGGCGGTCAGCTGATTTATCCCATGCATCAGAATGTTTTGTGGACATTCCTGTTGTCTTTGATTGGTATGTGGCTGATGGAGAAGGGCCGCAGCAAGAAGCTGTGGTTGTCCATTCTGATTTGCTTCGGTGTATGTCTGGCAGGACTGATTCTGGGCTATGCACTTTTTGTGGATTACTACGGCTGCGGTATTCTGACCGTGTTTATTTTCTATTTCTTCAACAGAAACAGAGAGGCACGCTTTGTGTCCCGCATTTGCAAAACGGAGAAGAGCCGCAAGATTTTCTGGACGCTTTTCTGTCTGTTGGGTCAGTTCCTGTGTCTGTACTATATTAATGTAGAGATTCTGGGCGGGTTCTACTATAATGTAGAGCTTTTCGGAATGAAATTTGAACTGATACAGCAGAGTCTGGCATTGCTTGCGCTGATTCCCATCTGGCTTTATCATGGAAAGCAGGGCTATCATGCAAAGTGGTTCCAGTATTTCAACTACGCATTTTATCCGGTGCACTGCCTGATTCTGGCATTGATTGCCATGTTCCGATAAGCAGTTATGAAGCGATTTAACAAAGCGTATATTGAAATTACAAATGTGTGTAATCTGGCCTGCAGCTTTTGCCCGGGCACGAAGCGGAAGAAGGAATTCATGACACCCGAACGGTTCCGGATGATTCTGGAGAAGGTGCAGCCCTACACGGATTACATTTATCTGCATATTCTGGGAGAGCCTCTGCTGCACCCGCAGCTGGAGGAGTTGATTTCAATTGGGTGTGAGCTGGGTTTTCATGTGTGCATCACCACCAACGGTACTTTGATCAGCAAGACAGCGGCTGTTTTGGATGCGGGAAGGAAACTGCACAAAATCAGTATTTCCCTGCAGGCGCAGGAGGTAAATGCCTCCATCCGGGGGGATGATGTTTATCTCAGAGAGTGCTTTGACTTCGGTAAAGAGGCCTGTGAGAACTGTATTGTTGCTTTTCGACTCTGGAATGAGGGCGGCGCAGACAGCGGCAATGAACATATTCTGGAAGTGATGCGGGATTATTTCCCGGAGGAATGGACCAAGCACTTCCACGGTTATAAACTGAGAAAGAATGTTTATCTGGAATCCGCGGAGGTTTTTGAGTGGCCCGAGCTTCCCGAGGATGGGGAAGAGACAGCCGGCAGCAGGCACTTCTGCTACGGTTTGCGGGACCAGATCGGGGTGCTGGCAGATGGGACAGTGGTTCCCTGTTGTCTGGACCACGAGGGCGACATTGCTCTGGGCAATCTGTTAACCGAGGATTTGGGGACAATTCTCGCCGGCCAAAGAGCGCAGGCGATTTATGAAGGATTTTCCAGACGGGAGGCAGTGGAGCCCTTGTGCAGAAACTGTGGTTATGCATCCCGTTTTCAGTAAGAGGGATTTGTTTTGGAGGGAGAACAAAAATGGTTAGAGTGTTGATTGTGGATGATGCGAGAACTTCGCGCAATATGCTGGAGTATACGGTAAGCCAGATGGAGGACCTGAAGGTAGTTCAGTCGCTGGAAAGTGCACAGAATGCAATTGCTTTCTGTGATATGACGCCGGTAGACCTGGTCATCATGGATATTTACACTGCCCACGGCGAGAGCGGTCTGGAAGCAGCGAAGCAGATCAAGCAGAAGCATCCTTCCATTAAAATCATTATGGTAACCTCCCTTCCGGAGGAGTCATTCATCTCGAAGGCCAGAGCCGCAGGCTGCGAAAGCTTCTGGTACAAGGATGTAGAGGACAAGGAGCTCCGTCAGGTACTGGAGCGTACCATCGCGGGAGAATCGGTTTATCCCGATACCACTCCTACACTGGAAATCGGTATGGCGAAGAGTGTTGAGTTCACCGATGCGGAGATCAAAACCCTTCGTGCCATGATTGAATATACGACCTACAAGGATGCTGCCGATCATCTGGGCATTTCCCCCAGAACCGTAAAGGCTCATGTATCCAGCATGCTGGCAAAGACCGGCTATCACTATTTCACGGAGATTGCGATTGAAGTATCGCAGAAGAACTTGATTGTAAAGGGTTTTTAAATGAAAAGGACACGAACTAGATTTATTCAATATATCCTCCTTTCGGGAAGCCTGATATTTCTGATCGGTATCTTAAATACCTATCATTTCTTCCTGCCCGGAGCGAATGCCATGAAGCATGCCTATATCTTGAGCGGTGTGCTGTTTTTCGTGTTCATTTTGGACTGGGGAACCAGAGTGCGCCGTACCATTATTCAGGACAGAATACGAAAGCACCTGAATCTGGTGGTAATTATGATGCTCCTCTGGGTAGTGCTTCGTACCATGCGTTATGTGACCGCGGACGCGGATCTGCAGCGAATCTGGTGGTACTGCTATTCCATTCCCATGATGGGACTGCCGCTGTTCGGATTTAAGATTTCCAAGTATCTGGGCACGGACAATTCCTATGTGCTTCCCAACAAATATCTTGTGCTGGATGCCATTACCGGTGTCATTCTGATGTTTGCACTGACCAATGACCTGCATTTCTGGGTTTATTCCGTGGATGATACCGATCCTCTGCACATTGTTTTCACCATTAATTCAGGCTATTATGTCATGGTTGCCTGGATTGCACTGTTGTGTCTGCTGGCAATCTTTACCATTTTGCGTAAGAGCCGTACTTCCTTCTCGAAGTATTATTACATGTACCCGCTGGTAGTCATCTCGCTGGGCGGCGGTTACACGGTTTACAACTTCCTGTACACCCAGCTGTACCACAGAGAGCCTTTGATTGAGGCCGGTGCCATGACCTGTTGGGTATACATTGCCATGTGGGAAACCATGATTACCATGGGTCTGATCCCCAACAACCATGATTATGTTGATTTCTTTAATGCTTCCTCCCTGTCTGCCTACATCACGGACAAGAGAGGAAAAGCACTTCATTTGTCCCTTGGGGCGGAAGCAATTTCCAAGGAAGAGTTTGACAAGCTGAGAGACGAGGACTCTCTGCAGCTCTCAGAGTACAAGGAAGCCCGTATTTCACCGCTGGAGGACGGTTATGTTGTTTATGTGAATGACATGACAGAGGTTCAGGAGCTGATTGAAGAGCTGGAGGATGTGCGCGAAAACCTGACCGGTGAACAGCTGCTGCTGGAAAAGATTGCAGAGGCAGAGGCCGCGAGAGTTCGAATCGAGGAGAAGGAAAGACTGTTCCGTAAAATGTCAGACGCCTCCCGCAAGCAGGTTACGGAGGTCCGTGAGCTGCTGGATGCTGCGGAGACCGCAGAGGGTGCGGAGCAAAAGACAATCTGGCAGAAGATTCTTGTGCTGGGTACCTTCTTAAAGCGTCACAGCAACCTGCTGCTGATTGGGGAGAGCGGACGCTTCACTACCTCCACAGAACTGAAACTCAGTTTGCAGCAGTCTCTGGAGAACCTGCATCTGGCAGGGCCTATGACCGGTATGCTGATTGAAGAGGATAAGAATCTTGAGGTTGAATGGGTTATTCGCTGTTATGTTTTGTATGAAGCTCTGATTGAACATTATTTCAATCGACTGGAGAGCATTCATGTGATGTTCAACCAGCGCGGAGACAAGAATGTTTATCTGATTGAGGCGGAATGCAAGGGCGAGAAGCCTTTGGAGTTCACCTACCCCGAGGAAATTGAGGGAACTCTTCAGATAGAGGAAGATGAAAATATCATCAGAGTCTGCTATAAGTGGGATTCCGTGCAGGAGCCTGCCGCAGAGGAAAAGGAGGGCCGCAGCGATGAAACTGTTTAAGAAGCGTTGGACCTCCGAAAAATCCATTCGTGAGGCCTGCAATAACCTTCCCATCGGCATTTGCCTTTCCGGAACCATCAGCGGTATTCCCAGACTGACCAATTTCCGAATGCAGGAGCTTGCCGGAATGATTACCGGAAATCATCTTGCCAATGCGATTGTGTTCTGGAACGATCTGGAGACCTTTGATAAGAACGCAAAAGCGAAGAAAATAAGCTTTACGGAAACACCTACGGTAGAGTTAATCACCGGAGAGATTATCAATTTCACCAAGCAGGAGCTGGAGATTAAGGGCGGTAAGTACACGGAGATTCTGGCCACCGATGTGACGGAGCAGTACAAGGTCTCACTGCAGATTGCTGCGGAGAATGATCATCTTCGTATGAAGACGGCACAGTTAAACGAACTGATGAAGAATATTGCCAGTCTGAATCGAGACGAAGAGGTGCTGGAATCCAAGATGCGAGTGCATTATGAACTGGGACGCGTGGTGCTGGCGAGCAGACAGTTCCTGGCAGATCACGGCGAGGCCACCAGCAAGGAAGAACTGCTGGAGATGTGGGACGATGTGCTGAAGGGCTTCGAGAATCCGTTGTTCTCAGAGAAAACTTCCTTTGACCTTTTGGCAGAGCTGCGGTCCATGGCGGAAAACAACGGCTGCGAGCTGAAGTTTGAAGGCAATGTCGATGCCGAGAACGAGCTTGTGGTGGAGATAATCAGAGAAGGTCTGGTAAATGCGGTGCGCCACGGTAAAGCAACCGAGGTGTCTGTTGTCACTCAGACCAAGCAGGTTTCCGAGCATACAAGACGCTGCAACATTATGATTGTTGATAACGGAGAAGGTTTTGACAAGGCAGAAATGAGGCAGGGAGGTTTAAGTTCCCTGGAATCAAAGCTGAAGGAAAACGGCGGCGAGCTGTCTCTCTACAATCGAGCGGTAGCAAACGGAGCCATTTTGGAGGCAAATTTCATTTTAAAGAACAAATAAACAGGATGCAAAAGAGAAAAAACTCTCTTTTGCATCTTTTTTTTGAAAAAAATTTTAAAAAATTTTCAAAATATGCCCGATTGGACATATCGGAGCACTTATTTCTGTCATAAAATGATACCATGAAGAACGAAAGAGATGGCAAGAGGTTATGAGTTTATTTGACAGTCTGACAAGTGCAGTCAGTAGAGAACTTAAAAAGACTGTAAATTCTGCAGAGAGAAAGATTTCCGCAGATGTATCAAAGAAGCTCACTACCAAGAACGAGACCTTCAAGTTCGACGCACTTCCTACTAATGTAGGAGAGCTCTCCAGCCTTCCGGAATTCAAACTGGATACCCCTTACAAGACAGCGGCTCTTGTACTCGCAGCTCTTTGCAACTTCGAGAGCAATCCTGAAGAGACTTTCGCAATGCTTGACAGTCTGAAGGGACCTGAATCGGTATCCGTTTATGAAAAACAGTTCATCAGAGAGCGCCTTGCAAGCAAACAGTACATTATCACTTCCTTTTTCGCAGGTGCAACTGTTGACAATGGTTATAAACCTTCTACTCCTTTTTCAATCACTGTCAGCTCAAACAGCTATTCGTTCACGGAAGAGAATTGGGCCACCTTGTATGTAACAAGTGCCGGAGCAGATTCCGCAAGAATGATTAAGCTCCGTAAGAAGCCCTCTACCGGACAGTGGTTCCTGAACGAGGTTCAGTGCCTTGGAGATGTCAAAACTCCGAAAGCATTAGATCCTTGGGCATAATAGATGAGAGATTTTTGTTATTTTTTTTCAAAACCTTTTTTAAATCCTTTTTTTAAATCCTTTAAATCCTTATAAATCCTTAAAACCTTTAAACCTTTTCTAAGTAGAGAAACCATTTACAAAAACGCTTGTTTTTTGCAGATGGTTTTTTTATACTATAATTTATTATTGGGGTTGTTGATAACCTACGGAAAAGAAGACAAACAAATGACATTAAAAGAACTGGAAATCGGAAAAAGTGCAATCGTGACCGTTGTTGGCGGGGAGGGTGCATTGAGACAGCATTTTTTGGACATGGGAGTGATTCCCGGTGCAAAGGTGAAGGTAATCAAGCTTGCTCCCATGGGTGACCCCATGGAACTGCGAATTCACGGATATGAGCTGACATTGCGTCTGGCAGATGCGGCGCAGATTCAGGTAGAACCTGCGGAAGAGGCTGAAGCTACGGGCGGAAAGAAGAAAAAGCGTAAAGCGGAGCATCCCGGACTTGGTGAGGAAGGTCGTTTCCACAGTAAGGAGGATGAGAATCCTCTGCCAGATGACGAACTGCTGACCTACGCGCTGGTGGGCAACCAGAACTGCGGAAAAACTACCCTTTTCAATCAGCTGACAGGTTCCAATCAGCATGTGGGAAACTTCCCCGGTGTTACCGTAGACCGCAAGGATGGTTCCATTCGCGGTTATGCGAGGACCAAGGTCACAGACCTGCCGGGCATTTACTCCATGTCACCCTATACAAATGAAGAGATTGTGTCCCGTAACTTCGTACTGATTGATAAGCCCAGAGCGATAATCAATATTGTGGACGCAACCAATGTAGAGAGAAATCTTTACCTTACCATGCAGCTGTTGGAGATGAACATTCCCATGGTAATCGCCCTGAATATGATGGACGAGCTGGTGGGAAACAACGGTTCCATCGATGTAAATGAGATGGAGCTGATGCTGGGAGTTCCCGTCATCCCCATTTCGGCAGCAAAGAATCAAGGCGTAGATGAGCTGGTACAGCATGCCGTTCATATTGCGCATTTCCAGGAGCGTCCCCTGCGTCAGGACTTCTGTGATGAAAAGGACCATAACGGTGCCGTGCACAGATGCCTGCATGCGGTAGTGCATTTGATTGAGGACCACGCCAGAATGGCTGATATTCCCGTGCGTTTTGCGGCGAGCAAGCTGGTAGAAGGCGATGCTCTGATTCTGGAAAAGCTGAAGCTGGACCAGAACGAGAAGGAAACTCTGGAGCACATTATTCTGCAGATGGAGACGGAGCGCGGTCTGGATCGAAGCGCAGCCATCGCAGATATGCGTTTTGCTTATATTAAGAAAGTTTGTGACAGCACTGTCACAAAACCTCGTGAGACCAAGGAGCATGCCAGAAGTGAGAAAATCGATAAGATTCTCACCGGAAAATACACGGCGATTCCTATGTTTGTACTGATTATGGTAGCGGTGTTTGTGCTGACCTTCAATGTGATCGGTGCCTGGATGCAGGGACTGATGGAGGCCGGAATTGAAGCGCTGACAGCCAGAATAGATATGGCGTTTACGGAGCTTGGGGTTAATGCCACGCTTCACGGACTGATAATTGATGGTATTTTCGCCGGCGTGGGCGGCGTTTTAAGCTTCCTTCCGATTATTGTGACGCTGTTTTTCTTCCTGTCCATTTTGGAGGACAGCGGTTACATTGCAAGAGTAGCGTTCTTTATGGACAAGCTGCTGCGTAAAATCGGTCTTTCCGGCAGAAGTATTGTTCCTATGCTGATTGGTTTCGGTTGTACGGTGCCCGCGGTTATGTCGACCAGAACCCTGCCCAGTGAGCGAGACCGTAAGATGACCATTCTGCTGACGCCCTTCATGACCTGTACGGCGAAGCTTCCTATTTATGCCTTCTTTGTCAGTGCCTTCTTCCCCGGAAAGGGCGGCCTGATTATGGCCGGGCTCTATCTGTTGGGCATTCTGGTGGGTATTCTGGTAGCGCTGGCGTTTAAGAGAACTCTCTTCAAGGGCGAAGCAGTGCCCTTTGTGATGGAGCTGCCCAATTACCGTCTTCCCGGTGCCAAAAATGTTGGACTGCTGCTGTGGGAAAAGGCAAAGGACTTCCTGCAGAAGGCATTTTCCATTATTCTGATTGCGACGATTGCAGTCTGGTTCCTGCAGAGCTTTGACCTCTTCCTGAACGGCGTTGAGGACTCCTCCGAGAGCATTATGGCAATGCTGGCCGGTTTGCTGGCACCTCTGTTCAAGCCCATCGGATTGGGAGACTGGAGAATCGTGACTTCCTTTATCTCCGGCTTTATGGCAAAGGAGAGTGTGGTTTCTACCATGGAAATTCTGTTCGGAAGCAGCATTACCGCTGTGATTTCCAAGGCAAGTGCAGCGTCCATGCTGGTGTTCAGCCTGCTCTATACTCCCTGCGTGGCTGCGATCACCTCCATCAAGCACGAGCTTGGTAAGAAGTGGGCGATTTTCGTGGTGGCATGGCAGTGCGTGATTGCCTGGATTTGTGCCTTGATTACTTACCTGATCTGCAGCGTCCTTATGAAATAGGAGATTATTGTGAAAGCGATTGATTTTGTACTGCTGGCAATTTTGCTGGTGGTTGTGGGATTGGCATTGTATCATATCATTGCCGGCAAAAAGAGCGGCTGCTGTTCCACCGGATGCTCCGGAAGCTGTGCATCATGTTCCGGCTGCGGTGCGGCAGACTGCAAGAGAAAGGAAATGAAATGACCTGGGAATTTGATTTTTTATATGCCCTGCAATCTTTGCATCAGCCCTGGTTGAATCCGATTATGATTTTTGTCTCCAGGATTGGGGAGGCCGGTGCGGTCTGGGTTGTCATCAGTCTGATTCTGCTGTTTTCCCGCAAGACCAGACGGTGCGGCATTGCGATGCTGTTCTCCATGATACTGACCTTTGTGCTTGGAAATCTGGTGCTGAAGAATCTGATTGCCAGACCGAGACCCTGTATGGTGGATTCTTCCGTGGCACTGCTGGTGCCTTTTCCGTCGGAGTTTTCCTTCCCTTCGGGGCATACCATGAACGGCTTCACGGCGGCGACAACCATTTTCCTCTGTCACAGAAAGGCGGGGATAGCTGCACTGCTGGGTGCGGCGCTGATTGCCTTCTCCAGAATGTATCTGTTCGTCCATTTCCCTACGGATATCCTGGGCGGAATCCTGATCGGTGTACTGGATGCGGTGCTTGTTTACTTCGTATATACAAAACGTGTTAAGCGTGCCTGATGAGGCACGCTTTTTTACTATTTATTAACAAGCTATTAAACTTCCTTAAGAAACCTAGAAATGGCAGTTGTATTGTGCTAGAATAACTTTTGTGTTTCAAATAACACTGCTTTTTCATTGAAAAAGCGATGAATAAAGAAGTGAGAGTTTTGCGTTTTGAGAATTATCAAGCAGTATAGTGGATTAAGAAGAGAAAATTACATATTGTTTTTCGGACGAATCGTGACGAACCTTGGGTCCATGATCTGGCCGGTTCTGACACTGATCCTGACCCAGAAGATGAATTTTACGGCAACGCAGGCATCCCTGGTCATGATTGCGGCAGGCCTGGTGCTGGCTCCCGCAGGATTTCTGGGCGGAAAGCTGGCAGACCATCATAATAAGAAGTTCCTCATTATCAACTGTGATGTGATATCGATTATTGCGTATATCCTCTGCGGATTCCTGCCGCTAAGTACCATAACCATCATTCTGGTCATCATTGCAGCGGCCTGTCAGAATATCGAGCATCCCGCCTACAATGCGCTGATTGCGGATATTACCCTGACAAAGGATCGAGAGCGTGCCTACTCTTTACAGTATCTGGGCTCCAACATCGGTCTGGTGGCATCCCCGATTATCGCAGGCTTTCTGTTTAAGGATTTCCTTTGGCTGTCCTTTGTCTTAAGCGGTGTTGCCATCGGATTGTCAACGATTTTGATTTACTTTATGGTGCAGAACATCGAGCCTGTGCAGGAGAGTGAAGAGAAGCAGGTTTATCAGAAGAGTTCTCATGATAAGGGCCTGTATCATATCCTGAAGGAAAACCGGGTTGTTACCTTCTATCTGATTATTCAGGCTTTCTATGTTGGTGCTTACATGATGTACGGCTACCTGATGCCCATGGATATGGGACGAGTGCACGGGGAGGACGGCGCGGTGATTTACGGCTCCGTTTCCAGTCTGAACTGTGTGGTTGTAGTATTGCTGACGCCGGTATTTACCGGATTGTTCCGCAAGATGGCGCTGACAAAGAAGATTTTGCTGGGAAATGTCTGTGTCATGCTTGGTTACGGCGTATTCCTGGGGATGATTGGTAAGATTCCCGCTTATTATCTCGCGATTACCCTGTTCACCTTCGGAGAGATTTTCTCTACTCTGGCCAACGGTCCTTATCTGACGGAGCGTATTCCCGCCAGCCACAGAGGGCGTGTGAACGGCGTAATGAGTGTTGTTCAGAGTGTAATGCAGTGCGTCTGTCTTGTCGGCGTGGGAATTTTTTACGATAAAGTAGGCTCCACTGTCGCTTGGATATTCGTGCTGAGCATTGTAGCAGCGGCAATCCTGGGCAGTGCAGCCTTGGTTGTTCTTGATAAGATTCACTATAAAGAATTGTACAAATAGGCCTTAGTTTTGCAGGTAAACCCGGTAATGTGCGGTTTCGCAGAGCAGAGTGCTGTTCTCGAAGGAGCGGCGGGTGGCCTTATTGCAAATGATGGTATCGCCGGGCGAGAAGCTTTCCGGCTGATAGAAATGCAGGTTCTGTATATCCTTGATATAACCCAGCTCATCGGCGAGCTGTGAAAATTCAGAGGGAGAAATCGGATTGGAGCAGAGGTAGAATTCAGCTACCTCATCCAGGCAGTAGATTTCTCCTTCTTTTTGTTTGTCCTTAACCAGGGAAACTGCCTCGGCCATGCCGCCGTAGACCTGGAAAGCGTTTGTTTCGTCGGCGCGATAATATTCCAGGCAGAAGCCGCCGAAGGCTGCAAGGTACAGCAGGGCAATCAATGTAATGCAGCCCTTGCGCAGTTTTTCCTTTTTAATCCAGTCTATCAGGGCAAAGATGCCGCAGACGCAGAAGTATGCAAGTGCAGTGAAAATGCCGTTGATATGGTAGTTGTACAGTCCGCAGAACAAGAACATGACAACCTCGCTGAAGGAGAGCATCAGGAGAATCGTATCAATGGAAAGTGCCTTGCGCTTCAGGTCCTGCAGGCAATGTACCAGACTTAAGATTCCGCCTGCCAGCACGAACGGAATACTCTGGGGATACAGAGTCAGGTAGGTGTCGGAGGAGCCGTACTTGTGGTCGGAAAGCAGGATGTTGCAGAGTGCGCGAAGCTTGCCTGCCAGAGAGCCTGCGGAAAGACCGATTTCCTCGGTTCGATTGGTAATCAGTCTGGGAATCGTGAACAGAGGTGTGGTGATGGTATCCCAGCCGAGGGAATTCACCAGCACGACCAGTACCAGGGGAGCAGCCAGCACACACAGCGGCAGCGCCATACAGCACAGCTGCAGGAAGCGGGTCATGCGGTGTTCCTTTTCTAATAGGAAGAGATACCACAGACCGAAGAGTACGCAGAAGATGGCAATGACGATTGCCGCGATAATGTAGGTATAAAGAACAATGCCGAAGAGTGCGCCAACCAGCGCGAAGCGGCCGTAATATTTCTTCTCCGGATGCTCCTTTGCTGTGCGGAGCAGTCTGAGAAGGGCGTAAATAGCGACGGTTAATGCGCCCAGCATGGCGTTGCAGTCCAGAGCATAGCGGCTGCTTAAAATGAAATAGGGGAAAATGCTGCAGAGAGCCAGACCGGTAAACCAGCCTCTCTCACCGAAGCGTTCCCTGCAGATCAGGGCGCCGAACACAGCGGCAACAATGCCCATGATTGCGCCGGGCAGGCGCAGGGTAAAGGCGCTTAAGCCGAACAGCTTCACCAGTGCAGCGCAGAAATAGGAATAGAATGCGCTCTGCTCCCCGTAGAAATTGATGGGGCAGACCGGCAGGAAATTGCCATAGCGATCGGTTGCGAAGTTTGCCAGTGACCAGGCATTCAGACCCAGGCCGGCTTCGTCGATATGCATTCCCAGAGGGAGTATGTCCAGTGCAATCAGCCTCAGGAACATCAGAAATCCCAGCAGAAGCACCGACAGAATAATTGAGACTTTTTTCTTCATATTGGAAAAGCCTTTCCGACTAATAAATTTCAGACATATGCGTATTATATCACAGGAGAGGAAATCTTTGCAAAAAACCCTTATATATAGAAGAAAAGATATTGACATTCTTCTTAAAAATAAGTATAGTGAGTTCCTAGATGCAAATGAGTTGCATTTGCAAAAGATCGCAACAAATTTCGAATGCGAGAAGAGGATTTAAAATGCTGGATGTAATTTTGGATGCTTTGCTGGATACCGCGAAGCTGCTTCCCTTTTTGTTTATAACCTATTTTGCCATGGAGTACCTGGAGCACAAGGCAGGCGATAAGACAACGGCAATGGTGCAGAAGGCGGGTCGTTTCGGACCTGTTATCGGCGGCGTGCTGGGTATGGTGCCTCAGTGCGGCTTTTCCGCTGCTGCTTCCAATTTATATGCGGGCCGCGTAATTACTTTGGGCACATTGATGGCAATCTTTCTCTCCACCTCGGACGAGATGCTGCCCATCCTGATTTCCGCGAAGGCTCCCCTTGGAGAAATGCTTGGAATTGTAGCCGGCAAGGCGGCTGTGGGTATCGTTATCGGTATGCTCATTGATCTTTGCTTCCGCAAAAAGGAGGAGCATGAGCACATTCATGAGCTGTGCGAGCATGAGCATTGCCATTGTGAGGAGAGTATTTTCAAGTCAGCACTGCTGCATACCCTGCAGATTGCAGCGTTCCTGCTGGCAATTTCCCTGATTTTGAATATGATTCTTCATTTTGCCGGCGAGGAATTCCTGGCAGGACTGATTCTGAATCGTCCCGTCATCGGACCTCTGGTTGCCGCATTGGTAGGACTGATTCCCAACTGTGCAGGTTCCGTTGTACTGACTCAGCTGTATCTGGAGAAGGTCATCAGCTTCGGCTCCGCCTTCGGCGGTCTGCTTACCGGAAGCGGCGTGGGACTGCTGGTACTGTTCCGCGTGAACAGCGATAAGAAGGAAAACCTTCGCATTCTGGGACTTTTGTATCTGATTGGTGCAGTCATGGGTATGATTGCCGAGTTGATTTTTTAGTTTAGGTGATTAATATGCACGAACATTCTGAGAGCAGACGCGTGGGCGTCTATGATTTGGAGAAGGAAACATCTGAATATCCGGCCGGCATCAAGTGGACGAAGCAGCGCAAGCTGGTGTACCACATTCTGCAGGAGGCGGAGGAGCCGTTAAACGCAGTGCGCATTTACAATCTGGTGGAGAAGGAAAGTGCCGGAGAGGAGTATGCCCTGTCTACTATCTACCGCATTCTGGCAGCTTTTGAGGAGAAGGGTCTGGTAGAAAAGGAAGCGGCTATGGAGGACGGCACCTGTTTTTACGCCCTGAACCGCGGTGAGCATACGCACTATGCAGTCTGCCTGGAGTGCCATAAGCGCATTCCCTTGCAGAGCTGTCCCTTCAGTCATATTCGTTTTGAGAAGGAAACCGACGAATTTACCATTACAAACCACAAGCTGGAGCTTTACGGCTACTGCAAAAACTGCAGAGAAAACGGTGCGGCGGCCGAGCAATAGAATTTCATCAAAAATATAAATAATATGAAAAAATTATAAAAAAAGTGCTTGCATTTTTGAAATCGCTGTTGTATACTAGCACTTGTCTGGAGGGAAACCTCTTGAAATTGCATAAATGCACCGCTAGCTCAGTTGGTAGAGCACCTGACTCTTAATCAGGGTGTCCAGGGTTCGAGCCCCTGGCGGTGCACTCGAAAGTCATCTTTTAAGGACATAGGAGCCTTGGGGGATGGCTTTTTTGTGCGTTTCTACGAGCACTGCAAAAATAGGGCCAGACGATTCGGTCGTTGGCGGCGATTGAAAATTTTTTCAAAAAATGCTTGCATTTTCAATATGGTTGTTGTATGATACCACTTGTCGACACGACAGACGCACCGCTAGCTCAGTTGGTAGAGCACCTGACTCTTAATCAGGGTGTCCAGGGTTCGAGCCCCTGGCGGTGCATAAGGAAAACGGTTGGAGATTATCTCCGGCCGTTTTTTTGTGACACAAGAATTGCACCGGAGGTCGGTACTATGTGGTTATTGATGGCAGTGTTATCTGCGATTTTTGCGGGTTTGACCGCGATTTTGGCCAAGTGTGGAATCAAGAAAACGGACTCGGATGTGGCGACAGCGATTCGAACAATTGTGGTGCTGGGCTTTTCCTGGCTGATGGTATTTGTAGTGGGTTCTGCGGGAAGCATTACGGAAATCAGCGGGAAATCGCTGCTGTTTCTGATATTGTCGGGGCTTTGCACCGGCGGGTCCTGGCTTTGCTACTTCAAGGCGCTGTCCATGGCGAATGTCAACAAAGTAGTGCCTATCGATAAGTCCAGTACGATTCTGACGGTTCTGCTGGCGATTCTGATTTTCGGAGAGACGAAGAACCTTCCGGTGAAGCTGGCGGGCACGGTGCTGATTGCAGTCGGCATTTTCCTGATGATTGAAAAGAAGGATGCAGCAGTGCAGGAGGAGAAGAAGGGCTGGATGCTCTATGCGGTGTTGTCGGCAGTCTTTGCAGCAGGAACCTCTATTCTGGCCAAGGTGGGAATTACCGGCGTGGAATCTAACCTGGGAACCGCGATTCGCACCTGCGTAGTGCTTCTGATGGCCTGGCTGGTGGTTTTCGTGAAAGGAAAACAAAGGTCTGTCCGCGGAATTGACGGCAAAGAGCTTGCGTTCATTTGCCTTTCCGGTCTGGCAACCGGCGGGTCCTGGCTCTGCTACTACTACGCGATTCAGAACGGCGTTGTCAGTGTAGTGGTGCCTATCGATAAGTTGAGTATTCTGGTTACCATAGCCTTTTCCGGTCTGTTTTTAAAGGAGAAGCTGAAGGCAAAAGCAGCGGCGGGACTTCTGCTCATGGTGGCAGGAACCCTGGCGATGGCGATTTTTGCTTGATAAATCAAGGGTTTGTGGTTATAATGGTGCACAGAATTGATTTGGAAGGAAAAAAGGTGACATAGTATGGAGGAAAATGTCGAAATCGTTTTGAGTAAATATCCTGAAGAGATTATCGATCTGTATTACAATCTCAGGGATCTGATTTTCGAGAATGCATCTCCCAAGCCGGAGGAGAGAATCTGGGCGAAGCTTCCCAGCTTCTATGTAGGCGAGGAGTTCGTTCGACTGATTCCCTTTAAGGATCATATTAATATTGAGTCCAGCAAACATAATTTGCAGGAGTATGTAGCGGATGGACACTTCACTCCCAAGGGTATGATGCAGATTTTTGTTGGAGAAGAAATTCCTGAGGGCCTGAAGCAGGCGTTCAGAGCGGCATTATTTTAAGCAAAAGGCGGAGGGCAAAATGTTCTCCGCATTTTTTGTATCGTGATTAGAGAAAGGAGGAGCACAGAATGACATTTGCGTTGGCAGCAGCCTACCTATATATAGAAGAAAAAGAACTGGAACTGCGAGTGAATGACCTTTCGGCGGAAGGCTTCTCCTTTCAGACTTTAGAAACGGTGCCTGCGGGAGACTGTCGGATGGAGCTGCTCCTCTATCACGGAGCGGAGAATCGATATGAGCACCTGCAGCTGACAGGGGCTGTGATTTCTCCTTGCGAGGCGGACGTGGAAGGCTTTGTTTACCGGGTTTCGGTAGATGATGCGCGGTTTCGCCGGGAGGTCGAGCGTTTCTGGCAGGAATACTCCCAATATGTGAAGCTGAAGACAGAAGAGAGCGACGGGGAATTATCCCGGGTACTCACAGGTTATCCTGCAGAGCAGGATGAAAAGTTCACCGTGGATTTCCGTTCGCAAAAGCAAGACTGGTATGCGACCGCCTGCCAGACGGTAAGGCAGATGCCGGGCGCGTTTGCGGCAGGTGATTTTGAGCCGGCGATTGCGCTGGACAGACCGGCTTTGTATCAGGCTTATCTTGCGAAGCCATTGGCTGAATTTGTAAGAGATTATTGGAACACGGCAGGTTTGGGAGAGCATCCTCTGGCGCAGCGCAGGGTTACAAGGCTCTATGTGGGAAATCAGTTCTGCCATAACCTGTTCCCGAAGCGGGAGCAGCTGCTTGCGATTTTGGACAAGGCACTGCGGGAGGATATTGCGGTTACTCTGGTAACAACCTACCTGCGGGAGGAGTTTATCACAGCGGCAGAAGACCTGTTTCGTGAGGTACAAGCCTTTGGGGCAAGCAATCTTCTACGCTACGAGGCAGTGGTGAATGACTGGGGAATGGCCGCATTATTGCAGGATTTGGACTATGAACTTTCCCTGGGTGTGCTGCTAAACAAGCGCCGCAAGGACACCCGCATGCAGTATGCGAAGGACTATGTTTCAAATTCTGAGGCTGCCGGCGCCAATAACCTGAGTCAGTCCTTCTATCGAGAATTTTTGCAGCAGAAATACGGTATTGCAGCCTTTGAGTGGGAAGCCTGCGGCCCTGCATTTCCTTTGCCGGCCGGTGCGCATCACCTGCACTTACCCTACTATCAGACAAATACCTCGCAGTATTGCACTCTGGCAGCCCGCTGCCTGGAGGGCAGCCGCGGCACTCAGCGCCTCATCACAGACTGCCCCGGCTACTGCACCGAATATACCTATCTCTACCCCGACCATCTCCACGCCATCGGCTACGGCAACTCCCTTTTCGGCTACGAGGAACGCGCCCTGTCTGATGCATCGTATTTGGAAGGATACCTGGAAAGCGGCGTAACTCGCGTGGTAGTGAACCTGTTTTAATGAGAAACGATAGAAAGGAGGTACACCCCATGAAGCTTGTGGCCGGATTGGGATCCATAGGATCAAAATCCATAGAAGAATATGATGCGTATGCGAAGGCAGGCGCGGACGAATTGTTCTGCGGTTATGTGCCTGCTTTCTGGAGCGAAAAATACGGTGTGCTTCGCCCTGCAAACCGCAGGGAAGTGCGCTATGTCAATGTGCAGGTGGGTGCCTTTGAAGAACTGAGGATTCTGGCGGAAAAGAAGGCGAAAACAGGTGTGCCCGTGACGCTGGCTTTCAATGCGCTGACCTACAGCGGCGAACAGTATAAGGAACTGGGGGAGATTATCTCCGGATGCATGGAGATTGGGTTCTCTTCCTATATTATTGCGGATCCGGCACTGCTTGTGTATCTGAGACAGCAGGGACTTAGCTGCAAAATACACCTGAGCGGAGAGATGGCGGAGGTGAACAGCCTCTTTCTGAAGGAGTTTGCGGCATTTGACCTGCAGCGTGTGATTTTCCATCGCAAGAACAGTCCGGCGGAAATGAAGGAAATCATCGGAAGACTGGCAGGACAGATTCCGGAATACGAGGCCTTCTTTCTGAACGAAATGTGCCATTTCACGGGGGCTTTCTGCAATTCCCTGCATTGTGACGAGCTTTGCCATATGTGCCATGTGCCCTCACGACTGGGCAGAATGGACATCGGCAGGGAGGCAAGCCTGACGGCAGCAGAGCCGAAGATTAATCTTGCAGCGGAGGAATATCTTCCCGGGGAGACGGGCTGCGGCCTCTGTGCGCTTTGGAAGCTGCGGGAATCCGGCGTGACACACCTGAAGATTGTGGGCCGCGGAAATTATATCGACGATATGCGCAGGGATATTGAGAGTGCGAAGAGAGCACTTTCGATTCTGGAGGAATCTGCCGATGAGACAGCCTACCTGGAGGAAATGCGCCGGGAACTGTTCCCAAAGGGCTGCAGTGAAAATTGTTACTACCGATGAAACCAGCGGTTCATTGTAGGAAAAGCGATTAACCCTTACAATTGACTTATCAAATGAAGAAAATGGAGGGTTTTGCGTATGAGTACCTATTTGGCAGCAACAATGTATATGGATCGTGAGGAACTCCGTTATCATGTCCTTGAGGAAGGCAAGGCAATCAGTATTACCTTCAGTGGTCTGGATAACATGGAAAAGATGGAGACCAGAGTGTTCTTTGACGAGGACGACACTTCCATCGCAATCAGAAGCTGGGCCATCTGTAAAGTGCCTGAAGACAAGAAAGACAAGGTTCTTGAAGTCTGCAGCAACCTGAACAAGACCTACAGATGGGTGAAGTTCTTCATTGACCCCAAGAGCAACACCGTCGATCTGGCGGCAGATGCCATCGTGAACGAGGATACGGTGGGCCCCATCGTGGATGAGCTGGTTCACAGAGCCATCAACATCACAGACGACGCTTACCCCGAGCTGATGAAGGCCATCTGGGGTTGAAGTAGAATGATCTACCTGGTAAGCAGCATTTATTAATGCTGTCAGGGCAAAAAAAACCCGCGGAACAAATCCGCGGGCTTTTGTAATGTGCATTTTTAGAACAGAACCTTTGCAGCAGCCTTTCCGCAGCAGAAGGGGCCGGGAAGAGGATTCACAGGTCTGGTGTTGCCGAAGTAGTCCTGATTGAATACGATGGGAGTTCCGTCGGGATTCTCGAAGGGCTGCTCGGGCTCGAAGGCGATGCCGAGGGTCTCGGTGTTGATGATTCTGCAGTCACCGGCATTTAAGAAGTCATAAACATTGGTGGAGAGCTTATAGCCTTCCTCGTCAACGATGAGGTCGTAGGTTACCTTGTGCTCCTTGTCAACCTTTGCATCGGTTTCCTTGGACATGGGAACAGCGCCGTTGAAGTAAACATTGCCGCCTGCCCATACGGGAAGCTTGGAGTAGTAACGGTCGGTCTTCTTGGAGCCCATGCCGCAGTAGCCCTCAAACATGGTGAGCCATTCCTCATAGGTGGGATAAGCTTCGTAAGGATTGGTACCGCAGATTAAGTTGCCGTCGGTCCACTCGTCATCCTTAACGGTCTCATGGAAGCCTGCCATAACAGGACGGATGTCCTTCTGCACGAAAATGTTGTTGTAGAATCTCATGTCGCCGTGAAGAACGGTCATGAAGCCTGCAACCTCGGTTCTGTGGTGCAGATGGTAAGGAGTGTAGCGGGGAGAAGGCAGGGTAGGTGTACCGTTGTCTACGCCGCGGCTGACAGCTGTGAAGGAGCCTGCGATAAAGTTGTGTACCACTGCAACGCCCTGGGTAGGGAGCTTCAGAGAGAAGTCGGAAAGCAGAACATTGTTGTCGATGAGGGTAGGACCGTGAGAAATCTCAACGAAGATGTCCTCGCCGATGTCGATGTTGTCAGGTGAAATGTTCTCTGGATTGGGAACAGTGTTGTCATGGAACAGGTTCTGGGTCACGCGGGTACCCTGTGCCTGCCAGTCAAGCCACAAGCCTCTGGTGCAGTGATGGAAATGGTTTCTGCGGATGATGACGTCGATTGCCGCATGCATCTTGATACCGCCGATTTCGGCACCTGCCAGGTTCTGCTTGTTGTTGATATGGTGAATATGGTTGTCCTCGATGATGGAGAACACGCCGCCCAGATGACCTACGATACCGGTCTGGCCGCAATCGTGGATGTCATTTCTTCTGACAATATGGGAGCCTATGTTTTCCTTGGTCCAGCCCTCCAGCTGTGCCTGACAGATGCAGTCACGCTCGGTCTGGGTGCCGTCCTTGAACTTGGTCAGGGACCACTTGTTGTCGTTGTTAGGCTGCTTGTACTTACCAAGAGAGATACCGGAGCACTTGGAGTGAGAAATCTCACAATCCTCGATGATCCAGCCCTTGGACCAGTGAGGGCCTACCATACCTTCCTGATATGCGGTGGGAGGTGCCCACTGAGTAGCCGCCTTACATACGGTAAAGCCGGACAGGGTGATGTAACCGATGCCCTCGGCTGCGGGGTAGAAGCAGTTCTCACGAACGGAAATCTCTACATTTTCCTCGTTGGGGTCAATGCCCTGGAAGTTTGCGTAGAGAACGGTCTCGTTGGTCTCCTCGTCCTGCTCGGTGTACCAGCAGTATACGGAGAAAGCGGAATCCCAGGATTTCTTGTAAACCACGGGAGTGATAACCTTCTCAAGGCTGGTTACCTCGTAGAGGGACTTGTTGTTCAGGAATACTTCACCGGTATGTGCGATGTAGGAAGCGTCGAACCAGTCGCCGAATACCAGAGTGGTGTAGGGGTTGTAATCTGCGAAAATCTCGTTGGGAATGCGGGCTGTCCAGACATTCTCGGCGAAGGGAACCCAGTTCTTCACGGGCTCAGCGCCGGTGATGACTGCACCCTTGGGGGTGGAGGAGGTGTAGGTGATACGAGCCTGCTCGCAACCTGCATGCTTGGGATTTACATACTCTCTGTACACGCCGGGAGCTACGATAACCTCGTCGCCGGGAAGTGCCAGCTCTGCTGCTGCCTGGATGGAGCGAAGAGGGTGCTCTTTGGAGCCGTCGCCGCTTCTCTGGGCGTTTGCGTCAACATAATATTTCATGGAAAACTCCTTTCTTTGTCCCGGTTGGGGACTCTTTGTTTTCTGTTATTGTCTGCGTCTATTATACCAAAAATTCATTGCTTCTGTAAATGAAGGAGGGTGGGGAAAACTGCTTATTTCTGTGGAGAAATTGTGGGATAACATCAGATTTTGTGGTATACTTTACGGGAGCTTGCTGCAGCAAAAGCAAGGAAATGTGGGGACAGGAAATGACAGAGAAAAAATTGGCGGTATTTTTCCCCGGCGTGGGATATCATTGTGACAAACCATTGTTATATTACGGAAGAGATGTGGCCTGTGAAGCCGGCTATGAGGAGCATATCAACCTCACCTACAGCTGTGATGCCTCCGGTATGCGGGGCAATCCGCAGAAGATGAAGGAGGTTTTCGAGAACCTGTACGCGCAGGCGGAAAAGACACTTGCGGAGGTCAATTTTGGGGAGTATGACAAGGTTCTGTTTGTGGGAAAAAGTGTGGGAACCATCATTGCAAGTGCCTATGCGGCGAAGCATGAGATTGACTGCAAGCTGGTGCTGCAGACACCCCTGGAGGAAACCTTCCGTTTTGAGCCGAAGAACGCCATCGCATTTACGGGCACGGCAGACCCCTGGGTGGATTATTATGTAATTGTGAAAGCCTGTGAGGAGCGGAACATTCCGGTTCATGTATATGACGGCGTGAATCATTCCCTGGAGCAGGATAGTGTGATGAAAAACCTGGAAATACTGACGGATGTGTGCGAGAGAATGCAGGCATTTCTGGAGGAATAAGGAAAACAATAAATGCGGTCAGGCTATTTTGCCCGGCCGCATTTTTGATGGCATATGGAATTAACAATATTTCTTGAAGAAATTGCACTCGTCGTCGTTTGCTTCCTTGGCGTCTGCGCTGCGCACATTGCAATGGAAGACATGCTTCAGAGGATTGGTCTCATCGCCGTAGAGCTTGTAGCCGTAGGGCACCTTGTTCTCGTCAAGCACCTTCATCAGCAGTGCGGGGGCATCCTTTAAGAAGTCCTCGTTCGCGGTGAAGATATAGCAGGGAGGAAATGCGGGAGTGATGTGATCCACGATGGACATGCGGAGAAGCTCGTCGTGGGTTCCCTTTTCAGGCATCAGACCTTCCAGGAAGCCTGCAGGGCCGTCGGGGTCCACATAATAGACGCCGCAGTTCAGGCCGATTGCCTTCAGGGAAAGACCGGCGGGCGCCTTCAGCCCGTAAAGGGTTTCATATTCCGCAGCATAGGCGGGGTTGGTCAGAATGCAGGAGTAAAGGCCGATATTCTGCGCGCCGGCGGAGTCGCCTACCGCAAAGAGACGGTCGGTATCGAAGCCGTACCTGTCGGCGTTTGCCAGAACCCAGCCGAAAACCAGGTTGGTATCTTCCGTGGGAGCGGGATACTTGTTCTCCGGTGCCAGACGGTAAGTGAAATTGACAACCGCAAAGCCGCGCTGTGCCAGATTCATGCAATAGTACTGGTAGATTTCCTTGCTGCCGTAAACCCAGCCGCCGCCGTGTACGCTGACGATAACGGGAAGCTTCTTGCCTGCGCATCCTAAAGGACGATATACATCCAGAATCTGCTCGCTCTTGCTCTCGCCGTAGCAGATGTTATCAAATCTTTCGATGTCGTCCGGTGTGGTCAGGCCGGCATCCCGGGCTGTGTCGGATTCCAGACACTCTCTTCTGAATACTTCAATCGGTGATTCCATGGTAGATCCTCCTGTTTTGTATTTGATACTTTTCATTATAAAGGAAAATGAAATGTTCGGGTAGAATTTTCCATAAAAATGGGAATCCCCTCAGGCGTTAATGGGGGGTACCTGAGGGGATTATAGAGGGGGGTATAATCAAAATAGTTTGATTATCATTATAAAATAACTGTCTGCTCACCGATTCCGTCGGTAAGTTTCAGAGTAGCTTTCGCAGATTCGTCTTCCAGAACATAGTCGCCCTTGAAGCCTTCAACGGTTACAAAGCCGTTCTCGTCGGTGCAAATGGTTTCAACGGTCCACCATTCGCCCTTGATGATTTCTTTTAATCTGTTATACACGGGTTTGGGTGTGTTGTCAACACGAAGCACGCCACTGGGAGCACCCAGCCATGCGCCGTCGGTGAAGTCCCAACCGGTGATAGCCTGAACCTGAGGGTGAGAGAAGAGGATGCGGTACATTTCCTCGGTCTGCTTCATCTGACGCTCCTCACCTTCGGGAGTGGAGGGCCATTTTTCAACCTGCCAGTCGTTCAGGTCAGTGATATATTCGGGAATCAGGTCACCGGAAACCAGTGTGTTCTCGGTGAAGTGAATGGGCAAATTAAAATGCTCGAAACGCTCCAGTACCTGCTCCAGCTTCTCAGCGCCCCAGTAGCCCTGGTGCTGATGAGACTGAATACCGATGGTGCTGATGGGCACGCCTGAATTCAGACAGCCGTCAATCAGAATCTCGTAGTTGGTAGAGGTGTTGAAGTCATTTAACAGAAGCTCTGCATCGGGATTTGCTGCCTTGGCTGCTGCGAAGGTCTCCTTGATGATACCTACACGGCCAAGATCCTTACAGATTCTGGTGATTGCGTTGTCATACTTGTCGAAGATGGGCATGATAACAACTTCGTTGATAACATCCCACTTGTCGATGACGCCCTTGAAGGCGGTTACATCACGATCGATACGAGCCAGCTGCTTCTTCAGGATGGTCTCGTTGTCGTAGTCCATCAACCAGTTTGCGCAAGCGGTGTGCCAGCAGAGGGGATGACCCTTCAGGGTAACACCCTTGTCCTTCATATATTTTGCTGCGTTCATGCGGCTCTCAAACTGGGGATTGCCTTCGGTGGGCTCATAGCCGCCGAGATAGAAGGGCAATGTACCGTAGTTGTAAAGGTCAAGCCACAGATCGGTTCTCTTCTTTAAGAAGTCCTCGTCATCGGACAGAGGCTTTAACAAATCGACGGTTGTGTTCTTGTGGGGATTGGTCAGTGCCAGGAAATCAAAGGCGCCGCATCCGAACAGAAACTCATGTCTGGTCTGACGGAGGGTCAGTTTCTTGCCGGCAACGGGATTGCCTGCCTTGTCAACGACTCTCAGGGTGGAAGAGGCTTTACGATGCTTTAAGGTCTCATCTTTTCTCATGCTTCAAATATCTCCTTCGACCGAAAAATACGGTGAATTTAGTTTTATAGTATTCTAGCATACTCATTTGCAAAAAGATTTTTATATCTTGTCCAGTTGTATTCATTTTTTGTCCGTTTCAGGCGCTCAGGGGGACGGATGCCTTGAAGTTGCCCGCTTCTTGTGATAAGATTCGTAAAGAATGGAGGATTATACCATGCAGTCTGAATTGACGGAGGGCAGCATTGTAAAAGGAATGCTCCGCTTCTCCTTACCATATTTATTATCCTGTTTTCTGCAGACCTTTTACGGTCTGGCGGATTTGTTTATCACGGGACAGTTTAACGGTGCGGATACCATTACCGCTGTTTCGGTGGGCAGCCAGATTACCCACATGCTTACGGTTATCATTGTGGGACTGGCCATGGGCACCACGGTTCATGTGGGACATGCGGTAGGTGCCGGGGACGAGAAGAAGGCCCGTCGGGTCATCGGTTCCACCATCACGGTGTTCGCAATCTTTTCCATCGGCTTTATGCTGGTGCTTTTGCTTGCAAGAAACGGCATCATCAAGGCGATTGCCACTCCCGCAGAGGCGGCAGCGGAGACAAAGACCTATCTGACCGTCTGCTTCCTGGGCGTGCCCTTTATCACTGCCTATAATGTCATCAGCAGTATCTTTCGCGGAAAGGGAGATTCCAAGACTCCTATGTATTTCGTGGCAGTTGCAGGTGTCATCAATGTTATTCTGGACTATATTCTGATTGGACCCTGCGGAATGGGTGCCTTCGGTGCCGCTTTGGCGACCGTAACGGCTCAGGGCCTGAGTGTTTGCTTCGCCATCATAACCATTCGCAGCCGAAAGATGGACCTGATTGCCTCCGGGGAGGACCTGCGTCCCGACGGGCAGATTGTAAAAGACCTGCTTCATGTTGGTGTGCCCATCGCGGCTCAGGACGGACTGATTCAGATTTCCTTCCTCGTGATTACTGCCATTGCCAACGGCAGAGGCGTGGATGTGGCAGCAGCAGTGGGAATCGTGGAGAAGATTATCTGCTTCGTATTCCTGGTGCCTTCTTCCATGCTTTCAACGGTTTCCGCACTGGCCAGCCAGAATGCGGGTGCGGGCAAGCATGAGCGCGGCAGAACCATTCTGTACTACGGCGTGGGCATCTGTATTGTCTTCGGCCTGATTATCGGCTGCCTTTGCCAGCTTTGCCCCGAGCAGATTCTGGACTTGTTCGTCAATGAGGAGCCTGAGGTCATCCGACTGGGTGCTCAGTACCTGCGCTCCTATATCTTTGACTGCGCGCTGGCAGGCATTCATTTCTGCTTCAGCGGCTACTTCTGTGCTTACGGCAAGAGTATTTACTCATTTATTCACAATATGATTTCCGTGGTTGCGGTCCGTATTCCCGGTGCTTATCTGGCTTCCAGGCTGTTCCCGGAAACACTGTTTCCCATGGGCTGTGCGGCTCCCGCAGGTTCTGCGCTCAGCGCGGTTATCTGCCTGGGACTGTTCCTTTGGATGCTTCGAAAGGATAAGAAACTTTCATGAACACAAAATCTGAGATTCGAAAACAAATCATAAAACTGACTTTGCCCATTGTCATCCAAAACCTGCTCAGTGCGGCAGTGAGCTCTGCAGATGTCATCATGTTAAACTATGTGGGCCAGTCCTCCATTTCAGCCGTGTCTCTGGCGGCGCAGTATACCAATGTCCTTTTCATGGTCTACTACGGACTGGGCACCGGTGTTACACTGCTTTGCGCGCAGTACTACGGCAAGAAGGATATGGCGGCCATCCGCGCGCTGGAGGGTATCTGTCTGCGCTTTTCCCTGACTATGTCGGTGATTTTTGCGGCGATGGCAATGTTTATTCCCAGGCAGCTGATGACGATTTTTACCAATGATCCCGAGCTGATTACCATCGGCGCCTCCTACCTGCGCGTGCTGTCCGTTGCCTATCTGTGCTGGGGTATTCTGGAGGTTTATGTAGCGATTCTGAGAAGTATCGGCCGCGTGACGGTCTGCATGTTCCTGAACGCCATGGCCTTTACCTTGAATGTCGGTCTGAATGCAGTGTTTATTTTCGGTCTGTTCGGCGCGCCGAAGCTTGGCGCAGCCGGTGTTGCCATCGCTACCTCCATTTCCAGAGTAGTGGAGCTCATCGGCTGTATCATTGTTTCCATGTTTAATAAGGAGATTAAGCTGAATCTCCTGTATATGTTTAAGAAAAATGCGGTGCTTCAGTCAGACTTTATCCGACTGGCATTGCCGGCACTCTGCAATGATGTGGTCTGGGGCGCGGCTTTCTCCATGTACTCCGTGATTCTGGGGCATCTGGGCAACGACGCGGTGGCAGCGAACTCCATCGTGGTGGTAGTCCGCAACTTCAGTACCACCTTCTGCTTTGCACTGGCTACCGGCAGCAGCGTTCTGCTGGGCAATATTATCGGTGAAAACAAGATGAAGGAGGCGGAAATCTGCGGCAGCGAGTCTGTGAAAATGACGGTTGTCACAGGAATTATCGGCGGCGTGATTACATTGGCGCTGACACCGGTGGTGCTTTCCTTCGCGGATCTGACAGAGACCGCCATGGGCTATCTGAAGGTGATGCTTCTGATTAATTCCTACTATGTCATGGGCGCAGCGGTGAATACGACCATGATTGCCGGCATTTTCCGTGCCGGCGGTGATACCAAGTTTGGTTTCATCTGCGATACCATAGATATGTGGGTCTATGCGGTGCCTCTGGGCTTTTTCGCAGCCTTTGTGCTGAAGCTTCCGGTGCTCTGGGTGTACTTCCTGCTTTGCACCGACGAGTTTGTAAAATGGCCCTGGGTATTTAAGAGATATTTCAGCAAGAAGTGGTTGAAAAATATTACAAGAGATAATGTGGCGACAGATTAAGGAATCGAGAAGTTTGAGAGGGTTCCGGCGGATTCTTTTTGAGCCTGCTTCAGCGAAAGTTCATCGAGATAACAAATTTTGTAGTTATCGATGTGAAGAAAAAGGCTTGATTTGTTGATAAACATCGAGAATCAGGAAAATTTTGTTTCCGATGAGATTTTCCGTGAAAATAGGACAGTTGCTTCATCGAAATTCTGGATTATGACAATTCCGATGAAAAAATCGTCAGATAGTATTAAAAATCTCATCGATTAGGAGAGATTATTACGAAATCGATGAGAAATCGCAAAAGTCTTGCGCTGATAGACATCGGAAGACAATGAAATGTGCCTTTTCGATGATTTTTATCGCCGGAGAACAGCACAGAGAATGTTAATAGAAGTAAATCTGGCAAAAGAAGGATAGAAACTGACCGGCAAAAGGGTGGCAGGTGCCATGAATAGCAATCATAACGAGAACAAAGTGGCTCGGTCACATGAAAGGATGATAAATATGAAATTTACTGCAACAGAAGAAAATGTGAGAATTGTGGGAAGAACACTGACAAAGGACGGCGTGCTGTATCTGGGATATTCCGGCAGCAATATCGCATTTACCTTCAAGGGAAAGAGGGCAGTGGCTTCCATTTTAAGCGATCCGGAGAAATTTGAAGAGAATCTGCTGGGCCGCATTGCGGTTTATGTAGGAGATGAGGAGCTGCCTTCTCAGAGAATCTGCCTGGACAAGGCACAGCAGGAAATCACGCTGTTCGAGAGCGAGACCGAGAAAGAGGTTACCATTACCATTCAGAAGTATTCTGAGGTTCCCTTCGGCACCTGCGGTATCCGGTGGATTGAGATTGATACCGATTGCCTGTGCACACCTCCCGCTCACAAGGAGCGCAAGCTTGAGATTATCGGCGATTCCATTACCTGCGGCTACGGCGTTGAGGCCGCTAGCGAGGCAATTCCTTTCCATACCGAGACTGAGAACCCTACCAAGTCCTACTCTTTGCTGACTGCAAAGGCAGTGGATGCAGAGGCACAGCTGGTCAGCTGGAGCGGCAACGGTATTATTTCTCATTATGTGGAGGAGAACGCAATCGAGCGCAGAATTGAGGTAGGACTGATGCCCAGGATTTATCAGTTCACCGACCTGTCCGGTTCCTCCAGACTCTTCGGCGGCAGCGAGGAAACCTGGGAGAAATGGGACTTCTCCCGCTTTGTACCCCAGATGATTATCGTGAATTTAGGCACCAACGACGGCAGCTGGTGCAAGGACATTCAGGAGAGACGCGACCACTACAGAGATGAGTATGTGAAGTTCCTGGGCTTCCTTCGTGAGAAGAATCCTCAGGCAGAAATTCTCTGCGTGCTGGGTACCATGGACCAGAGACTGGTTGGCTCCCTGGAGGAGGCAGTGAAGATTTTTGCAGATCAGACCGGTGACAAGGCAGTTCATTACCTGCATCTGCCCGAGCAGAACGCTGCAGACGGTTACGGCGCTGACTGGCATCCTTCACCTGTGACCCAGAAGTACAGCTCTGAGCTGGTAGCAGCTGAAGTAAAGAGAATTATGAATTGGTAGTTTGTAAGTATTGAGAGGTAAATGATATGAGCGATGCAAGAAATTGTTGCAGCTGTAAACCACATAGAAGAAAAGTGATGATTTCCCTGATTTCGGAGAACCTGACCAGCAATCTCACCGGTGAGAAGCTGGAGGATTCCCTGTTTGTTGTAAGCGGCAGCCGGGAGAAAATCTGCGGCGTTTCCACGGGCAGAAAGTATGTGGGAATTGTGGGATACCGCGGAATCGAGTATGTGATTGATTACAAGAAGCCCCTGACAAATCCCAGAACCCGCGTGGAAATCATTGAGACGGACGACGAGGTCATCTGGCATGTAAAGATGGGCAATAACCGCCAGATTATCACCGCAAACATTCGCTGTGCGAAGGAAGGCATGGAAGTGCTGGAGCAAAGCGCGCAGGATGGCAGCAGCAATCGTTCTCTCAGAGGAACCACAGGTACCGGAACGGTAAAACTGTATCAGCGTGAGGGTAACTACTGCAGCCTTGTGGATAACATTGAAGTAAAAGATGTAGTCTGTGGATTTGGAGTAATAACAAGATGACACCTATTTTTGATACACATGCTCATTATGACGATGAGCAGTTTAATGAAGACAGAGAGGAACTGTTAGGGAAGCTTTTGCCGGAAGCAGGCATTGCCAAGATTGTAAATGTCGGCGCAAGTATTGCTACCTGCAAAAATACGGTTGAGCTGATGAACCGATATGACCATGTCTACGGTGCCATCGGTGTGCATCCCTGCGATACCGGAGATTTGAATGAGGAGAATTTTGCCTGGCTGAAGGAGACCGCGCAGCTGCCCAAATGCGTGGCAGTGGGAGAAATCGGTCTGGATTACTACTGGGATGAGCCCGACAGAGAGATTCAGAAGGAATGGTTTGTGCGTCAGCTGCAGCTGGCCAGGGAAATCCGCAAGCCCGTCATCATTCATTCCCGAGATGCGGCCAAGGATACCTGCGATATCATGGCAGCAGAGAAGTGTGAGGAGATTGGCGGTGTCATTCACTGCTATTCCTACACTAAGGAAACCGCAAAATTCTTCCTGGACAGAGGCTTTTACTTCGGTATCGGCGGCGTGCTGACCTTCAACAATGCCAAGAAACTGAAGGAAGCAGTGGAATATATTCCCTTGGACAGAATTGTGCTGGAGACCGACTGCCCCTATCTGGCGCCGGTTCCCTACAGAGGAAAGCGCAACTGCTCCCTCTATATTCCCAATGTAGTCGAAGTAATGGCGCAGATCAAACAGGTGGACGAGGAGACTGTCCGCAAGGCAGCCTGGGAGAACTCCCACAAGCTGTACGGATTGGAACTGTAGATTGATGACCTGAGGAGCGATAATATGGAATTTTTTATTGCAGATACCCACTTTGGGGATGCGAGAATTATGGCCTATGAAAACAGACCCTTTGCAAGCCCGGCCGAGATGGATGAGGCACTGATTGCGAACTGGAACAAAACGGTCGGTGACGACGATACCGTCTTCCTGCTGGGCGATTTCTCTTGCTACGACGAGGAGAAGAATCGTGAGATTCTGGCTCGCCTGCATGGCAGGAAAATCCTGATACTGGGCAACCACGACAGACAGTTTACTGCCCAGCAGTGGCGTGCCATGGGCTTCGATGAGGCATCCGAATGGCCCATCGTTTACAAGGACTTCTTCATCCTCTCCCATGAGCCCCTCTACATCAACACCAACATGCCCTACGCCAACCTGTTCGGCCATGTTCATGCGAATCCTTCCTATAAGGATTCTTCTAAACAAAGCGTCTGCGTCAGTGTGGAACGCATAGGGTACACACCCATTACATTGGATGAGGTCATGAGAAAGATTAATTCCTAGACGGACATTAAGAGTTTTTTTTCGTATGTGATATTCCTTTTTGGACTCGCTCTCGCTCAGAATGCAACGTAGCGGACACTAAGCTCGAAAAGACCTCGCTAAGTGCCGACGTTGCATATGGTCCCAAAAGGAACACCAACATACTCAAAACCTCTTAATGCCGTCTCTAAAATATATGACACAACCGTCATAAAGGAGAAAGAAATGGGAACTACAGAATTGATATCCCTGCAGCTGCGCATGTTTTTGCTGATGCTGCTGGGTCTTTTCTTTCGAAAAAAGAATATTATCTCTGCCGAGGGCAAAAAGAACCTGACGGATTTGGTTATCTATCTGATTCTGCCCTGTAATATCGTGAAGTCCTTCATGATTGAGTTCGACAGAAGCACCTTGGTGAACTTTGGGCTGGTGCTTTTGATCTCCATCCTGATTCAGTTCTTCTGCGCGTTTCTGGCGAGAGTGCTCTATAACAAGGTGGAGCCCGGCCATAAGCCCGTGTTCATGTACGCGACAGTGGCCTCCAACTCAGGCTTCCTGGGTAATCCCATCGCCGAGGGCGTGTTCGGCAGCATGGGCCTGGCACTGGCCAGCGTGTACCTGATTCCCCAGAGAATCATCATGTGGTCTGCGGGCGTGTCCTACTTTACCAAGGGCACCGATAAGAAGGCAGTTTTTAAGAGAGTTATCACCCATCCCTGCATTATCGCGGTTTTTGTGGGCATGATTTTTATGGTGACACAAGTGTCATTACCTGGATTCTTGAACTCCGCGCTGAAGGACCTGGGCAACTGCAATACGGCCATGTCCATGATGGTAATCGGTACGATTCTGGCGGATGTGAAGCCAAAAGAGATGATTGATAAGTCAATTCTGGTATTTTCCGTGCTCAGACTGGTGCTTTTGCCCCTGGTTGTGTACGCCGGATGCCGTTTGTTCTGCATCGATCCGCTTGCGACAGGAGTGTCAGTTTTGCTGACTGCCATGCCTGCAGCCAGCACTACGGCGATTCTGGCGGCAAAGTACGACGGAGATGCAATCTTCGCCAGCAAGTGCGTGGTACTGACCACGGTTTTGTCCCTGCTGGCTACTCCCGTTTGGAGTATGATTTTGCTGAGAGCACTGTAAGGAAGGTTTTCTATGGAAAGAACAATTGTGAATGCAACCGAGGCGGACCGCGCCGAGGTGCTTGCGTTATATAAATCGATGATCGGTTTCGAGGGGTGCCCCTGGACCGACCACTACCCCGACAATCAGGAGATTACCTATGATTTATCCAGAGAATCTCTATTTGTCATGAAGGACGAGACCGGCAGAATTCTGGCGGCCATCTCTGTGGACCATGACGAGGAGGTGAACGCTCTGGAGTACTGGACCAAGGAACTGGCGCCCGGTGGTGAATTGTCTCGTCTGGCAGTAGCCCGGGACATGCAGAATCAGGGTATCGCCAGGGAAATGCTGAAATTCGGCATGCAGGTTCTGAAGCAGCGCGGCTTCAAGAGCATTCATTTTCTGGTGAACCGACATAACATCAAGGCAGTTCGCTCTTACGAGCACCTTCATTTTAATAACGTGGGTGAGTGCTACATGTTTGAACAGGATTTCTGGTGCTACGAGCAGGAATTGTAGGTTTTTCAAGGAAAATCGGGCATTGGACATAAACAGCGAATGCAAAAACAGACCGATTCGCGGTCTTTGGTAAATACATTTTGGGAAGAAAATCCTATACTGAAGCCATCACAGAAAAGGAGACCAAACGATGGACATGGTGAAGATGGGAGAGTTCCTCGCAGCTCTCAGAAAAGAAAAGGGACTGACCCAGGCAGAACTGGGGGAAAAGATCGGAGTCACAAACAAAACCGTTTCCAGATGGGAGACCGGCAACTACATGCCGCCCGTTGAAATGCTGGAGCAGTTAAGTGATCTCTACGGCCTGACCATCAATGAACTTCTCTGTGGTAAGAAATTAAAACAGGAGGAGTTTATGATGATGGCAGAAGAAAACATTAAGGTAGCTTTGGAGGCAAGCGCTTTCAATTTGAAGGAGAAGGTAGCTTTCTACAAGAAGAAATGGAGAAAGGAACACCTGGCAAATATCATTATTGGTGTTGTCCTTTGGGTGGCAGTACTCATTGCCCTGAAACTGGAGAGTGTAGCACCTGCTCTGGTGGGTGGAATCGGAGGCCTGCTGGCCGTTATGATTTACTTAATTCTCTACAACAGCATGATGATTTATGTTGAGAAGCATGCCTACGACGGCAGCGGAAAATAAGAAAAAATGAGCACAAAAAAGCCCGGCATGGTTGTGTCGGGCTTTTTTCTTTAATGTGCGGACATGAATTCTACCAGCTTCTTGCTGATGACAGTAGGGAAGTAGTAAACATCGCCGGTGTCACCTGTCATGTGATCGGTTTCCTGCAGGGCGGTGTTGGTGATAATCGGGTCGTAGACTGTCTTCCAGTCAATGTCCCAAAGGCGGTTTGCCACGAGGTAGTTGTCTACCATGAACATTACGGGCAAATCTTCGGGCAGAACCATTCCCTCGGTGGTCAGGCAGTTTTCATATAATCTGCGCTGCTCGTCCTGATATGCCCTGGTGAGCAGGGTGTCGATGCTGACCTCCTTGATGACAGCACGGCTTGCTTCATTTTTCTTGCTGAAAATCATGTCGTATCTGGCAAGGAGCATGCGGTTGAAGCCGGTGATATGCAGGAACTTCTGCGAGATTCTTTCAAAACGGGCGCTGCGCTTTAAGTACAGGTTCATTTCCTCGTCGGTGAAATGTGACAGCTGGCTGAAATAGCGGGCGCAGTCAGGTGTGAAGGCATCGAAGCCGACGATTGCCGCAACCTGATCGGGATACTGCTCCAGGTAAGCCAGAGCGTAAGCACCGCCTGTCAGGTAAGGCAGGAGAATCACAGGCTCTGTCTGACCCAGCTCTGCAAGCAGGGTGTGCAGCTCAGAAACAATATTTTCGGTGGTGCGGGGCGTGTCAATGTCATCGCTGAAGCCGTAACCGAAATGTTCCGGAACAATGACGCGGTAGTCTGAGGCCAGTGCGTCGGCAAGATCGCTTAACATGACGATAGGTGCCAGATCATCGGGACCGTGGAGAATGACAATTGTCTTTTCGCCCTCGCCGGTAACGGAGGCGGCCATTTTACTGCCGTTTATATCCACATAGGTAACATTCTTTGCCTCATATTCCGCAACCTTTTTGGCATTTCCCTTCGTGGTGGAGTGGGTGTGGTAGGCACTGAGTGCCGTTACAGCCGCAAGGGCAATCAGCAGAATCATCACTGTTCTGCGAAGGTCAGAGAGCAGGCTCTTTGCAAAAGCGGACTTCTGCAGGAATTTGCCGAACAGTCCGGACAGCAGGTGAACCAGCCAGGCAGCGGGAATGGAGCAGGCCAGCACTGCTAAAGTGTAGAGCCAGATGTTTCGGATGTAGCAGGGTGCGGCACCGACCTCCATAAAGCTTGCGCTGAACAGCTGGACGAAGAGGCCGTGAATCAGGTAAATTTCCAGGGTAAGTCCGCCCAGGAAGTTTGTAACCACACACTCTACGGGGAGCTTCTCAGTCAAACACACAAGGAATAAGGTAAAGAAGGAACAGGCCAGTACCTGTAGGACAAGCTTGCCGATGGCCAAAAGCTCATAGGAAACGGCACTGCTTAAGGAAGCATAAATCAGGCCGGTGTTCTCGGAGAGTACAAAGCAGACCCCACAGCCGAGCAGCAGGCCAACCAGCACGGGCCAGTAGCGCTTCATCACCTTCTCGCGGATGGCGTCCTCATGTCCCTCGTACCACATACCCAGCAGGAATACAGGCGATGCATTGATGAGCCAGCTGTTGGGAATGGCCAGATAGCAGACAAGCGTGTAAATCACCAGACAAACCGTCATGCCCGCCAATTGAAATCGCTTCATATACTTAAATATGAAATAGAAGCAGAGGTAGAAAAGCAAGATGGTGTACACATACCAGGAGTAGGGATTGGACGGCAGCGAGAAGCCGTCGTACTGAATGCGCACCAGAATGTAAACAATGTTGGTCAGGATGAAGGTCAGAAGCAGCGGGAAGATTCGCTTTCCCATAAAGCCCTTGAGATAATCCTCCTTGGTCTTGAAGCTTTTCACCAGGCCGTAGCCGGAGCAGAAAAAGAACACCGCCACGAAGAAGTAGCCCACGGAAAAGAAGGGCTCCAAGCCGTGCTGTCTGATGCCGGGCTCCAGCCAGGGCGCGCAGACCTTCTGACTGATGTGATGCAGAATGATAAAAATAGAACAGATGCCCAAAAGAGCCTTTGATTTAGAATATTGCATGTTTCGTATCCCCCCTTAATTCGACAACGAATTATATTCAGTATAAAAAACTCTTGCGGCATGGTATATCATAATATTATGATATATATAACAATATTACTAAAAACGCGGTTGGAAAGGAGTGCCCATGGGGGAAACAACAACGGCAGAAAAACAAACCATTGCAATAGAAGAAATCCGCAGGCTGCTCTATGAAAATGCAGAGCGCGGCTTCATTCATCCCACCCACAGCGAAGATATGCAGCGTTATTATTACCTGCAGCAGGGAGATATGCGTGCGGTGGAACTGAGTGAGAGGGACATGCAGGCTGGTCTCCAGGGCAAGCTTTCCGATGACCCGCTTCGAAATATTCGCTATCTTTTCATTGTAAATACGGCGCTGGCGGCCCGCTTTGTGGTGGAGGCTGGGGTTCCGCTGGAAACAGCCTATGCCATCAGCGATCTTTATATTCAAAAGGCGGACAAAGCAACCACCGAGGAGGAGATTCATCAGTGCAATGTGGGACTGTTTACTACCTATGTCAACATGGTCCGCAAGTTCAAACGCGAGAACACCTACTCGAAGCCCATAATGCTCTGCCTGAATTATATCGATTCACATTTTAATGAATCGATTACTCTGCAGAAGCTGGCGGAGTATGCGGAGGTGTCGCCCAACTACCTGTCAGCTTTATTTAAGAAGGAAACCGGTGAAACCCTGAGCAGCTACCTGACAAGGCTGCGGACGGAAACGGCAAGAGCACTGCTGACTCGCACTTCCTATGATTATTCTCAGATTTCTCAGTCGCTGGGCTTCTGCTCCCAGAGCCATTTTACCAAGGTGTTCCGAGAACAGACAGGCTACTCTCCGGGAGAATATCGGCGGAAATTCTTCGATATTAACATCTCAAAAGCACATTAAAACTTTATAAAGGGCAAAAAATTGACTTGATGCCGAAAGTATTTTTTGATAACTTAAGTTGGTAAGGAGTGAAACAAATGAAAACAGAGCATTTATTAGAGACAGCAGCAATCGTCGTTGACGGTGCGGAACTCTTAAGAAAGGCCATGAGCTGGGAAACCTGTGCTGCTCACAGCGCCCTCATGGGAGCCATTCTGGCGGAGATGAACGGGCTGGTTGTCAATCCCGAAAAATATGAGGAGTGCAAGAAGCTTTTGAAGAAGAAGGTTTCCTTCTTTTCCGGACTGCGCGGCGGCAATTCCGATGTCTGCATCGCAGTGAAAATGATGAATCAGGCAGATCCGGAAGCATATCTGGAGAAGCTGAAATTCATTCTGACACAGTTGAAGGAACTGAAAGCATGGTCCACTTCACCGTATTCCGTGCTGGCGCTTATGACTCTGGCAGACCACAGCGACGATTATAATCTGGTGGAGAACATCAACCGCTACGATTCTTTATATAAGATTTTACATTCCAATCATCCCTTTATGGTCAATGACCGAGACAGAGGCGTTCTCGCAATGCTGGCTGTCAACGGTATCACCGCAGAAGAGGCGAATGCGGCAGTGGAAGCAAATTACACCGCCTGCAAGGATTTGGCAAACAATAATGATGCCGCCTACACTCTGGCCGAGATTCTTTCCCTGAGCCGCGTCACCGCAAGCCGCAATGTGGAGAATGTGGAAAAGATTATGGAACTCTTGAAACTCAGCGCAAGAAAGGTGGACAAGGCAGACAGCCTGGCTTATTACGGCGTGCTTTCTCTGCTGGATGACTGCCTGTTGGAGGAACTGGTTCTGGCAATCTGCGAGGTAGACGATTATCTGGCAGAACAGAAGTACTTCAAGGGCATTGACATCGACAAAAAGAACCGCATTTTATATGCAGCGCTGATTGTACTGATGACTTATCCTGCGGAAGGCGGTCAGAATGCGATTGTCAATGAGACTTTGATCAGAGCGCTGGTGGAACAGACGGTCCTGGCAGCAATCGAGGCAGCCCAGGCAGCAGCCGCAGCGGCAGCAGCAACCTAACTAAATAGAAAAATATCTGCAAGCCCCCCCTCCTGCAGACCGCAAGTAAAAAGGCAATGTCCTGATGCCTTGTGGCCAAGGAGGGGTTTTTGCGGACAAAATGTAAGTTATAAAAAATAATTTGTAAAATATAGTTGACATAATGTAATCCATGTTGTATTGTATGCTTACAAGAAAACAAGGGGGTTACTTTTATGAAAAAGAAAGTTGGTTTTGTTTTAGGTTTTGTGATTATTATGGCCGTTATGTCATTTGTTGCAGGAAATGTACTGGCCGGCGGTTCTAAGAATTCCTGGAGATTGTTATTGGATGTTCTCGGAGGCGGTTTGCTCGGTGTAGCGATGGTTTACCTGCTGCTGATTCTTTCGAAGGAATCCAAAGAAGAACTTCGTTATGATGAGCGCCAGATAGCGGCAAGAGGCAAGGCATTTCAGTACGGCTTCTTCACATTGCTGGTTTACAATTTACTTTATTTTGTATGTGATCTTTGTGAGGTATCGATTCCCATGCAGCCTGCGATGGTTTCGATGATCGGTGCATTTTTAGGAGCGCTGGTGATGAGTTCCTACTGTGTTTGGAAGGATGCCTATTGGCAGTTGAATCAGAGGCGCGGCGGTCTGATGTGTCTGTTTATTCTGATTGGTGTAATCGATGTGGTTACCGGTATTCGTGTTTGCATGAGAGGAGATGCGGTGGTAGACGGAGTTGTTTCCAATGATATCGCTCCCCTGATTGCAGGCGCGGCATTCCTTTTGTTCGGACTTGTCTTTGCGGCAAAGGCAGTACAGGAGAAACTGGAGGACCGCTCATGAAAAATCTGAATCTGAAAGCAGCCAGAGCAGGCAAGGATATGTCCCAAGATGATCTGGCAAAGGCCTGCGGTGTCTCCAGGCAGACCATAAACGCAATTGAAAAGGGAGATTACAATCCAACCATTAAGCTTTGCATCGCAATCTGTAAGGTGCTTGGCAAGTCATTAGATGAGTTATTCTGGTCCGATGAGGAATAGAAATAAATAAGTTTCAATGCGGCGAACGACCGCAAGGAGGGGAAAAATGTCTTTAGTAGTTAAGAATTTACACAAGGAATACGGGGAGAAGACAGTTGTAGAGGATTTGTCTTTCACACTGGACAAACCCGGCGTATACGCGCTGTTAGGTACCAACGGTGCCGGCAAGACCACCAGCATCCGTATGATTCTGGGCATGCTTGCCAAGAACAGCGGTGAGGTGCTCTGGAATGATGAGCCTTTGGATGCCATGAAGGTAAACGTAGGCTATCTGGCAGAGGAGAGAGGTCTGTATCCCAAGTATTCGCTGATAGATCAGCTGCTCTATTTCGCAAAGCTGAAGGGAGTTTCCAAGGAGACTGCAAAGGAAAGAATCAAGTATTGGGCAGGTCGTCTGGAGGTTGAGGAGTATCTGTATCCCAAGACCGTAGGCACCGGCAAGAATGCCAAGAAGGAGAAGCCCAAGGCAGCAGATCAGCTGTCCAAAGGTAATCAACAGAAGATTCAGCTGATGGCAGCACTTTTGTCCGATCCCGAGCTGCTCATTCTGGATGAGCCCTTAAGTGGTCTGGACCCTGTAAATACCGATTTGTTCAAGGGAATCATTCGTGAGGAGATTTCCAAGGGCAAGTATCTGATTATGTCTTCTCACCAGATGGAAGTTATCGAGGAGTTCTGTGAGGACATTACCATCTTAAACAGAGGTAAGGCAGTTCTCCAGGGTAACCTGAATGAGATCAAGAAGGGCTACGGCCGTGTCAATATGTTCGTAAAGTGTGATGGCAACTTTGATGCCATCATTGCAAAGCACAATCTGACCGTTCTCACCGACACACCCGACGGCAAGCAGATCAAGGTTTCCGGTGACGCACAGGCGCAGGAATTCCTGAAGGACCTGCTGGCTGCAAACTGCAATGTTGTCAGATTTGAGTTAAGAGAGCCTTCTCTCCATGAGATTTTCGTAGAGATGGCCGGTGCCGCTAAGGAAGAGGCAGCAGTCGAAGGAGGCAGCAATGAATAAGAAAGATTACACCGGATGGCAGGACGTCTTCCGATTCTCTTTCGAGCAGGGAATCAAGGCGAAGTCCTTTCTTGTCAGCCTGGCTATTATGTGTGCTGTTACATTGTTGGTACTGCCCTTCGTGACATGGCTTAACAATCGTGAGGAAAAGGCAGTAGGTCAGACAGAGATTGCAAATGTCTATATTTATGATGAAACCGGTCTTCCTATCGATTACAGCATGGCTTTGACCGGAGAGCGCTATGAGGGTATCGTACTGAATACAGCGCCCGAGAAGTCTGCCGATGCATATACAAAGGAAATGGAAGAGGCGAAGGAATCAGCAGATGTTGTGCTGAAGGTAACACATGAAGAGAGCGGATATTTCCAGCTGTCCTTTGTCAAGTCTGCACATGCATCCTTCGGAAACGATGATTACGAGGCAATGCAGAATGATTTCGAAGAATTTTTCCAAGAAGCAAAGCGTGACGCAATCGAAGTGACTCCGGATCAGGAAGCTTATATTAATCAGCCGGTGCAGACTGGTGTTGAGTTCGCCGGTGTGAATGAGGATGGTGAACTGACTATCGCTCCCAAGGAGAAGACCGAGGGCGTTTCCCTGGCAGAGTACAATGTTTTGCTGTTCGCTATCATTGTTGTCATGATGATTATCAACCTGGCCGGCGGTCAGATTGCCAACGGCATTGTGACCGAGAAGTCTACCAGAGTCATTGAATATCTGATGATTAATGTTCGTCCGCTGGCTTTGATTGTAGGTAAGATTCTTGCCAGCCTGCTGATGGTTATCATTCAGCTGGGCGCTATGGGCGTGTCCTACTTTATCGGCAAGACGATTTCCGGAATTCTGTTCCCCGCTTCCGCGGAGGCAGGATTGGAGGAGGCCGGCAGTCTGGAGGTCTTCCTGGAGAAGCTGGGGCAGATTACAGCTCCTCAGATTATCGTTGCATTGGCAGCAATTCTCTTCGGTGTATTGTTCTTCTGTATTCTGGCAGGTCTTGCAGGCGCAAGCGTCAGCAAGGTGGAAGAACTGGGCGAAGGTATGAAGACCTATCAGATCATGCTGGTAGCTGGCAGCTACATCGGAATCGGTGTCTGCATTGTACAGATGATGGGAAATATCGATCCCAGAATTGTCAATGCCCTTTGCCTGATTCCTATCTCAGCACCTTTTGTTATTCCTGCCAATATTCTGCTGGGTAAGGTAGGAATGCTTCCCGCAGCAGGCGGAACCGCACTGCTGGCTGTATTGACAGTACTTTTGTTTATCTTTACCTCTAAGGTTTATGAGTCCATGATTTTCTATAACGGAAATGTTCTGAAGTTCAAGGATATTCTGATGATTGCAAAGAACAGAAAGGCATCTAAGAAGGAGGCGAAGGAATCATGAAAAAAGGATTATTTACCGGATGGCAGGATATTTTCGCCTTCACCTTCAAACAGGACACAAAGGGGAAATATGTGAAAAACACCCTGATTTTCGCAGTGATAATGTTTGTGATCGGTGCGGCAATCAGCCTGGTTATGGCTTTCGTACAGAAAAGCAACAGTGAAGAAGTTTCCCCCATTCACAACGTACATATCGTAAATGAGAGTAGCCTGCAGGTGCTGCTGACCGAGCAATTTGCGCTTGATAAAGAGACTGTTTATCCCGATGTTGCTTTTGCAACAGAGGAGAAGGATGCTATTGCGCTGGCAAAGGAACTGTCAGGAGCGACGAATGACATTATTCTGAAAATCTCAGATACGGACAAAGGCTTCCTGGCAACGGTCATCCTGCCCGAGGGCAGCGAGGTATCCGAGGGTAAGGCCAATGATTTTCTGGCTGATTTCCTGCAGGTAGCGGAGATCAGTAAGATGCTTTCCTCAGGTCTTCCCATGGAGAAGCTGGTTTACGCTATGAGCGGCATCAATGTTACCAGTCTGGATGCCGGAGAGAATGAGAAGAGCATTGGTGAGGAATTGATTGCCATGCTGCTTCCCATGATTGTGGTTCTGCTGATTTACATTATGGTTTTGGTTTACGGTATGAGCATGGGCAATGCGGCCAGCGCGGAGAAGACCTCCAAACTGATGGAGATGATGCTTACCATGACAAAGCCCTATGCTATGATCTTCGGCAAAATCGGTGCAATGACAACAGCAGCGGTACTGCAGCTGTTCAGCTGGGTTGCAAGTCTGATTATCGGTTTTGTGGCCGGTGATCTGGTTGCTAAGAATGCAGTTTACCCCGAGTACATCAATTTCCTGATGGAAACCTTCAAGATTATGAGCGAGACCGGCACAGGCAGTGCCTTCTCTGCAGGTGCTTTCGTACTCTTCGGTATTGTGACGGCTATCGCAATCCTGTTCTTCTGTCTGCTGGCAGCTACCTTCGGTTCCTTTGCAACCAAGACAGAGGAGGTTCCTCAGTTCATGGGTTACTTCCAGATTTTCGTAGTGCTTGGTTTCATGGGCGCATATCTGGTGCCTCTTCAGGAGAAGCCCTGGATGAACACTGTTATGAGACTGATTCCCGTATCAAGCGCATTTATGCTTCCCGGCGATATTCTGGTAGGCAATGTGACGCTCCTGCAGGGAGCTCTCTACACAGCACTTCTGGCAGCCTTTACCGTAGGACTGGTATTCGTAGCCGGCAAGGTTTACTTCAACCAGCTGTTCTACAGAGGTGAGAATATTTTTACCAGACTTGGCAAGAAGCTAAAGAAGACAAATGAATAAGGAATGAAATAAAAAATGGCTGCTCTTCGGAGCAGCCATTTTTGCGTTCTGAAATTAATATTTTTCAAAGAAGGTTCTGAATTTCAGCGCGTCCTTGTAGGTGAAGTGAGAATCAAAGAACTTACTGATCAGGCCGATGATGGTACCGTTTACCAGTGCACAGAGCAGTGTGCCAAGATGCACGCCGCGGAACTGGAACAGTCCGAAGAACAGGAAGGAGAAGAGGACGCTGACTAACAGGCTTGCGCAATCGTAAATGGTTTTCACCTTGCTGATATCCAGCTTGAAGGTAGCGGCAACTTCCTTTACGAACAATTCGTAGGCTTCCGGTGTCACATAGGTGTGGAAGAGGAAGGATACGCCGGTTGCACAGAAGATAATGCCGAGAACGTAGTATACAACGCGGGGGACGATGGCTTCTGCAGCCATGGGAGCCATCAGCATCATCATGAAATCCAGGGTGAATCCGAAGATGACAGCGGAGAAGAAGGAGAACAGGTAGGACAGCTTCCTCTTGCGAACCACCAGCATCAGAACCACCAGCAGCACTGCCTGAAAGGTGTAGCAGGCCATGCCGAAGGAGAAGAAGGGAAGGTATTCCGAAATCTTCAGGTGCAGGATGTAGGGCGGAGCGGTGACCATGGACATGCCGAAGTTAGCCAGCTCCATCAGGGAAGTACCGAACGCCAGGATAATGACGCCCAGAACATAGGATAATTCTGTGTAAAATATTTTTTCTTTCATGGGGACTCCGTTTATTACAGGCACTTATCAGAATAAGAAGTTCTTGATGGCGGCCAGGGTATCAATCACATTCTGGTCTACGGTTTCATGAGGAACATCGATGAAAAACCGGAAAGGTTCTACAGTCAGGTGGAAGGCCTTCAGAGCACTTGTGTCAAAATCATTGATATGGAAGGGCAGATGATATTTGGCAGCCAGGTCATTCAGGCTGATCACGGCGGCAGTCACATTATCACTGTCTGCGAGTAGTGTGATTGCAGCATCTTCCTCGTTGCCTTCAATGGTGAGTGTCAGGGAAAGGCCGGTCTGGGACCAGCTGTAGGTGTGCCCGTCACGCTTGCCTGTGAGCAGCAATAGGAAATACTCCTTTGCATCGTAAATAGGTAGGTGTTTTTTGGGTGCCATTTTTGATAACTTGGAGAGATCGGTATTGAATAACTGGTGTAGCTGGTCAGCGGTGACATACTCATTGCCGTTCCAGGTAGGTACCAGGAACTCAGCCAGTGCATTGCCGGATACCAGATTCTCACGAATTCTGTTGTAAATCAAAGCGCCGTTAAAATACTGAAGGGGAGTACTTGCATACATCTGAAACAGCCACTCGCCGGGAGCCTGAGAGGAGGCCGCCTGCAGCATCAGAATCTCTCGATCCTTCTGCGCATAGATAAAGAGGTCGTTGGAAGGTCCTTTGGAACCTTCTAAGTCCATTAGCTTTGTGATGCTTTCGCCCTCCGGAGTGGACAGCATGTAGTCTTCGGAAAGAACTACATTTCCTGTTATTGTAAGCAGGTTGGGGTCAACCAGGGCAGCCATGACTTTGGCATCCCGCCACACAGGCAGAAACTTTGTGTAGGCGAAGGAACCCGCCAGAATCAGGATAATCAACAGAATGAAAAAGATATTCCTGCCGGTATTTTTCTTTTCTTCTATCATAGAAAATGCCTTTCTTATATCTTACCTTATTATATTGAGTATTAAGTTTATTTAACTCTCTTGATTGTAGGTGGAAAGGGGTAGTTTGTCAATGATGTGGAAGAGTACCCATGACAGGGCGGCTGCCTCCCGATATAATACCCGGATATCCGGGATACATAGGAAGGTGAGTGATTATGACAGCTTTCGAGATGATTTCAATTTTGCTTGGAGTGTAATATAGTTAACCGAACGCAGCCCTGCATCTATTGATAAACATGCAGGGCTGTTTTTGTTGTAAAGGTAATCTTTGTGTCCGGGAAGGAAGTCCTGCAGTGATTGTTGAGATTTGCATTTCATGACGGCAATATTTCCTCATGACGGCAATATTTCCATAAATATTCTTCCGGAAGCATCGGATTTACAAATAAAGGAATATTCGATGAACCTAAAAGGGTAGTTACCGGTTGTTCTCATCGGGATGAAACAATAAGCGGAAATTCGATGAGAAAATTGAGAAGAATCAATGAAGATTTCATCGAAATTAAGCAAGAAGGAATAATCGATGATAATAAACGCTGAAAATAAGTGATTTGCTCATCGAGATTAATACATTTCCGAAAAGCGATGAGAGAGGGCGCAACAAGAGAGCAATTCTATCATCGGAATGGCTTGAAATGAAGATTCTCGATGACAAAGAAGTAAAATCTACGATCTATTAAGACGCCCTTTATTAGTCAGCATGGTTATTTAGGTTCCTTAGGAACATCTTATGATACCTTGCGAAATTCTTGTGACTTTCTTAAAACAATAAATACATATCGAAAAACAATAAAAAGATATTGACATTCAAAAACGAGAGTGTTATAGTGGCATCACAGGGAACGGAGGGGACCATGTGGGGGGAGAACAAATGAGTAACTTGAAAAGAATAATATGCGGAATCCTTTTTACATTTTGGGATTGGTGCTGATTTGCAGAAATAAACCGAGAAGCACTGAAAAGGAGGAGTAAGGATGAAGACAGTCATCAGAGTGCTGCTCACCGTATTCTGGCTAATCTGGTTCATACCGGCAACGATTCTGATTCAGGTGTATAACGAAGACATCATACGATATGTATTTGCAAAGCCGGAGTCCAAAATGGTACGGGAACTGGAAACAGCCTTGGCGGTAACCTTCCCGGAAGATTTGAAGGTTACAATGATTACGAAGGGCGTTACCGGTTGGAGTGTTAAGCAGACTGTGGAAATTCGAGTGTATTCCAATTACACGGCGGATGAGTGGGGGCAGTTGCTGGGGGGCAACTGGGAGAGAAGCATCGGCAGCAGGAATACAGAGCTGATTTATCACAAAACAATTCTTCCACAAAGTGATGGAGGAAAAGGATATCTATCTTTTAGGACAGTGGCAAAGGAGATTTTTTCAGACGCCAATTATGGGAATGCGACGAAAAAGAATGAGAAACTGTTTCAGTTGATAGGTGTGGGGGGAACGATTTTCTATTTGGCGCTGCTGGTTCTCGTCTGGCTTCCCTACGGTGCAATCAAAACAGCTCTGACAAATAAAGAAAATAAATGACAGAAAGGCGGAAATGGTATGGATCAGGAAAAGAAAATGGAACTTTGGGTGAAGGTTACGAAGTGGCTGCTGGATGCGATGTTCTTTATTGGCATTGCGGTAATCATCTCTCTCCCCTGGAGCATCAAGTGGATGGCACAGGCAATTCCTTATTTGATGGATGATTATGAGGCGACGGTTATCATATACTTCGTGCTGGGTATTTCGGCGGAGAAGATTTTATGGGAGCTGCGCAAGATGCTGAAGACAGTCATTCAGAATGACTGCTTCGTAAAGGAGAATGTTGTGAGTCTGCAGAAGATGTCAAAATGGGCCTTCTTCATTGCGCTGATGAGCATGGTAAGAAGTTATGTGCACTCTTCACTGCTGATGGTAACGGTTATTCTGGTATTTATCATTGCAGGCATGTCCGGTCAGGTGCTTTCCTTTGTGTTCGCCAAGGCGGTTGAATACAAGGAAGAGAACGATTTTACAATTTAGAAAGGCGGTAGGAATATGGGAATCATTGTGAATCTTGATGTTATGATGGCAAAGCGCAAGAAGTCCCTCACCGATCTTGCCGGCGAGGTGGATATCACACTTGCGAACCTTTCCATCCTGAAAAATAACAAGGCAAAGGCAGTGCGTTTCTCCACACTGGACTCCATCTGTAAGGCCTTGAACTGTCAGCCCGGAGATATTCTGGAGTATGTGGAAGACGACGGGATGAGTGTGATCGAATAAGGGGGTAAGTGTGAAATAAATTTCACACGCAAATTTGTGCCTGCGGCCCAAAGTTTGCAGGCTATGAAAGAATAGAGGTTATAGAGAATGTTTGAAGAAATGAACAGAGAGACATCGGGGGATTCTCTCGTGACAGAAGTAAAGGAGCAGATCTCGGCGGCCAACGAGCAGCTGAAGCAGGAGAGCGCCGAGGATGTTATCATCAAAAAAGAGCTGGAGACAGCGGAGACCAGGACCTTCAAGGACAATTTCCTGTTCTTCGGCATCGGTACACTGGTGTATGCACTTTTCTACACCTTCTGCACCTACAAAAACGACGCAGGTATTACCTTCCCTTTTTTCATTGCCGCAAGCCTTTTCTTTTTGCACTTGTCATTTACAAGGCTTGGACTTACCTGGAAAAGAGGAAGCGGCTTCTATATGGCGGTGATGGTGCTGCTTTCCGTAGCGACCTTCACAACAGACTCAGTTATTCTGATTTTCTTTAATAAGACGGCAATTTTCCTGCTGACCATGAGCCTGATGCTGGCTCAGTTCTTCCGCACGGTGGATTGGGGACTGGGCCACTATCTGGGCTGCATCCTGCTGTCAGTCTTCGCGGCATTGGGGGAGATGTTCCGCCCTATTACCGACGGTATGGAGTTTTTCCAGAGAAGAACCGACAAGAAATACGGCACCGCAATCGCTGTGCTGGTGGGTATTCTGATTGGTTTACCGCTGTTAATCATTGTTATGGCACTGCTTTCCAGTGCGGATGTCTTCTTCAAGCAGCTGACCGACGGTATTTTGAGGCTGTTCAACTTCGTTGATATCATGGGCATCACCTTCAAGACCGTCTGCATGTTTGTAATGGCTTACGGTATGCTGGCTTTCTTCTGCATGAAGAAGCTGAAGGAAGAGGAGGAAGACCACAGAAACGGCAACCCTCTGATTGCAACTACCGTGACTGCTATGCTGACTGTCTGCTACCTGCTGTTCTCCGGTATCCAGATTATGGGCCTGTTCCTTGGAAAAATGACCCTGCCGGCAGGATATACTTACGCACAGTACGCTCGTGAAGGCTTCTTCCAGCTGCTGTTTGTGGGACTGTTAAACCTGGTGATCGTGCTGGTTTGCCTGCACTACTTCAGGGAGAGCAAGGTACTGAAGGGAATTCTGACAGTAATGTCACTTTGCACCTTCATCATGAATGCTTCCAGCGCCATGAGAATGATGCTCTATGTAAAGACCTACGATCTGTCCTTCCTGCGCATTCTGGTGCTCTGGTCACTGGTTGTGCTGACCCTGCTGTTTATCGGCGTTCTGGTTACCGTGTTCAAGGGAGATTTCAAACTGTTCCGTTACAGCGTGGTGGTTGTTTCCCTGTGCTATCTGGTGCTGACCTTTGCACATCCCGATTACATTATTGCAAAGTACAACCTGAGCAAGGTGAATCCTGCGACAATCAAAATGGAAGAAGCAGGACGCAGGATTGATTACAGTTATCTGCAGGATCTGAGTGCAGATGCGGCACCTGCCATTATCGAGTTTCTGGAGGAGGCAGGCTACACCAAGGCAGATTTTGTGTGTCCTTCGGGGTATGACGGCGACAGACCCTACAGGAGATCCGAGGCGGACGGTTTCTGGCGCTTCTATATCAAGGATACCCGTGTGAGGGCAGAAATGAATGATTTCAGATGCTTTAATCTGTCCAGGTACAGATTCTTCCAACTGGTGAACGAATAAGTTATTCGGACCCGGCTTTTTGCCGGGTCTTTTTTATTGAAAAAATGGTGCAAAATCGAGATTTGTGATACAATAAAACCGACTGTATCCAAAGGAAAAAGGCGGACTTGAATTATGTTATTGCTGGGAAAGATGGCGGTATTATTTATTTATATGCTTCTGGGAGTGATTTGCCGGAAGAAGAAATTTCTGGATGATGCCGGCTCTAAAACCATCTCGTTCATTGTATTAAATATTGCGGGACCGGCGCTGACAATCAGCGGTGCCGTGAATCGAACCGGAGAGCTTGAGGGCGGACTGATGCCTACCGTTATCGCAGCGGTTTCCATGTACGCGGGATTGTTGGTTATCGGTTTTCTGATGCCCTACATCTTACGAGTGCCGAAGGAAAATGTGGGAGTCTATCGCCTGATGACCATCTTCTCCAACATCGGATTTATGGGCTTCCCCGTGGCGCTTGCCATGTTCGGAACCGATGCCCTGCTGCCGGTGGCAATCTTCCAGCTCCCCTTTAATGTACTGATTTATACCTATGGCATCTATGAAATTACCAGATCCGGGAAAACCGGCGATAATGCGGCAGGCAGATGGAAGGAAATGATTAACATCGGAACGATTTCCTCCATTGCGACCATTGTCATTTACGCCTGCGGCTGGAAAACACCTGCCTTTTTCAATGAGACCATGGAAGGTCTCGGTGCACTGACCGGACCCCTGAGCATGATTGTAATCGGTATGTCTCTCGGCAAGATTCCGCTGAAGGATCTGTTCACCGATGTAAGGCTTCTGATTTTCACTGCGATCAAACTGATCGGAATTCCCGTAACTACGATTCTGATTCTGAAGAACTTTATAGACGACCCTCTGCTGCTGGGCGTTATGATGATTATGCTGGCAACCCCTGTAGGCAGCATGACCGCCATGCTGGCCGAGCAGTACGACGGCGATACAAAACTGACTTCCCGCGGCGTGGCCCTGTCCACACTGCTGTCAGTTGTTACTATTCCCTTAGTTGGTTTTTTGACTTTGTAAATTATGATTTCTCATTCGGAGCTGGGTTTTCTGCTTCGCATGTGATATTCCATCTCAGACACGCTTCCGCTCAGGCCTCGCCTGTAACGGACACTAAGTTCGTCCGCTCTCTACGCTCGCGTCTCACTAAGTGCCGACGGCTCGGATGGTCTTCGATGGAACACCAACATGCTAGCAGAACCCAGCCCCGAATGAGATATCCCACAAAAAGTAGGAGAGAAAGAAAATGAGTTTTGAAAGTATTCTGGACTTGAAATTCAGCTCCATGAAGGGCGCACCCCGCCCCGATTTCTATACAGATTTAAACCTGAAGCAGATTATGGACCGCATCAATACCTCATGGGGCGATGATGTGACCAAGCTGTACTACTTCCCTGCGGATAAGGATTGCGAGGAGTACAGACGCGCCGTATACGCCGATGTGAAAAAGCCGGAGGTTAACAAGCTGCTTCTGGAGTTCCTGGATCGCTTCAAGGAACGCAGAAAAGCTTTGGAGAAAAAGTCTCTGGTTCGCCCCGCCGGACAGAAGGCAGTGTGGCATGTGCGCGAGGTTGCTGCTTATGTGGAAGCTTACTGCAAGCTGTATGAGGATTTACGTGCAGTGGAGCTGACAGGTCAGGGCATGCTGGATCTCAGAAAAGAATTGAAGCAGTATACCGAGAGCGAGGAATTCAAGGCAATGAAGGCCTCCATGGAACAGATTATGGAAGAGCTCTTCCGCATTCGACTGATTATCACTTATGAAAATGGTCAGGTATTTGTCAGCGAGGGTGAGACAGAGCGGTCTTACGAGCAGTTCCTGACACAGTCCTTCACGGAGAATAAGGATGCGCTTGCCAGCCCCTTTGGCGGCTCTAATGAGCTGACACCTCTGGAGCAGGAGGTCATGAAGATTTACACCAAGAAGAATCCCGCCTTCTTCAAGGCAGTGGATGGATTCTACAGCAAATATGAGAATTATGCCAAGCAGAATCTCCTGCAGTTTGCGGAGGAAATCTGCTATTACCTTTCCTTCTGCAAATTCGCAAATCAGATGCAGGAGCACGGTTTTGCCTTTGCGGCGCCGGAGACCTGCGAGAGAAAGGATTTCTCTGCGGAGGGTCTTTACGACCTTGCACTGGCGGTTGTGAACAGCAGAGCAGGCAAGCCCGTCATCAGCAACGATTTTGATTACAGGGAGAATGAGCAGTTCTTCGTGCTTACCGGACCGAATCAGGGCGGTAAGACCACCTTTGCAAGAAGCCTGGGCCAGTTGATTTACTTCGGCAAGCTCGGCTTTGATGTGCCTGCGAAGGCAGCAAAGCTTCCCTATTTCGCTCATATCCTGACACACTTCTCCGTGGAGGAGAGTCTGGAAACCGGCCGAGGAAAGCTGAAGGAGGAGCTGATTCGTCTGGCTCCCATGATGGACAGCGTGTACGAGAATACCTTTGTCATCATCAATGAGCTCTTTACCACAGCGGCCAACTATGATGCCTGCATCATGGGAAAGAATGTGCTGGAGCATTTCATCGGCCAGAACTGCATGGGCATTTATGTGACGCATCTGAGAGAACTGACAGAGGCGCATCCCGCGGTTGTCAGCCTGCGTGCAACATTGGACGAGAACAAGGTGCAGAGCTTTATCATTATGAGAAGCGCAGCGGACGAGAGTGCCTGCGCCATTAACCAGGTCAACAAGTATCAATTGAGCTATGAGCAGCTGAAAGCGAGGTTGTCATGAATACTAACCTGTTATTCCCCGATAAGGATTGGATGAATCCCGAGACCTACTATGATTACAACAGCATCGTGCAGGACCTGAGCTTACATATTATCTATCGAATGGCAGCCCGCCAGGTGTTCTGGGAAAAGGGCGAGGTGAAGAACATCAGCGACAGCGACCATTTCATCCAGGAAACCTTCCGCAAGGTTGTGGCTGTGCCCTTGGTCAGCGAGGAGGAGATTCTTTACCGCCAGAGCATCATCAAGGATTGTCTGGGCAACGAGGACTTTATTCGCGAGATTTACCACAAGAGTGAAGACATCCTGCGCAAGTGGGACCTGCTCGGCCGCAAGGAAAACAAGCGCGGCTCCGGCAAGAGCAATGTGGGCCAGCTGGTGAATGATATTCATGTGCTGAACCTTTTTGTGACAGGACTGTCAGAAATCAAGGAGATTCTGGTGCGCCATAAGGACAGCTTCAAATCGGAAGGTCTGAAAAACCTGTGCGAGCGCATGGTGGAGGAATATTCCGAGGAAAAGGAAGCAAACTATAAGAGAGTTCTGCAGGATATCTCCTTCTATGTTGATAACAATGTTTCTGAGGAGGAAAAGAAGACAACCTCTTCGGAGATGATCAAGCTGCCCAAGATTGTGATGGAGTGCGGTATCACGGAGGGCCTGAAGCTTGGCGATATCAAGCTGCAGTCTATGGAAACCGTGGAAAAGAAGTATCGCGACCCCAACAGTACCATCAGCAAGGTGCAGGGATTTTTGAACTCCCGTATTCCGGATTCCATCTCCTTCAACCAGGATTCCCCCATGCGGCAGCAGCTTTCCGATACCGAATATGAGGTGGTGCGCTATGTGGCTGCAGACCTGAATGATATTCTGCTGCAGTTCAGAAATTTCTTTGAACAGCTGAAGTTCCAGACCGCCTTTTACTGCGGCGCCGTGAATCTGAAGCACCACATGCTTCGTTTTGAGCTGGAATACTGCTTCCCTCAGGTTGGCAAGCAGGAGGATCTCTGCTTCGAGGAGCTGAAGGAATTCGCCATGTGTATCGAACAGCGCGTGAGAGCGGTGGGCAATACCATGGAAATCAAGGACAAGATGCTGCTCATCGTCACCGGCGCAAACCAGGGCGGTAAATCAACCTTCCTGCGAAGCGTAGGCATTGCCCAGATCATGATGCAGGCAGGACTGCCCGTGACGGCTGTGAAGTTCAAGAGCGGTATTTTCCCCAACTTCTTTACCCATTTCACCAGACGAGAGGACAGTGCCATGAACAGCGGCCGTCTGGACGAGGAGCTGGGCAGAATGAGCAAGATTATCGACAGCCTGGGCGCACGATCCCTGATTTTACTGAACGAGTCTTTTGCGACCACTACGGAGAAGGAAGGCTCAGTCATTGCATATGATATTATCAAGGCGCTGAATGAGGCGGGCGTGAAGATTCTCACGGTTACCCATCTGCTTTCCTTTGCCCAGAAAATGTTTGATGAGAATGAGACTGCGCAGGCAGCCGGCAAGGAAACGGACATCACCTTCTTCTGCGCGGAGCGTCTGGAGGACGGTAAGCGTACCTTCAAGATGATCCAGCATGCACCGGAGCTGACCAGCTTCGGCCTGGATCTGTATCAGTCTTTAATTGTGAACGGAGAAGCGAAAAGATAATGAACATTAACAAGATGAGCCAGAAAGAAAAAGTGGAATACATGCTGACGCAGCCTGTGCCCGGACTGATTCGGCAGATGGCCGTTCCTACGATTATCAGCATGCTGGTAACTACCTTCTACAATATGGCAGACACCTTCTTCGTAGGAAAAATCAATACTCAGGCCACCGCAGCGGTAGGTGTTGTATTCTCCGTGATGGCGTTCATGCAGGCCTGCGGATTTTTCTTTGGCCACGGTTCCGGAACTTTTATCTCCAGACAGCTGGGCTCCGGCAATTCCGATGAGGCCAATAAGATGGCGGCTACCGGATTTTTCTCCTGCTTCGCTGTGGGCATTCTGATTGCACTTTGCGGCATCTTGTTTGTGACACCACTGTCAGTTGTGCTGGGTTCAACCCCTACCATTTTGCCTTATACCAAGGCTTACCTTAGAATTATCATGATTGGAGCGCCCTTTACCATGTCTTCGCTGGTGCTGAATAACCAGCTGCGCTTCCAGGGAAGTGCTTCCTACGCCATGGTGGGAATCGTCTCCGGTGCCGTCATCAACATCGGTCTGGACCCGCTCCTGATCTTCGGCCTGGACATGGGCGTTGCCGGTGCGGCTCTGGCAACTGTTATCAGCCAGATTGTCAGCTTCTGCATCCTGTTTGCCATGAGTATGCGAGGCGGCAACATTCAGCTGCGCATCAAGAACTTCCGATTCAAATTTTACTACTATAAGGAAATCTTTCGCGGCGGTATTCCTTCCCTGTGCAGACAGGGCCTGGCCAGTGTGGCACAGATTTGCCTGACCAGAGCGGCGGGTACCTACGGCGGTGCGGAACTGGGCGATGCAGCCATCGCCGCCATGTCCATTGTTGGTCGTGTCTCCATGTTTGCAAACTCCGCGCTGATTGGTTTCGGCCAGGGCTTCCAGCCTGTGTGCGGTATGAATTACGGCGCGAAGAAATTTGACAGAGTGCGTCAGGGCTTCTTTTACTGTGTGAAGACGGCAGCGGTATTTCTGGTGGTGTTGTCGGCAGCAGGCTTTTTCTTTGCAGGCCCTGTCATCGGTATTTTCCGTAAGGATGACCTGGATGTAATCAGAATCGGTACGCTGGCATTGCGCCTGCATTGTCTGGCGTTCCCCCTGAATGCATGGATTGTCATCTGCAACATGACCCTGCAGTCCATCGGCAAGGCAGCCAAGGCTTCCTTCCTGGCCAGTGCACGACAGGGCATCTTCTTCATTCCCCTGATTTTCATCTTGCCTCTTCTGTTTGGCCTTTTGGGTGTTCAGATGTGCCAGACCGTTGCAGACTTTTTCACCATGGCGGTGTCACTTCCCATGGGTCTCGGAGTGCTGAAGGAGTTAAAACAGATGGAAGAAAAGTAAGGAAACAGTAGTTTTAAAGCCGGATTTTTGCAGATTGCAAAATCCGGCTTTTTTTGAGTGAAAAATTAATAATTTTTGGCCCCGGAATGTGCACGAGCACAGTAAATATGCGGGTTTTCGTAAACCGTTTTACTGTCGCTCATTCGCGAAAATACAAACTAAAATTTGATAATTTGCGAAAAAATGGTTGACAAATTACCGTGTGGTGTTATAATGAATCTATCATCAATATTTGGCAAAGCATTTGAAAGAATGTGACGCAAAGCTACAGGGCCTTCACCGTACGGAATGGCAGCCAGCTGCAGTCAGTAGGTGTTGCTTAATATTTGATAGCAACGCTTTTTTTCTTTCACAGGAATGCAATAGCAACTGCTATGTATGCCCTGAAAGGAGGAATAGGTTTGGAAGGATACTTGTCCGTAAAGAATTTTGCAGAGAAGTGGCAGCTCAAACCGAGAAGAGTACGTGAGATGTGCGCGGAAGGAAAGCTTACCGGTGCCGTTAAGAATGGACGAGATTGGTCCATACCCGAGGACACGGAGAGACCCATCGACGGCAGAGTAACATCCGGTGCTTATGTAAACTGGCGTAAGAGCACGAAAATTCATCGTGGATTGTTAGTATCAGTTAAAGAGGCCTAAGGGCCGGCCGTTGAAAGCAACGGCGAACTTAAATTTGCCCCCCCATTTATGTCGTTTCCCCCAACGACACTTTAAAAGACGAGGTTCCGGTTTCGGAAACCTCGTCTTTTGACGTCATAAGAAAATAACAGAGAAATTCGGCACTGAGTGTGCTATAGTAATACTGTTACATCAAAAAAGCAGAAAGGAATTTATCCTATGATATATATCGGCAATCATTTGTCTTCCACCAAGGGCTTCCTGGCAATGGGAAAGGAAGCGGTTAAGCTGGGCGGCAATACCTTTGCGTTCTTTACCAGAAATCCCAGAGGCGGCAGTGCCAAGGACATCGACCCCGCAGACGCGGCTGCACTGATGCAGTTTCTGGAGGAGCATTCCTTCGGACCGCTGGTGGCGCATGCGCCTTATACCATGAATCTTTGCTCGGACAAGCCGGACATCAGAGAGTTCGCAAGGAACATGCTGGTGGACGACTTGAAGAACCGCATGGAGCAGACACCCGGGCAGTATTATAATTTCCATCCCGGTTCTCATGTGGGACAGGGGGTGGAGGCAGCCACAGAAATGATTGCTGCCGCTCTGGACGAAGCAATGTTTCCGGAGATGACCACTACCGTACTGCTGGAGACCATGGCCGGCAAGGGCAGTGAGGTGGGAGCTTCCTTTGAGGAGATTCGTGCCATTATCGACGGCGTGAAGGACAATTCCCATCTGGGCGTCTGTCTGGATACCTGTCATGTGTGGGACGGCGGATATGATATCGTGGCAGACTTCGACAAGGTTCTGGATGAATTTGATGCGGTAATCGGTCTGGACCGACTGAAGGCCATTCATATCAATGACAGCATGAACCCCTGCGGTGCCCACAAGGACCGCCATGAGAAAATCGGTCTGGGTCATATCGGCAATGAGGCCTTTGAGCGTATCGTAAACAATCCCAGAGTGCAGGGATTGCCTTTTATTTTGGAGACTCCCAACGATGATGCAGGCTATGCCAAGGAAATTGCGCAGATTAAAGAGTGGAATCAATAATGACACAAGTGTCACATAGAAAAATGCTAAAAAAGTCCGAAAATACGCCATTTGCAACCGACAGGTGACAAATTGACAAGCCGACTTGATTGTTTGCCACAGGGAAAAATCTTATGATAGCCTCAGTTCGAACGACAAACGGTGATCGCCAAAGGGCGGCACCCGGAAGAAAAACGAGTTCGAGAAGAAAGGGTAGAAAATATGATATTAGCAGACAAGATTATCAATGAAAGAAAAAAGAACGGTTGGTCTCAGGAGGAGCTGGCTGAAAAGCTTTCCGTATCCAGACAGTCCGTTTCCAAATGGGAAGGCGCACAGTCAGTACCCGATCTGAGCAAAGTACTTCAGATGGCAAATCTTTTCGGTGTGACTACAGACTACTTATTAAAGGATGAGATTGAGCCCGAAGTAATCGCTGTATCCACAGAGCTTCAGACCATGAGCGAGAGCGAGCCTCCCGTTCGCAAGGTTTCCATGGAAGAAGCTCAGGAATTTCTTTCCATGAAGGAAAAGGTATCTCCTATTATTGCGACAGCAGTGTCACTTTTTATCCTGTGTCCTGTTCCCCTGATTTTTATGGGGGGTCTGACGGAGTACGATAAATGGGGACTCAGTGATACGGTTAGCTGTGCAATCGGCGTGATTACGCTTCTGGTGCTGGTGGCAATCGGCGTGGCTCTCTGCATGATTTTCGGCAGCAGAGAAGAGGAATACAAATTCCTGGAGACAGAAGATTTTGAAACTGAGTACGGCGTAACCGGCCTGATTAAGGAAAAGAAAGCGGAATTCAAGGATACCTACAACATTCTGATGGCAGTGGGCGTTATCATGTGCATCTTAAGCCCGGTTCCTCTGCTCATTGCAGCATTTCTGGAAGCTTCCGATTTCATTCTGGTAAGCACGGTTTGTCTGCTTCTCATCATCGTTGCTATAGCAGTGCATTTGTTCGTTCGTATCGGCAGCACGATGGAAAGCTATCAGCTTCTGCTTCGAGAGGGCGAATATACGCTTAACAAGAAGAGAGCCAACAAGAAGATGGAGAGAATCAGTTCTGTTTACTGGTCCATTGTACTGGCAGTTTATCTGTTAATCAGCTTCACCAAGATGAACTGGGGCATTTCTTGGGTGATCTGGCCCGTGGCAGGCGTTTTCTACGCTGCAGTAGAAGGTATTGCAAAGGGCATCATGAAGGTTGATGATTAAAAGAAAATATATCTGTATACACAGGCGTGCTTTACAAAGCACGCCTTTCTTAATATACTGAAAAGGTAGCGTACAGACAGTGACTGCGGAAAGGAGGATGACCTCATGAGCGAAGTGAATAGTGATGTACTTGTGTCGGTCATCGTGCCGATTTATAATTCCCAGGAATATCTGCAGGAGTGTCTGGAGGCGATTGCAGCGCAGGCTCATACGAATCTGGAAATTCTGCTCATTGATGACGGTTCCACAGACGACAGCGGCAAGATTGCCGAGGAGTTTGCGGAGAAAGACGCGCGTGTGAAGGTCGTGCACAAGGCCCACAGCGGAATCTCGGAGAGCCGCAACATGGGACTGGATCTGGCCACGGGAGAATGGATTTTCTTTGTGGACAGTGACGACAAGCCGCTGCAGAATGCGATTCAGGAGCTGCTGTATGCAGCACAGGTAGCGAATGCAAAGATTGCCATGGGTGGTCATTATGTCTGGAAGGCGCCTTATGCGACCGGAACCATCCGACATATGCATGTCAGGGAAACGGTTCTTACCACTGTCGATGATGTGACCCGTTATTTCCTTACCGATGGCCGCAATATGCTCATGCTTTGGGCAAAGCTTTTCCACAAGAGTGTATTCGTAAATGTCCGTTTTAAACCGGGCAAAATGTATGAGGATATTTATGCTTTTCCTGACATTCTGGAGGGCTCAGGAAGCCTTGTGACCGTGGATGAGGCACTGTATCTCTACCGCATTCACGAGGGCAGCACCGTATTTGATGAGGACCCCAGAACACACATGGACGGCCTGTATGCCGTTATTCATTTCAGGGAGCATATCAACAGAACACGCAGTCAGTTCCTGCCGGATGCAAATGATCTCGTGCTGGAATTCTGCTGTTATCTGATGGGCAAGCTGACCAGACTGGGAAGAGAGAAAAATCCTGCTGACTGGCAGTTCGTTACGGAACAGTTTGAGAAGAGTCGAAGGAGTGCCGCAAAACGAAAGCTTGCGCTGAAGGGGGCGACCTTGCTTTTCCGTATTTCACCGGTGCATCTGGGAATACTCTGCTGTTACTATTCGAAAAAGAAGAATTTATAAACCATAGGGGGATATGGGGGATGTACAGATTATTGATTGTGGAGGACGATCCGGGCATTGCGGAAGCAGTGAAGCTGCAGGCGCAGAGCTGGAACCTGGAGGTTTCTCTGATTCAGGATTTCAGAAATGTTACGGAGGAGTTCCAGGCAGTTCAGCCTCATCTGGTGCTGCTGGATATCGGACTTCCCTTCTTCAACGGCTATCATTGGTGCAGTGAGATCAGAAAGCGCTCCAATGTGCCTATTATTTTCGTTTCTTCCGCTGCTGACAACATGAACATTGTGATGGCCATGAACATGGGAGCGGATGACTTCATCGCGAAGCCCTTCGATGGCAATGTGCTGATGGCAAAGGTGCAGGCACTGCTTCGCAGAACCTACGATTTTGCCGCTGCAGCACCCATTGTGGAGCATCGCGGTGCCTTCTTAAATATCGGAGATTACTCCCTGACCTATGGGGATGAGAAGCTTTCCCTCTCCAAGAATGAGTACAAGATTCTGCTGTGCCTGATGGAGAACAAGGGCAAGGTGGTCAGCCGTGAAAAGCTGATGCAGAGCCTCTGGGAGACAGACCTGTTTGTGGATGAGAACACCCTGACCGTCAATATCAACCGTCTGCGCAAAAAGCTGGACGGCATCGGACTGGAGGGCTTCATTACCACAAAATTCGGCGTAGGATACATTTTGGAGTAAGAGATGAACACATTCGGACAGTATTTAAAACACAAAATGGGCGACATCATATTGGTGTCGTTTATTTTATTCTTATTTGATATATTTCTGGTTCTGTATCAGCTGCCTCCTGCGGCCGTTATTTACCCGACTGTCATCAGTCTGGTGATCGGCTGCGGGTTTCTCGTTGTCGATTTCGGGAAGAAGAAAAAGCAGTATGATATCCTGAAGGGTCTGGCGGAACAGGGCAGCATGCTCATTGATGAACTACCGGAGCCTGCCTCGCTTCAGGAGGAGCAGTACATTGAACTGGTGAACAATCTGCTCAGGGAAATTGCCCGGGCAGATACCCTTGCACAGGACAAATATCAGAACATGATTGAGTACTACACTGTGTGGGTACATCAGGTGAAGACGCCCATCGCGTCTATGCGCCTGACGTTGGAGCAGATGGATTCACCCGAAAGCCGACGCATCAGTTCCGACCTGTTCCGCATCGAGCAGTATGTGGAGATGGTACTGACCTTCCTGCGGCTGGACGAGGGAGCCAACGACTATGTTTTCCGAAAAACAGAGGTAGATACGCTGATTCGCCAGTCCGTCCGCAAGTTTGCTTCGGAGTTTATCGGCAGAAAGCTTCGTCTGGAGTATGAGGAAATCCCCGGAACCATCGTCACCGACGAGAAGTGGCTGGGCTTTGTGCTGGAGCAGATTCTCTCCAACGCCCTGAAATACACCAGAGAGGGCGGTATCAAGATTTACAAGGGCGAGAACAACACCCTCTGCATCAAAGATACCGGTATCGGTATTGCACCGGAGGACCTGCCCAGAATCTTTGAAAAGGGCTACACCGGCTACAACGGTCGTGCAGACCGAAAGGCTACCGGCCTGGGACTGTATCTGTGCAAGCAGATCTGTACCAATCTGGGTATTGCAATCACGGCAGAATCGAAGGTAGGCGAGGGTACTGTCATTTCCCTGCAGCTGGACCAGTATGACCTGCATGTGGAGTAAATTTATGGAAATGAGTTTTGAAACACAGATAGAATTTGACAAGATAAAGAACATCTGGGCCGATCTGGCCCTCACAGAGGCCGCAAAAGAGCAAATTGCGGATGCAACCTTCCTGCTGCAGGAAAGCGACCTCAGAAAGGCCCTGCAGGACACTACAAACGCCAGGGAAATGATTGAGAAGCTGGGCACGCCGCCCCTGCAGAATCTGACGGAGATGAAGGAGATTCTGACCATTGCGGAGAAGGGAGACAGACTGAATCCTTACCAGCTGGAGCGCGTGCAGAAGGTATTGGTGAGCGTGGAACGTCTGCGCTCCTATCTGGCCAGAGGAAAACAGTTCGAGAACTCTCTGGCTTATTATGATGAGAATCTGTACGAGGAAAAGAGTCTGCGGGAGGAAATCGTCCGCCAGATTCGAAACGAGGCGGTAGATGACCATGCCACGGGAACACTGTACAATCTTCGTCTGGCAATCATGCGCTGCGAGGAGCAGATGAAGCAGAAGGCTGAAATGATTATCCGCAACAACAAGGAAGCCATGGCCGACAACTATATCACGGTGCGAAACGGCCGTATCTGCGTGCCTGTGAAAAAGGAGTACAAGTTCAAAATCCCCGGAGTGACCATCGATAAGTCCGCCACCGGCAGTACCTTCTTCATTGAGCCCACGGGCGTGTACAAATACTATGAGGAGCTGCAACTGCTGCGTATCGATGAGGAGAACGAGGTTTACAATATCCTTTATACGCTGTCTGCCATGGTGGCGGAATCGGCACCGGCACTGCGGGAGGATATTTCCATGATGGAGCGCCTGGACTTCATGTTCTCCAAAGGAAAGCTCAGCCTGGAGCTGCACTGCAGTGAACCGAAAATCAATCCGGAGCGACGCATCCGGTTAACGGATGCCAGACATCCGCTGATGGACCCGGCCGTCAATGTGCCTCTGCAGTTTGAAATCGGCGAAGAATACAGGGGAATCGTAATCACAGGACCGAATACCGGCGGCAAGACGGTTGCCATCAAAACGGTCATGATAAACTGTCTGATGGCACAGTGCGGCTTGCATGTGACCTGCGGCAGCGCGGATATCTGCATGAACAGTGCCTATCTTTGCGATATCGGTGACGGGCAAAACCTGTCGGAGAATCTTTCTACCTTCTCTGCCCATATCAAAAATGTGCTGGAGGTGCTCTCACAGGTTTCCCGGGACAGCTTTGTCATCATGGATGAGCTGGGTTCCGGAACGGATCCTACAGAGGGCATGGGAATTGCGGTTGCCATTCTGGAGGAGCTCAGAGAGAGCGGCGCGAACTTCCTGGTGACTACTCATTACCCGGAGATAAAAGAGTATGCCAACCGCACAGAGGACATTGTCAACGCCCGTATGACCTTCGATAAGGAAAGTCTGATGCCCACCTATCATATGGTAATCGGTGAAGCCGGCGAGAGCTGTGCCTTCTACATCGCGGACAGGCTGGGAATGCCGGCCTCCATGCTGCGCAGAGCGATAACCGCCGCTTATGGGGAGCAGGCCGCCGAGCAGTTCCGTTTCCACAACGATGAAAAACTTGCGAAAGCAGAGAAGAGCAGAATCAGGAAGACCAAAAAGCCGGCTGCGGCTGTAAAGCTCCCGGTATATAATGTGGGCGACAGCGTTATGATTTACCCGGACAAGAAGATTGGTATCGTCTGCATTCCCGTGAATGAAAAGGGAGTGCTGCGGGTGCAGCTGCAGGGCAAGAAGATCTGGATTAACCACAAGCGCGTAAAGCTTCATGTGAAATCTGAAGAGCTTTATCCGGAGGATTACGATTTCTCCATTATTTTTGACACTGTGGCAAATCGTAAGGCCAGACACGATATGGAGCGGAAGTACACCGAGGAAATCATCCATACAGAAAACTAAAAATATGCTTTCAGTTTCCGTATAAGCCAGTGTTTACAAGCATTTACTAAATGTTTACTGTGCAAAGTTTCCAAAAAAGTGCACGATAAAGGTGGTTAAAATTTAACTTCTGAGTGTTTATTTTTAGTTAATAATCTGCTATAGTAATATTATCAGCTAAAACTTTCGGTATATCGGAAATACGCGGAAGCAAATGTTTCAATGAGGGGTTATTGGAAAGCTGTGAGAAAACAAATAGGAAATAAAGTCGGGGGGCTTGTTTCCTATCATTTGGAACTACATTGGGGGATGTTTTTCCAGAGAACAAAAAGGCGAGTGCCAAAGTCATCTGACTTTGGCACCCGCCTTTTTTCTTTGTGTAAGTATTTTGATTACTTTTCGATGTAAATCTTCTGGCCGGGATAAATCTTGTTAGGATTCTTAATCTGAGCGTTCAGTGCAAGAAGCTGCTTTAAGGTAAGCTTATACTTTCTTGCAATCTTGGTCAGGTTGTCGCCGCGGCGAACAATGTAAACCTCTTTCTCAGGTGCGGTCTCGGAAGTATTTGCCTGATCTGCAGGAACCTCCGCGGTGGTCTTGCGGATAATAATCTGCTGGCCGGGATAAATTCTGTTGATATTTGTAATCTCAGGATTCAAAGCTGCCAGTTCAGCAACGGATACACCGTACTTCTTAGCAATCTTGTAAAGGCTGTCGCCGCTTACTACAGTGTAGGTCTCGATTACTTCCTGGGTCACAGTCTCCACAACGGGAGCGGGAGCAGGTGCAGGAGCGGGAACGGGAGTTACAACGGGAGCAGGAGTGGTATCAACCAGAACTGCGGTTCCGAATACGCCGGGACATGCATAGCCGGTACCGGTGGTATCGTTCCAGCTCAGGGTGCCTGCACGCTTGCCGGAAGCATCTGCATCGTTAATCTGGAATTCCAGACCGATTACAGTGTTCTTAGCGGGTGCGATGTCGGTCCACTTGAATGCTGCTTCAATCATGTAGCCTGTCTCGGTAAGAGCGGTTGCGGAAACAATGTTGTCTGCGTTGCACTTCTGACCGTTGAAGGACTGCTCGTTGTCAAAGTTTACACGGTACTGCTTGTCGTCAGCCTCGTAAGCATCTGACTTGTGGTTGTTCTCGTCGATGAACAGCTCCAGGGAATCCTGCTGGTAAGCATCGCTGCTTGCCTTGTTCAGTACACTGTCGTTTACATTTACAAGAACATAGAGGTTATTCTCATCCCAAAGTGCCTTTGCATCAGCGGTAACGTTTGCACCAAGGCTGATGGTAAGAGGAATAGAGGTTGCTTTGCTCCATGCTGCATCGCTTGCGTCGCCGTCAATGGTAACGGTTCCCTTGTCGATGGTCATGGACTTGGTCAGAGTCATTTCTGCGTAGTATTCATCAGAATTGAACTGGCTGAAGGTGGTGTCATTGAATGCGGCAGCGGTCTCGCCGTCTACTACAACAACATCCATCTTGTCGGCATCGGTTAACTCGCCGTAAAGAGTGAGAACAGCTTCGTAACCGTCAGCTGTTACGGTAACATCCTCTCTGTAAGCAGCTGTGAATGCGCCGCCATTCATGGTGGAATAAACGTAAACGCGATCTGATTCATCTACGGTAGTATCGGGAACGGTTACCTTAACTTTCAGGCCTTCTGCATCCCAAACGGGAACGAAGGTTGCGCCGTTCTTCAGGGTGTAGGTGTTGCCTGCGGTAAAGCTGCCGTCCTTGGTCTCAACTACGGTAACAGTCTTGATTTCAGGAGCAAGGAAGCCTGCTTCAGCGATTGCATAGAAGGCACCCTTTGCCTTGTAGTTGTTGTCGAAGAGCAGAGGATACTGCTTGGAGTTTGTGGTAGAACCGCCGCCTGCACCGTTTGCGGTCTGCAGCCATGAGTGCTTATCCACAACGCCCCAGATGGTCATACCGGTTACATTTACATTGTCTGCCTTCAGACGACGGATTGCATCGTAGAAATCCTTGTATCTTGCGGTCAGTCTCTCGTCGGTAGAAGAGGTAGCGCCCTTGAAGTCAAGCTCGGTAACCTGAACGGCACCAACGATACCTGCGTAGAGACGAGCTGCCTTGGTGAACTGTGCGATGGTAGGGTTATCGGAAATCTGATAGTGACCCTGCATACCGCATGCGTCAATTCTTGCGCCGGGGGTATTCTTTACTGCGGTAAGCAGTGCTGCGATACCCTTGGACTTGTTGTCACTTGTTTCATTGTAGTCGTTGTAGTAGAGCTCAACGTCTGCGGGGAAGTACTTGTTTGCAAATACGAATGCGTTGGTGATGAACTCGGGACTCTGGTATACTGCCCACCAGCTTGAGCTCTCACTGTCATTTCTGTAGGTTCCGGTAGAGTCGCTGACTGCTTCGTTTACAACGTCCCAGCCGTAGAACATGCCTGCATACTTGCTGCCTGCACCGGTAAAGTGCTCTGCAACGCTCTTGATGTAATACTCGTGACGAAGTGACATTACTTCGGGAGAAACATAAGGCTTGCTTGAGTCGTAATCTTCGTGGAAGAACCACTCGGGAGTCTGTGAGTGCCAGGTAAGAACGTGGCCTCTGATCTTAATCTGCTTCTCGGGATGCTCTGCATTCCAGGCAACGAAGAAATCAAGATATCTCTCGGGATTTGAGTAATCCAGTACGGGGAACAGAATGGTCTGTCCGTTAATGGTTACTTCCTGCTTCTCAGCGCCTGCCTTCAGCATGGAATCGGGCTTCAGCTCGTTGCCGAGAGTTACGGAATTGAAGTGCTTGGTTACCAGCTCCATCTCCATGGAATCAGCGAATTCCTGGTAGCTGATAGCGGTACCGATGCGGAAGTCGCTGCCTACGGTAGCGCCAACCTTGTCTCTTAAATCATAAAGGTCATACTCAACGCCCTTCTCAACGGTTTCTTCGCCGTCATCGGGAAGCATCTTAACGGTAGCGCTTTCGATGGTAATGCTGAAAGGATACTCATTGGGAGCATTGCTGGGGTTATGAGCCATCACACCGATAGAGGTACAGATACCGCTGCTGGTGGTGGTCAGGGTGTAAGAGGTCTTGCCTGACTGGGTCCAGAACTGAGCCAGTTCAGAGGACTTGTCTGCATTGTAAAGCTTAAAGGTAACAGCACCCTGCTGATTGGATACCTTGATAACGATGTTGTCAAGCTTCTCCAGATCAATGGGTTCGGGAAGATCGAAAGCAACCTCATTCCACTGCTCTTCAAAGGTAGCGGTGTTGCCGCCTACGGGAACATTGTCATGTCTGCCGTAGAGCTGGATGTCGGTGATTTCGGTCTTTAAATCTTCAATGGGAGCAAGAGTTCCGGGCTCGCACTCAATGATAACATTCTTAATGGTAACACTGTAGTCTGCATCAACCATGGACATGAAGGCTACAGCAGCCAGCTTGCCGTCTCCGGTAGGAGCGATAGTGTAGATGTCCTTGCCTTCTACGCCGTAGTCGGGAGTCTGGAGCTCATTGTAGCCTGAATCGTAAAGCTTGCAGGCAATCTTGCCGCCCTGATTTTCAACTTCGAAGGAAACAGAGATGATTTTGCTCATATCTACTTCCTGGGGCAGGTCGAGAATATACTCGTCATACACTCCGGAGTAGCTGATGGTGTTGCCCATGGGAGCATTGGACCATCTGTGATGGAAGTTCAGGTCGCCTGAAAGCTCCATCTTCTTGTCATCTACGGGAGCAGATGCGGTTTTGTTTACGGTAATCTTCTTAACGGTAATAGAATAAGGATAAGGAACATCAGCGGGGTTGGACATAACTGCAACTGCAGCAAGTGCGCCCTCAGTGTCTTCGTTGGGAGCAACAGTGTAGGAAGCGGAACCGTTCAGACCGTACTGAGCCTTTACTTCCTTCATTGCTTCGTCGTAGAACTTAACGGAGAATTCCTGCTCCTGGTTCTCGATGTCGAGTACAACATTTGTTACAGAAGCAAAATCAACTGCCTCGGGAAGATAGTAAACATACTCATTGTACTGAGAACCGAAGGAAACAATGTTCTTCTGTGTGTCGGAATCGTTCCATCTGTTTGCCAGAGTGATGCCGCCGGAAATCTGAATCATGGTATCGGTAATGTTTACAACGGGGTCGCCGAAGTCAGGAGCCACAGGAGTTTCCTCAGGGTCTGCTGCGGGTTCCTGCAGGTTTACGGTAATCTTCTTAACAGTAATAGAATAAGGATAAGGAACATCAGCGGGGTTTGACATCACTGCAACTGCAGCGAGCTTGCCTTCTGTGTCCTCATTAGGAGCAACGGTGTAAGAAGCAGAGCCGTTTAAGCCATATGCAGCCTTTACTTCGTTCATTGCTTCGTCGTAAAGCTTAACGGCGAATTCCTGCTCCTGATTCTCAATGTCGAGAACTACATTCTTTACAGAAGCAAAGTCAACTGCCTCGGGAAGAGTGTATACATACTCGTTGTACTGAGAACCGAAGGAAACAATGTTCTTCTGTGTGTCGGAACCGTTCCATCTGTTTGCCAGAGTGATGCCGCCGGAAATCTCAATCATGGTATCGGTAACATTCACAACGGGGTCGCCGAAGTCGGGAGCGGGGTCTTTGCCATCACCTTCGCTGCTGAAGCCTTCTACTGCATTAGCGGTATAGAAGGTAACAGTAGAAACGGTGTAGGAAGAAGCGTCCTCTGCCAGTGACATGAAATCGATACATGCCTCAGATGTGGAGAAGTCGGCAGGTGCAGCCAATGAGTCTGTCCGATAACCGACTGACAACTCATCACCATTGGCATTGGCAAACTTCAGCGCCAAATCAGCGGCACTGCTGCCGGCTGCAAATCCAACAGAGAACTTTGTAACACCTGCTGCAAGAACTTCAGCGGGAATGGCAAAGAATGCCTGCTGATAATTGCCGGTGTAAGCGATGGTAGTATCGGTACCATCAGCGGTAACTGACGCATTCCAGTTCATGGTGTTGGTCAGTTCCGTCAGAGAATATGTCGAGGCATATCCTCCTTCGACCTCCTGCATGCTTGCTGCGGATACTGTCATCGGATTGATGCTTGTCAGTATCATCAGCGCCGCCATCAGGAAGGCCAGATGCTTTGTGAGTTTTTTTCGCATTTTTAATCCCTCCAATAGATAATTGCGATTGCGTGACTGTCACGCCGTGCATCCCTTATATTTTGCACATGATATCATTATAGAGGGCGGCTTTGCGGCGGTCTGTTCAATTTGTGCTATTTTCTTATCATTATTTGTGATTGACATGTGGTGAAAATTCACAAATTTTTTGGAGACAAATTGGAAGGCATAAGGATATATCAATAAAATCGGCTATTCCAGGTATCTTTCGTTAAACGATTTACTACAAAATTGAGACAAAAAATGAGCGGGTTTAAAATGGAATGAGCAGAAAAATTGTGGAGGATTACCAAATTCAGGCTCCCAAAATTTACTGATGATTTTGCACAAAAGAAAATTGCGGGCAAATCTTACAATAACGTAAGAAGTGAACGCTGTTTTGTAAGAAACTTCGATGTCGCGGGGGTGATTTGTGCTGTATAATCGGTTTCAGAAAGCTTTGAAAGGAATTTGTGAAGAAATGAGTATATTGGAAGTAAACGGCTTGAAGAAGGTTTATGTGACACGCTTTGGCGGCAACAAGGTGGAGGCGCTGAAGAATGTGAACTTTAAGGTAGAAGAGGGAGAGTATGTGGCAATCATGGGCGAGTCCGGCTCAGGCAAGACTACATTGCTTAATATTCTGGCGGCATTGGACAAGCCTACCGCAGGCAGCATCAGTCTGGAGGGCATGGACATTTCCAAAATGAAGGAGGCCAACATGGCGACCTTCCGCCGCAACAGTCTGGGCTTTGTATTCCAGGACTTCAATCTCCTGGACACCTTCACATTGGAGGACAATATTTACCTGCCGCTGGTACTGGCAGGCAAAAATTATCAGGAGATGAGCGAGAAGCTTGCTCCGATAGCAGAGAGACTGGGCATAGCGCAGCTTCTGAAGAAATATCCCTACGAGGTGTCCGGCGGTCAGAAGCAGAGAGCGGCAGTTGCCAGAGCAATGATTACCGATCCCAAGCTGGTTCTGGCAGATGAGCCTACCGGTGCGCTGGATTCCAAGGCAAGCGACGAGCTGCTGAAGCTCTTCGGTGAGGTAAACAAATCCGGACAGACTATTTTGATGGTAACTCACTCCGTAAAGGCCGCAAGTACCGCGGGCCGCGTGCTGTTCTTCAAGGACGGCGAGGTGTTCCACCAGATTTACCGCGGTGAGGATACCGACGAGCAGTTCTATCAGAGAATTGCAAGCACCCTGACCCTGCTGGCAACAGGAGGTGAGAAGCGATGAAACTCGGTTTCTACCAGAAACTGGCAGCGGACGGCATTCGCAAGAACAAGCGAATGTACCTGCCTTATATTCTGACCTGCATTATCATGGTCATGATGGACTATCTGATTTTCCATCTGCATTACTCCCGGACAGTTGGCAATATGCGCGGCGGCGAGCAGACCCAGACAATTCTCGGACTGGGCGGCTGGGTCATTGCAGTGTTCGCGGGAATCTTCCTGTTTTATACCAATTCCTTCCTGATTCGCAGACGAAAGAAGGAGTTCGGACTGTACAATATTCTGGGCATGGAGCGCAGACATCTGGGAATTATCCTGTTCTGGGAGAATCTTTTTGTGGCAGTCGGTTCCATTCTGGTGGGTATGGCTGCCGGTATTCTGTTCTCCAAACTGGCGGAGCTGGCGCTTTGCAATGTTCTGAAGGAGACAGTGTCCTTTGCCGTTTCCTTTGCACCTCAGGCAGTGAAGGATACGAGTATTGTGTTCGGAGTCATTTTCCTGCTGATTTTCATAAATGGACTGAGACAGGTGTTCTTCACAAGTGCTCTGGCACTGATGAAGAGTGAAAATTACGGCGAGAAGCCTCCCAAGGCAAACTGGCTGTTCGGCATCGCCGGCGTGGTGCTGCTTGGAATCGCCTACTGGCTGGCAGTGAGCATCCGCGATCCTCTGACTGCGATTTTCATTTTCTTCCTGGCAGTGATTATGGTTATTGCTGCTACCTATCTGATTATGATTGCAGGTTCTGTCATGTTCTGCAGAATCCTGCAGAAGAACAAGTCCTACTACTATAAGCCCGCGCACTTCGTGTCGGTTTCCTCCATGGTTTACCGCATGAAGAGAAACGGCGCCGGTCTGGCAAGCATCTGTATTCTGGCTACCATGGTTCTGGTGATGATTTCCTCAACCGCCAGTCTGTACTTCGGCAGCGAGGATGCTCTGAGAACCCAGTTTTCCAGAGAGATGAATGTCAGTGCCCGCTTTGCGGATATGAACGGCTTTGCGGAGGAGAATATTGCCGGCATTAAGGGTGCTATCGAGAAGGAGGCAGCCAACGCAGGCATGACGATTCAAAACGCCTATGATTTCACCTATGCTACCGTTGCCGGCGCACTGATTGGCAATGAGGTGGAGGTGGACCGCAATGCCTTTGAAGGTTCTTTGGCCATGGGTCTGGATTCCCTCCATGTTTTCTATTTCCTGCCAATCAGCGTGTACAATGCCCAGACCGGTTCCAATGTAACCCTGGAGCAGGATGAGGCAATCATTAGCAGCAGCCAGACTTCCTATAAAGAGAGCACTCTTACCTTCAAGCGGGCAGCAACCCTGCGGGTAAAGGAGGTTGTAAAGAGCCCGGAGGATTTGAACTTTGGCTATGAGCCCAGCCCCGTTATTGTTGTCTATGTGGAAGATATGCATTATGCCTGTGATGGGCTGGCAACCATGATGGATGCCGGCATGGGCACTTTTCTGGGCATGGGTTGGGAGTTTCACTTTGATACCGGACTTTCCGGAGAGGAACAGATTGCTGCCGGGCAGCAGCTGCGTGACAACCTCGGTCAGTACGGCTTCCGGTATGAAAGATGCCTGATTGAGAGCAGAGAAGCCAACAGAGCAGACTTCCTTGCCGGCTTCGGCGGCCTGTTCTTCCTGGGAATTCTCCTGAGCATCGTCTTTATCATTGCGGCAGTGCTGATTATTTACTACAAGCAGATTTCCGAGGGCTATGAGGATCAGGCCCGCTTCGATATCATGAAGAAGGTGGGCATGACCGGTAAGGAAATCAGGAAGAGTATCAACTCTCAGCTGCTTACCGTATTTTATCTGCCCCTGGTTCTGGCAGGTCTGCACATTTGCTTTGCCTTCCCCATTATCAGAAAGCTGCTGCAGCTGTTCGGTCTGGTTAACTGGAAACTGTTTGCCGGTGTTTCCCTGCTCTGTTTTGCGATATTCTCTTTGTTCTACGCAGTGATTTATCGGATCACCTCAAACGCTTATTTCAACATTGTAAACAGCAAAAAGGATTAATCCCAAAGGGATGCTTCTCGTGACGGAGGAGCATCCCTTTTTTCGTTGACAGAAGGGTGAAAAAAAGCCTATTATAATTTTGGGACAGTCTGTCCTTTTGGAGGTTTACTGTGGCTGATAAGTTGATTTATCTGATATATCCGATAGTATTAATTCTATTATTTGCGGGGGCGAAGGTTTCCCGGCGGAAAACCTGGAATGAGGAGGCATTTTCTCTGCGGCAGATGAAGATGCTGCAGGGCATGGCGGCGATTTGCATCATGCTGCATCACCTGGGTCAGAAGACCTGTGCACCCTGGCATTCGAAGAAGGTAATCGTTCACGGACTGGATTTCTTCGTGCCCATCGGCTATTTTCTGGTGGCACTGTTTTTCTTCTGCTCCGGCTATGGACTGTATAAAAGCTGGAAGACGAAGCCAGACTATCTGGAAGGCTTTTTGAAGCGCAGAGTATTGCCTTTGGTGGTTGCTTACTATCTCTCCGGCCTGGTATTTCTGGCAGTTCGATACCTGATGAAGGAGAAGATTTCCGGCTGGCAGCTGTTCTGCTACCTTTCCGGTATCAAGCTTTGTAATATCAATGCCTGGTATGTGATTACCCTGCCGATTTTCTACCTGTTCTTTTATCTGGCCTTCCGTTTCTGCAAGAAGGAAAACGCGGCGGTGGCTGTAACTGCGGCAGCTGTGCTTATTTACATTCTGATCGGTACCATGATTAACCATAACGATTACTGGATGCGCGGTGAGTGGTGGTACAATTCGGTGCACCTGTTCGTGGCAGGTATTCTGTTTGCCCGCAGTGAGGAGAAAAAGATTGCTTCCATGAAGAAACTTTATCCGTTGAGATTGGTTGGCTCGCTGCTGCTTATTTTTGTTTTCTATGTTCTGTCGGAGTGGGCGGCTGATGTCATCAGCTACTACGGCGAGAATTTTGACCCTCTGTACTGGCGCGTTGTGCTGCGCAGATGGGGCTGCCTGATTCCCCAGCTGCTGGCTTCCTATTATTTTGTGCGCTTCCTGTTCCTGCTCAGTCTGAAGGTGAAGCTTGGCAATCCCGTCCTGAAGTTCATGAGTGGAATTACTTTGGAATTCTACCTGATTCACGGCATTTTCGTGGAACTGTTCGGATATGATTTCCTGGAACTGACCAAGTCTCTGGTTTATGTCAGAAATGTAACTCTGCATCTGCTGCTGGTGGTAGTGCTGTCCATTCCTGCCACGCTGTTGTTTAAGAAGGTATACGACCTGGTCTGCAGACCGCTTGTGGGAAGAAAATAATTAGATTGGAACCTATTTGGTATGAGAAAAAAACTCAGTGTTGTTTTACAGGCATTCTTAATCATGCTTGCCATGCAATTGAATTTAAATCCGATGCCGGTCCGGGAGGAATATAAGTCCGGATTGCATTATCTGTTTGCTCAGGTGACGATGCTGTTGGGCGATTACAGCTGGAACAGTATGCTTCTTCTGGTGCTGGCGGTGATTTTCATCCTGTACGCGGAAACCTACTGTGCGGACAGTGTGATGGGCAAAAAAATCAGCTGGCGTGTGCTGGCGGTTTTCTTCGCGGGAGCACTTCTTGTGGGAAGAGGATTCCGGGATGCAGGCAGTCTGCGCTTCTATTTTAACGGACTGTTCCCCGTGATTCGTTTTCTGGTGATGCTTAGCGGCTATACGATTGCAATCTTCACAATGATGAAATTGTTTTTCAAGGGCCTGGAGCTGGCGGACGGCGTGGAACTGAAGGGACACTTTTTCCACACCTTTTTGGAACGGAAGAGCTTTCGAAATGTGTTCCTGCTTCTTCTTGTCTGCTGGGCACCGGCGATACTCATGAGCTATCCCGGCAATCTCTGCTACGACTGCCTGGGACAGATTTCCCAGGGCCTTGGTATGAGCGCTTACTCTACTCATCATCCACTGCTGCACACCTTGATTGTTACGGTCTGTCTCAAATTCGGCAAGCTGATTGGCGGTGGCTATGGTTTTGGTTTGTTCCTCTATGTCTGTCTGCAAGCGATTTGTCTGGCAGCAGCCCTGGCGGCATCCATGGCGAGACTGTACAAGAGAGAGGCCAACAGACTGATGCGTTTCCTGATTCTGGGAATTTATGTGTTTGCTCCCATGTACTCGAATATGGTGTCCACAGCGGTGAAGGATGTGCTCTTTATGGCTGCGGTCATCTGGTATTTCCTGCTTTTGGAGGAGATGGTAACCGAGGGCTTCAAGGGCAGACATTTACAGTATTATGTGAATCTGGTGCTGGTAGAGGCACTGGTAGGACTGTTGCGAAACAACGGTATCTACATGGTGGCGCTGACAGGCATCTGTCTGGCGGTTACTTTTTGGAAGCAGTACAGGAAAAAGGTTTTCCTGCGCGCGCTGATGGCACTTTGCATTTTGCCCCTGCTTTTCTGCAAGGGTGCCAATGCAGGGCTGGCAGCGGTGACCGATGCGCAGAGCGGCAGTGTGGCGGAAATGCTTTCCATTCCCTTCCAGCAGACGGCGAGATATCTGCAACTGTACCGTCATGAACTGACAGGTGCGGAGAAGACCGCCATCGAGAATGTGCTGCAGGATGTGGAGCTGGTGGCAGCAAATTACAATCCTGACATTTCAGATCCCGTAAAGGCGCTGTATTGCGGCAAGGGTATGGGTGATCTGGGTGCATATTTCAAGGTGTGGCTGGGTGGCCTGAGCAAGCATCCGGGAGTGTATTTCGATGCCTTCTTTGCACATGTGTACGGCTGGTTTGACCCCGGTGCCCTGAATGCGGTGCGCTATGAGGCGGAGTCGGAGCTGTTCCCTCATCCCGGCATATTTAACACGACCTATAAGCTGATGTTCTTTGTCTATCGTCTGGCGGAGCATATTCCTTTCCTGGCGATTCTGGACAATGTGGGAATCTATACCTGGCTGCTGTTTATGATATCGGGAATCTGCATCCAGCAGAAGGAGAGAAGAGGCGTTCTTCTGATACCGTTGTATGTCAGTCTCCTGATTTGCATGGCATCTCCCTGCTTCTATCTGCATCCCAGATATGCGTTCCCCATCATGTTCTCCATTCCCTATCTCTACGGAATTTTCAGTGCGCGGCAGACCGAAGCACTGCAGCCTTCAGAGCAGGCGAAAACCGAGAAAAAGAGTGAGAAAAGAAATAAAAAGGAAGCTGCAAAATGAATTTGAAAAAAAGCTTTGAGAAAAAGGATACTCTGGCGGTGAAAGGAGCGGCAATTCTACTGCTTCTGTTCTACCACCTGTTTGAATCCCAGGCATTGATTGATGAGATGCAAGTGAATATCGGCCCCGTGCCCTCCAATGTTTTCCTGATGCTGTCTGGCTACGGCAATATCTGTGTGGCATTGTTTGTCTTCCTGACAGCCTACGGTATTACCAAAGGGCTGGAGGCGAATAAGAATTGCCTGCTTGTGGATATCCTTCGCGATTCCGCAAAGCGCTGTGGAAAACTGATTGCTAACTTCGCCATCATGTATCTGGCTGTCAATCTGGTGTGGTTTTCGCGTTTTAATTACCGGGGACTTTACGGAGAAGGCTGGCAGGGCGGCATGTTCGCTCTGATTGACGGTCTTGGTTTTGCACAGCTGCTGCAGACCCCCACCCTGAATATGACCTGGTGGTATATGGAACTGGCTATCATCCTGATTTTCCTGGTGCCTTTTCTGGTTCTGGCAGGACGAAAGACCGGAAATTATCTTGTAATTTTGGGAATTCTCTTCCCGCTGGTGGTGACAATCAACTCTGATGTGGCAAGATATCTGCCCACTGCGGTGTTTGGTGTTGCGGCAGCGCAGGGAGAATGGTTCGAGAAGCTGTTCGCAATCGGAACAAAGCAAAAGGTCCTGAAGGTGTTGGCCGGAATTGTGTTGATCGGAATCAGTATTCTGTTCCGACAGAACTATATGGTGCACACCTATTTCCTGTGGCTTGCAGATGCGCCCATTGCGGTTCTGCTGGCCTGGTTTGTGGGTGAGGCCTTGAGTGGTATCCCCGGAATCTCTCATGTTTTGCGATTCCTGGGAAGACATTCCATGAACATATTCTTCGTTCACACCTTCTTCTATATGTCTGTTCACAGAGTGTTTATTTACTCCTTCCGCCATGCGGCACTGATTTATGCGGTGCTTTTGGCAGTTTCTTTGGCATTTTCTGTAGTATTAGAAACTGTTAAGTGGATACTTAAGAATGTTTTAGGCAAGATACTCCATTCAAAAAAGAAAATACATTCGCTATGATAAGGTGAATTTGATTGAAATACAGACAATTTGAGATGGGAAAGGACAAAATATGGATAAAAGTGTTTTTTCTGTTGAAAAATATGCAGCTGCTGCAAGAAGCGCGGTAGCGGAGGGTATTGTAATGCTGCAGAATGAGGGCGATGTGCTGCCTCTGGCTTCCGGTACAAAGATTGCTTTGTTCGGTAGAAGCCAGTTCTGCTATTATAAGAGCGGTACCGGTTCGGGCGGTATGGTAAACACCGCATATGTAACCGGCATTCTGGAAGCGCTGGAGAGTGACGACCGCTATACCCTGAATGCAAACCTGAAAGCAACCTATGAGAAGTGGCTGGAGACACATCCCTTCGATGTAGGTCAGGGATGGGCGCAGGAGCCCTGGTTCCAGGAGGAAATGCCTGTCAGCGAAGAGCTTGCAAAGGAGGCTGCCAAGGAATCTGACATTGCTGTCATTATTATCGGCAGAACCGCAGGCGAGGACAAGGATAATAAGGTTGCTCCGGGAAGCTACCTGCTGACCGATGTAGAGAAGCAGATGCTTGGCACTGTCTGCAATGTATTTGAGCGTACCGTTGTCCTGCTGAATGTGGGCAACATTATTGATATGAACTGGCTGGATGAGTACAAGCCGAATGCCGTACTGTATGTATGGCAGGGCGGCCAGGAGGGCGGCAGCGGCGTGCTGGATGTAATCAGCGGTGATGTAAACCCTTCCGGAAGACTTTCCGATACCATTGCTTACGATATCAATGATTATCCTTCCACCAGAAACTTCGGCGACCACAGAAGAAACCTTTACGCTGAGGATATTTATGTGGGTTATCGTTATTTCTCCACCTTCGCACCTGAGTGCGTGAGATATCCCTTCGGTTACGGTATTTCCTACACCACCTTCGAGACCAAGGCCTGCGTGGAAAGCACTTCCATGGCAGTTGGCGGCAGTGTGAAAATAAAGGCCTGCGTGACCAATACCGGAAAAACAGCCGGCAAGCAGGTAGTGCAGGTTTATGTAAGTGCTCCTCAGGGTGCTTTGGGCAAGCCCGCGAGAGTGCTGGCCGCTTACGGCAAGACAAATGTACTGGCTCCCGGCGAGACCGCTGAGATTTTGTTCGATATTCCTGTTTACACCTTTGCTTCCTATGACAGCACCGGTGCTGCCGGCGCTCGTTCTTCCTATGTTCTGGAAGCAGGCAACTATGATTTCTATGTTGGTGACAATGTGCGCGATGCCGCAAAGGCAGGCACCATCGCTCTGGACAGCCTTCTTGTATTGGAGGAGCTGGAGGAAGCAATGGCTCCCGTGACTGCTTTTGATCTGATGACACCCGGCGCACAGAAGGCAGACGGCACCTATGAACTGACCTGGAAGGCTGCTCCTCTCCGCACGGTTGATCCCAAGCAGAAGAGACTGGAGAGACTTCCCGCAGAGTATCCCTACACCGGAGACAAGGGCATCAAGCTGGTAGATGTGGCTGACGGCAAGGCTTCCATGGAAGACTTCCTGGCACAGCTTTCCGACTTCGAGCTTTGCTGCTTAATCCGTGGTGAGGGTATGTGTTCTCCCAAGGTAACTCCCGGAACCGCTTCCGCATTCGGCGGTGTGACCGAGGCACTTCACGGCTACGGTATTCCCATCGGCTGCTGTGCTGACGGCCCCAGCGGTATTCGTATGGATTGCGGTACCATCGCATTTGCAATGCCCAACGGCACCTGTCTTGCCTGCTCCTTCAATGACGAGCTGGTAGGCGCGCTGTACGAGTGGGAAGGTCTGGAGCTCCGCAAGGACAAGGTTGATACTCTGCTGGGACCCGGCGTAAACATCCACAGAAATCCTCTGAACGGACGAAACTTCGAGTACTTCTCCGAGGATCCCCTGCTCACCGGCAAGATGGCAGCCGTTCAGCTTCGCGCAATGCATAAATATGATGTAACCGGAACCGTTAAGCATCTGGTTGCAAACAATCAGGAATTCTCCAGAAGCTTCGCAGAGGGCGTTATCTCCGAGCGAGCAATGCGTGAGATTTACCTGAAGGGCTATGAAATCGCAGCCAAGGAAGGTCAGGCGAGATCCATGATGTCCACCTACGGTCCTGTAAACGGCCTGTGGACCTCAGGCACCTATGATTTGCTGACTACCATTCTTCGTAAGGAGTGGGGCTTCAACGGTATTGTTATGACAGACTGGTGGGGCAAGGCAAACGACGAAGGCGAGCCTGCTACCATCCGCAACACTGCAGCAATGGTTCGTGCACAGAACGACCTGTACATGTGTACCGGCGACTCCCTGAGCAATCCCAATGAGGATAACTCCGAGGAATCCCTGAAGGCAGGCACCATCACCAGAGGTGAGTTCCAGAGAAGTGCCGCCAACATCTGTAATTTCCTGATGCAGTCCCCCGCATTCCTGCGCGAGACCGGCCGTGAGACCGAGCTTGACAAGGCACTGCAGAAGTACGCAGAGGAGGACAATGCAGCAACCGGCAAGATTATCAAGGTCAGTCTCCTGGATGAGGTTACTCTGGATGAGACCCTGATTGATACCGAGAAGGGCAAGTCCACCACCTTTGAAGTGACTGCAAAGGACCGCGGAATGATTGCCGTTGAGTTCGACTGCAGAGCGGCGGAGACCGCTTCCGAGCTGGCACAGATTTCCATGTCAGTGTTTGCGGACAAGAAGCTGCTGGAGACCATCTCCCTGGCAGGTACCGAGAAGACCTGGCAGCACAAGGTAATCCATCTGCCCGAGCCTCTGTTCAGCTATACATTCTTCCTGAAGCTGTTCTTCGGTATCACCGGCATGGAGCTTTCCAATGTGAAGGTTATCGAGACTGAGAATATGGAAGTGTTCCTGAAGCAGAAATACAAGGAGCATCGCGAAGAAGAAGGTAAATAAAGAGAGTGCTTAAGAGAAGCGCTGATAAAGAAAACCCTCAGTACAATCAGTACTGAGGGTTTTTATTGTTGCGAGATTAGTTAGACGGAGCGATATCGAAACCGTCTTCGGTATTCATCTGGAAACGGATGAAACCAACAGTTCTGGGAACTGTCAAAGTGATGTTTCTTGCAGTCTGACCGGGAATGAAGGGAACTGCATTGGAACCGTCATTTTCTTCTACATTGAAGCCGTCGCCGTAGAGATTCAGGTAAACCAGATCGAAGTCACTCTTCTTAATGTGGTTGCCGTTTGTGTCGTAGACATCAAACTGGGTAGAGAAGGTTGTTGCATCGTTTGGATTCGAGATGAAGTAAACGGTGAACTTTACTCTGTAGGTAGAATCATCATTCGGGTTGGTCTCAACTCTGAGGGTTTCCTCATCAATCTCAAATCTGAGAGAAGGATCGTATGAACAGCCGACGGAAGGAGTAACATACATCTTAACCTTGTTGGTATCACCTTCGTAAGGGCTATCCATGGTAACAATGTTCAGGCGATCGGAACCTACATAGGAGAAGAAATGGATATACTTTACATTGGCAGGAACTTCCAGGTCGGTATAGTATACGGTATCTTCCTTGAAGTAAGGGTCATTGCCGGAACTGATCTTTAACTGCTTACTTCCCTTGAAGCACTTGCTTTCATAGTAAGAATAATAGCGGCCGTAGAAGGTCTTCACCTGCTTCGAATTTGCGGAAATGGGAAGGAAACCAAGTCGTACCAGGTTGTTGCCGTCGGCAGTTACTTCTACGAAGTCGGCGCTCTGAATTGCAAACTGCATTCCGTTGCCGGTGCTGTCCTCAAAATACTCCGGTACACGAATGATTACCTCGCCATCGTTTACGGGAACGGGAACATCATAGGTCATGAGGCTCGGATTGGTATCGAAAGGCTTTGCGGTAAGCTCCGGTGTGGGAGTGGGTGTCGCTTCCGGAGTCGGTGTAGGCGTCGCTTCCGGAGTGGGGGTCGGTGTAGGTGTAGGAGTAGGTGTGGGAGTGGGAGTCGGCGTCGCGGTACTCTCCACTGCTACCTGTGAGGTAGAACGGGAATCCTCATCATCGCTGTCACTAAGCGAAGCAATAATGATGCAGAACAGCAGAAATGCACCGACGGCTGCAAATCCGTATAAAGCAATCTTGCCGATGGGAATTGGGAACTTCTGTGTAATCCCCTTTACCGTTGCTTTCCCGGGAGCGGGCTCCGTGGGAAGGTTCTGCAGGGTATGGGGCATTGCAATCGGTGTCACCGGTTTCTCCGCTGTCTCCATGCCTTCCGGCATGCTTACAATATTCATATTGGCGACATGAATGCCCTTGGCAGAGAACAGTTTCTGATAAGCAACCTGCTTGTCAGGATATCTGTGCCAGTAGATGGCCTGAATACGATTCATTCTCATGGCCATGCCGTCCGGCAGGTTCACATCCTCCAGATAAAGCAATAACTGGTTCTTGTCCTCGTCACGAGAGAAGTTCAGCTCGTCCTTACAGTTTTTGGAACCAATATAATTGCCGCTGATAAAAGCGATAAAGTAGCTGCAGCCTTTAACATGCTTTGCAATGTTTTCATCCCATTCGGTACCGGGGTCGATACCTTCGTCGTACCAGATGTTGTAGCCGCACTCCATCATATGTTTGATGATGGGGTAGACTTTGCCGGAATCACGGTGGGAGTAGCTGATAAATATATACGGCTTTGACTCGTCACATAAACTCATCTTTCGTATTTCCTTTCCGCAGATGCAGGGAATGCACCTGATGGTATTTATTAGAATCAGTATAAATCAGTTCAATATTTCGTGTCAATCAGTTGAAAGGGAGATAATCGCTGCCCTTTAGAATCATTTGTTAGTCAAAAAGTCGGGGTCGATGGAGTCCGAAACATATTTCGGCCGGGTCAGTCTGCGAATGAGCTTCACGAGCAGGCGGATGATCAGGATGACCAGAAGTACGACCGCCAGAAGAATTCCGGTGATGATAAAGAAGTACTTGTTGGGATTCTTCAAAAGGCTTGCGGGACTCATGCTGTCATCCACCACTTTTCTGGTGAGGTCGGTGGCGTAGGAGGCAGGGATATTGGCAATGCCGTCGCCGTCCGAATCGGGAAGGGATTCCATATACTGTGCGATGGAGGCCCAGGCTTTAATCTCTCGGCCGTCTGCATCATGAATGATGGCGTCCTCGATGTTGGTGATGGGAGTGCCGTCCTTGAATTTCGGCTGAATCTGCAGGATGCCGAAGGATACATCGGTGACAGCGCCCAGCATCTGGCCGCTGTAGAGGTCGCAGACAACGCGGTACAGAGTGTTGTCCTCAAACTCTGTGCGATTGCCGTTCTCGTCCACATGATAAACCGCGGTGACCTTATTTAAAATCATGCGATGAGGATTAAAGGTGAAATCCATACCGCTGATAAAGAGTCTTGCAGTGTCCATAATGTCGGAGAGGGAAGCATCAATCTCGGCACCGGTCTTCAGCTCCGCGCCGGTCAGGTAGAAGCTTAAGAGCGGATAGCCCGCAATGCCGTCCAGACCGATTCCCAGGGAGTAGGAGTTGAACACATCCTGCACGGTGATGTCACCCACTGCGAAGGTATCACGGATACAGCCGGAGGGCGCGATGGCCGCATCTACGGGATGGTCGTCGCCGGTATCGGCACTGTTTACCGCATAGCGGAAGGAATCTGAGAGGATATGTCCCAGATTGTGGTCGGTGTGAATGGTATAGCAGTCAGGTGAGGTGGAGAATACCACATCGTTCTGCGCTACAACCTGCAGTCTGGTGTAGCCGAACTGCGCCAGATAATCGCTGTCAATGCTGGTGAGGAAGGAATTGACCTTCTCCTGTGTCGCTTCATCCGCAGGGATGACGGGGGTGACGGGAATCAGCTCATAATCTGCGGTATTCCAGCGTCCCTGTGCGTCCTGCTTCAGGGAAATACTGCCCACATTTTTACCGTATTCTCCGCAGGAAGCCACGATTGTGTGTCTTCCCTGCTTATTTTTTACGATTATGGGCTCGGCCAGAGTGGTGTGAGTGTGGCCGCTGACGATAAAATCAATCTCCGGAACCTTGGCGGCAAGAATCTCATCCTCGGACTTTTTGGGGTTCTCGTTGGTGCCGCTGTGGGATACGCAGACGATAATATCCGCATCCTCGTGGGTCTTGATACGGCCGACAACCTCGGTGGCAGCCTCGGAAATATCCTTGAACTTCAGTACGCAGGTGGGGGCACATTCCAGAGAGTCCTGACCGAACACACCGAAGACGGCAACCTTCACATCACCCTTCTGCAGAATGACATAATCCTGCATGCCGTAGGCTTCGAAGGTGTCCTTTAACAGCTTCTGTTCCTCAGTGAGGCCCTCCGCTTCCATAGTCTCCCAGTCGATGTTGGCAAGTACCATGGCGGGAAGGGGATCGCCGCTTTCTCTCGCAATGTTCATGGCGTCGGCCAGACCCTGTGAACGGTAGTCAAATTCGTGATTTCCCAGGGTTGTGACCTCGCAGCCCAGATCGCCCAGCATGCGAAGCTCGGGGGATTTCTTATCAAAAATGGTCTGCACCAGCGTGCCCATGGAGAAGTCGCCGGCATCGATAATCAGAGTGTCAGGATCCTTGTCCAGTGCCTGATTGATGATGGTTTTGATGCGGGCGAAGCCGCCGGCTACGGTACCCTGTCCTTTCTCCACAGTGACGAAATCGTCGATGTGGGAATGGGTATCGTGGGTGAAAATAATATTCAGTTCCTTGCCGTTGTAGCTGCTCTGTGCACCGGCTGTCAGGGGCAGGTCGCACAGCAGGCAGACTGCCATGGAAAGAGCTGCGGCGAGGACGCCGATTTTCTTAGGTATCTGACGAAGCTTCATGTAAAAATCCTTTCGTTGAAACGCCCGGGGGCGGTCTATGTCCTGATTTTTATTATAGAGGAAAGGCAAACGGTCGGCAAGTGCGATTCCCGGTGGAGAAGCAGTCGATTTTTGGGCAAAATAATACATGAAAAAATCGATTTACCACAAAAACAGCACATTGCAAAAAATCGCAAAATTTAGGATAATATAATCAGAGATTTTTCGGACATTACGAAAGGAAGGTAATAATTTATGGAAAGATGGGCAAGAGCCAAATATCAGCCTGTACTCCCTCTGGGAGAAGGCGGCAAGCGCATCACTGCAAGTGAGGAGCATATCACCCTTTCAAAGAACGCGGCAAAGGAAGGTATGGTCCTGTTAAAGAACAATTGCGGACTGCTTCCCCTGCAGAAAGGAACCAGAGTAGCACTGTTCGGCAAGGCAACCTTTGACTATGTAAAGGGCGGCGGCGGAAGCGGCGATGTTACCGTTTCTTACATTCGCAATCTTTATGAGGGACTTTCCCTGAAGAAGGATTCCATTTCCATTTTTGAGGAGCTGGCTGACTATTACAGAGCTGATGTGGAAGCACAGTACGCTGCAGGCAAGGAGCCCGGCATGACCGTTGAACCCGAGGTTCCCGCAGACCTTCTGAAGAAGGCAGCAGCTTACACCGACACCGCAATCATCAGCATCTGCCGTTTCTCCGGTGAGGGCTGGGACCGCAAGAGCTCTTACGACAAGAAGGATGCAGCTGTGGACGATCTTGCAATCGCAGGTGAGACCGAGCATGTTGCACAGGGCCACAAGAAGGAAATTTTCGAGGACGGCGACTTCTATTTAAGCTACGCTGAGCGCGCAATGGTTGAGGCTGTCAAGGCAGCATTCCCCAAGGTTATTGTTGTAATGAATGTAGGCGGTATGGTAGATACCGAGTGGTTTGCTCATGATGATAAGGTTCAGTCCGTGCTGATGGCATGGCAGGGCGGTATCGAGGGCGGCCTGGCAGCAGCTGAACTGCTCCTGGGCGAGGGCAACCCCAGCGGTAAGCTTTCCGATACCTTTGCGAAGAGACTGGAGGATTATCCTTCCTCTTACAACTTCCACGAGTCAGATGTTTTCGTAAATTATACAGATGATATCTATGTAGGATATCGTTACTTTGAGACAATCCCCGGCGCTGCAGAGAAGGTTAACTACTGCTTCGGTTACGGTATGTCCTATACACAGTTCAAGCTTTCTGCTCCCGTTGTTGAGAACAAGAACGGCGAGATCAGCGTTCTCATTGATGTCTGCAACATCGGCGATGTAGCAGGTAAGGAAGTCGTTCAGGTTTACTACAGCGCACCTCAGGGCAAGCTCGGCAAGCCCGCTAAGGAGCTGGCAGGCTTCAAGAAGACCAGACTTCTGGCTCCCGGCGAGACCCAGACCGTTGCAATCAAGTTCCCCGTTGCACAGATGGCATCCTACGATGACCTGGGCAAGGTAGCAAAGTCCGCATATGTTCTGGAGCAGGGTGAGTACAAGTTCTATGTTGGTACCTCCGTAAGAGATGTTGTCTGTGCCGATTATGTGATGGTTCAGGCAGCAGATGAGGTTACCGAGCAGCTTTCCGCTAAGATGGTACCCACCTCTCTTCCTAAGAGAATGCTGGCAGACGGTTCCTTTGAGGAGCTTCCTCAGGGAGAGCCTTTTGAAATGGATGCAAACTGCTTCGGCGCTAAGCTGACCACCTCAGAGGCAGACGGCATGGCTCCCAATGTGGTAGCTCGTGACAGATGGCGTCTCTGGGGCGTAGAGGACAAGCTTCCCAAGCTTGTCTGGGTAGAAGAAGGCAAGATGACAATGGACGAGTTCGTTGCATCTCTTCCCCTTGAGAAACTGGCAGGCCTTCTCGGCGGACAGCCCAACACCGGTGTGGCTAACACCTTCGGCTACGGCAACATCCCCGAGTACGGCGTTCCCAATATTATGACAGCAGACGGCCCTGCAGGCGTTCGTATCGCTAAGCAGGTCGGCGTTAACACCACCGCATTCCCTTGCGCAACCTTACTTGCATGTACCTGGAATCCCGAGGTAGTAGAGAGTGTCGGCGCAGCAGGCGGTGCTGAGGCAAAGGAAAACAACATCGGCGCATGGCTGACACCCGCTATCAACATCCACAGAAGTCCTCTGTGCGGCAGAAACTTTGAGTACTACTCAGAGGATCCCCTGGTAACCGGTAAGCTGGCAGGTGCTATGGTTAAGGGTATCCAGTCCAACCGTGTGGCTGCTACCGTTAAGCACTTCGCACTGAATAATAAGGAAACCAACCGTCGTGAGTGCGATTCCAGAGCTTCCGAGAGAGCAATTCGTGAGATTTACCTGAAGGGCTTCGAGATTATCGTTAAGGAATTCAAGCCTTGGTCAATCATGTCATCCTACAATCCCATCAACGGCCGCAGAGCATCTCAGAACAGAGACATGCTGGAGGATATCCTTCGCGGTGAGTGGGGCTTTGACGGCATGGTAACCACTGACTGGTGGACCCTGGGCGAGCACTATGTAGAGTGTAAGGCCGGCAATGATATGAAGATGGGCTGCGGTTTCCCCGAGAGACTGCTTGCAGCTTACGAGAAGGGCGCAATCACTCGTGAGGATATGGAGATTGCAGCGAAGAGAATTCTCGGATTAATCTTAAGGATAGAGTAAGTAAAACATGAAAAGAAAGTGGTTATTGACCATCGGGTGCGCGGCACTGCTTTCGCTGTCAGGCTGCGGAAGCGACGCGCCGGAAGCACCGGTGGTGGAGACCTTGGTGCCGGAGAAGCTGATTGTGGCGACACCGGAGCCTGTCCCGGAGACAGTCGTGGCGGAGGAACCGGAAAGCACCGAGGAGGAAGAAATTCCGGAGGAGATTTTGCCTGTGAGCATTACCATCTCCGCAGCGGGAGATGTGACCATGGGCAATTATGACGGTCAGGGCTATACCTGGACCTTCGCGGAAATGTGGGACACTGTTCAGAACCCGGCGTACTTTTTTGAAAATGTACTGCCGATTTTTGAAAATGACGACATGACCATTGTGAATCTGGAGGGCCCCCTCGCAACGGGCGGCAGACATAAGGAGAAGACCTACAGTATTTGCGGCTTGCCCGAATATGTGACGGCGCTGACCGAGGGCAGCGTGGAAGCGGTTAACATGGCGAACAATCATCACCTGGACCGCTATGAGGAAGGCAATGCGGAAACCATACAGACAGTGGAGGGCGCAGGCATTGTTTACACCCAGGAATACAAGGTAGGCATTTTCGAGACCAAGGGCATTCGCATCGGACTGGTTTCCGCTGATTCCATCAGTCTGGGAGCCGGCGCGGAAAAGGTACTGAAGCAGGGCATCGAGGAACTGCAGAATGAGGGCGTTGACCTGATTATCGCCAACTGTCACTGGGGCATCGAGAGGGAGTACTATCCCAACGACTGGCAGCAGAAGCTGGGCAAGAAGCTCATCGACTTAGGCTGCGACCTGGTGCTGGGCCATCATCCCCATGTCATTCAGGGCATTGAGGAATATCAGGGCAAGTACATTGTGTACAGCCTGGGCAATTTCTGTTTCGGCGCCAACAAGAATCCCTCGGACAAGGACTGCATTATCTTCCAGCAGACCTTCACCTTCCTGGAGGGAGTAAAGCAGGAGGAAGCTCCCGCGAAGATTATTCCCTGCTCCATCAGCTCCGTAACCACCAGAAATGACTTTAAGCCAACTCCCGCCGAGGGCGACTACGGCGTGAAGATATTGGACCGCATGCGAAAATACAGTGAAAACCTGCATGTGGATTATGACGACCAGGGAAATCTGCTGAGCAAGCAGCCCTAACAGAAAGGAGAAACCCCAAATGGAAAAAAGAACCATGAACAAAATCGGTATTGAGACTTCTCTTCTCGGCTTCGGCTGTATGAGATTTCCTACCCTTGCTGACGGATCCATCAACGAGCCCGAAGCAGAAAGAATGATTGACAAGGCAATTGCTGCCGGCGTTAATTACATCGACACCGCTTACCCTTATCACGGCGGAATGAGTGAGGTAGTTGTAGGTAAGGTGCTGAAGAAGTACCCCAGAGACAGCTTCTACCTTGCAACCAAGCTTCCCTGCTGGAACATCTCTGTTCTTGAGGATGTAGATCGTCTTCTGAACGAGCAGCTGGGAAAACTGCAGACTGAGTATGTAGATTTCTACATGATGCACGCTATGAACTGGAACCTCTTTGACAAGATGGCTAAGCTCGGCGTTGTAGACCGTCTGAAGGAACTCAAGGCAGAAGGTAAGATCAGAAACTTCGGTTTCTCTTTCCATGACAGCTACGAAGCCTTCGAGAAGATTATTACCTATACTGACTGGGATTTCTGCCAGATTCAGATTAACTACATGGACACCAAGGACGGCCCCGGCATGAGAGGCTACGAACTGGCTGAGAAGATGAATGTGCCTCTTATCGTTATGGAGCCCATCAAGGGTGGCTCTCTGGCTGCATTCGCAGACGATATCACAAGCATGTTCCGTAAGATGAACCCCGATGCTTCTACCGCAAGCTGGGCACTTCGCTGGGTAGGAACTCTTCCTAATGTTAAGGTTATCTTAAGTGGTATGACCACCATGGAGCAGGTTGATGATAACCTGAAGACCTTCAACAACTTCGCTCCTCTTACCGAGGCAGAGAAGAAGTCCATCGAGGAGATCGTTACTCTGATCAACAGCCGCGTTCAGAACGGTTGTACCGGCTGCCGTTACTGCATGCCTTGTCCTTTCGGCGTAGACATTCCCGGCTGCTTCAGCGCATGGAACACCTACCACATGTACCAGAACTACAATGTAGTTCGCTGGAACTGGGAGAACAACATGGGCGAAGCTAAGCAGGCAAAGAACTGTAAGCAGTGCGGTAAATGTGAGGCAGCTTGTCCTCAGCACATCGCGATCCGTGAGGACCTGAAGAAGGTTCAGGCCGATCTGGACAAGAAAGAATTTATCCTCTAATCTTTTTATGTTACAATAAAGGGAGCACCGACGTGGTCGGCGCTCCCTTTTTGAATGCAACCCGTTCCGGGGTTAGTTTTGTGAAGGGGAGAGGGAATTGCTGCGCGAGTGCACATCCCCCCCTCCCTTGCTGCCATGTATGTAGCTCGTCCGGGGCAAGATATAGGGAAATTACGGAGAATTAAGTCTGACACAGAAATTTCTCCGTAGGAGAATGAAGATGGTTACGGAGCATTTGGATGAATTTGCGTTGGCTCCGTAGGAAAAAGGTAAGGGTAACGGAGATTTGAAGATATTTTTCATATGCTCCGTAAAAAGAGGAAAATATTTACGGAGATTAAGAATGGTTTATAGATTTTCTCCGTAAAGATTGGGAAAATGCTACGGAGAAATGGAAGGATTTACAATATATCTCCGTAAACTAGAGAAAAATGCTACGGAGATTTTGAGATAAATTTCCATAAGCACCGTAAAATTGCAGAGCTACGCTTGGAAAGTGTCTGCTGCAGGGGAAAAAGTGAGCAAGTAGTGTGGTCGTACCTGCTTATAGCCCTGAAATCCATACCTTCGAAGAGGATAGAAATAACAGAAACGAGGTGTCCCATGAAATTTTTGCTGGTGGCCGTGAATGCCAAATATATTCATTCGAATCCTGCCATTTACAGTCTTCGCGCGTCTGCAGGGGAGGCTTTGGCTGCGCATATCGAGCTGGCGGAATATACCATCAATATGGCCATGGCGGATATTCTGGCGGACATTTACGACAGGAAACCGGATGTAATTGGAATTTCCTGCTATATCTGGAACAGGGAAATGGTGGAGGCACTGCTCTCAGAGCTGCCAAAACTCCTTCCGGGAGTGCCTGTCTGGCTGGGCGGTCCGGAGGTTTCCTACGACGCGGAGAAGATTCTGGCGGACAGGCCGGCTGTTACGGGCGTTATGATCGGAGAGGGCGAGGTGACCTTTAAGGAGGTTGCGGAGCACTATCTGGCACTTTCCTCCGGCGAGGAGGCAAGGCCCCTTGCGGAAATTCCGGGACTGTACCTGCGCAGCGGTTATACGCCCATGCGAGGTTTGACGGATTTAAGCAGTATACCCTTCCTGTATCAGAATCTGGATCAATTCAAAAATAAGATTATTTACTACGAGACCAGCCGCGGCTGTCCGTATCGCTGCAGCTACTGCCTGTCCTCCGTGGACAAGGCGGTGCGCCTTCGGGATATTGACATTGTGAAGCGGGAACTGCAGTTTTTCCTGGACAACAGGGTGGAGCAGGTGAAGTTCATCGACAGAACCTTCAACTGCAACCATGACCACGCCATGGCGATCTGGCAGTATATTTATGAACATGACAATGGTGTCACAAATTTCCACTTTGAAATTTCGGCAGACATTTTAAGAGAAGACGAGATTGCCCTGCTGAATAAGCTTCGCCCCGGTCTGGCGCAGCTGGAAATCGGTGTGCAGACCACAAACCCTGAAACCTTGAAGGCCATCAAGCGTATTATGGATGTGGACAAGCTGGCAAATATCGTGGCGTCCATCAATGCCGGCCATAACATTCACCAGCATCTGGACCTGATTGCAGGCTTACCCTATGAGGATTATGAGAGCTTCGGCCGTTCCTTTGACAGAGTGTATGCCATGAAGCCGGAGCAGCTGCAGCTTGGATTCTTAAAGGTGCTGAAGGGCTCTGAGATGGCAGAGCGTGCGGCAGAGTACGGTATTGCCTTTCTGGACCATCCGCCCTACGAGGTACTGTTCACCAGGTGGCTGCCCTACGAGGATGTACGTGTCCTGAAGCAGATTGAGGAGATGGTGGAGCTCTATTACAACAGCGGTCAGTTCACCCATACGCTCCCTGTTTTGCAGAGCGTGTTCTCTTCGCCCTTCGCTATGTTTGAGGCACTGGCGAAGTATTATCGGGAAAAGGGCTATTTTACCAACAGCCCTGCGAGAGCTTACCGCTACCATATTTTACTGGAATTTGCGGTTGCTGCGGATCCTGCGAGAGAGGCATTGTACCGGGAGCTTCTGACCTTTGACCTGTATCTGCGTGAAAATATGAAGAGCCGTCCGGAATTTGCGGCGGCAGCAGAGCCCTTCAAGGAGGTCATCAAGGACTTTTATCATGAGGAGGAGCGAAATCGCAGGTTCCTTCCCGAGTACGAGGCATATGATTGGAAGCAGATGAGTAAAATGACTCATCTGGAACATTTTACATATCCGGTCTGGGAGCCGGAGAAGCTGTTAAACGGTGCGGGTGAGAAAGAGCCCGGCTTTGTACTGTTTGATTATCAGCAGAGAAATCCCTTAAATTACGAAGCCCGTTATCTTGTGATAGAAATGGGCGGAGAGGCATAGACTGTTTATGATGTACGAATATGTTTGCGTGGACTTAGAGACCACGGGACTGAATCCGAAGAGTGACAGAATCATTGAAATCGGCGCAGTGCATGTCCGGGACGGTGAGATTGTGGGAACCTTTCAGACCTTTGTGAACCCCAGACGCCTTCTGGAGGAGCGTATTACGGAACTCACCGGCATTACGAAGGAGGATCTGGCCGATGCTCCGGTGCTGGACGAGGTATTTGACGATTTTCTGGCGTTTGCCGGGGAACTGCCCCTGTTGGGACACAGCGTGCTCTTCGATTATTCCTTTTTAAAGAAGGCGGCGGTAGACCGAAAGAAAACCTTCGAGCGAAACGGCGTGGATACACTGAAGATTGCCCGGAAATATTTGCCGGAACTGGAGAGCAGAAGCTTAGGTTTCCTGTGCAGGCATTACGGAATTCTCCATCAGGCCCATCGCGCCCTGGAGGACGCCAAGGCTACCGTGGCACTGTATGAGAGACTGGAGGAAGCCTTTTACCGGCCTGAGGACGGGCTGTTCGTGGCAAGTCCCCTGATTTTCAAGGTGAAGAGGGACCAGCCCATGACACCGGCTCAGAGGGAGAGGCTTTCAAAGCTTCTTGAGACACATCAGCTCACGGAGCAGGTGGACCTGGAGGGTCTGACCCGAAGTGAGGCCAGCCGATTGACAGACAAACTTCTTGCAAAGCAGATTGACTTCCTATATAATGGTAAGTTGAAAAATTAGAACGAGAAGTATGTTCTGAGAAAAACTTGCTTATGAAAGGCTAGGTATTCCTATGTTTAACATGAACAACAAGAAGACCAAGAGAACCATTTCTCTGGTATTGATTATTTTCCTTTGTCTGGCAATGATTCTTCCCATGTTTGCCGCATATGTTGGTTAATCCGGTTTTTGTTTGGAGTCTATTATGAAAAAATTGTTTTGGAGAAGCTGCTTAGGATTGGCAGTGTGCTTCATTCTGGCGGGTATGCCCCTTGACGCAAGCGCCAAGGAAAATACCATCAAGCCGGGCGTTCTTGTGGAGGGCATGAGTCTGTCCGGCAAGACCGCGGAGGAAGCGCAGGCTGAGATTGATAGCTTCGTGGAAAAGCTGAAGGCAGTGGATGTAACGCTGGTTGCCGGCGGTGGCGAAGAGGTTGTGGTTCGCGCCGGTGATCTGGGTCTGGAATGGGCGAACACCGATCTGGTGGAGCAGGCAATGAACCTTGGCAGCAAGGGCAATGTCATCGCCAGATATAAGGCACTGAAGGACCTGGAAAAAGAAAATAAAGTATTTGATCTGGAATTGAAATTCGATGTGCAGGCTATCAATGATATCCTGTTGAAGGACTGCACCAAATATGATGTGAAGCCCGAGAATGCAACCATGGAGCGTGTGAACGGTGAGTTCGTCATTCATGGCGGTCAGACCGGTTATGCTCTGGATGTGGAGACCTCCATCGACAGAGTAAATGATTTTCTCTCCGGCGATTGGGATTTCAAGCCCTGCAGAATTAATCTGGATGTAGTAACCACTCAGCCCAGAGGTACTGCGGAGGAACTGGCTCAGATGACAGATGTTCTGGGAACCTTTTCCACCAACTACAAGACCTCCGGCTCTAACAGAAGAGCCAATGTAGAGAATGGCTGTGCACATATCAACGGCACATTGCTCTATCCCGGCGAAGAATTTTCTACCTACAAGACCGTATCCCCCTTCACACAGGCCAACGGATATTTTCTTGCGGGTTCCTATTTGAACGGTAAGGTTGTGGACAGCTTCGGCGGCGGTATCTGCCAGGTTTCCACCACTCTGTACAACGCGGTTCTGCTGGCAGAGCTGGATGTTGTGGAGAGAAACAATCACTCCATGATTGTTTCTTATGTTGACCCCAGTGCGGACGCAGCAATTGCGGAGAGCGCGGGCAAGGACTTCCGTTTTAAAAACAACACAGATTATCCTATTTATATTGAGGGTGTGACCAAGGATCGTATCATCACCTTCACCATCTACGGCAAGGAGACCAGAGACAAGGAAAGCCGCAAGGTAAAATATGTCAGCGAAGTCGTAGAGAAGATTGAGCCTCAGTCCGATATCATTTACGCGGACGCAGGTCAGCCTATCGGCTATATCGTATCCGACAGTGCTCATATCGGCTACAAGGCAAAGCTTTGGAAGATTGTAACCGAGAATGGCGTGGAGGTAGAGCGTTCGCAGGTGAACAGCAGCAACTACAAGATGTCACCCAGAAGTGCTACCGTCGGAACGGCAACCAGCGATCCTCAGGCAGCTGAGGAAATCAATGCAGCCATCGCTTCCGGCAGTGTGGCCAATGTAAAGAATGTTATCGCGGCCATCACGGCGAGAGCAGCCGCCAATGCGGTAGAGATCGGCGAACAATAAGAAAATACCCCCGGGCTTTGGCCCGGGATTTCGGTATATCGGAAAGGAAACAGCATGGAAATCGGTAAATTGCCGGAGAATGTGTTAAAACGCTCCGTTTTAAGACAATTGAAGACGACCAGAGATGAAGTGCAAAGCGGCGCAGGTGTAGGGAAAGACTGCGCTATTTTTTCGTTTCCGAATACCTGCATGACAGCCATGCAGGAGGCCGCAGTCGCGGTGCAGACAACAGAGGAGGGCAAGTACGCCGCTTCTGTTGCCGAAACAACAATGAGACGACTGATCCACAGAACCGTCAATAATCTGGCGGCAGGCGGTGGAGAGGCAGTCGCCGTAATGATTGGACTTTTGCTTCCCACGAATGCACAGGAGCCTGAAGTGAAGGCGCTGATGCAGGAGGCGGAAGATACCTGCAAGGAACTGAACATCCAGATTGCCGGCGGGCAGACCACCGTACTGGATACCGTTCAGGCTCCCGTGGCAGTGGTTACAGGTTTTGGCAAACCCTTTTCGGGAACGAAGCTTGCGGGATGCGCACCCGGTCAGGATGTGGTAATCAGCAAGTGGATCGGACTGGAGGGTACCGCCGTTCTGGCTTCCAAATTCAGAGACAGGCTGCTCACCCGTTATCCGGCATATCTGGTGAACGAGGCGGCAGGCTTTGACCGATACCTGTCCGTGATACCTGAGGCCGCCACCGCCGTTAAGTCTGGCGTTTGCGCGATGCACGATCTCTCCGAGGGAGGCGTATTCGGCGCCCTTTGGGAGCTTGCGGAGAATGCGGGCGTTGGACTGACAATCGACATGAAAAAACTTCCTCTCCGTCAGGAGACGGTAGAGGTTTGCGAGCTTTGTGACGCAAATCCTTACGAGATGCTATCCACCGGTGCGATGCTGATGACAGCAGTGGACGGACAGGCTCTCGTGGATGCGCTGGAGGCGGAGGGAATCCCCGCTGCAATCGTAGGCAGAACCACTGACAAGAAAGACAGAGTATTGCTGAACGGCGACGAAGTTCGTTATATGGACAGACCGAAAAATGACGCGCTCTATCGATGCCTGACCAGGGCGGAAGAGCAGAAATAAACAGAAAAGGAATGAAATCATATGAGAGAAGAATTACTGAAATTAATCGAGAAAAACAGTCGTATAGATTTAAAGGAACTGGCAGTACTGCTCGGCGTAGAGGAAATTGATGTTGTGAACGAGCTTGCTGCTCTGGAGAGTGAAGGTGTTATCTGCGGTTATCACACCCTGATTAACTGGGAGAAGACCAATATCGAGACCGTTACCGCTCTGATTGAAGTTCGTCTGAATCTGCAGAGAGGCTTAGGCTTTGATGCTCTGGCAGAGAGAATCGAGAAATTCCCCGAGGTTCGCGCTCTGTACCTGATTTCCGGCGGCTATGACCTGATGATCATCCTGGAAGGCAAGACCCTCCGTGAGGTTTCCTCCTTCGTTCATCAGAAGCTTTCCACTCTGGACGGCGTTCTGAGCACCGCAACTCATTTCATTTTGAAGAAGTATAAGGACCACGGCACTATCATCGCTGAAAAGAAAGAAGAAAGAGAGATGATTACCGCATGAGAAACCCGTTAGCTGATAAAGTAGTAGAAATCAAGCCCTCCGGAATTCGTAAATTCTTCGATATCGTAACCGAGATGAAGGATGCAATTTCCCTGGGCGTTGGTGAACCCGACTTTGATACTCCCTGGCACATCCGTGAGGAGGGTATTTATTCCTTGGAGAAGGGCAAGACCTTCTATACCTCCAACGCAGGTCTGAAGGAGCTGCGCCAGGAGATCTGTAATTATCTGGAGAGAAGACAGGGCATCAAGTATGACCCTATTACTGAAGTACTGATTACCGTAGGTGGTTCCGAGGCAATTGACATGGGTCTGCGTGCCATGATTAATCCCGGAGATGAGGTACTGATTCCTCAGCCCAGCTATGTTTCCTACGAGCCCTGCGCAATTCTGGCAGGAGCAAAGCCTGTTATCATCAATCTGAAGGCTGAGAACGAGTTCAGACTGACAGCACAGGAGCTGGAGGAAGCAATCACAGAGAAGACCAAGCTTCTGATTCTTCCCTTCCCCAACAACCCTACCGGCGCTATTATGGAGCGCAAGGACCTTGAGGCTATCGCAGAGGTTATCTTGAAGCATGATATTTTCGTCATGTCCGATGAGATTTACTCTGAGCTTACATACACCGAAAAGCATGTTTCCATCGCAGAGCTTCCCGGCATGCAGGAGAGAACCATCTTAATCAACGGTTTCTCCAAGGCATATGCCATGACCGGTTGGAGACTTGGTTATGCTTGCGGACCCAAGGAAATCATCCAGCAGATGACCAAGATTCATCAGTTCGCTATCATGTGCGCTCCCACCACCAGCCAGTATGCTGCGGTTGAGGCACTGAAGAAGGGTGACGATGATGTTGCTGAGATGCGCACCTCCTACAATCAGAGAAGACGCTTCCTGATGCATGAGTTCCGCAGAATGGGCCTGGAGTGCTTCGAACCCTATGGCGCATTCTATGTATTCCCCTGCATCAAGGAATTTGGCATGACCAGTGAAGAGTTTGCGACCAGTCTGCTTCATGAGGAGAAGGTTGCGGTTGTTCCCGGTACCGCATTCGGCGACAGCGGCGAGGGCTTCCTTCGTATTTCCTACGCATATTCTCTGGACCAGCTGAAGACTGCACTGGGCAGAATCGAGACATTTATCACAAGACTTCGCGCTGAAAAGAAGTCTGAGGAGTAATTCGTGCATATTATTTTACATCAGCCGGAGATTCCCGGTAACACAGGAAATATCGGTCGTACCTGCGTGGCAACCGGCACGCCGCTGCATCTGATTGAGCCTCTGGGCTTCCGCCTGGATGAGAAGAGCATCAAGCGTGCGGGCATGGACTACTGGCAGCATCTTGATCTGCACAGATACATGAACTTCGAGGAATTCCAGAAGGAGCATCCCGATGCGAAGATCTGGATGGCAACCACCAAGGCAAAGCGTTCCTATACGGAAGTGGAATTTGGTCCCGACGACTTTATCATGTTCGGTAAAGAAAGCGCCGGTATTCCCGAGGAGATTCTGGTAGAGCATGAGGAAACCTGCATCCGCATCCCCATGCTGCCCACCATCCGCTCCCTGAACCTGTCAAATTCCGTTTCCATTGTTCTGTATGAGGCCCTTCGCCAGAACAATTTCTGCAATATGCAGATTGAGGGCGAGCTCCACAGACTGTCGTGGAAAGAAGAAGGCAGATAGTGCTTGCCTTTGGCTAGTCTGGCTTACAAACTAACATCCTATGGATGGCAAATCGTTTTGGTTTGCCATCCAATATCTATTTTTCACCGATTCATGGCAAATTCCTGCCAATTCATGGCAGGGTTCATTTCCCTTTTACCATCAAAACTATATATTTGTCTTTATAATGGCAGGCGTTTTTTCGCGATGTACCATCGGGAAGTCTTTTTTGCGTTTCTGATGGTAAACGCGAAAAGGAAAATTACTATCGGGTGCTTGTTTTCGCGATTATGATGGCAATCCAATCACGATGAATTACCATCAAACTATCTATTTTCAAATCTAATGGCAAATCGCTAAGATATCTTTACCATCCAAACAACACAATTTCTTATTTGATGGCAAAAGCCCTTTTGGGGCGTACCATTCAAAGGAAAATAATGAATATCCAATGGCAAAAACAAAGAAAGAGAGGATTATTATGCAGAAAAATGACTATCAAAATGAATTGCGGGAACTGAGCAGGCTTAGGAAAGTGGTGCTGGCTTCCCTGAAGAAGGCGCCGGAGGGGAGGATGCGTTGTGAAATGGCACAAGGGCGTTATCCGCAGTATTACCTTATGTTGGAGGAAGAGCGAGAACAGTATCCCAGAGGGCGATTTCTGCATAAGGAGGAGCAAGGGATTGCAAGGGCTTATGCACAAAAGGAGTATGATCAATTAATGCTGAAAGAAATAGAACGGCGTGAGAAGGTGATTCGTTTTCTGGCAGGGCATGGAGATGAAGCAAACTATTTCGGCGTGTATGAGAGGATGGCACCGGCAAAGAGAAGACTTGTGGAGCCTTACTTTACACCGGATGTGGAATTCAGAAAAGAATGGGAGAATGCGGGAGGTGGGCAGCAAAACACCTACCCGTTCATCAATGGTTTTGCAACAGAGAGGGGAGAATTGGTCCGCTCCAAGTCTGAAAAGATTATTGCAGACAAATTGTTTTTGAAGAATATTCCCTATAAATACGAGGCGGCACTTCAGTTGGGAGGCAGAGTCATTTACCCAGACTTCACAATTCTCAAAATGGAGACAAGAGAAGAGGTTTATCTGGAACATTTCGGCATGATGGACGATTCAGAGTATTGTAAAAAGGCTCTGGATAAGATAGAAGAATATGAAAGTCAGGGAGTTTTTTTAGGAGAGAAACTGTTCGTGACTTTTGAGAGTAGTGCAAAACCAATCAGCGTGAATCAGGTGAATGACCTGATAAATAGAATAGCCGGAAACTGAGTGAACAAATAATTCAGAAAATTGTGGAAATTTGCCTGAATATTGAAAAATAACATTGTGTTATTGGTGAAAATAAAGTAAAATAGATTGCAAAGAAACCATCGACAAAATCTTTTCAAAAGGAGAATATACCAATGGGAAAATTTGTAATCAAAGAGACTAAGACCGGTGTTAAGTTTGACCTGAAGGCTACCAATGGCCAGGTTATCGCTACTTCAGAGGTTTATACCACAGAGGCAGCTTGCAAGAACGGTATTGAGAGTGTTATGACCAACGCTCCTATCGCTCCCATCGAGGACCAGACCAAGGAAGGCTTCGCAACCGAGAAGAACCCTAAGTTCGAGATGTACACCGACAAGGCTGGTGAGTTCCGTTTCAGACTGAAGGCTAAGAACGGCCAGATCATCGCTACCAGCGAAGGCTACACCACCATCGCTAACTGCTTGAACGGTATCGAGTCTGTTAAGAAGAACTCTGTTGATGCTGCAATCGAAAAGGCAGAAGCATAAGGAAAACTGAATAAGCAAATCGAAAGGACAGCCCTTTTGGGTTGTCCTTTTTTGTTGTTCCGGGGCCGATTGTATTGACACAGTCCTGCTTCGGCTGTAAAATTCAAGCGAAGCAGTCTGCCCGACAGGGCTTATTTGTGATGCCCAAAACGGGCTGAACACGGAAAGGAATGTTGAAAGCTTATGAAATGGGTTAAATTCAAAGTGAAGACAATTACAGATGCTGAGGATATTATCATCAGCACACTTTATGATATCGGTCTGGAAGGTGCTCAGATTGAGGACAAGATTCCCCTCACTGCATGGGAGAAGGAGCAGATGTTCGTAGATATTCTCCCTGAGTGTCCCGACGATGACGGTGTAGCTTACCTGAGCTTCTTCGTTGAGGAGAAGGAGGACGGCTCCCTGGAGGTACAGGGCGAGCCCACCACAGTAGAGGCAGTTCTTGAGAGCGTAAAGAATGAGCTGGATGACCTGAAGCTCTTCTGCGAAATCGGCGAAGGCACCGTTGAGGTGGACGAGACCGAGGACATCGACTGGATCAACAACTGGAAGCAGTACTTCCATCAGTTCTATATCGATGATATTCTTGTCATTCCCAGCTGGGAGGACATTAAGCCCGATGACGCGGAGAAGATGGTTCTTCACATCGATCCCGGTACCGCATTCGGCACCGGCATGCACGAGACAACTCAGCTCTGCATCCGTCAGCTGCGCAAGTTCATCACACCTGAAACAGAGCTTCTGGATGTAGGAACCGGCAGCGGTATTCTGGCAATTCTCTCTCTGATGTTCGGCGCAAAGCATGCTGTTGGTACCGATCTGGACATCTGCGCTGTTGAGGCAGTTGCGCAGAACTGTGAAGTAAACGGCATTGACCCCGCCAAGTTCGAGATGATGATCGGAAATATCATCACCGACAAGGAAATTCAGGATAAGGTCGGCTACAACTGCTACGATATCGTTGTTGCAAACATTCTTGCAGACGTACTGGTACCTCTGACTCCCGTAATTCTCAACCAGCTGAAGCCCGGCGGAATCTACATTACCTCCGGCATCATCGATGACAAGGAGCAGACCGTAGTAGATGCGGTGAAGGCAGCAGGCCTGAAGCTCCTCGAGGTAACCTACCAGGGCGAGTGGGTCAGCGTAACTGCTCAAAAGGAAGCATAATAATGGTGCTGTCCGGCAGGAGGCACGCTCCCTCGGACAGCAGATATATAGGAGACTCAATGTTTCATTTTTTTGTAGAACCAAGTCAGATCAACACAACTGACAATCGTGTCACAATTTATGGGCCCGATGTCAATCATATTAAGAATGTTCTGCGCATGAAGGTGGGCGAGGAAATCAATGTAGGTGACGGCGTCACCGACAAGGAGTATCGCTGTGCAGTGCTTTCTCTGGAGGAGGACCGCGTTGTCTGCGAGCTTCGATTCATCAAAGAAAGCAATGTGGAGCTTCCCTCAAAGGTCTATCTGTATCAGGGACTTCCCAAGGCAGATAAGATGGAACTCATCATTCAAAAGGCAGTAGAGCTGGGCGTATATAGAATCATTCCCGTAGCCACCAAGCGCTGCGTGGTAAAACTGGACGACAAGAAGGCCGGCGCCAAGATTGCCAGATGGCAGGGTATCAGTGAGGCTGCTGCAAAGCAGAGCAAGCGCGCCATCATTCCGGAGATTACCGGCGTGATGAACTTCAAGGATGCAGTTCGCTCCGTGGCTGACATGGAAGTGAAGATTATCCCCTACGAGCTGGCAGAAGGCATGGAAAAGACCAGAGAAATCATCGACAACCTGCAGCCCGGCACCAGCATCGCTGTTTTCATCGGTCCCGAGGGCGGTTTTGACGAAGGCGAGGTAGCCTTCGCATTGGAAAACGGCGTAGAGCCCATCACACTTGGCAAACGCATCCTCCGCACCGAAACCGCCGGCATGAATGTCCTCTCCTGGATCGGCTACATGCTGGAGGGTAAATAAGGTTTCGTAATAGGTATAACCGAATGACCTACGCGGTATACTAATCCCTACGGTTAGCCGCCAACTCGGTAATATGCACTAACCGAAAATTTATGCATAAAATATTAAATAGATTATTCAATTGAGACTAATCTGCCGGACAGTCCACCTGCACGGTGGTGTTCTATCCTCAGACCATGCAAGCCGTCGTTACTTAGCGAGGTTCTTTCGAGCTTAGTAACGTGACGAGCGCGCTCCTGAGCGAAAGCGTGTCTGAGATAGAATACCCCGTGCGTCGGTGGACGTGGCCGGAGATAAACTGGATTTTTGAGGTTATGAATATGGAATGTTATTTGGATAATTCTGCAACTACAAGGGTATTCCCCGAGGTCGCAGATTTAATACGTAAGGTAATGTGCGAGGATTACGGCAATCCTTCCAGCATGCATATGAAGGGCGTGGAGTCCGAGGAATATCTGAAGAGCGCAAGAGAAGTACTTGCGAAAATCATGAAGGTAAATGCCAAGGAAATCTTCTTTACCTCAGGAGGAACCGAGTCCGACAACCTGGCACTGCTGGGCTGCGCTTCCGCAAACAACAGAAGAGGCAAGCACATCATTACCACTCAGGTGGAACATCCCGCCATTTTGAAAACCTGTGCGCAGCTGGAGAGTCTGGGCTACGAGGTGACCTACCTGCCTGTAGACAAGACCGGCCGCATCCGACTGGAGGATCTGCAGAACGCCATGCGTCCCGACACCATCCTGGTTTCCATCATGCACACCAACAATGAAATCGGTGCACTGCAGCCCATCGCGGAGGCAGGTGCTTTGATTAAAAAAATGAATCCTCAGACACTGTTCCATGTGGACGCAGTGCAGGGCTTCGGTAAGGCAAAGATTCTCCCCAAGAAGATGGGAATCGATTTGCTTTCCGCAAGCAGCCATAAGATTCACGGCCCCAAGGGAATGGGTATCCTGTATGTAAATGAGAAGGTGAAGATTCACCCCATCATTTTCGGCGGCGGCCAGCAGAACGGACTGCGCTCCGGCACGGATAATGTTCCCGGTGCGGCAGGTATGGCAAGAGCGGCAGAGCTGCTCTACGAGCACTTTGATGAGGATATCGAGAGACTGTACGAACTGAAGAGATACTTCGTGGAGGGTGTTCGCAAGCTTGAGAATGTCAAGGTCAACGGACTGCTTCCCGGGGAGGATGAGATTGCCGGAACGGCACCTCATATTGTCAGCGTTTCCGTGCTGGGCGTGCGAAGCGAGGTACTGCTTCACACACTGGAGGAGAAGGGCATTTATGTTTCCGCAGGAAGCGCCTGCTCATCCCATAAGCCTCAGCCCTCCGCAACCCTGAAGGCCATCGGAGCAGACAAGGCGCAGCTGGAATCCACCATTCGCTTCAGCTTCTCTGTTTACACCACCAAAGAAGAATTGGACTTTTGCCTCCGGGAGATGTATGATAAAATTCCTGTGCTGCGCAAATATGCAAGACACTAGTGACAGCCCGCGTTGGGTTTAGTAAGGAAAAGGAATACAAATGTTTACAGCATTTTTGATTAAGTACGCCGAGATTGCCATCAAGGGCAAGAACCGTCACCTCTTTGAGGATGCGCTGGTTCATCAGATGAAGCTTGCACTGAAGAAGTGTGAGGGTAAGTTCAACATTTCAAAGACAATGGGCCGTATTTTTGTGGAGGCCGAGGGTGAGTTCGATTACGATGAGACCATCGAACAGCTTCAGCATGTATTCGGTATCGTAGGCATCTGCCCTATGATTTATACCAATATTGTAGAGTTTGAGCAGCTGAAGGAGACCATCGTCAAGTATGTGGACGATGTGTATGATGACAAGAAGATGACCTTCAAGGTTCACTGCAGACGTGCCAACAAGAGCTATCCCATGGAGTCCATGGAAATCAATGCAAAGCTGGGTGAGGTGCTTTTGGATACCTATCCCGAGATGGAAGTTGACGTGCATGATCCTGAGATGACTCTGAATGTAGAGATTCGTGAGAACAAGATTTACATTTACTCAATCGTAATTCCCGGCCCCGGCGGTATGCCTGTAGGTACCGGCGGCAAGGCGATGCTGCTGCTTTCCGGCGGAATCGATTCCCCCGTAGCAGGCTGGATGATTGCAAAGAGAGGCGTTAAGATTGACGCAGTTTACTTCCATGCGCCCCCTTACACCAGTGAGAGAGCAAAGCAGAAGGTAGTAGATCTGGCAAGACTTGTGTCCAAGTACACCGGTCCCATCTACCTGCATGTTATCAACTTCACCGACATTCAGCTCTATATTCACGAGAAGTGCCCTCATGAGGAGCTGACCATTATCATGCGTCGTTACATGATGAGAATTGCAGAGCACATCGCAAAGGAGACCAACTGTCTCGGACTGGTTACCGGCGAGAGCATCGGTCAGGTTGCTTCCCAGACCATGAACTCACTGATTGCAACCAACGAAGTTTGCGAGCTGCCCGTATACAGACCTCTGATCGGCTTCGACAAGGAGGAAATCGTTGTTGTCTCCAAGAAGATTAACACCTTCGAGACCTCCATTCTACCCTTCGAGGACTGCTGTACCATTTTCGTGGCAAAGCATCCCGTTACCAAGCCCAACCTGAACATCATCCGCAGACATGAGCACAATCTGGATGAGAAGATTGAGGAGCTGGTACAGACTGCTCTGGATACCGATGAGGTTATCATTGTAGAATAGAAACTAAAAAAGCGTGGCATAAAAGCCACGCTTTCTTTCTTGCGTATTTGAAATTAAACGATGTAGGGCTTCAGAATGTTAAGCACTTCATCAGATCCGTCCTCAGCATGGATATTGAGGTCGATGGGCTTAGAAAGGTCTAAGCTGAAAATACCCATAATGGACTTAGCGTCGATTACATATCTGCCTGATACCAAATCGAAATCGTAATCAAACTTGGTAATGTCATTTACGAATGACTTAACCTTATCGATGGAATTTAAAGAAATCTGAACTGTCTTCATGTATTTATTTCCTCCTTTATGGATGTTAATGCTTCCTTATAATTCAATATTATGGTGTGGTGGGAAAAAAGTCAAGGAGTAAGGTATAAAGATTTTCTTAAAAAGAAGTATTTTCTGTCACAAAAAATCGTGTTTGTTATATAATGCTTTTGATAAGTTCGCAACAGAATTTGAGAGGTCCCGTTAGATGAAAAAGGTAGCGTTGCACAACCTTGGATGCAAGGTAAACTCCTACGAAATTGAAGTCATGCAGCAGAGACTGGAGGAGACAGGCTATGAAATCGTGCCCTTCGACAGCATTGCTGATGTTTATATTGTAAATACCTGTACGGTTACCAACATGGCGGATCGCAAGAGCCGTCAGATGCTGCACCGTGCCAAGCAGTTAAATCCTGAGGCGGTTGTGGTTGCGGTGGGCTGCTATGTGCAGACCGGTACCGAGGCGGTAGAGAAGGACGATGCCATCGATCTGGCCATCGGCAACAACCGCAAGAAGGATATTGTCCCCATTCTGGAGGCTTTCCTGGAGGAACGCTTCGGTGAGACAATCGTTTCCGAGAACGACAAGACTCTCCACGGCACCACGATTCCGGACATTAACCATACCTACGAATATGAGGAAATGCAGCTGAAACAGACTGCAGAACATACGAGAGCCTATATCAAGGTGCAGGATGGCTGCAACCAGTTCTGTACCTACTGTGCCATTCCCTATGCGAGGGGCCGTGTCCGCAGCAGACGCGCGGAGGATGTGCTTGCCGAGGTGAAGGGCATCGTGGCAGCAGGCTACAAGGAGATCGTTCTCACCGGTATTCACATCGGTTCCTACGGCATTGATTTTGACGAGGAATCCTGGAAGCAGGGCAGAAGCGTGGAACTGGCGGCAGGTCAGCGTCCGGAGTACAACGGCGAGAGCCGTATCGTAGATCTGGTGGAGATGATTCACGCCATTCCCGGTGTGGAGAGAATTCGTATCGGTTCACTGGAGCCCAGAATTGTCAATGAGGAAAATGTGAAGAGACTGGCAGCACTGCCCAAGCTTTGCCCTCATTTCCACCTGTCTCTCCAGAGCGGCTGTGATGAGACACTGAAGAGAATGAATAGACATTATACGACGAGGGAATACTTGGAGAGTGTGAACCTGCTTCGCAAGTATTTTGCGCATCCCGCAATAACCACGGATGTCATCGCAGGCTTCCCCGGAGAGACAGAGGAAGAATTCGAAAAAACCGTGGCTTTCCTGGATGAGATTTCTCTGTACGAGATGCACATTTTCAAATATTCCAAGAGAAACGGAACTGTGGCTGCAAAGATGAAGGACCAGGTTCCCGACCAGATAAAGACTGTCCGCAGCAACCGGCTTCTGGCAATGGAGAAGGACAAGTCCCATGCTTTCCGTGCAGAGTATATCGGCAGGGAAGCAACCGTACTGCTGGAGGAAATCCGTGAGATTAAGGGTGAGCGGTACAACATCGGCCACACCGGCGATTATGTGAAGGTTGCGGTAAAGGCAAGCGATTACCCGGAGGAAAATATAATCGTCACAGTAAAGGTGCAGGGCTTCCTGGAGGATGAGATTCTGTACTAACCGGAGCGTGCAGGGCTGCTTACTTGCACTTTTAAAGAGAATAGGTTATACTATAGAGTAATTTCATTGTGGGTTACTATAATGTTTTGGAAGTTTACGAAAAGGCAACAGAGGAAAGGCAAGGTAGAAATATGCAGGATTTGGGAAACACACAGTATTTTAAAGTAGAAGCAGAACCCGAAACAGGCGCAAAGGTAGTGCTGTCCGCTGTATATGACGCTTTGAGAGAGAAGGGTTACAACCCCGTAAATCAGATTGTGGGTTACATCATGAGCGGAGACCCTACTTATATTACCAGCTATAAGAACGCAAGAAGCCTGATTATGAAGGTGGAGAGAGACGAGCTTGTAGAGGAACTTTTGGTACAGTACATCAAGACCAAAAACTGGAACTAAACAACCCTTACATAACAGGGGTTTGTTTTGTGTGCTTTTGAGGAAGAACTGCGCGCTTTTTGCCGCGCGGTATGGAGAATAGAAGATGAAAATGGAAAAGATTCAATTTTGTCCCGAGGGCGGAGAGCCCATCGAGTTTTTTGTGTTGGAGCAGACCAGAATCGGCGGCGTGAATTACCTTCTGGTAACAGATACCGAAGAGGAAGACGGCGACGCATACATTATGAAGGATTCTTCCAAGGACGGCGAGGAAGAAGCAATTTACACCTTTGTTGAGGACGACGAGGAGCTGAATGCGGTAGCAGGCGTATTTTCCAATATGCTTGATGACATTGACCTTGTTTAAGGTAAGCCGGTAGAGGCTGACATTTATTATAATAGGATACAGTGAACGAAGGAGTTGCATTTGATTGATCGAATCAATCCGGATGCCGGCTTTGTGTGTCATGGGCGAGGGAGCGCTCATGACCGGCAAAGGCATTGCCGACATCGTTTGATTTGTACCGTGGGTTTAGCGGTAGGCGATTATGAAATGGTACTCTTCGGAAGCTGTTCGGAGTGTACCGAAAAAGGAAAGTAATTTCTGAGCGGGCTTTCGGGATCTCCGGCAAAGTTGAGACCTGTGAAACAAAACAGGTCTGTGTTTGGAGGAAATTTCATTGAAGAAAAAAGACAATATTGCCGTTTCCGGGCTGAAGGTTATTCCTTTGGGCGGTCTGGAACAGATTGGCATGAACATAACTGCCTTCGAGTATGAAGACAGTATTGTTGTTGTGGACTGCGGATTGTCGTTCCCTGCAGATGATATGTTGGGAATTGACCTGGTTATTCCGGATGTCACATACCTGAAGGATAACATCGATAAGGTGAAGGCTTTTGTCATCACCCACGGTCATGAGGACCATATCGGTGCACTTCCCTATATTCTGAGAGAAGTGAATGTTCCCATCTATGCAACAAGGCTGACAATGGGAATTATTGAAAACAAGCTGAAAGAGCATGACCTGATGAATGTTACCAAGCGCAAGGTGGTCAAGTTTGGCCAGTCCATTAATCTTGGCGAGCTGCGTGTGGAATTCATCAAGACCAACCACAGTATTGTGGATGCGGCAGCGCTGGCAATTTATTCTCCCGCCGGTGTTGTGGTTCATACCGGAGACTTCAAGGTGGACTATACTCCCGTGTTCGGTGATGCCATCGATCTGCAGAGATTTGCGGAAATCGGCAAGAAGGGCGTTCTGGCTCTGATGTGCGATTCCACCAATGCGGAGCGTCCCGGATTTACTCCTTCCGAGAGAACTGTGGGCAAGACCTTCGACAATCTGTTTGAGGAGCATAAGCACACCCGAATTTTCGTGGCTACCTTTGCTTCCAATGTAGACCGTGTGCAGCAGATTATTAACACCGCATACAAGTTCGGCAAGAAGGTGTGTGTGGAAGGCCGCAGCATGGTGAATATCATCGAGACTGCCAAGAATCTGGAGTGCATCAACATTCCCGAGAATACACTGGTAGAGATCGAGCAGTTAAAGAACTATTCCGATGACCAGCAGGTCATCATTACCACAGGCAGCCAGGGCGAGAGTATGGCGGCACTGAGCAGAATGGCAAACGGCATGCATCGCCGCATTACCATCGGCGCAGGCGATACCGTTATCTTCTCCTCCAGCCCTATTCCCGGCAATGAGAAGTCCGTTACCAAGGTAATCAATGAGCTTCTTCGCAAGGGTGCCGATGTTATTTTCCAGGATGCACATGTATCCGGACATGCCTGCCAGGAGGAGATCAAACTGATTTACACTCTGGTTCGCCCCAAGTATGCAATTCCCGTTCACGGCGAGTACAAGCATCTGAAGGCGCAGGCTAAGATTGCTCAGGATCTGGGCATCAGCAAGGAGAACACCTTCATCTTATCCTCAGGTGATGTGCTGGAGCTTTCCGAGGACAGTGCAAAGGTTACCGGCAAGGTTCCTACCGGCGCTATTCTGGTTGATGGTCTGGGAGTCGGCGATGTTGGAAATGTGGTTCTCCGCGACAGACAGCATCTGGCGGAGGACGGCATCATGGTTGTGGTTATGACCCTGGACAAGTACAACGGCGAGCTGGTGGCAGGCCCCGATATTGTTTCCAGAGGCTTCGTCTATGTGAAGGAGTCCGACGAGCTGATTGAGGAGGCAAGACTGGTTGTGGATGAGGCGATTCAGAAGTGTCTGGACAGAGGCATCACCGACTGGGGCAAGCTGAAGAATACAACAAAGGATGCTTTGGGCGAGTATGTCTGGAAGAAGACCAAGCGTCGTCCGATGATTCTTCCCGTAATCATGGAGGTTTAAGTACCGTTATGACAGATATCAATCAGGCAACGGATGAGTTTATCGCTGCTCTTCTGGACAGTGAAGAATATCATAACTATCGAACCGAGCTGGCAAGGGTAAAGCAGTTCCCGGAGCTGAAGGCAAAAATTGACGAGTTCCGCAGACGCAACTACGAGCTGCAGGCCAGAGGAGATCTGGATTTTGACAAGCTGGATCGCTTTGAAAAGGAATATGAAACATTTCGTGAGGACATTCGCGTTGCGGATTTCCTGGCAGCAGAACTGGATCTGTGCAAGGCAGTGCAGAAGATTTCCATGAGAATTACGGATGCGCTGCAGTTTGAATAGGAGATTATTATGAAAACAAGCAATATTGTTGTCGCTACCATCGGCGCCATTATTCGCGTGGTAGTAGTGATTTTCGCAATTTATTGTATTTATGTAGGTTCCCGCCTTTGCTATAACTACGGTTACCGCATTTTCACGGAGCCTGCCGTTTCCTCAGGGGAGGGCAGAACCGTGACTGTCGCCGTGACGGAACAGATGAGTCCCTTCGACATCGGTAATCTGTTTGAGAGCAAGGGTCTGGTTCGTGATGCAAAGCTGTTCGGCCTGCAGTACTACCTCTCCGAGTATCGCAAAGAGGTGAAGCCCGGTACCTTTGAACTGAGCACAGCCATGACTGCCGAAGAGATGATGGAGGTTATGAGCGGCGTTGTAAAGGATTCAGGGGAATCCGCAGAATAAAGAAGGATATACAAAATGATAATTGACGAAAGAATGGCTGCCTTTATCGATTCTCTTGATAGAGGCAACACTCCTTTTTTGGATGAAATAGAAACCTATGCGTTGGCGACGGATGTTCCCATCATCAGAAAGTCCATGCAGAGTCTGCTAAAATTTTTACTTCAGTTTTCGAAGCCGAAGAACGTCCTGGAGGTCGGGACCGCGATCGGCTTTTCTGCGTTATTGATGAGTGAGTATGCTCCGAAGGATTGTCACATCACAACCATCGAGAAGTACGAGAAGAGAATCCCCATTGCAAAGGCGAATTTTGAGAAGGCCGGTGCCACAGAGCGTATTACCCTGCTGGAGGGCGATGCCATTGATATTTTAAAGGGTCTGGAGGGCAGCTATGATCTGATTTTCATGGACGCCGCAAAGGGACAGTATATCAATTTCATGCCGGATATCTTAAGACTTCTGGCGCCCGGCGGACTGCTTGTCAGCGACAATGTGCTGCAGGACGGCGATATCATCGAGTCTCGCTTCGCTGTCACCAGACGCAACCGTACCATTCACGCCCGTATGAGAGATTACCTCTACGAGCTCAAGCATCATCCGGAGTTGGAAACCGTGATTTTGCCTGTGGGTGATGGTGTAACCTTAAGTACAAAACTGGAAAAATAATCCCGGCGGGCTTGTGGCCTGCATGACGAAAGGATTTCAGATATGAGAGAAACAGAACTTTTGATTCCCGCCAGCAGCCTCGAGGTACTGAAGACTGCGGTGGTTTTCGGAGCGGATGCGGTATATATCGGCGGCGAGGCCTTCGGACTTCGCGCCAAAGCTAAGAATTTTTCCCCGGAGGACATGGCAGAGGGTATTGCCTTCGCGCATGCCCACGGCGTAAAGGTGTATGTCACCGCAAATATTCTGGCACATAATTATGACCTGGAGGGAGCGCGCAAGTATTTCGAGGAGCTTCGGGATATGAAGCCCGAGACCTGCGACGCCCTGATTATCTCCGACCCCGGTATGTTCACCATGGCTAAGGAGGTTTGGCCGGAGGTTGATATTCACATTTCCACCCAGGCAAACAATACCAACTATCAGACCTACAACTTCTGGTGGAAGCAGGGTGCAACCCGCGTGGTTTCCGCAAGAGAGCTGTCCCTGACAGAGATTAAGCAAATCAGAGAGCATATTCCCGAGGAGATGGAAATCGAGAGCTTTATTCACGGAGCCATGTGTATTTCCTATTCCGGAAGATGCCTGCTCAGCAATTATTTCACCGGCCGCGACGCCAATCACGGCGCCTGCACCCACCCCTGCCGTTGGAAGTATGCGGTGGTGGAGGAGACCAGACCCGGCGAGTATCTGCCCGTTTACGAGAATGAGCGAGGCACTTACATCTTTAATTCCAAGGACCTGTGCATGATTGAGTACATTCCCGAGGTTCTGGATGCCGGCATTGACAGCCTGAAGATTGAAGGCCGCATGAAGACTGCCCTCTATGTGGCAGCGGTTGCGAGAACCTATCGCAAGGCAATCAACGATTACAAAATTTCCGAGGAAACCTACCGCGCCAACATGGATTGGTACCGCAGTGAGATTTCCAAGTGTACCTACAGACAGTTCACCACCGGCTTCTATTTCGGCAAGCCGGACGAGAATACCCAGATTTACGACAGCAATACCTATGTGAACGAGTATGTTTATCTGGGTATGGCCGAGGAGGTCAAGGGAGATCTGATTCGCATTGAGCAGAAGAATAAGTTCTGCGTGGGCGACTCCATTGAGATCATGAAGCCCAACGGCGACAATGTGAATGTTACCGTGGATGCCATGTACAATGAAGAGATGGAACCTGTGGACAGCTGTCCTCATTCCAAGCAGGTTCTGTGGATAAAGTTATCCGAGACACCGGAGCAGTACGACCTGCTTCGCAGACCGAATTGATTTGTTTTCAAAAGAGAGGGAAGGGGGAAAGGCTATGGCAAATTGGATGAAACGCCATGAGAAAGCACTGCATTTGCTGATGCACCTTGTGGTGGCAGCCTACGGAGTGGGTTGTCTGGTTCTGTACTATTTTCAGTCTGTGGCGGACCTGACCGTGCAGGGAGAGATTCCCTATCAGTCGGACCTTCCTCTGCATCTTTCCATGATCATTGAGGACGGCTGGTACTACAGCTTTACCGCCTATGCCTACCAGCTTCTGTATACCATCTGCGGAAAGAGTACCGTGGGAATTGCGCTGATGCTGGCGCTGTTTTCCTATTTCACCGTTTATGTCACGGACAAAATGATCTGTTATCTCCGGAATCGCAGACAGTCTGATTTTCAGACCCTGCTGCTGGCCCAGACGCTGGTGCTGGTAATGCCCGTTTATCTGCGGCTGGCCGGAGATTTCCGTTATGTTTCCTATCAGTGTGCCAACATCTGGCATAATTCCACCTACATTTGTATGCGCTTCTTCGCGCTGATGACCCTGCTCCTATACTTCAAGCTGGAGGAGAAATATCGCACAGGCCTTACCTGGAAGGACTGGGCGTGCTTTGCGCTGCTCAATGTAATCTGTACCGGCATCAAGCCCAGCTTCCTGCTGGCGTATTCCCCCATCGTGGGTATTTTCCTGCTGGTGGATTTATTTAAGAGAGTACCCTTCACGAAGATTCTGATTTTCGGCTCGGCGCTGCTTCCCAGCGGACTGGTTATTCTCTGGCAGAATGCGGTGCTGTTCGGCAATGACACCGGAAACGGCATCGGCTTCGACCCCTGGTACACCTTTTCCCTGCATGCCAACAGACCGAAGATTGCCGTGATTTGTTCCGTGCTGTTCTGTGCACTGGTGCTTGTACTGACCTGCAGACAGCTGCTTGGCGATAAAAAATATTTATTCATCGTGCTGATGTCCGGCCTGGGCTTCCTGGAGGCTCTTTGCCTGACAGAACTGGGTTCCAGAGCTGTGGACGGCAATTTCCTTTGGGGCTACAGCTTCTGCCTCTCCGTGCTTTTCACTGTCTGCGCGGTAAAATGGCTGAGCCTGCCGCAGAAGGGAGCTGGCCTTGCGATGAAGCTTGGTCTGGCGGTTGTCTATGGCTGGCATCTGTACTGCGGACTGTATTTCTTCCTCAGTCTGGTGGGCGGCTCCAGCTATTGGATGCAGTAAATAAATGATTTTGAAAGAAGAACAGGATTGAAAAAAACAAAACATACCAGAATTACAACTACAAGAATCATCATGGGCGGTTTCGTTTTGGGTATTATCATCGGCACACTGCTGTTGTGCCTGCCGGAGAGTACCGTAAACGGAATTCCCGCCATTGACGCGTTCTTTGTGGCAGTTTCATCTATTTGCGTAACAGGTCTTTCCACTGTGAATGTCGGAACGACCTTTACCACACTCGGACAGATTATTCTGTTGATTCTGATTGAGGTGGGCGGTCTGGGCGTTATCACCTTCAGTGTGCTGCTGATGGTGCTGTTCGGTCAGCGAATCAGTCTGACCAACCGTATGCTGATTCAGAATGCCTACAATACCGATTCCATGTCAGGCCTGATTCGTATGACCAAGAGAATCATCAAGGTGTCCTGCATGATTGAGGGCCTGGGCGCCTTGGCCTATTGCTTCGTATTTGTTCCGGAGTACGGTCCGGTGGGCATCTGGTACGGTATTTTCCATTCGGTATCCGCTTACTGTAATGCGGGAATCGATCTGCTGGGCGGCAACAGCCTGGTGGTATACCGCGACAATCTGGCCGTCAACCTGATTACCATGTCACTGATTGTGGCCGGTGGTCTGGGCTTCCCGGTTTACTGGGAAATCTGGCGACTGATCACTCACAGTGATGAGAAGAAGCAACAGTACCGCAAGAAAATGAGCATCCGTGCCAAGATGGTGCTGGTGGCAACCGCTGTGCTGATTCTGGGCGGTGCCCTGGTAACGCTGGTGTTCGAGTGGAACAATCCCCTGACCATCGGAGAGCTTCCCTTCGGCAAGAAGGTGCTGGCAAGCTTCTTCCAGTCGGTAACACTTCGAACCGCAGGCTTTGCGACCATCGACCAGAGCGGCTTTACTCCCGCTTCCTGTATGATTTACATTGTGCTTATGCTGATTGGTGGCTCCCCTTCCGGTACCGCCGGCGGTATTAAGACAGTTACCATGCTGATTCTGATTGCGTCCATGATTACCAATATCAAGGGCGGCAGCCAGGTCAACCTGTTCCACAGACAGGTGACGGACGCCTATGTGCGGACCTGCAGTGCCATCGCGACCTTCAGTATTGGAACCTTGATTATTCTCACCAGCCTGCTGATGTTCGTGCAGGGCGGTGATTTCCTGGATACCTTCTATGAGATGTCCAGTGCGGTGGCAACCGTTGGATTGTCCCGCGGACTGACCGGAGATCTGAACCACTGGGGCAAACTGATTGTCTGCCTGACCATGTACCTGGGCCGTATCGGTCCCATCACCATGGCACTTGCCTTTAACTATAAGAAGCCCGCTGAGGTTTCCTATGCGGACGACAAGATTACCATCGGGTAATGAATGGGGGATAAGGATATGACGAAAGATATTGTAATTATTGGATTGGGACGACTGGGCAGCAGCATGGCGCTGCAGCTGGAGGCCAATGGCTGTAAGGTTATGGTCGTTGATAGAGATGAAAAGAAAATCCGCCAGATTGCGGACTATGTAACCCTGGCTACCTGCGTGGATGTTACCAACGAGGAAGCCATGGAGGAGCTTGGTATTCACAACTTCGACACGGCGGTTATCGCAATCGGACACAATACCGAGGCTACCGTACTGGCAACCATTTTTGCGAAGGAGCACGGCGTAAAGCATGTAATTGCCAAGGCGTTCAATGAAACTCACGCAAAAATCCTGAGCAAGGTCGGCGCGGACCAGGTTATTTTTCCTGAGAGAGAGATGGGCCAGAGACTGGCAAACAATCTGACCATGAATAATATCGTGGATGCCATCGAGCTGACAGACGATTATTCCATCGGTAAGATTCCCGTGCTGCGTGCATGGGTTGGCTTCAGCCTTCGTTCACTGAACCTCCGCGACAAGTACAAGATTAATGTTATCGCCGTGCAGCAGGGCAATGATATCCAGATGGTTCCCGATGCGGACGCTCTGATTTGCGACGATATGGTATTCGTTATTTTAGGAAAGAATGCGACACTGAGAAAATTGTCCGAAATGCGATAGTTTTTGAAAAAGGATTTGACGATAGTCTGTCAGTGGCATATAATTGACCATATTTATACTTAAAAATAAGTATTGGAGACGAGACTATGAGTGAAATGATGAATGTGGAAGAGCTTTTCGCAAGCAAAGTATTCACCCTGGGTAAGATGAGAGCAAGACTTCCCAAGGGCACCTATAAAGAGGTAAAGAAAGTCATCGATCAGGGTGGCGAGCTTTCCCCCGCAGCTGCAGATGTTGTGGCTAAGGCAATGAAGGATTGGGCTGTTGAGAACGGCGCAACCCACTATACTCACTGGTTCCAGCCTCTGACAGGCATTACAGCCGAGAAGCATGATGCATTTGTTACTCATCCCGATGAGGACGGCAGAATGATTATGGAGTTCTCCGGCAAGGAGCTGATCAAGGGTGAGCCCGACGCATCTTCCTTCCCTTCAGGCGGACTTCGCGCAACCTTCGAAGCGAGAGGATATACCACCTGGGACATCACTTCACCTGCATTTATCAAGGAGACCGCTACCGGTCCCACCCTCTGTATCCCCACCGCGTTCTGCTCTTACACCGGTGAGGCACTGGATAAGAAAACTCCCCTGCTTCGTTCCATGGAAGCTTTGAACAAGCAGGCTCTTCGTATTGTAAGACTGTTCGGCAACACCGAGGCTACCAAGGTAACCCCTTCCGTTGGTGCTGAGCAGGAATATTTCCTGGTTGACGCCAAGAAGGCCAGCGAGCGAGAGGATATCCTCTTCGCAGGCAGAACTCTGTTCGGTGCTCCCGCTCCCAAGGGACAGGAGATGGACGACCATTACTTCGGCGTTATCAGAGAGCGCGTCGGCGCATTCATGAGAGATGTCAATGTAGAGCTCTGGAAGCTTGGTGTTACCTCCAAGACCCAGCACAACGAGGCAGCTCCCGCACAGCACGAGGTTGCTCCCATTTATGAATCTGCAAATGTAGCGGTTGATCACAACCAGCTGGTAATGGAGACTCTGAAGAGAGTGGCAGGCTATCATGGCCTTCGCTGTATGCTTCACGAGAAGCCCTTTGCAGGTGTAAACGGTTCCGGTAAGCACAACAACTGGTCCATCACCACGGACAACGGTGTGAATCTGCTTGAGCCCGGACAGACTCCTAACGAAAATATTCAGTTCCTTCTGGTACTGGCTTGTATCATGAAGGCTGTAGATACCCATGCAGATCTGCTTCGTCAGAGTGCATCCAATGTTGGTAATGACCAGAGACTGGGCGGCTATGAGGCTCCCCCTGCCATCATTTCCATTTTCCTGGGCGAGCAGCTGGAGGATGTTGTCTCTCAGCTGGTTGAGACAGGTAAGGCAAACAACCTGAAGGAAGGCGGCGTGCTTCGCACCGGCGTTTCCACTCTGCCCGACTTTGTAAAAGACGCAACAGACCGTAACAGAACCTCACCTTTTGCTTTCACCGGCAACAAGTTTGAGTTCCGTTCCGTAGGAAGCTCCGATTCCATCGGAAGCCCCAATACCACCCTGAATGCTATCGTTGCAGAGGCTTTCTGCGAGGCTGCAGACAGACTGGAAGCAGCAGAAAACTTCGAGATGGCAGTGCATGACCTGATTAAGGAGTACATGACCGCACATCAGAGAATCATCTTCAACGGCAACGGCTACGCCAAGGAGTGGGTTGAGGAGGCAGCAAGACGCGGACTTCCCAACATTCCTTCCATGGTTGAGGCTGTAGATACTCTGACCACCGAGAAATCCATCAAGCTCTTCGAGAAGTTCGGCATCTTCACTGAGGCTGAGCTGCACTCCAGAGCAGAGGTTCTCTACGAGACCTATGCAAAGAGCGTGAACATTGAGGCACTGGTTATGATTGAGATGGCAAACAAGCAGATCATTCCTTCTGTCATCAAATATACCAACAGCCTTGCAGATACCGTAATCAAGCTGACAAGCGCAGGCGTGGACGCATCCGTTCCCACCGAGGCTCTGAAGAAGATTACCGCAAAGCTTGCCGAGGCACAGAAGGCATTGGATGAGCTTGCGAATGTCGAAAGCGTTGCTTCCTCCATGAAGCAGGGCAAGGAGCAGGCATTCTTCTATCATGATAAGGTTGTAGTTGCCATGGATGGACTGAGAAAGCCCGCCGATGAGCTGGAGAAGCTGGTTGACAAGAAGTTCTGGCCATTCCCCACCTACGCAGATCTCATGTTTGAGGTTTAATGAAATTCTTTTCCCCGAGCAAAGTTGTTTTGTTCGGGGAAATTTTTGCAAAAATTTGAAAAATAATGCTTGCATTTTATTTTGAGATAGTGTATAGTAACTTTTGCAGTCGAGAGACGGCAACATAGGGCTATCGCCAAACGGTAAGGCAACGGACTCTGACTCCGTCATTTTCAAGGTTCGAATCCTTGTAGCCCTGCGAATGAAAAACCTTCGAAGCAAATGCTTCGGAGGTTTTTTTGTTATGAGCAGGGCTTGTCCTGACGTAGGGAATCACGAAAGTGGTTCCCTTTTTTATTGCTCAGAATATCATCAAAACATCCCGGAAGGGAGATAAGGAATTATTATGAATATGTTGTAAACAATATGGCAGAGAATAAATGTGCCAAAAGCTGGGTTTATGACCAGAAGTTAGTTTTGCAATCAACTTTAATCAACTAAATTTTCTGAATGATGTCCCCTTTTTGACTTATCGTTTCGTTTTATAATTATGTGTAGAATAATTGCTATCATGTCAAGTTCAAAATCAATGGACAATCATATGATAGCGACCATATATTATTAGTAAAGTATGAAGGGAGAAGGTGGCATGCGTGTAAAGAGGGCTATCACATTTTTCTTTCTTTTAGCGGTATTAGTTCTTGATAGTTGCGGAACCGAGGATGCCAGGGTAACGGGTGGTAATAATTTTGATGGAGATTCCATGGACCCCATAATAGAATACCAATTTTTGGAATCGCAAGACCTTGAATGGAAAGACAATTCATTAGATGATTTGCAGGCTGTCTTTAACCTTCCTATTCAAGAAATTAGATCCGAAGGAGAAATAGTTTCTACTGGGCAATCTCATTGTTTTGTCGGGGTAAACGGTGCGATTAGGTTTAAGAATCATTTTTTAGGATCTAAAAACAGTTGGAGTGGAGTCAGCGGAATTACTCTACAAGGTGCGGAATTTAGCCAGGAAATTTTATCAAGTTATGATGGAGTGGGATTTCCGGTGCATTATGTGGGACCCATTGCTGGCGGGAATGATTATGTCGGATATCGATTTATTCTTGATGAAAAGGGTCAACTTATTGAACAGTCGTACTATGTCATAAATGAAAGCGGTGAGAAAATTCATGAAACAAGCGGCAAAGAACTATTTGGAAGCCAGATAACTGACCTTGCAGGGGATAAAGATGGCAATTTTCATGTCCTGTTTCCGGATGGACTTAGGGAACGATATGTCATTATTTCCACTGATGGAGAAAAGATATTTGAGGCAAAAGTATCGTACAGTAAGTTCCAGATTATGGATGATGGTAGGGTGCTTGTGCGTGAGGAAATGACAGACGGAGGCTCGATAGAGGGACAAAAACTTCTGGAAGCAGATTTGGAAAAAGGTAAGACAAAGGTGTTTGCCTCGTTAAACAGAGAAACTGTCTTGAAGGAAATAAAGAAGTGCAGTTTGCTTTGCATGACCGCCAAAAATGACGATGAGATCATCTGGTGCAGTAACGAAGGAATCTATCTTTGTAATAAAAAGGGAGAAGATACGAGAACTCTTTATCGCTGGGCAAACCATGGAATTGACCTATATGACGTTGTGGGATTATATGCGAAGAGTGATGGTACAGTTTGCATTATATATCAAGATTCAGATGGACTGCAATTTATGCTGCTAAAACCGACTTTTGAGAAAAGAGAAGTCAAAAGTATTATATTTGCGGCAGCACATTATAACAAAGATTATTTTCTCCATGCGGCAGCAACATTCAATAAGAAGTATCCAACTTATAACATAGAAATCAGAGATGATTATGAAGAAACACCGCTTCTCACTCAACTTGGAGCAGGTGAAGGCCCTGTTTTGATTGACACAGAATTGACTGGTTTCGAAGCACTTCAAAAGCTTTGGCAACCACTAGATGGATTCCTTGAAAAAACGGGATTGGCAGAAGAAATCATTCCTCTCACAATGCAAGCGGGTATGATTGATGGAAAAACATACGGTATTATAACAAAATTTCATTTTAAAACTTTATTGGTAAATGATAATAGCTTTCCAGATTGGAATTATGATACATTTTTAGATGCAGTTGAGTGTTTTGACGGACCTGTTATGTGCTACGATGCATTTGCGCCAGCAGACGGAAGAAGTCAGTTTTTTGATCTATTTATCAATGGATTATATGATAACGCATATATGGATGTGGAACAGGGTACTGTTATTTTTGGCACTTCGAAGTTCGAACGGATTCTAAGTCTTGCTGAGAAGGCAAAAGAAGTCCCTGCACAAGATAATGGATTAACCCTTTTGAATGGAAAAGTGTTATCAGAAGCACGTGGAATAAATGGTGTGTATGATCTTGTTGGGCTTCGTACACGACTTGAGAGCGACAAATTATATGCGGCAGGATTTCCAACGAAAAATGGAGCAAAGCACCTGATTATATCGCAGATGCCTATAACGGTTAGATCTACTGCTACAGATGAAGAAAAGCAGATGGCTTATACATTCTTAAAAATCCTTTTGTCATATGAGAGCGCTGAAAAGAACGCAACTTCTTCTTTCAGTGTCCGTAAGGATATCCTTCAAAAGCAATTTGAAAACTATGAGATTGCATACATGGGGAATAGGGACTACCCAGATTTAGACAGAGAAAAGGAAATGGCGCTTTATGATGAACTGCTCAATAATTCGATTGCATATAGATTGTTCCCGATTGATTTGCAACGAGTATTTGATGAGGAATTCGAGGAATATCTGGATGGCGAAATTCCCAGAGAATTATTGGATAGCCGCTTGAAGAGCAGAGTAGGATTGTATATGGATGAGAATTAGTTGAAAATAATAACAAATGAAAACCTAACGAATCTACGTTTGGATTCGGGGGAGATAAAATGCTACTAATACTTGAGATAATAGATGATGAAAATGAGTGCCTGCAGTTAGAAAATTTATATAATGAGTATGGCAAAGAAATGTTTCATCATGCTTTTGAAATTTTGAATAATGAGGCTGATGCGGAGGATGCAATTCAAATAGCTTTTTTTCGCATTTGGAGAAATCTGGGCAAATTGCGAAAAATGGATAATGTTAGCATTAGGTGGTATCTGCTTTGTGCTGCGAGGAATTCGGCGATAGATATTTATAGGAAACGTAGAGTAAGAAGCGAAAAAGAAGAACCAATTATCAAAGATATTTTTGTCAAAGAGCCTATACCGGATGCTGAAACTAATGATGATATTTTTAAAATTGTTGCAAATTTTCCGCCTCGAGAAAGAGACAGCCTTATTCTAAGATATGTGTATGAGATGCGTTACAAGGAGATAGCACGGGAATTGGGGACGACGACAGAAGCAGTAAAAAAGGCTCTTCAACGTGGAAAGAACAGGCTGCTTCATGTATGCCAGGAGAAAGGATTGTATAATGACTGACGAACAAATCAAAGAGGTGCTTATTGGCACGCAGAAATATATGTTGAATCAACTACCTATCAGTGGTACCGAACATGTTTTTTCACCGCAATTTCAGATCAGAATTAAAAAATTGTTAAAAAAAGCAAAGCATCCGATTCTTTATGGCGTGATTAGAGCAGTGGGTGGTTTCTTTTTAGGAATGATAGTGTTAAGCTCAGCCATACTTTGTATTAATGCAGAGGCCAGAGCGCAGGTGGTGAGTTGGTTTATGGAACGAGTTTCCAATAATGAATTTCGTTATCATAATGGGAGCAATTATTCATATGATAATTCAGATATGGGAGATTTTGAGAAGTACACATTTGTTGAAATAGTGCCTAGTGAATATCATTTGCTCACACGAAATCAAGTGGATTACAGATTTGATGAGATATTCACAGATGAAATGGGAAATTTATTATATGTTACTGTTATGAAAGCAGGTTATTCCGCAGAGTTGCATATTTTATCAGACGAAAATGCTCCGAATGGCATGGTAGATTTAGGAAATTATAAGGCTGACATGTATCTTTCGAATGAGCCGGAAAACCCTAGTGCAATAACTTGGCAAAATGAGGCGGGAACGCTATTTTCAATTCAGGGTGTGCTTGATAAGGAAACACTAATCAGTCTTGCAAAGCAGATTGCAGATTAAGAAATCATTTTGCCTCAAAAAATTGTTTTGTAATAGTTTGTAAGAATCTGCATATAATTATCAGGGGTGCTTTTGTCGCATCTTGACATTTGCGCGAAAAAGGCTACCATATAATCATGATATGGCTGGTCGAAAGACCCTGGTCCACCGAGCGGAGGGGATATACCTTTCCATTTTCTCATGGATGTTCTATGGTTGCAGAGAAGTTGCTCAGCGTATTTCTAGATGAGTCCAGTGATTTTGGTGGCTAAGATCGCTTTTAGTGCAATTTATGTTGACACAAACTCATGGGCCGTGTTATATAATTTATAAGGGTATATGCTCTTCGAGAAGCAGTCTCGTAAAAATGCTTTGCTTCCTGTGATACAGAATCCGTGATGGTACGCGGTGACTGTGGAGGTACGAAAAAGGTGGCAACTCCCATAAACCATCTAGCGCAAGCGAAAAGAAAGTTGCCGTTAAGCGTAATAAGCCTTACTTCCTTGTGGAGTAAGGCTTTTATTCTTTTAGGGGGTACAATGGATAAAATACTTGAGAGCGCTCTGGCTTTTAAGGAATTGACAGAAAAGGAATACTATTTTGTTGTTTCTCATAACAGAAAAACACGAGAGATTATATTAAGCTTTAAGATTGAGGACTTTCGACACGCGGTGGGACTGCAGTATCTCGATGATATCCAGATAGAAAGCAATCCAACGGATGTTGTGAATGCAATTCTCAATCGAGATATTACAGATAGTATTTTAGAAAAGAGCGTAAAATATCGAAATACCTTTGTTGAAGCGAACAACGAGAAAAGTGGTACGGTAGAAGAACGTATCGAGGAAATGCGTTATCTCGAACATTTCCTTGATAACAGTGATTTCCTTAGAATCTATAAAATGCAATCATTTGGAAGTCATATAAGGGCTGATTATTTTATTGAGGCGACAAATAAAGCTAGGCATGTGTCCATTTATGTTTTCATAAGAAAAAGAGATGAAGATGACACATATGTGATAGTATCTTTTTTCAAAAAGAGAACTGTATTTACTGGTGACAATACTTATTGGATGCTAAAAGCGAAGTATGAAAAAGGGGCTTGGCTAGAATTGATGCGACATAAGGACTTTGCGGGAGAGTGCCCGGAAACGTCAGAAATGAACACATAAATGATTGTAAAAATGCGATAGGTAATTTATAGGTAACAATTTTGCCTATCATTCATAGGACCCCTTGAAAATACTGGTCAAACGGGACATGAAGCAACGTTCTCTGACTCCGTCATTTTCAAGGTTCGAATCCTTGTAGCCCTGCGAATGAAAAACCTTCGAAGCAAATGCTTCGGAGGTTTTTTTGTGCCTTGACGAAGAAATCAATAAAGTGGTATCCTTTTCTCGTCTAATATCAAGATTTATCATTTCTTTTCGTATCTGCTTCAGATACACAATCCCTGAAACTACAATTTTTATATGGAATCTGATGCCTGCAGGGTAGCGTCCGTATAATGGTGTAAATTACAAATAAATAAAAAGAGCCACAGTGCTCACCTTCAAGTATAATTAGTTCACCACAAACAAATACAATACTGGAGGTATAACACAATGGCTCAACTAAATATTACTTTAAATCAGGAAGAAATTCTACAATTATTATCTGAAAATCGCCCTGATGCATTCAAGGTTCTTCTTCAGGAAAGCTTAAACAGTATTCTTCAGGCAGAGTCTACCGCCCAGTTGGGTGCTGAAAAATACGAACGCACTGATGAACGATCCGATTCGAGAAATGGATCACGTGAAAGAGAACTGCATACTCGCATAGGCACTATTGATTTAACGGTACCCCGTCATCGAAACATTCCCTTTAAATCACTTATCTTTGATAATTATTCACGAAGCGAAGCATCACTTATCGCATCGATGTGTGAGATGGTAGTCAATGGTGTATCAACTCGTAAAGTATCTCAGGTTGTTGAATCGCTCTGTGGAACTTCCTACTCAAAATCTATGGTTTCTGAAGTATGCAAAGATCTTGATCAGATAGTTGACAACTTTAAAAATCGTCCGCTTGATGCAGAGTATCCATTCCTCATAGTAGATGCAACATATTTAAAAGTAAGGGACAATCATCGGATTGTATCAAAAGCTCTGTTTGTAGCACTTGCAACAAATAGAGAGGGTAAGCACGAAATTGTCGGTTTCGATGTCTATGATGCAGAGAATAAAGAAACTTGGTTCGCCTTCTTGTCTACACTGAAAAAGAGAGGTTTGAAAGGGTTAAGAATGATTACCTCTGACTGTCATCAGGGAATCATTTCTGCGCTGAGTAAAGTATACCCAGACGTACCCTGGCAGCGTTGCCAGACCCATTTTTCCAGAAATATCATAGACAAAACTCCTAATAAGTATCAGAAAGGGCTTAATGCAGAATTACTGGATATGTACAATGCTCCCAGCATTGAAGAAGCTAGAACCATTAGGGATAGAATCCTCGCTGACTATGCTTCTATAGCCCCTGCAGCTATGGAAGTACTGGAGAATGGTTTTGAAAGCATAATGACTGTAATGGTTCTTCCGGAGAAGTTACGAAAATTTCACCGTACATCCAATCATATCGAACGATTAAACAGGGAACTGAAGAGACGGTCCAATGTTATAGGAGTATTCCCTAATTCAGCATCCATCTTGAGAATTATGGGATCGGTACTTATGGAGTGGCATGACAAGAGAGTCTCTCTGAATAAGATGTATGCTGTTAAGTTGCATGATGAGGTAGATCAGAATCTCTACCTGCTCAAAAAAATAGCGTTAGAACAGCAAAAACTGTTGGCAGCCTAATATCAGGCTTACGCCTAGCTACCGCGCTCTAGCGTTGACTAGGACCAGCCTAGCCCTCGCAGGAACTTGGTTTAATGTGCTTGAAGGGAATTTACACACAAAAATGGACTTGACTTGCCTGCAGGCTTATTTATGCTGCGTTTTACGGAGATTTTGGGTCATCCGTGAAATACTCCGTAGGAATTTCAATGCCCTTACGGAGAAATTGGAATTATGTTGTGATTTCTCCGTAGGAAATTTGCAGGAGTTACGGAGCAAAATCATTCTTATGCTAATTTCTCCGTATGATTTTTGAATTTGTTACGGAGAAATGCACCCTGACATGAAAATTATCCGTAAGCATTCAGAAAATCTTACGGAGATATTAGACTACAAACTAAAAAACACCGTAAGCAACATCAAAAGTCTACGGAGAAGGTTGGCATCAAGAGCAAAAACTCCGTAACGGGACCAAAATAGATAGGATTTAGGACGAAAGGATAAGTTTTTGATAGGCTTTTGTTGGCGGAAAAAGCGCCTGATACCGATGGACTGAAATGGAAGTGCAGGCGTTGGAGAAATGATGAAACAAACAATTAACAATGAAACAAAAAGGGGGAGAAACAATGTACGGATTAAGAAAAATGTTGGAGGATGAACTGTGCAGACTATGCAGATTGGAACAGTTGGCGGAAGCGCAGCTGGCGTCTCTGCCGGAAGGAGTTATCAGGGTTTCTGTGTCGAATCATTCTGTGCAGTATTATTATCGCGGCGAGGATTGCAGTTCGAAAAATGGAAGATATCTGCACAAGTCGGAGGAGCAGTTGGCCAATCAGTTGGTGCAGCGAAAGTATGATAGGAACCTGCAGAAGCTTCTGGAGAAGAGAATTCGACAATTGAGTCACATTTTGGAAGATTACCGGGAGGATGAGGTGGAGGAAATCTACCGCAGGGAATCCGTCTATCGTCAAAGGATGATTGAGCCATTGGAAAAGCCTTGGGAACTGCAGCTCAATGAGTGGATTCGGCAGGAATATCAGGGAAAACCATTTGCCGATACAGACAAGGAGTTATATGCAGATAAAGGTCATAGAGTGCGCTCTAAGACCGAAAAAATATTGGCGGACTATTTTTATAAACATAACATTCCTTATCACTATGAAAAGCCGCTCTATTTGGAGGGATATGGTTTTGTATATCCTGATTTCACATTTTTCTCAAAGAAATATCAAGGCGAAATCTACTGGGAACATGAAGGTATGATGGACACGCCAAGCTATGTGCAGTCAGTTCTGAAGAAACAGGAATGCTATGAAAAGAACGGTATCTTTTTGGGAGAGCGTCTGATTATTACGCAGGAATCCTCAGAATATACGCTGAAAACAAGCGAGATTGAGAGAAAGGTCAGAAAATACCTGGAGGAATAGGGGCGCCAGACATGTCCTATGCCGAGGCTTTATGATATAATGATTGACAGAGTGCCTGAAGAAAATGACAGAGCAGGCAGTAGAGGGGCATTAAGATGGCATCAAGAATCATTCATCTGGCAATAACAAACGAACTGACAAAGAAATATGCATTCAAGAATCCGGCGAGATTGTATTTCGGAACGATTGTTCCGGATGCAGCAAGCAATCGGCAGGAATATCTGCAGACTCATTTCAAGATGGCAATCGGAGAAAAGACGGAGAGGAGCTATAACCTGACAGAATTCAGAGAGATGTTTGCGGAAGAGATGAAAAATGACGACTTGTATCTCGGCTATTACCTGCACCTGATACAGGATCTGTTGTACAGACATTTCGTATACGATAAATATCATTGGGATCCGCGACCTGAAGGAAACCTTGCAAGACTTTATGACGACTACAGGCAGATAAACCAGTATCTTATTAAGAAGTATGAAATGGTGAATGATGTTGTCCTCCCTGCTTCCTTTGAGCAGGAACGAATCTCGAAGATTGCAGAATTTGACACGGAACGATTCCTGGAAGAATACAAACAGGATTTTCAACCGGTTGCATATAAAGAACGATTCTTCTTTACGGACGACATGGTTGATGAGTATATACAGTGGGCAGTCGACTACTGCAAAAAGGAGCTGGATGCCTTGCGTGAGGGCAGCCATTATTTTGATGAATATGAGTGGTCTTGGGGGAAGTAAGAGCACGCCGAGAAGTATTTTGGAGACATATTGGGATAGTATTACGGAGCATTTTGGACATTTGCAAGATGCTCCGTAGTTTTTTTAATGCACTTACGGTGAATTTGGAAATATGTTACCTTATCTCCGTAGTAAATTTGGGTGAGCTACGGAGAAATATTATTCTCGCGCAAATATCTCCGTAAGATTTTCGGATTTGTTACGGAGATATTTGCCCTGATATGAAAAATAACCGTAAGCATCCGGGAAAATGTACGGAGAAATCACCGCACAAACTTAATAGCACCGTAAACGGCCGCCTTCCAGATGACCGAATGCGAAAAACAGCCTCCGGAGAGCGCTTAAAGCCTGCTCGATAGGATTCTTCCTGTTGAATAAGCACTGTTATATGATATAATAGAGTGATTTAGTGTGTTTTCAATTTGATTGATACGAGGAGATAAAAATGAAGATATACGACGAGACAAGACCCTATATTTTCATCAGCTATGCACATAAGGATTCTGATCAGGTTTACCGTATTATGAACCATCTGAAGGATGGGGGCTATAATGTCTGGTACGACGGAGGAATCGATCCCGGTACGGAGTGGGATGAGAATATTGCAAAGCATGTAAAGGGCTGTTCCTATTTCATTGCCTTCATCAGCAAGAATTACATTGCGTCCCACAACTGCAAGGATGAATTGAATTTTGCCCGAGATCTGGATAAGGAAAGACTGTTGATTTACCTGGAGGATGTGGAGCTTCCTTCCGGTATGGCCATGCGTATGAATCGTATTCAGGCTATCTTCTGGAATAAATATGAAACCGAAGAGGAGGCCTGCGATAAGCTTTTCTCCGCAAAGGGCATTGAAAAGACACATGAATCCGCAGAGGTGAAGCCTGAAGTGGTAAACACACCTGTGGTGCCGACGACTCCCGATCATATGACATTGGGCGGCGAAGTGAGCAAGGCTGCAAAGCCCGGACTTAACCTGAAAAAGCTTCTGCCCTTTGCCATCGGCGGCGTCGCAGTTATCGCGGCCATTATCGCCGGAATCTTCCTGTTTGCGAAGCCAAACAAGGTGGAGCAGGGTATTCAGTATCTCTACAGCTCAAAGAAGGTAGCTTATGATCCTGTGAAGGCGCTGGAGGTTTTTGAGGAAGAAGCAGCCAAAGGCAATCAGGATGCGGCTTATCTGGCGGCATATACTATGCTGTTTGATTTGCGTCATACGAAATATTATGATATGGCTGCGGCGATGGACTATCTGACACAGTGCGACGATAGCAATCCGTACGCATTAGATTTGGAAGGACTTCTTATTCAGGCCGGCTATGACGGCCACAGGGATACCGAAAAGGCGAATGCTCTGTGGGAAGAGCGAAGACAGCTTGCGGATGAGGATACCCTTAAGTCAGACAAGCCTGTTTATCATGCACAGACAGCTGTTGTGCTTGGCTATCTATATGCTTACGGATATGGATGCAAAAAGGATGAGGGCCTCACCAGAAGCTGGTATGACTATGCCGCAGATCAGGGCAGTGTGTATGTGCTGGAAAATCTGGGACTTATGTATGCAACATCAGCAGTCTCTGACGCAGATTACAGCCGTGCAATCGGATATGTACAGAAAGCAATTGATAAAGGACGCGCTCTGGCTAACAATACCTTGGGCGTTATCTATAATAAGGGCGATGAAGAAAACGGTGTTGAGCGAGATGATGACAAGGCGCTGAAATATTACGAACTGGCAGCGGAAGCCGGCAACGGTATCGCGATGAGTAACCTGGCCAATTGCTATCGAATGGGATTGGGTTACGTCAAGAACTCGGCCAAGGCTATCGAGTGGTACGAGAAAGCGATTGATAACGGATATCGTGAAGCTTTGTTTAAACTGGGAAACCTGTATTATGACGGTAACGATGACCTTGAAGAGGATTTTGCAAAGGCTGCCGAGTATATGGAAAGAGGTTTGACTGCCGGTTTGACCGAGGGAGCCTTCGAGTTGGGATACATGTATGGTGCCGGCGGCAACGGGCTGGATGCCGATATGGAAAAATCGGTGAAATATTATACAATGGCCATGGAAACAGGTTCGGCAGTCGCTGCGTACAACCTGGGTGTTCTGTATTCGAACGGTACCGATGGCATTGAACAGGATATCTCAAAGGCAGTTGATTATTACGAAAAATCTGCGGAAATGGGATATGCCCAGGCACATTATTCTTTGGGTAATATATACTATGACGGCGTAGGAGATTCTATGGAGCCTGATTACGTGAAAGCCGCCACACATTTTACAGCCTATATTGAAGCGGATAGAAGTGATGCTGACCAGCTGGAGGTTGCGGTGTTTAACGTTGGTACGATGTTGGCCGCCGGAGTAATTGACCGAGATGAAGAGGGACATTTTTATGAGGACCCTGAGGAGATTAACGGTGAACTGGCATGCCAATATTATGAAATCGGAGCAAGCACAGGTGCCGTTTCCTGTATGATGATGCTTGCTTATTGCTATGCAAACGGACAGGGAGTTGAAATCGATTGCACAAAAGCACAGGAATGGTACGACAGAATACTGACTTCAGGTCAGCAACTGGAAGAAAGCCAGAGAAAAGTGCTGGAGGATATTGCATTTGCCATAGAGATTGGCAGTCTTGACTCCAAACAGTTAGCGGACAGAGGAAAAAACTACGAGGGATTCGATAACGAATTGGCTGTTAAGTATTGGAAAGCATCCGCAGACAGAGGGGATTATGATTATTCCATTTATATCGTTGGTTGGATGTATTCCTGGGCTTCCTGGGCGGAGAATGATTGGCAGGAAGGTTATAAGTACCTTTCCAGGAATGCCGACAGCTATGCCTTTAGCGCGCGCGCATTGGGCGATTGGTATGCGGACAAACGGAACCCCGGCTATGATTATGACAGCGCAAAGGAATGGTACAACAAGGCACTGGAACTTGGGTATGATGCAGAAAAGATTGCAGATTGCCTGGCAAATTTAGAGAGAAACAAAGATGCTTAATACTATGATTAAAGTTACGGATTTGTCCTTTGGATTTCCCAAAAAGGACTTGTACACACAGGTTTGTTTTACAATAGAAGAAGGAAATCATGCCGTTCTTATCGGCAGCAACGGCACCGGCAAGAGCACCCTGATTCGCATGCTGATGGACAGGGAACTCTATGTGTTTGACGGAAAAATCGAGGTGGCGGAGAATGTGCGCATGGCGCTGGTAAACCAGTATACCTCCCACGAGGGAAGCGGCACGGTATTTGATTTCCTGGCAGAGCCTTTCGTGAAGATGCTGGCGGAAAGTGACGCTGCGGGCATGGCTTTGGGCGAGGCTGAGGACATGGAGAAAGCCTACGAGGAGTACCAGAAGCTTCTGGACAGCCTGGATGCGGTGGATGCCTACAACTATGAGACCAATATCAGGAAGCAGCTGGCGGTTGCCGGTCTGGAGCAGCTGCAGGACCGCACTGTGGATCAGGTCAGCGGCGGCGAGTACAAGCTGCTTCTGATGATCAAGAATATGCTGCTGATGCCCCAGCTTCTGATTCTGGACGAGCCGGATGCTTTCCTGGATTTCGAGAATCTGGTGAGCCTGACAAAGGTTATCAACAATTACAAGGGTACCTTGCTTGCGGTTACCCACAACCGTCTGCTGCTGGGACAGTGCTTTGACAAGATTCTGCACCTGGAAAACACAGAGCTGCAGGAATACCCCGGCACTTATGCGGAGTATATGAGAGACAGCCTTGAGACCAAGGTCCTGGCCGCGGAGCAGACCAAGAAGGACGAGGAATGGATTGCCGTTCAGGAGAAGCTGGTGGAGAGAATGCGCGCGAGAGCAACCGTGATTTCCAGCCCCAAGCATGGCGCGCAGTTAAAGGCAAGAACCTCTTATCTGGCAAGACTTCAGGCCAGAAAGGCCAAGAATCCTTTCCTGGAGGACCGCAATTTCAGCCTGCAGTTCCCCGAGGTGGAGGCTGTGAGTGCCGAGGAAGAGCAGCCTGTGGTTATCAGCGTAAAGGACTATGCCCTTTGCTATGACAGGCAGATCTTAAGCGGCGTGAGCTTTGACATCAGAAAAGGCGAGAAGGTTGCTCTGGTAGGAGCCAACGGAACCGGTAAGTCCAGTCTTCTGCGCGATCTGGAGAAATCGCTTCGCGAGCAGGGCGACATGCAGGTTGCCTTCTTTACACAGATTTACGACAAGGAAGAGCAGCTTTCCGGCGGCGAGAAGAATCTGAAGCAGCTGCATGAAATCTGCGAAAGCGGAGCGGAGCTTTTGCTGCTGGATGAGCCCACCAGTCACTTGGATACCTATGCGCAGGTTGCGCTGGAGGATGCGGTGAATGCCTACAACGGCACCGTGCTGATGGTTTCCCATGATTTTTACAGTGTTGCAAACTGTATTGACAGAATTTTACTGCTGGAGGACGGCACCTTGCGCGAGATGAGCGGTCGTGCTTTCCGAAAGATGATTTATAAAAAGTACTTCTCCAGCGACATCTTTGAGAAGGAAAAAGCACAGAAGGAACTGGAATTAAAAGTAAATCGTCTCCTGAAAAACGGCAAAATTGCAGAGGCGAAAAATGTGCTGGGTCTGGACGCGGAAGATTAGTTGTTTTTTACTTGATAACTGAATGCGAAAAGGTATATACTATACTAGTGAGACGATGCGACAATGCAAACGGCCGAGCAAAGAATCTGACAGAAAGGAATGGAACTATGTTTTTCAATGTTCTTGTAGAGAGAAAAGATCCTTCTATACTTGAATTTTCGATAAAACAGCAGGGCAGCAGTCCTGAACGCAAGCCTATTGCAACCATTTCCAAGATGATTCGTAATGTGAAGCTTAACATGATGGGCACCACCTATGATTTTCCTGCAGCATACTGCAAGCGCATTGATTTCAATTTCCCCTATCCCGTGGAACCGGTTGATTCCAGCATTTACGGCATCAACATTATCCGTAACGGTGAAGGCGGCGGTCTGATCGGCGGCTTTTATGAGGCCGATGCCATCGTGAAGAAATCATTGCTCTCCAAGAAAAAGATGAATCTGGGTGTGGCGTCCATTTACGACAACCAGTACCTGGTAGTCAAAGTCGGTCCCGGCAGCAGAACCTACTATTACTGTGTTCTGGATGCAAAGACCAAGGAGACAATGTTTGTATTTGAGTATATCAATTCCAATCTGGACAGTCGTCTTGCAAAGATACTGATTGAGGATGTTTCCCTGATTGATGATGCATTTCTGTTGTTTGCTCTGTGTGTCGTAAAGCCTATTGAGGTTGACGAGATTGCCAGAGTAATGGATCCGCCCAGAGACAGCTATACTTCCATTGATGAGGAGAAGACATTCCTTGATATGTCCTTCGTCGACAAATATGGCGCGGAGTAGTGTTTTCCACCGGGAGGGAATCTGATGGAATATAGAAAAGATAAATATGGCAACGACATTTCGGCGCTGGGTTATGGCTGTATGAGATTTACGCAGTCTTCAGGCAAGATTGATCTGGAGAAGGCGGAAAAGGAAATCCTTGAGGCAGTCAGATCCGGCGTTAATTATTTTGATACGGCATATATCTATCCGGGCAGTGAAGCTGCATTGGGTGAGATTCTGGAGCGCAACCAGATTCGCGATAAAGTATATATTGCCACCAAGCTGCCTCACTATATGGTGAGAAAGGGCGAGCAGCTGGACAAATATTTTGAGGAAGAACTGCGCAGATTGCGCACCGATCACGTGGATTTTTATCTCTGCCACATGATGAACGACATTACTGCCTTCGAGAGAATGAAGAGTCTGGGACTCCTGGAGTGGATTGAGGGCAAGAAGAAGTCAGGTGCCATTCGCCAGATTGGTTTCTCCTATCACGGAAACAGCGATATGTTCTGTCAGCTTCTCGACGCTTACGACTGGGACTTCTGCCAGATTCAGTACAATTATCTGGATGAGAATTCACAGGCAGGCCGCACCGGTCTGCACCATGCGGCGTCCAAGGGCATTCCCGTTGTCATCATGGAGCCCTTGCGCGGAGGTAAGCTGGTAAACAATCTCCCCAAGGAGGCTGTAGAGCTGTTCGAATCCCACACCCCGAAGAGAAGTCCCGCAGAATGGGCTTTCCGCTGGCTGTGGAACCAGCCTGAGGTTACCTGCGTTCTTTCCGGCATGAACTCCATGGAGATGGTGCAGGAAAATGTGCGCGTTGCTTCTGAAACCAGAGTGGGTGAATTCACAGCGGAAGATCAGGAACTGCTGCAGAAGGTTGTGGCTATTCTGAATTCCAAGGTGCTGGTGGGCTGTACCGGCTGCAGATACTGTATGCCCTGCCCTCGTAATGTAGATATTCCCGGAACCTTTGCGGTTTACAATAAAATCCCCATGGACGGCAAGAGTGCGGCAAAATCCGAGTACCTGATCTGTACCGGACTGCGCAAGAATTACACCGGCCCCGCAAACTGTATTCAGTGCGGCAAGTGTGAGCAGCATTGCCCTCAGCAGATTCACATTCGTGAGGAATTGAAAAATGCGGAGAAGGCACTGGAAGGTCCCGTTCAGAAGGCTATGCGTAAGGTAATTACCACTTTCGCGAAGTTTTAGGTTGACAAACTGTATTATTGGGTATATACAATAATACATGAGCACAGAATCGGTCTGTGCAAAAAAGTCAGGAAAGATGGGGTTATTTATGGAAGAAATGGGACAGATGATGCAGGAAATACCTGCAGCGGCAGATGAAAAAACAGCCAAAAAGGCTTTCAGCAGAATCGGATTAATCTATCTGGTGGGCATTCTTCTGATTTACGCGATCAGCGCGGTAGTGTCTTTCGTTATCGCTCTTATCAATGAGGATCTTGCCTCAGATATGAATGTTACACTGATTGCGGGATCGGTGGCACCGATGTATCTGGTGGGCTTTCCGCTGATGTACCTGTTTATGAAGAAGATTCCCGCAGTGAAGATTGAAAAGAACAGGCTTGGTGTGGGCAAGTGGTTCCTGTACGCGTTCATTTGCCTGGGCCTTGCATATTCCTCCAATATTGTGGGCAATATTCTGACCTCAATTATCGGTGAGGCAAAGGGCGGTGCAGTTGATAATATAATTCTGGATGTAACTGCCTCTGTGAGCCCTTGGGTTATCCTGGGATATATGGTACTTCTGGCTCCCATCGGCGAGGAGCTGATGTTCCGTAAGCTGATTGTGGACCGTGCCGCAAAGTACAGCAAGGGAATTGCAATTCTGCTTTCCGGCTTGATGTTCGGCCTGTTCCACGGCAATCTGAATCAGTTTGTTTACGCTTTTGTAATCGGCTGCTTCTTTGCATTTCTCTATGTGAAGACCGGCGATATCAAGGTTTCCATCTCCATGCATATGCTCTTCAACTTTCTTGGCGGCTTTGTGGCTGCCAATCTGTTGGAGGAGCTGGATGTTGAAGCACTTCTGGCTGCAGAAGACGATACTGCCGCAGTCATTGCGATGGTGGCTGCAAATCCGGGTCCCTGGATTTTCTACGGATTCTTTATCATGTTTGTACTGATCACCGTTATTGTGGGAGTAGTTCTCTTCATTGTGTTTGCAGCGCAGGGTAAGTTCAAGGTAACTGAGGCGCCCGACGCACTGCCTAAGGGCAGAAGAGCCGCTGCTGCTTTCTGCAATGTGGGCATGATTCTGTATATTATTTTCTGGACCTGTATGATTGTAATGCAGCTGTTCGGCCTGGATGGTATGCTGACCAGGATGCTTATGGAAATGGCCGGTTAGTCGGTAAAAGGAAGGATATTCCATGTATTCTTTTGACAGTAAAATTCGCTATAGCGAAGTGGACAGCGAGGGTTATCTGACCCCTGCTGCACTGATTAATTATTTTCAGGACTGTACTACCTTCCATTCGGAGGAGGTGGGCAACGGCATCGGCAGACTGAAGAAGCTTCACCAGACCTGGGTGTTGAACGCCTGGCAGATTGAGGTGGAGCGTTACCCCAGACTGTGCGACAAGGTGACCATTGGTACAATCCCTTATGAGATGAAGGCCTTTATGGGACTTCGTAATTTCTTCCTGCAGGATGAGCAGGGCAATGTGCTGGTGAAGGCCAATTCCGTGTGGACGCTGATTGATCTGGAAAGCGGCAGGCCCATGGTAGTTCCCGAGGATATGAAGGAGCGCTACGCATTGGGCGAACGCCTGGAAATGGATTATGCTCCTCGCAAGATTGCGGTTCCTGCGGCAGGCGAGAAGCAGGCGAAGGTTGTGGTGGAGCCCTATCATCTGGACACCAACTATCATGTCAACAATCAGCAGTTTCTGACCATTGCTCTGAGTTTCCTTCCCGGAGAAAAGAGAGTATGCTCTCTGCGTGCCGAATACAGAAAGCAGGCATTCTTAGGCGATGTGCTGGTGCCTGAGGTGCTGATAAAGGATGAGATTGCCTGGGTGACCCTGGCCAATGAGGATGGGCAGCCCTATATGATTGCAGAGGTAAAGCTGCAATCCGGACAGTAAGACGAAAAGCGGCGGAGTGGCCGCTTCATAGAAGAAAGGAACGGTAATTACTTATGATTAAATTAGGAGAAAAGCAGGAGCTTGTAGTGGTAAAGCAGGTGGAATTCGGTGTCTACCTGGCAGTGAGCTTCGAGGATGCGGCAGATCACATTCTGCTGCCGATTAAGCAGGTACCCACGGGATGTGAGGTCGGTGACAAGCTCACCGTCTTTGTCTATCGCGATTCCAAGGACCGTATGATTGCCACCACGAACACGCCCCTTTTGGAAATGGGACAGGTGGCGGAGCTGACCGTTGCGCAGGTTGGCAAGGTCGGTGCCTTCTTAAACTGGGGACTGGAAAAGGATTTGCTGCTGCCCTACCGTGAGCAACGAGGCAAAGTGGTTCCCGGCGCAAGAGTGCTGGTTTCTCTTTATATCGACAAGAGCAATCGCCTCTGCGCAACCATGAATGTCTATCAGAATCTGAAGACCGACAGCCCCTACAAGGCGGAGGACAGAGTCAAGGGCCGTGTCTACGAAATCAGCGAGCGCTTCGGTGCATTCGTGGCAGTGGACAATCAATATTCCGGACTGATTTCCGCAAAGGAGCTCTTCGGAAAGGTGGAGCCCGGCACCGATGTGGAGGCAAGAGTACTGAAGGTCCGTGAGGACGGTAAGCTGGACCTCTCCATCCGTGAGAAGGCATATCTGCAGATGGACGAAGATGCAGAAAAGGTGCTGGCACTTCTGGACAGCTACGAGGGTGCACTTCCCTTCAACGACAAGGTGGCTCCCGAGGTCATCAAGCACCAGACAGGCATGAGTAAGAATGAGTTCAAACGCGCCGTCGGCAGGCTGCTGAAGCAGGGTAAGATCGAAATCGGCGAAAAGACCATTCGATTAAAAAATCGTTAAAAAATAACAAAAATGTCGCTCTAAACGGTTGTTTAGGGCGATTTTTTTGTTATTTTTCATAAAAACCTATTGCAATTTTTTTAACATTTTTGTAATATTTGATATAATAGGGTAAAAAGCCGGAGAATGCGGCGAAAACGATAGCAAAAAATGGGGTTTACAACAATGAGAGGAATGGTGGCAGTATGATTTCAAATCAGATTTTACAAAATACGATTGATGGATTAAAGACCATCGCTAGGGTGGATTTGTGTGTATTGGATGTTGACGGTAAGGAGGCTGCGTCTACTTCCGATATGGTGAGCAATACCAGAGCAGCAGTTGAGTTTGCTGCGTCCCCTGCAGATTCTCAGGAAATTCAGGGTTATCAGTATTTTAAGATTTTTGATGAGCAGCAGCTGGAATATATTCTGGTTGCAGGCGGCACCGGTGAGGATGTTTATGTCATCGGTAAGATGGCGGCCTTCCAGATTCAGAATCTGCTGGTTGCTTATAAGGAGCGCTTTGATAAGGATAACTTCATCAAGAACCTGCTGCTGGACAATCTGCTGCTGGTTGATATTTACAGCCGTTCCAAGAAGCTGCACATCCAGACCGATGTGCCCAGAGTGGTCATGATTGTGGAATCCGGCAACGGACGTGACAACAATGCCCTGGAGCTGACCAGAACTCATTTTGGTGCAAACAGCAAGGATTTCATCACTGCTGTAGATGAAAATAATGTTATCGTAGTAAAAGAGCTGCCCGATGGCGAAGCTCTGAAGAGCATTGACAAGGCTGCCAAGTCTCTGGAGCATTTCCTGCAGAAGGAAGGCATTAAGGACATCCGTATTGCCTATGGTACCGTAATCCGTGAGATTAAGGAAGTCAGCCGTTCCTACAAGGAAGCTAAGATGGCTCTGGACGTAGGAAAGATTTTCTTTGACGAGAGAGTAATTATTGCTTACAGCGAACTGGGTATCGGCCGTCTGATTTATCAGCTGCCCATCCCTCTCTGCAAGATGTTTATCCGTGAAATTTTCGGCGGCAAGAGCCCTGACGAGTTCGACGACGAGACTCTTACCACAATCTATAAATTCTTTGAGAACAGTCTGAATGTTTCAGAGACATCCAGACAGCTGTTCATCCACAGAAATACACTTGTTTATCGTCTTGACAAGCTTCAGAAGAGCACAGGGCTTGATTTGCGTGTATTCGAGGATGCCATTACCTTCAAGATTGCCCTTATGGTAGTCAAGTACATGAAGTATATGGAAAACACAGACTTCTAGAAAGGCACAAATTAAATGAGTAAGAAATCAGAACAACTGAAATTGGAAAGGGAAAAGATGATCGAGGAAAAGGGATTAATCTACCTTGATCAGGCCTGCATGGAATATTCCTCAGGTGTTCCCGCATTAAGTGATGTAAATATCAGCATTAAAAGAGGAGAGTTCGTATTCATCGTAGGTGACAGCGGCTCCGGTAAGTCTACCTTAATCAAGCTTCTGCTGCGTGAGCTTACCGCTACCGACGGCCATGTTTATGTGGCAGGCTACGATCTTGCGAAGCTGAAGCACAGACAGGTTCCCAAGTACAGACGAAACCTTGGCGTTGTGTTCCAGGACTTCCGTCTGCTTCGTGATAGAAACGTATTTGAGAATGTTGCGTTTGCTCAGAGAATTATTGAGCTTCCCGGCAACGAGATTCGACATAATGTGCCCGAAATTCTTGCTACAGTAGGTCTTGCGGGCAAGTATAAGGCAAAGACCGACCAGCTTTCCGGCGGTGAGCAGCAGAGAGTTGCTCTGGCGAGAGCGCTGGTTAACAAGCCCTCCATTCTGTTGGCCGATGAGCCTACCGGTAATCTGGATCCCAAGAACTCCTGGGAGATTATGAAGCTGCTGGAGGAGATTAACGAGGCCGGCACAACCATCGTTGTAGTTACTCACAACAGAGAAATCGTAAATGCTATGCGCAAGCGCGTAATCACTATGAGACGTGGCGTGGTTGCAAGTGATGAAGAAGGAGGCGCATACATCGATGAAGATTAGTACATTAGGATATACAACCAAGCAGGGCTTTGCCAATATTTTCCGTAATAAGTGGTATTCCCTTGCTTCTGTGGCTACCATTGCCGCATGTCTGTTTCTGGTGGGTATTTTCTACTCCATCGTGGCAAACTTCCAGAGTATCGTAATGAAAGCCGAGGAAGGCGTGTCCGTTACCATTTTCTTCCACAACGAGTATGATAAGTGTGAAGCTCACACCGAGGCACAGGTCGGCGACGATGCCCGCATACAGGAAATCGGTCAGTTGATTCTGGCTCGTGAGGAAGTATCCAAGGTGGTTTTCATCTCCGATGAAGAAGCCTGGGAGAATTTTGCAAAAGAATATTACGGCGAGAACTATGCGGAAGGATTCCTGGAGAATCCTCTGGCCGGTGAATACAACTACGAGATTTACCTGAACGATGTTTCCAAGCAGGGAGCATTGGTAGACTGGCTGAATTCCATTCCGGAGGTTCGTAAGATTAACTTCTCCGAGATGACAGCAGATACCCTGAGCGGCGCAAACCTGCTGATTGCCTATGTTTCCATGGGTATTATCGCTATTTTGCTCGCAGTCAGCGTATTCCTGATTCACAATACCGTTTCCATCGGTATTTCCGTTCGCTCTACCGAGATTAATATCATGAAGTACATCGGTGCTACCGACTTCTTCGTAAGAAGTCCCTTCGTTCTGGAGGGTATGCTGATCGGCCTTCTGGGCGCAGTGGTTCCCTTGGTAGTCATCTACAATGTTTACAACTATGCTTTGAATTATATTGTCGGACGTTTCACCGTCCTCAGCAATTTCCTGAATTTCCTTTCCGTGGACGAGATTTTCCGCGTGCTGGTTCCCATGTGTCTGATTCTGGGTATCGGCATCGGTCTGCTGGGAAGTATCACCACCATCAGAAAGCACCTGCGCGTTTAATTTTGTGAGTCACGAAATTGAAAGTTGCGGGGGAGCGGTATGAAGAGATACAGATTTGGGAAAAAATTGATATGCATACTTCTTTGCCTGGCCATTGTCTGGGGAGCCTCCGAGCAGCCTGCAAAGGCTGCGAACCTGTCTTCCATCACCTCCGGCAGTATTAAGGAGAAGGAGGAACAGATTCTGAAGGCGAAGGACGAGAAAAAGCAGCTCCAGAGCGGATTGACAAATCTTCAATCCATCAAGAAGAAACTGGAAGGCAAGAAAGCCGACCTGAAGGCCTATGTGGAGGAACTGGACCGCAATCTGACAGAAATTCAGGAACACATTGTGGAACTGACCGGTCAGATTGAGTTTAAGGAAAAAGAAATCGCACAGACCGAGCTGGAACTGGAAGTCGCGAAGCAGCGCGAACAGAAGCAGAAAACCGCCATGGTTTCCCGCGTACGCATGGTATATGAGAAGGGCGATCCGCAGATGTTGGATTTGCTGTCAAAGTCATCCGGCTTCGGCGATTTTATGAATCGTGCCGATTATGTGGAAAAGGTGGTAAGCTACGACCAGAGAATTCTGACCGATTACATGAATGTTCGTGTGTATGTGGAGCTCTGTGAGGAAGAGCTTCAGCTGGAGAAGGAAATTCTGGACGAGACCAAGGCGGCGGTAGAGGAAGATGAGAAAAATCTCGAGGCCCTGATCGAAGAGAAAAAGACAGAGATTATTAATTACGAGAACGATATAAAGAATCAGGAGAAGGCAATCCGTGAGTATCAGGCCGAAATCAAGGCACAGGAGGCTGAGATTTCCGCACTGGAGGCTCTGATTGCCGAAGAAAAGCGTAAGATTCTTGCAGCCAGCGGCGTGGTGCTGACCTTTGACGGCGGTACCTTCAAGTTCCCTCTGGCATCCTATACCAGAGTCAGCGATGATTACGGCGACCGTATCCATCCTACTCTGCATGTGAAGCAGTTCCATAATGGCGTCGACTTTGCAGCGCCTGCGGGAACCGCAATTTACGCAGCTTATGACGGTATTGTTGTTGCGGCAACCTACAGCTCTACCATGGGCAATTACATTATGATTGACCACGGAAGCGGACTGTATACCATCTATATGCATGCGTCAAAGCTTTTGGTTAACAAGGACGATGTGGTAGTGCGCGGGCAGACTATCGCAAAGGTAGGAAGCACCGGAAGATCTACCGGTAACCATCTGCACTTCAGTGTGCGTAAGGACGGCAATTATGTATCGCCTTGGAACTATATTACACAGTAAATATTACATTGTAATCGAGAGGCTTGCCGAAGGGCAGATTGAACGGAGAGACTGACAGCTAGAAGGGACAGGCTACATGGACGATAATCATTACTTCAATTCAATCGATAATGCGCCAAACGAACCGGCAACGGTTTCTGCGGACAAAAACTCCGGAAGAGGAATTTTCCTGATTGGAATGGTAGCGGGTATTGCAGTGACAATGCTTGTCATGGGTATCTGCTATGTCTGTTTTGGATTTCAGAACAATAAGAATTCGGACTCTGAGCAGAATCCTATCTCCATTCAGGTCAATGATGGCGATGGAGACACGCTGATTGACGCGGCTACCATCAAAAAGCTGCAGACCCTGTCTGCTACCATTGATAAGTATTTCTATTTGGAAAAGGTTGACAATGATACCCTTCGTGCCGGTATGTACAAGGGTCTGATGGATGCCTTGAACGATCCCTACACGGAGTATTACACAGCGGAAGAGCTGAACGAAATGCTGGATTCCACAGAGGGCGTCTACTACGGTATCGGCGCTTATGTGAGTCTGGATGCGGAGACAAAGCTTCCGAAAATCAGCGGCATCATCAAGAATTCTCCTGCAGAGGAGGCTGACCTGCGTGCCAATGATATGATTTATGAAATCGACGGCGAGTCCGCATACGGTCTATCCTTAAACGATGCGGTAAAGCTGATTAAGGGACCCGAGGGAACCAATGTGGTACTGACCATCATCCGTGAGGGTGAAAATGGTACCCTGGACCTTACCCTGACCAGAAGAAAGGTGGAGACACCTACCGTAGAATTCTCCATGGAAGAGGATGATATGGCTCTGATTCAGGTAACCGAGTTCGACGAAGTAACGGAAGAACAGTTCGCGGATGCGCTGAAGCAGGCCAGAGAGAACAATGCCAAGGGTATTATTCTGGACTTGCGTGCAAATCCCGGCGGAAACTTAAGCACTGTTGTGGAAATGTGCCGTATGATTCTTCCCGAGGGAATGATCGTATATACGGAAGACATGAACGGTAAGCGTACCGAGTTTAAGTGTGACGGTAAGAATAAACTGGAGCTGCCTCTGGTGGTTCTGGTAGATATGAACTCCGCAAGTGCTGCAGAGATCATGTCCGGTGCTATCAAGGACTACGGTATCGGTACTCTGGTGGGAACTACCACCTTCGGTAAAGGTATCGTACAGCAGATTGTTCCTTTCCGTGACGGTACTGCAGTGAAGATTACCATCAGTGCGTATTACACTCCCAGCGGCAAGAACATTCACGGTATCGGTATCGAGCCTGATGTTGTCTGTGAATTTGACAGCGAGGCTTATTACGACAAGGAAAACCCCGTGGATAACCAGCTGGAGAAGGCGAAGGAAGTGCTTCGCGAGAAAATCAATCAGTAAAGAAAGAACCTCCGTGAGTGAATGACTCGCGGAGGTTTTATGACAAAAGGAAGTTTTTACAGGGAGGCATGGAACAATGTTTCATTTGTATGAGAAAATAAACAACGGCGGTGTATATGTGATTGCCGAGATGAGTGCCAATCACGCGGGTAAGCTGGAGAACGCCCTGGAAATCGTGCGCAGAGCGGCCGAGGCAGGTGCGGACTGCGTGAAGATTCAGACCTATACCGCAGATACCCTGACCATTGATTGCGACAATGAATATTTCCAGATTCACGGAGGCCTGTGGGATGGCTACAAGCTCCATGATCTGTACAGGGATGCCGGAACCCCCTATGAGTGGCAGGCCAGAATCAAGGAAGAGTGTGAGGCCTGCGGCGTGGATTTCCTTTCCACTCCCTTTGATGTGACAGCGGTGGATTTCCTGGAGGATATGGGCTGTGAGGCCTATAAGATTGCCAGCTTTGAGATGGTGGATATTCCCCTGATCGAGTATGCTGCATCCAAGGGCAAGCCCATGATTATTTCCTGCGGCATGGGAAATCCCGAGGAGATTCAGGATGCGGTGGATGCCTGCAAGCGCATGGGCAACGAGCAGATTGTGCTGTTAAAGTGCTGCAGTGAGTATCCTGCCAACTGGGCTGATATGAATCTGATGAACATTCCCGACATGAAGGAGCGCTTCGGCGTGAAGGTAGGTCTTTCCGATCACAGCATGGGAAGTCTTGGCGCGATTGTAGGTGTCACCTTAGGTGCCTGTGTGGTGGAAAAGCATGTGTGCCTTTCCAGAAAAATGAAGAACCCGGACAGCGAGTTCAGCATGGAAATGGAGGAATTTGCGCAGATGGTGGAGGATATCCGCAATGCCAAACTGATTGCGCAGGGACCCAAATACACCATGTCAGAAAAGGAGAAGTCTTCTACCATTTTCAGACGCAGTCTGTTTGCGGTGAAGGATATTGCGGAGGACGAGGAAATCACCACGGAAAACGTGCGGAGCATCCGTCCCGGTTACGGTGTGCTGCCCAAGCATCTCAAGGAGATTACAGGCAAAAAGGCAAAGCGTTCCATGAAGCGCGGCGAACCTGTTACGGAAGAAATTTTGGCAGAACTTCTGCAGTAGAAGTTCATCAGGCAGAATGAGGAAGCGGCATGAAAATATTATGCTTATATAACAATCCCTGTGCGGTGGAGATGTTTGAGGCACTCAGAGAGCAGGGGCATGAGATTGTTCTCATGGAAGAAAAACTGACAGCGGAATGGTGCAGGGAGCAGCAGTTTGATCTGGCTGTGAGCTATACCTATCGCTATATTCTGACGGCGGAGCTTCTGGAGGCTTTGGGAAATCGTGCGGTAAACATTCACAATTCCGTACTTCCCTGGAATCGAGGCGCTGACCCCAACATCTGGAGTATTGTGGACAGAACGCCCCGCGGGGTTACCCTGCACTACATGGATGCGGCGCTGGACAAGGGCTATATCATCGCTCAGAAGCTGGTGGAGGATACCGATGAGGAGACCTTTACAAGCAGCTACAACAATCTGGACAGAGCGGCGAAGAAATTGCTTGCGGAGATGATGCCGCTGTATCCTTACTGGGAGTCCATGAAAAAGCAGGCCCTGGGAAAGGGCAGCTACCACAGCGTGGCAGACGGCCGTGCAATCAAGGAGCTGATTCCCTCCTACGACATGAAAATTTCGGAATTCAGAAAAATCTACGAGAAGAAAGCGTGAGACAGCAGTGGAAGCTAATGCAGCACAGAAATTACAACTGTATATTCGTGCGGATGCCAATGAGAAAATCGGCACCGGTCATGTGATGCGCTGCATGTCTGTGGCAAGGCAGGTGCTGCAGTCCGGCGGCGAAGTGCTGTTCCTGGCAGCAGACGACAGAACCGTCCGCTTTGTGGAGGAGAAGGGATTTGCCTGTGAATGTCTGCAGTCTCAATGGGATGACTTGGAGCAGGAACTGCCGAAGCTGACCCGGTTGATTGCGGAGAGGCAGGTAGAGCATCTGCTGGTGGATACCTATTATGCGACGGCAAACTATCTCTCGACATTGCGGGGGCTGACGGATGTGACCTATGTGGATGACCTGGCTGCCTTTGACTATCCCGTGAATCGACTGGTGAATTACAATTTTTACGGACCGGAGACAGACTATAAGTGTCCCGGCTGTGAGGAATATCTGCTGGGACCTTCCTATGTGCCCCTGCGGGAGGAGTTCCGGAACAGACCGAAGCGAGAGTTTAAGGGACTTCGGAAGATTCTGATTACCTCCGGCGGCACGGACCCTTTTCATGTGATTGACAGCTTTCTGGAGAAGCTGCTTCAGACACCGGAGCTTCAGGACTGCGAGTTCTATTGTATTCTGGGAAGATTTCAGGCGGATCGAGAGGAATTGGAGCGCAGGTATGCGGGCGCGGAGAAGGTGCACCTGCTCTGTAATGTGAACAATATGGGTGACTATATGGGGGCGTGTGATGCAGTGGTGACTGCCGGCGGTTCTACCACCTATGAACTTTGTGCCTGCGGTTTGCCGGGCGTTATTTACACCTTCGTGGACAATCAGCTGGGCATCGCAAAAAGTGCCGATGCGCTGGGACTGTTTTCCTGGATCGGAGATCTGCGTGAGGGCGTGGAGGCCTGCGGAGAACGGCTGGCACAGGCTTTGCTGGCACTCAGGGATGAGAAGCACTGGACTGCAGTGAGCAGAAAACAGCAGGAAACCGTGGATGGCGAGGGAGCCATTCGATTGATGTGGCATATTTTACGGATGAGATCGGAGCAGTAATGTTCCGGTCTCTTTTTTTAAATAAAATAGGAACAAATGTTCGGAAATAACTATACAAGAAGGGCAGAAAGTGGTATAATAAGCCTTTAGTGAGTATTATTCGGAGGCGTATCGTGGAGAAGGAACAGAGTATTTTCAAACTGCACAGTGAATATCAGCCCACAGGCGATCAGCCCCAGGCAATTGCGGACCTGGTGGAGGGTTTTAAGGCCGGCAACCAGTTTCAGACCCTGCTTGGTGTTACCGGTTCCGGTAAAACCTTTACCATGGCAAATGTCATTGCCGCGCTGAACAAACCTACCCTGATTATTGCGCATAATAAAACCCTGGCAGGTCAGCTGTACGGTGAGTTCAAGGAATTCTTCCCAGAGAACGCAGTAGAGTATTTTGTCAGTTACTACGATTACTATCAGCCCGAGGCCTATGTGCCCCAGTCCGACACCTATATTTCCAAGGATTCCTCCGTCAATGACGAGATTGATAAGCTGCGACTGTCCGCGACCGCGTCCCTGACAGAGCGACGGGATGTCATCGTTGTGGCCAGTGTGTCCTGCATTTACGGTCTGGGCAGCCCGGAGGAATATCAGGACCTGGTTGTTTCCCTGCGCCCCGGCATGATTAAGGACAGAGACCAGGTACTGCGCGAGCTGGTGGCCATCCAGTACACCCGAAACGATCTGGACCTGCAGCGCTGCTGTTTCCGTGTTCACGGAGATGTCATTGAAGTATATCCCGCTACCGGCGGAGATTATTTCATCCGTATTGAGTTTTTCGGAGATGAGATTGACCGCATTTCGGAAGTAGACCCTCTGTCCGGCAAGATTCACTCCGTGCTGAATCATATTATGATTTTCCCGGCTTCCCACTATGTTGTCTCTCAGGAGAAGATTAAGCTTGCCTGCGAGAATATCGAGAAGGAGCTGGAGGAGAGAGTGAAGTACTTCAAGGGCGAGGACAAGCTCATTGAGGCACAGCGTATTGCCGAGAGAACGAACTTTGATGTGGAGATGCTCCGCGAGGCAGGCTTCTGCTCCGGCATCGAGAACTATTCCAGACATTTGAGCTTCCTGCCGGAGGGCGCGCCGCCCATGACGCTGATGGACTTCTTCCCCGATGATTTCCTGATTATCATCGACGAGTCCCATATGACCATCCCTCAGATTCGAGGTATGTTCGCCGGCGACCGCTCCAGAAAGCAGACCCTGGTGGACTACGGCTTCCGTCTGCCTTCCGCTCTGGACAACAGACCCCTGAACTTCGGGGAGTTCGAGCAGCACATCGATCAGATGATGTTTGTGTCTGCTACTCCTTCCGTCTATGAAGAAGAGCATGAACTGATGCGTACCGAGCAGATCATTCGCCCCACCGGTCTTCTGGATCCCGAGGTGGATGTGCGTCCCGTGGAGGGTCAGATTGATGACCTGATTGCAGAGGTCCGCAAGGAAACCGACAAGAAAAACAAAGTCCTCATCACCACGCTGACCAAGCGCATGGCAGAGGACCTGACCGATTACATGAAGGAAGTGGGCATTCGCGTGAAGTACCTGCATTCCGATATCGATACCCTGGAGAGAGCTCAGATTATCCGCGACATGCGACTGGATGTGTTTGATGTTCTGGTAGGTATCAACCTGCTGCGAGAGGGTCTGGATATTCCCGAGATTTCGCTGGTTGCGATTCTGGATGCGGACAAGGAAGGCTTCCTGCGAAGTGCCACATCCCTGATTCAGACCATCGGACGTGCGGCCCGTAATGCGGAGGGTCATGTCGTGATGTACGCCGACACGATTACGGATTCCATGCGCATCGCTCTGGATGAGACAAACCGTCGTCGTGAGATTCAGATGAAGTACAATGAAGCCCACGGTATCACGCCTCAGACCATCAAGAAGGCTGTCCGCGACCTGATCAGTATTTCCAAGGTGATTGCCAAGGAAGAACTCCGCTTCGAGAAGGATCCGGAGTCCATGGACCGCAAGGAACTGGAGAAGCTCATTGCGGATGTGCAGAAGAAGATGAAAAAGGCTGCTGCAGAGCTGGATTTCGAGGCTGCTGCAGAGCTGCGTGATAAGATGATTGAATTGAAGAAGTCCCTGCTGGACCTGGAGGAAAAGAAGTAACATGGCTGAAACAATGAAAATGCAGGCAAGAGAATATATTAAGATTCGCGGTGCCTGTGAGCATAATCTGAAAAATATTGATGTGGACATCCCCAGAAATCAGCTGGTGGTACTGACCGGTATGTCCGGTTCCGGTAAATCCTCCCTGGCATTTGATACGATTTATGCGGAGGGGCAGAGAAGATACATGGAATCTCTCTCCTCCTATGCGAGAATGTTCTTAGGCCAGATGGAGAAACCCAATGTGGAGAAGATTGAGGGCCTTTCCCCCGCCATTTCCATCGACCAGAAATCCACCAACCGCAACCCCCGTTCCACAGTGGGTACCGTTACCGAAATTTACGATTATTTCCGTCTGCTCTATGCCCGCATCGGAACCCCTCATTGTCCCGAGTGCGGCAGAGTGATTGCAAAGCAGACCGTAGACCAGATGGTAGACCAGATTATGGCGCTGCCCGAAGGCACCAGACTGCAGCTTCTGGCACCGGTTGTCAGAGGCCGCAAGGGTATGCATGAGAAGGTGCTGGACCGTGCCAAGAAGAGCGGTTATGTTCGTGTGCGCGTAGACGGCAACATGTACGAGCTCACCGAGGAAATCACACTGGATAAGAACATCAAGCACAACATTGAAGTTGTGGTAGACCGACTTGTGGTAAAGGACGGCATCCAGAGGCGTCTGGCAGATTCCCTGGAGAATGTGCTGGATCTGGCAGAGGGACTTGCCATTGCGGATGTCATCGGCGGAGAGCCCCTGACCTTCAGCCAGAGCTTCTCCTGTCCCGACTGCGGCATTGCCATCAGCGAGATTGAGCCCAGAAGCTTCTCCTTCAACAATCCCTTTGGTGCCTGCCCCGAGTGCTTCGGTCTGGGCTACAAGATGGAGTTTGATGTGGATCTGATGATTCCCGACAAGAGATTGAGCATCAAGCAGGGCGCTATCGCCGTGTGCGGCTGGCAGTCCTGTATGGACCCCAAGAGCTTTACCAATGCGGTTCTGTCCGCACTCTGCAAGGAATATAAATTTGACCTGGATACTCCCTTCGAGAAGTATCCCGACAAGATTAAGGAGATTCTGATTCACGGTACCGGCGGCAGACAGGTGGATGTTTACTACGAAGGCCAGCGCGGCAAGGGCGTTTATCCCATCGCCTTCGAGGGCCTGATTGCCAATGTGGAGCGCCGTTACAAGGAGACCTTCTCCGATACCATGAAGCAGGAGTATGAGACCTTCATGCGCTTCACCCCCTGCAAGCTTTGTAAGGGCATGCGTCTGAAGAGAGAGTCCCTGGCAGTTACCGTCTGTGATAAGAATATTTACGAGATTACCAATATGGCAATCTGTGACCTGCACGCTTATCTGCAGGATATGTCCCTGACCAAACAGCAGCAGCTCATCGGTAATCAGCTGTTAAAGGAAATCAAGTCCCGCGTGGGCTTCCTGGTTGATGTGGGACTGGATTACCTGTCCCTGTCACGAGCTACCGCCAGCCTTTCCGGCGGTGAGGCACAGCGTATCCGACTGGCAACTCAGATCGGTTCCGGCCTGGTCGGCGTGTGCTACATTCTGGACGAGCCCAGCATCGGCCTGCACCAGCGTGACAATGACAAGCTTCTGAACACATTGAAGAGTCTCCGTGACCTGGGCAATACTCTGATTGTGGTAGAGCATGACGAGGACACCATGCGAGAGGCCGACTATATTGTGGATATCGGTCCCGGCGCCGGTTCTCACGGCGGCGAGGTAATCGCCTGCGGTACTGCCGAGGAGATTATGGCGGTTCCCGAGTCCGTCACCGGCAAATATCTGAGCGGTGAGTACAAGATTCCCATTCCCGAGAAGCGCAGAACTCCTACCGGTTGGCTGACCGTAGTGGGCGCACAGGAGAATAACCTGAAAAATATCGATGTGGACTTCCCTCTGGGCGTGATGACCGTTGTCACCGGTGTTTCCGGCTCCGGTAAGAGCTCTCTGGTAAATGAGATTCTGCACAAGCATCTGGCAAGAGACTTAAATCGTGCCAGAGTGATTCCCGGCAAGCACAAGGAAATCCGCGGCATCGAGCAGCTGGACAAGGTCATCGACATTGACCAGTCCCCCATCGGAAGAACACCCAGATCCAATCCCGCTACCTACACCGGCGTATTCGACCAGATCAGAGACCTGTTTGCCTCCACCATGGACGCAAAGACCAAGGGCTACACCAAGGGCCGTTTCAGCTTCAATGTGAAGGGCGGACGCTGCGAGGCCTGCAGCGGCGACGGTATCATCAAGATTGAGATGCACTTCCTGCCGGATGTTTATGTACCCTGTGAGGTCTGCGGCGGCAAGCGTTACAACAGAGAAACCCTGGATGTCAAGTACAAGGGCAAGAGCATTTTTGATGTGCTGGACATGACCGTGGAGGAAGCACTTCCCTTCTTCGAGAATGTGCCTTCCATCCGCAACAAGATTCAGACCCTGTACGATGTAGGTCTTTCCTATGTGAAACTGGGACAGCCCTCCACCACTCTTTCCGGCGGTGAAGCACAGCGTATCAAGCTGGCTGCCGAGCTTTCCAAGCGCAGCACCGGCAAGACCATATACATTCTGGACGAGCCTACCACCGGCCTGCATTTCGCCGATGTTCACAAGCTGGTGGAAATTCTTCACAGACTGGCTGACGGCGGCAACTCCGTAGTCATCATCGAGCACAACCTCGATGTGATCAAGACTGCCGACTACATCATCGATATTGGCCCCGAGGGCGGCGACAAGGGCGGTACCGTTATCGCCAAAGGAACCCCCGAGGAAATCGCGCAGTGTCCTCAGTCCTACACCGGTATTTACATTAAGAAAATGCTGGAACGCAGGTAAATTATGTTTTGCCGCCGCAAATCCGCGGCGGCATTTATAAATAATCTTTAAATTTTCGTGAAAGCATTTGAATTATGGCGGATTTCGGTTATAATAAAGACTGCTTTTTTGTGTAGCAGTTTAGAAAGGGGTACCATCGTAGTATGCAGTGTACAGATATCGGAATCGATTTAGGCACAGCCAGCATTTTAGTATACATAAGAGGTAAGGGCGTCGTTTTGAAGGAGCCCTCCGTTGTTGCGTTTGATAGAGATACCAATAAGATTAAGGCCATCGGCGAGGATGCACGTCTGATGCTGGGAAGAACTCCCGGCAATATCGTGGCAGTTCGTCCTCTGCGCCAGGGCGTTATTTCGGATTATACCGTAACCGAGAAGATGATGAAGTATTTCATCCAGAAGGCCATCGGCCATAAGACCTTCAGAAAGCCCAGAATCGCAGTCTGCGTACCCAGCGGCGTAACCGAGGTTGAGAAGAAGGCAGTAGAGGATGCTACCTACCAGGCAGGTGCAAGAGAGGTTGCCATTATCGAGGAGCCTATCGCAGCTGCTATCGGTGCAGGTATTGATATTTCCAAGCCCTGCGGAAATATGATTGTAGATATCGGCGGCGGCACCTCCGACATCGCGGTTATTTCCCTTGGCGGTACTGTTGTCAGCGCTTCCATCAAGATTGCGGGAGATGACTTCGACGAGGCAATCGTCAGATACATGCGTAAGAAGCACAACCTTCTGATTGGTGAGAGAACTGCTGAAGATATCAAGATTAAGGTAGGTTCCTGCTATCCCAGAACCGAGCCTGACTATATGGATGTAAGAGGTCGTAACCTGGTGACCGGTCTTCCCAAGACCGTAAAGGTTTCTTCCGAGGAGACTGAGGAGGCACTGCGTGAGGCAACCGCTCAGATTATCGAGACCATCCACAGCGTTCTGGAGAAGACTCCTCCCGAACTGGCATCTGATATTGCGGACAGAGGAATCGTTCTCACCGGCGGCGGAAGCTTGCTTCGCGGTCTGGAGGAATTAATCAGTGCGAAGACAGGCATCAACTGTATGACAGCGGAGGATCCCATGACAGCAGTTGCAATCGGTACCGGAAGATATGTTGAATTCCTTTCCGGCTACAGAGATTAAGCATTACCAAATTACTAAGATGATAAGAGGGCTGCCAGAATATCGGCAGCCCTTTGATAGTATTTAGAGGGAAACAAATGAACGAACTGACAGGATACATTGAACACATCATCTATCGAAATGAAGAAAACGGTTACACCGTCATGAATCTCGTGGCCAACGGCCTGGAGATTACTTGTGTTGGCTCCTGCCCCAGACTCAGTGAGGGCGAAAATGTGATTCTGCAGGGAGATTATATCGACCATGCGGTTTACGGCAAGCAGTTCAAGTTTACCTCTTACCAGATTACCATGCCTCAGGACAAGGTGGGAATGGAGCGCTACTTAGGCTCCGGCGCCATCAAGGGAGTAGGTCCCGCGCTGGCTGCGCGAATCGTGAAGAAATTCGGAGAGGATACCTTCCGCATCATTGAGGATGAGCCGGAGCGACTGGCGGAGATCAAGGGCATCAGCATGAAGAAGGCGCAGGAAATTGCCATCCAGATGGAGGACAAGAAGGACCTGCGTGATGCCATGATTTTCCTGCAGCAGTACGGTATTTCCAATACCTACGCCCTGAAAATTTACGATACCTACGGCATGAATCTTTACAGTGTGATGAAGGAGAATCCCTACCGTCTGGCGGAGGATATTTCCGGCATCGGTTTTAAACTGGCGGATGAGATTGCGGCGCAGATCGGCATTCACGCGGATTCCGATTACCGTATCCGCAGCGGTATTGTCTATGTGCTGCTGCAGGCCGTGGGAGAGGGCCACTGTTACCTTCCCATGGATTTGCTGCTCTCCAGATCGGCAGCCCTGCTGGAGGTGGACGAAGAATATATCCGTCCGCAGGTGGACAATCTGATGATGGAGAAAAAGGTTGTGATTCGTCAGGACGGTGTCTTTGCTTCCTCGTATTTCTACGCGGAAATGAATTGCGCCAGATTACTGCGGGAGCTGAACATTCCCATGGATGAGGCCGACCAGCTGCCATCTCAGAGGGCGGCAGCGGAAAAGCGGGTGCGCAAGCTGGTAGACAGCCTGGGCATGGAGCTGGACGAACTGCAGTTTTCTGCCGTAATGAGCAGCATCAACAGCGGCCTGTTCCTGCTGTCAGGAGGTCCCGGTACCGGTAAGACCACCACAATCAATGTTATCATCCGCTACTTTGAGGCGGAGGGACTGGATATTTTCCTGGGTGCGCCCACCGGACGCGCGGCAAAGCGTATGACGGAGGCCACCGGCTATGAGGCAAGAACCATTCACAGAATGCTGGAACTGAACAGTGCTCTTTCCGATGAGAGCAGCCGAAAGGTTCGCTTTGAACGAAACGAGGAGAATCCTCTGGAGGCGGATGTGGTCATCATCGATGAGATGTCCATGGTGGACATTAATCTGTTCCACGCACTGCTTCGGGCCATTTCTCCCGGTACCAGACTGATTCTGGTGGGAGATGTGAACCAGCTTCCCAGCGTGGGAGCGGGCCAGGTGCTTCGCGACCTGATCGGAAGCGGCTGTTTCCCCATGGTGGAGCTGAAGAAAATTTTCCGACAGGCCCAGGAGAGCGACATTATTGTAAACGCTCACCGGATTAATGCCGGCGAGCAGATTGCACTGGATAATAAATCCAGGGATTTCTTCATGCTGGAGCGCAATGATGTCAATGTGATTTATAAGCACATGATTCAGCTCATTCGTGAGAAGCTCCCCGGATATGTGGGCGCGACGCCCTTTGATATCCAGGTGCTGACACCCATGCGCAAGGGCAGTCTTGGCTGCGAAAGCCTGAACGGTATTCTGCAGCAGTACCTGAATCCGCCCGAGGCCCGCAAAAAGGAGTACACCTCGGGAACCACCACCTTCCGCGTCGGCGACAAGGTGATGCAGATTAAGAATAACTATCAGCTGGAGTGGGAGGTCGTGAGCAAGTACGGCATTCCCATCGACAAGGGAACCGGTATTTTCAACGGCGACATGGGCAGAGTGGTTGAAATCAACGAAGGAGCCGGCAATCTTGTGGTTGAATTTGATGAGCAGAGGAGGGTGACCTATCCGTTCTCCCTGACGGAGGAACTGGAGCTTTCCTATGCGGTTACCATACACAAATCTCAGGGAAGTGAATACCCGGCGGTATTGCTTCCTCTGCTGACAGGGCCCAGACAGCTGTTCAACAGAAACCTTCTGTACACGGCCATCACCAGGGCAAAATCCTGCGTGACGATTCTGGGCAGCAGCGAAACAGTAAGGAGTATGATTGAAAACAGCAGCGAAAACAGACGCTTTACACAGCTGGCAGAGCGAATCCGTGAGGTCAACGGGCAGATGGATCGAATGGGCTTCTGATGCAGCCCTGCGATTGCTGTTTCCGGTAAGATGTCCGGTCTGCGACGGCATTGTAAAGCGAAAAGAGGGAAGAATCTGCCGAAAATGTCTTCCCAAACTGACCTTTTTGCAGGAACCCTGGTGCCTGATCTGCGGCAGAACCGTAGCGGAGGGTGAGACAATCTGCGCCAATTGCGGCGGCAGACAGCATGTGTTCATCCGAGGCAGGGCTTTGTATGAGTACGGCAGTGCCGCACCTTCTCTGTACCGGTTCAAATATCAGGGCAGGCAGGAATATGCGGCGGCCTACGGAGAGCAGGTGGCGGAGCAGCTGGGAGATTTCATCCGCAGCGTGCATCCCGACTGCCTGATTCCCATACCTCTGCACAAGTCACGATACCGCAGCCGCGGATACAATCAGTCGGAGAGGCTGGCACTGGAAATCGGCAGACAACTGCAGATTCCGGTGAATACAAAACTGCTGCAGAGGGTCAAAAAAACCGCTCCGTTAAAAGCTTTAAGCCCCGCGGAGCGTCAAAATAATTTGAAAAATGCTTTCAAATTATCTGAAAATGATGTAAAATTAGGGATAACTATACTTATTGACGATATCTATACCACGGGAGCCACATTGGATGAGGCAGCGAGGACGCTGCGGGCGGCCGGAGTAGAGAAAATATATTTTATTGCGTTAGCCTGCGGGGCAGGCGTTTAGTGTATTTGGGAGGCAGCATATGCTCAACGAAGAACGTGTGAGCCTGATGACACGAATGGCTTCTTTCGAAGAGGGAGAGGGCAAAAAGAGCGTGGACATCGGCAACTATTTTCGAAGCGACTACATTGGGGTTCAGATTCTGAAATCCTTCATATACGGTACAATTGCATTCCTGATTATTTTTGCATTGTTTGTTGTATATGATTTTGAGACCTTTATGCAGGACCTTTACAAGATCGACCTGATTGCTTTTGCGAAAAATGTTTTGACCTATTATCTGGTATTTATCATCGGCTATGGCATTCTGACCTATGCCATTGCCACATACCGTTATGTTCGGGCGAAGAAAAACCTGAAGCGGTATTATCAAAATTTGAAGAAGCTGAATTCTCTGTACGGCGGCACAAAGACCGCTAAGAAGAGAAGAGCCGGAGGTCGCAGATGACGAAGATATTGGAAATAAGAGAACAAATAAAAGCCTTTTACGCCAAGTTTGAAATGTTTATCCTTCCCGTGATAAAGTTCCTTGTGGCATTTATGGTACTGAACACCTTAAACGGTAAGCTGGGTTATATGGCAAAGCTGGACAGCAAGCCCATCGCTCTGATGGTTGCGCTTCTGTGCTCCTTCCTCCCCAACGGATGTCTGGTATTTTTTGCAGCGATTTTCAGTCTGCTGCACCTGTACACCCTCTCTCTGGAGGTCGCAGCGGTAACCCTGTGTCTGTATCTGGTACTTTTCGTACTGTTTTTCCGTTTCAGCCCCAAGGAGTCTCTGTTTGTGGTGCTGACACCCCTTTGCTTTGTACTTAAGATTCCCTATGTGATTCCCATTGTGGCAGGTCTGCTGTTCACACCCGCAGCCATTGTTTCCGTGGGAAGCGGTGTTGTGGTTCACTTCTATCTGCAGAGTGTTCTGAATGAAGCCACCACCATCAAGACCATGGGAGATGAGGAAGCAATCGCAAAGCTCCGCCTGATGATTGATGCACTGGTAGGAAATAAGGCAATGGTTATCACCGTAGCTGCCTTTACGGTTGCAATTATCGCAGTTTATCTGATTCGCAGAATGGAAGTGGATTACTCCTGGCCCATCGCCATGGCGGCAGGTGCGATTCTGAACATTATTGTTCTGCTGGTAGGTGATCTGAAGTATGATACCAACCTTTCCGTCGGCAGTGTTATTTTCGGTTCCATTCTCGGTGTGCTGGCAGGTCTGGTTCTGGAGTTCTTCCGCTTCTTTGTGGATTACAGCAGAACGGAAAAGGTTCAGTTTGAGGATGATGAATATTATTACTATGTGAAAGCAGTTCCCAAGATGACTGTTGCAGCTCCCACCAAGACCGTAAAGAAGATTAATTCTACGAAATCCGGTTCCAACAGAAGAGTGGAGACCGAGAGGGTGAGCCGCAGCCGTGAGCGCAACCGCGCAGCCGTGACGGATGACGATTATTTGAGCGGCGGCGTCAGCATGACCGTAGGTGCCATCGACGAGGAACAGTACGATCCCGAAATCGCATATGACGAGGAGCAGATGTACGAGTCAGATGCCGTTTACGAGGGCGAAGAGGTTTACGAGGATGAGCTGCAGTACGAAGGTGAAATGCAGTACGAAGGCGAGGAACAGTATGCCGACGCAGGTCAGACCGAGGATGACGAAGAGTACGAATACGACGATTTTGAAGAAATATTGTAAAAAGTGAGAAGTGAAACAAGATGCATTGGTATGAAACACTGAGTGATTATATCGTGGATTTCGGTATCTACCGCGGCACCATTAATGCGTACGATATCATTGAAATCCTGATACTCACATTTCTGGTTTATTACATTTTGGTATGGATGAAGACGACGAGGGCCTGGCAGTTACTGAAAGGCCTTATTGTCATTGGCCTTTTCCTTTCTCTGGCCTACTTCTTCAACATGACTACCATTATCTGGCTTGCCAGAAATGTATTAAGCTTTGCTGCGGTTGCCATCATCGTGGTTATGCAGCCGGAGCTTCGCCATGCATTGGAGGAACTTGGACAGAAGAATTTCCTGCCTAATCTTCTCACCGAGAGTTCCAAGAAGGAAAAAGAATCCATCCCCGAGAGAACAGTCAATGAAATTGTCAATGCCTGCTATGAGATGGGACGCGCCAAGACAGGTGCGCTGATTGTTATCGAGCAGAACGAGTCTTTGAAGGAGTACGAGAAGACCGGTATTGCCATCGACGGTCTGGTTACCAGCCAGCTGTTGATTAATATTTTTGAGCACAACACACCGCTTCATGACGGTGCTGTGATTATCAGAGGAGACAGAGTGGTGGCTGCTACCTGTTATCTTCCCCTGACTGCAAACCTTTCACTGAGTAAGGAACTGGGTACGCGTCACCGTGCAGCAGTCGGTGTCTCTGAGGAGACAGACTCCCTGACCATTATTGTTTCCGAAGAAACAGGTATGGTCAGCGCAGCTTACGAGGGCAAACTGACCCGTGACATGGAGCCCAAGGCACTGCATAAGAAAATCACACACACAATGAACAGACAGCGCGAGGAAGTTGTGACAGAGAAGAAGTCAATCTGGAAAGGACTGGTGAAGGCTAAGAATGAAAAACAAAATTCTAAATAACCTTGGCTTGAAGCTGGCCTCTCTGTTGATTGCGGTAATTGTCTGGTTCCTGGTAGCGCAGATTGACGACCCTCAGGTGTCAGCCTCCTATTTCAATATTCCGGTTACTCTGATTAACACAGAGCTTCTGGAACAGCAGGGCAAGGTCTATGAGGTGCTGGATAATACTTCCGTGGTAAATGTTACCATCAGGGCACCCAAGAGTGTAACGCAGAAGCTAAGAGCTTCCGATATTGTGGCAGTAGCCGATGTCAGCAAGATTACAGACATACAGACCGTACTGATTTCATATAATATTCAGAACATTGAGGACGGTTCCATCAAGAGTGTTCAGGGTAATCATGAGTCAGTAAAACTGAAGGTAGAAGAAAAGAGAAGCAAGTGGATCAAGGTACAGTATCGTACCAACGGCACGGTTGCCGATGGCTATATGGTTATGGATACTACCCTGGACCAGAACTATATTGAGGTGTCAGGTCCCAAATCCGTAGTGGACAGAATCAGTTCCGCAATGGTGGAAATCGATGTTGAAGGTGCAACCTCCAAGATGTCCATGAATGTGGAGCCCCAGCTCTACGACGGAGAGGGCAATGTGATTGATGCAACCTCTCTGGTGCGCAATGTAACCTACATTCATATGGCAGTGGATGTTCTGGCAACAAAGACCGTTCCCGTTTCCTACAATGTGACAGGAACTCCTGCTGACGGATATCTTGCTACCGGAAATGTTGTCTGTTCACCGGAAAGCTTCCTGATAGCAGGCTCAGCCTCTACATTGGCTACCATTGAGAGCATTCCCATTTCCAACGATCTGCTGGATATGACCGACCTGACAGGCGATCTGGTGAAGACCGTCAATGTAAAGGATTACCTGGACAAGAGGGGCTTACGCTTTGCAACCGCAGGCGTCAAGGGAGATGTAACCATTATGGCTTACATTGAAAGGAAGGTAGAGAAAACCTGCCTGCTGACAGAGCGCAATATCACGATTTCCAATGTTCCCAACGGATATACCGCAGTGATTGCTGAAGACGAGAATCCTTGTGAAGTCAGAATTTCCGGCCTGAACGCGGCCGTATTGGATGCACAGAGTACCATTCAGGGTAATGTAAATGTGAGAAACTGGATGATTCGAGAGTCTATCACAGAGTTACAGGAAGGTACCGTAGAGATGCCTGTGGATGTGGCAGTTCCCAATGAAGTGGAAAAGCTGAATGACGCAGTCATTCGAATTACAATTACGAAACTGGAGGAAGAGTAAATGGCTAGATTATTTGGAACGGACGGTGTGAGAGGCGTTGCAAATGAGGAGCTTACTCCCCTGCTTGCCATGCAGCTTGGTCAGGCAGGAGCTTATGCACTGACAAAGGAGACTTCCCACAAGCCCGTCATTATGGTAGGCTGTGATACCAGAATTTCCGGAGATATGCTTGCAAATGCGCTGATGGCAGGTGCCTGCTCCGTAGGTGCCGATTGTATTTATGTCGGCGTGCTTCCCACTCCCGCAGTGGCTTATCTCACCAGAAAATATAATGTGGATGCCGGTGTTGTTATTTCCGCATCCCACAATCCCGTTGAGTTTAACGGTATCAAGTTCTTTGACAGAAACGGTTACAAGCTTCCCGATGCAGTGGAGGATGAGATTGAGAGCCAGATTAAGAGCAATATGGCAGACATCACCTTCCCCGTAGGCGCAGCAGTAGGAAAGATTGAGTATCGTCTGGATGCCAAGGAAGCATATATTGAACATTCCATTGAGACAGTCCCTGTAAATCTGAAGGGACTGAAGCTTGTGGTTGACTGCGCAGAGGGCGCTTCTCACTACACTTCCGTTAAGGCGTTGGAGAAGCTGGGCGCAGAGCTGATTCCCATTCACAACAATCCCGACGGCACCAATATCAATGACAAGTGCGGTTCCACTCACATGGAGGAACTGAAGGCAAGAGTTGTGGCTGAGAAGGCAAATGCCGGTATCGCGTTTGACGGTGATGCTGACAGAATGCTGGCAGTAGATGAAAACGGTAAGATGGTTGACGGTGACCAGATCATGGCAATTGTCGGCAACTTCTTAAAAGGCAAGGGCCGTCTGAAGCAGGATACCATTGTGGCTACCGTTATGAGTAACTTAGGCTTTTATATTTGCGGCAAGGCAAACAACATCAACATCGAGCAGACCAAGGTGGGCGACCGCTATGTGCTGGAGATGATGAAGGAGAAGGACTATTCTCTGGGCGGCGAGCAGTCAGGCCATGTTATCTTCCTGGAGGAGAACACTACCGGCGACGGACTGTTGAGTGCATTGCATCTGTTGGAGGTTATGGTTGAGACCGGAAAGCCTCTTTCCGAGCTGGCTTCCATTATGGAGGTACTTCCCCAGGCACTGGTAAATGCGAAGGTATCCAACGAGAAGAAGCACAGCTACATGGAGAATGCTCAGGTCGCAAAGGCAATCGGTGAGCTGGAAGCGAAGTTCGCCGGAGAGGGCAGAGTTCTGATCAGACCTTCCGGAACAGAACCCCTGGTTCGCGTCATGATTGAAGGCAAGGATCAGCAGGTGATTCAGAAGGAAGCAGAAGCACTGGCAAACCTGATTCAGGAGTGTCTTGCCTAGCGAAAATATTTCTTGTGAATAGAAATTGAGTATGATAATATTAGGGTAGGTGATGCAGAAGCATCACGGTATGGAGGGTATAGCAATATGGTAAGTCAGAAGGTAGTGATCAAGAATCCCACCGGCTTACATCTCAGACCGGCAGGAATCCTCTGCAAGGAGGCAATGCAGTTTAAATCTCTGATTACATTCAGATACAGAGAAAGCACCGCAAATGCGAAGAGCGTATTGAGCGTTTTAGGTGCTTGTGTGAAGTGCGGAGATGAAATCGAATTTGTCTGCGAAGGTGAAGATGAACAGGAAGCCCTGAGGACCTTGGTTCAGGCAATTGAAAATGGTTTAGGTGAATAAAAGGCTCCCCATCTTGGCGACAGGATGGGGATTTTTTTAAAGGAGAAATCCATGAGTTTGCTGAGTGTGATAGTACCTTGCTACAACGAGGAGGAGAGTGTTGCTCTGTTCTTCGAGGAATTGATGAAAAATGAACGCTTCTTCCGGGAGAATGACCTGGAGGTTGAGGTAATCTATATTGATGACGGCTCCACAGACCGGACCGTGGAAGAGGTCAAAAAGCTGCATGACAGAAATGAAATTGTGAAGCTGGTGTCCTTTTCCAGAAACTTTGGCAAGGAGGCGGCAATGTTTGCCGGCTTAGAGCATGCCAAGGGCGATTATGTGGTGATGATGGATGTGGATTTGCAGGATCCCCCCGCACTTCTGCCGGAAATGTTCGGGTATCTGAAGGAGGGGTATGACTCTGTGGCTACCAGGCGTGTCACCCGAAAGGGAGAACCGCCCATTCGAAGCTTTTTTGCCCGCCGCTTCTACAGACTGATGAAGAAGATTTCCAAGACGGAGATGATGGACGGTGCCAGAGACTATCGCCTGATGAAGCGCAGTATGGTGGACGCCATTCTCTCCATGCCGGAGTACAACCGCTTTACCAAGGGAATTTTCGGCTGGGTCGGCTTTAAGACCAAGTGGGTAGAGTATGAAAATGTGGAGAGAGCCAGAGGGGAAACCAAGTGGAGTTTCTGGAAGCTGTTCTTCTATTCGCTGGACGGCATTACTGCCTTTTCCACCGTACCTCTGATGATTTCCTCCGTGATGGGTCTGCTGTTCTGTTTCCTGGCCTTTGTGATGATTGTCTTTATCATTGTGAGAAAGCTGATTTTCGGAGATCCTGTTTCCGGATGGCCTTCTCTGGTATGTATTATCCTGATGGTCAGCGGTGTGCAGTTCTTCTGCACCGGCATTCTGGGACAGTATCTGGCAAAGACCTACATGGAAGTAAAACGCCGCCCCATCTATGTGGTGCGTGAGGAAGTGAAGTAGTTCTTAACGCTTTCTTAGCGGGTCAGATTGTTCACAGAAATCGACTCCTATGCTAGAATAAGGACATTCTTTGGAACAAAGGGTGTCATATCGACAGGAAAAGGGGGAGAAATTTGTGGACATGTTTGCAGTAAGCGATTGTGACTTGGAGGCCTATGTCACGGATGTGATGCTGGATATCGGGGTACCGGCACACTTAAAGGGGTATCATTATCTGAGGGATGCCATCATGTTGTCTGAGAAGGATATGGAGGTAGTCAGCAGTGTGACGAAGCTGTTGTATCCCACCATCGCCAGACATTTCAAAACCACCGACCAGAAGGTGGAGCGTGCCATCCGAAACGCAATCGAGGTTTCCTGGACCAGAGGAAATCAGTTGACCTTTGAGAGAATGTTTGGATATTCCGCTGCATCCGGAAGAATCAGACCTACCAACAGCGAGTATATTGCCAGAATTGCGGACAAGATTCGTCTTGATTTGAAAATGAGGTAGGAACTTCATAAAATATTAAAGAAAAATTAAGCAGTCCCTGCGGTTCGCGGGGGCTGTTTTTCTTGTACCGTTTTCGGAAGTATGTTAAAATTACAACGAGGTGTGCAAGGTGTTCAGAGATGATTCTTTTTTTGATCATGCAGTGCGACTTCTGATTCTGACAATCGGAGCAGCTGAAACTGCACATATAGTTAGTCTGTTTGACATTTGGCTCAAGGGGTGCGCTTTTCTTTTTGGAGGAATGCTGGCAGTCCTGTTTTTGGCGTACTTTTTTATTTGCAGAATCGGAAAGAAATTGCAGAAGAAAAAGGGCAGCTTTCTGCCGAAGGAAAAACAGTCCTTCAACCGTGAAGAAAAGTGGCTGGCAGGTATTGTCGTCCTTGTCTGGCTGGTGATGCTTGGCTTGATTCTGAGCGGCAGATTTTTGTACCGCGCGGGCGATATGACGCTGGAGACAGTGGAGAGCTTCCTGGGTTCCGAATCCGTTTATCACCGGAATCCCATGACAGGCCACGATTACAGCGAGGGACTCCCCATAAGAGTTGCGATTCTCTGTCTGCCCTCCCTGTACAGTTATGTGACAATGGCAATCGGTCTTGCACCCTGGATTGTTGTTTACAAGGTGATTCCTGTGGGAATCCTTTTCTTAAGCTTCTGTGCCTTTGGGGCATTGGGAAAAGCTTTGTTTGAGAATGAGAGAAAGAAGCAGTTATTGTTCCTGCTGGCAGTCGGTCTGGTGCTACTGGGCGGTATTTATGCGCCCTACATGGACGGCTTCGGATTAATCTGCAGCGGATTTCGTGCAACGACCATTCGCAATCTCGTTCTGGTACCTTACACCATGGCATTGTGCTGCAGACGGAAGAGCCTGATGGCAATCTTCACCGTTTTGGCGGAAGCCTGTATTGCCTGGACGCTTTACGGAGCGGGAGTCTGCTTCCTGATCGCGGCGGTCTGGACGGTTTGTGCATTCCTTTCGAGAGGTAAACTCGGGAAAGGAGGATGCGCATGACGGAATTCCTATCATCTGCCTGGGCAGGCTGGCTGGACTATACAAGCCACGGAAAGCTGGCCGCAGTGTTTCTGGCTGCGATGCTGTTCCTCTGGTTCGGCGCGGAAAAATGTAAGCAAAAATCATTTCTGATTTATACCACCTGTATGTCTGTGGCCTGTATCTGCCCCCTGACGGCAGCGGGTCTGATGCTGTATCAGACCAGATTCTATGATTATCCCTTCCTCTGGAGTGCGGTTCCGGTGACGGCATTGATTGCATTGGCATTTGTCCTCTTTGCGGAGAAGGTTCTGAAGGGACGCACCAGGGCAGTGATTGCCGTGAGCCTTGGAATTCTTGCAGTGATGCTGTTTGTGGGCGGCGGCCTGGGAGTAACCGGTGTGAAGTGGACAAACTACGGACAGGAGCGCGACAGAGTGGAAAAGGTACTGCTTCCCCTGGAGGAAGATTACAACATCGACTGGATACTCTGGGCTCCGGCGGAAATTATGGAATATGCCAGAGATGTGGATGACCGCATTGAGCTTCTGTATGGCAGAAACATGTGGGATGAGCATCTGAACGCTTATACCTATGACACTTATCCGGATTATTACCGGGATATGTACCTTTGGATGACCAGAGGCTGGGACAGAGGGAATCTGACTGACCGGGAAATTGCACAGGCGGTGTGGGACACAAATGTGAACTGTATCCTGCTTCCCGGAGACATTGAAACGGAAATTGTGGAATGTTTTGAAGAGGAGCTTGGCGTGGAGGCCAGAGACCTTGGAGATTACATTCTGTTTCATGTATATTAACTACTGATTTTAATAGAAAGGCTAATACTCATGACAGGAGAAAATAAAGTCAGTATTATTGTTCCGGTTTATAACGCGGAACGATTTATCGTGAAGACCATGGACTGCGTGCGGGCCCAGACCTATAAAAACTGGGAACTGCTTCTGACGGCAGACTGCTGCACGGATAACACGGTGGAAATGATAGAACAGTATGTGGCAGAAAAGAAGGATGACCGTATCCGTCTGATTATGCAGGAAAAGAATCAGGGAGCTGCGGCGGCGCGTAATCGCGGTCTGGCTGAGAGCACGGGCCGATTTGTGGCCTATCTGGATGCGGATGACCTGTGGCGTCCGGAAAAACTGGAGCATACATTGAACTTCCTGCTGAAGAAGGAAGCAGCCTTCGTGTTTACCGGTTATGAATTTGCGGATGACCAGGCGAACGGAACCGGAATCGTGGTGCATACGCCCGAAACGCTGAACTACCGACAGGCGCTGGGAAATACTACTATCTTTACCTCTACCGTTATGTTTGACACAAACAAGATCAGGAAAGAAGAACTGAATATGCCGAAGATTGAGAGTGAGGACACCGCACTTTGGTGGAATGTACTCCGCAAGGGCTATCTGGCATACGGACTGGATGAAAATCTGGTGCTGTATCGAAGACCCGACGGAGGAAGTCTCTCCTCCAACAAACTGAAGGCAATTCGTCGAATTTGGAACCTTTACCGCAGAAACGAAGGGTTCGGAGTGCTGAAGAGCAGCTATTTCTTCTGCTTTTGGGCAGTCAGAGCGGTGCAGCGCAGATTGTAATCAATCTGCCACGGAAAGACTAAAAGGAGGTCCTTTATTTTGAATATCTGTGCAAACCAAAGAAAAATAAGAAAAATGGAAACCTTTAAGCGTCTGATTAACCTGGGGCTTGTAGGAATCTGTCTGGCGCTGGAAATCGGCATTTTCCTCTACCATTGGCTGACCTACTTCCGCCTGCAGCTGGTAGATGACCTTTACAAGCTGTATTCCAGAGCAACGCTTTTGGAAGTTGCACTTTACGGTGTTATTTTACTGTTCCTTTCCGCTACCTACGGCGGTATGCGACTGGGCTATCAGAAAAACGCTGAGATTGTTTTCTCCCAGTGTCTGTCTACTTTTCTGGCAAACATTGTTCTGTACATGCAGCTTTCACTGATGGCAAGACAGTTGTTCGTGCCTCACATCTTCATCCTGATGATGGTTGAGCAGATTGTGCTGGTGCTGTTGTATGTCAATATAGCCAACTGGTTTTACCGTCGTCTGTTCCCGCCCAGAAAACTGATGCTGATTCACGGTGACAGACCCTATCAGGATCTGATTGCCAAGTTTGAAAGCCGTAAGGATAAATATCTGGTAACCAAGACCTTCCATTCCGGTGCGGGCGTTGAGGCTACCGGCAAAGCCATTCTGGAGGCCTTTGAGAAGGATGAGTGCAGTGCGGTTGTGCTCGGAGATATTCCCGTGAAGGTGAGAGAGCCGCTGTTAAAATTCTGCTACGGCAATTCCATCAGAGTGTATATTCTGCCGAAGATTACCGATGTTATCCGCATGGGCGCAGACGAGCTTCATGTATTTGACAGCCCCCTGCTGCTGACCAGAGAGTACAGCCTTTCCATGGAGCAGAGATTTGTTAAGAGAATGATCGATATCGTATGCTCCCTGATTTTGCTGGTGCTGGCTTCTCCCTTTATGCTGATTACTGCCATCGCCATCAAGCTTTATGATCATGGCCCCGTTCTCTACAAGCAGGTTCGTTGTACCGTGGACCAGCGCGAGTTCAAGATTATGAAATTCCGCAGCATGAGAACCGACGCGGAGAAGGACGGCGTTGCGAGACTGGCACAGAAGAATGACAGCAGAATCACTCCCATCGGCAAGTTCATCAGAAAGTGCCGTATCGACGAGCTGCCTCAGCTGGTAAATATTCTGAAGGGTGACATGTCCTTCATCGGACCCAGACCCGAGAGACCGGAAATTATCGCACAGTATCTGGAGGTAATGCCTGAGTTTGCTTATCGTATGAAGGTAAAAGCCGGATTGGCCGGTTTTGCACAGGTTTACGGCAAGTACAACACGACTCCTTATGACAAGCTGAAGCTGGATCTGACTTATATTGAGAACTATTCTCTGTGGATGGATCTGAAGCTGATGATGCTGACCATTAAAATTCTGTTCTGGCCCGACAGCACCGAGGGTGTTGAGACGGAGCAGGTTACCGCACTGAAGAATGAAATCGCTCATAACAAGGGCATTGATGAGGACAAACAGAGTGAATAAAGCAAAGATGACAGAACTGTTCAACCTGAAATGGTTTCTGCTCAAGATGATTTCAAAATGGTATCTGTTTCTCGTGGGAACGCTGATTGGCACGCTGCTTGTCGGCGGCGGGTATTTTCTGGTGAAGGTTGCGCTTGCACCCGCCAGGGATTACAAGGCAGAGACCGTCTATTATATGGAGTATGCAAGCGACCCGGACACGGCCGATGTGTATACCTACTTCAACGAGTTCACCATGAATCAGTGGGTTCTCTCTGACTGCTTTCAGGAAGCGGTAAGACAGGAAACCGGCAAGGCAATCACCGAGGAGGAGCTGGCAAAGTATGTCACCTCCTACATTCTGGCAGACACCAGAGTGCAGACCCTGACCGTGATTACCTCCGATCCGGAGCTTACCATGGCAATCACGAGAGCTTATGCAAAGACCTTCCCCGTGTGGGCGGAGAGTCAGCGGGAGTTAGTGAGCATCCGCGTGACCAACCTGCCGGAGAGTGCCCCCCTCGTGAAGGCAGATGTGCGTGTGGCACGCGCGGTTCTGCTGGGTGCGGTGCTGGGATTGTTTTTTACCTGCATGATTCTGTATCTGTATTTCCTGTATGACGACAGAATTGAACTGCCCGAGCAGCTGGCTGACAGACATGGCCTGAAGGTGCTTGGCTGTACGGAGAGTGCAGAGCTTTCCGAGAATATCAAGGCGGCTTGCGGTGAAGGAACCGCTGCGGTGACCTGCGTGGGTGAGGCTCCTAATCTGGCAGAGCTGACAGGAGCACTTTCCGAGAACAACAGACAGACCTCTTTCCTGGCAGTTCCCTCCGTGCTGATGGCACCTGAGGCAGCGAAGACGCTTCGCGAGACCGGCAAGGTGATTCTGCTGGTGCAGGCCGGCGAGGATACAAGCAAGGCCGTAGACAGAGTGCTGGCCTTCTATGAGCAGCAGGAAATCAAGGTGTGCGGCGCGATTCTTTGCGGCGCAAACCGGTCACTTTTGAAACTGTATTACGGATTGCCCCTGTAATCCGCGGGTGGGTATTAGGATGAAACTTAGCGTATTGACGGTGAGCCTGAATTCCGGGGAGAAGCTTCTGGAAACAATAAAGACGGTAGCGGAGCAGACCTTTCGGGATTGGGAAATTGTGGTGAAGGACGGTTGTTCCAGGGACAACTCCCTGCAGTTGCTGCGGGATTGGCTCCGGGATCAGTCCAGGGAACTGCAGAGCAAGGTTCACATTTATGAAGAAAAAGACAGTTCCATTTACGATGGAATGAATCAGGCGGCTGCCCTGGCAGGGGGAGAGTATTTCACTTTCTTAAACTGCGGGGACCTGCTGTACAGTGAGAATTCCCTGCAGCAGCTGATGGAAGGGATTGCCGCTCACCCCGGTTCCAAAATCTATTACGGCAATGTTTTTGATGCTTTGCGCGGCAGTGTGATTCCCTCCAATCCTCATATGGATGATTTCGCCTGCTATCGTAATCTGCCCTGTCATCAGGCCTGTGTCTATGACAGAGCTTTGTTTGAAAAGAGAGGCTACAGACCGGAATATCGTATCCGCGCGGATTACGAGTTTTTCCTCTGGGCCTATTTTAAAGAAAATGCAAACCCCTGCTATCTGGATGTCGTCTTATCCTCATATGAGGGCGGCGGTTTTTCCGAGACAAAGGAGAATCGCAAGCGGTCGGCAAGGGAGCACAAGGAAATTGTGGAACAGTATATGAGCAAAGCAGCACTTTTCAAGTATCGCGCCATTTTGCTTCTGACACTGCAGCCACTGAGAACGGCCATTGCGGAGAATAAGGTTCTCGGCAAATGGTATCAGAAAGCAAAGAATCTCATTTATCACTAAAGGAGCGACATGGTTGTTTATCTGACCCTAACGGCATTGGTGCTGATTTTCTCAGCCTTCATACAGAACGAATCAAATGCCGACGGGCAGATGAGCGGTAAACTGTCCCTGCCCTTTGACAGACAGGCGGCGGTGAATCATGTGGCGGCCTTTGGCTGCTATGCGCTGCTGGCGGCAGTCAGCGCCTGCAGAATCGCGGTGGGCAACGATTACTGGGGCTATCGCGAGAACTTTAAGCGCATTTTCGTAGGCAGAGATGTGGCCAGCGAACCCGGCTTCAACTTCATTGTCTACTGGATGCAGAAGGTTTTCGGCTACGACAATTATCTTCCGATTTTTGGATTGTTTTCCCTGATTACGGTGGCATTCTTCGTGAAGGCGCTGAAGGATCAGGCAAGCTGGTTCTGGGGCAGTATGTTTATCCTGCTCACCAGCGGCTATTATTTCTCCAGCCTGAACAGCGTGCGCTACTATCTGGTAATCGCCATCGTGATGTTCGCACAGAAATATGTGACCAGAGGGGAGTATCTGAAATTCATCGGGTGGATTCTCTTTGCGGCACTGTTCCACAAGAGCGTGCTGGTTGTCATTCCTGCGTATCTGATTCTTAAATGGGTTGCCGGACTGAAGCTGAAGGTCTGGATGGCAATTCCGGCAGCAGTACTGCTGGCAAGCCTGGTTTTCTGTCAGAACTGGTACCGCAGGATTATTTTCCTGTTCTACCCCGATTATGAAGCCTCTGTCTTTGACAACAACAGCATTTCCATCGTCAATGTGGGCATGGGCGTGTGCTGTGTGATTCTCTGTATTCTGTGCTTTGAGGTATGGAAGGAAGGCCATAAGGAGATTCGCTTTTATGCGTGGCTGAACCTGGCGGGACTGGTGCTCAACATTTTTGGTTCCTTCATTCCGGAGGTTACCCGAATCGGTAATTATTTTAAGATTTCTCAGGTGTTCCTGATTCCGGCGCTGCTGTATTTCCTGCCCAGGGGCAAGAAGAAGTATCTGCTGACAGCGGGAACCATTTTGGCATTTTGTGTTTATTTTGCTTATTTCCTGAAGACGGCCTACGATACCAACATTCGTATCCTGCCGTATCTGAACTGGATTTTTAACTAAGAAAGGTGTACTCATGAAAGTTCTTTGGCTGTGCAATGTCATGCTGCCCATGATTGCGGAACAACTGAATAAGGAAGCCTCCAACAAGGAGGGCTGGCTGTCCGGGCTGGCGAATGTGGTTCTGCAGAATCGGGAGCAGAACGGCATTGAACTGTCCATCGCATTTCCGGCACCGGATGATATGCTGGGAGAGGGCGAGAATCTTTTTGAGAAGACGCTGACCCTTTTGGGAGAGCCGATTCGCTGTTTCGGTTTCCGCGAGGATGTCATCAATTCCGAAAGGTATGATGTTTCCCTGGAGGACAGCATGCGCCGAATAGCGGAGAGTGTGCAGCCCGAGGTGGTTCACTGCTTCGGCACGGAGTTTGCCCATACCCTGGCCATGTGTCGTGTATTCCCCGATAAGAATCGTCTGCTGATTACCATTCAGGGGCTTTGCGCGGTTTATGCCAATGTCTATTTTGCAGACCTTCCCGAGAAGGTAATCAATTCCGTGTCCTTCCGTGATTTCCTGAAGAAGGACAGCATGAAAGAGCAGCAGGTGAAGTTCGCCAAGCGCGGCGAGCATGAAATCGAGGCTATCAGGCTGGTGAAAAATGTGGGCGGCCGTACACCCTGGGATCTGCATTACACCAGGGAGTGGAATCCGCAGGTGCGCTACTTTGAAATGAACGAAACCCTGAGAAGTGATTTCTATGAGGCAAATTGGGAAGAGAAGAACTGTGTGCCTCATTCCATTTTCTTAAGTCAGGGCGATTACCCGATTAAGGGGTTGCATTATATGCTGCTTGCCATGCCGGAGATTCTGGAGAAATTCCCGGATGCTCAGGTGTTTGTGGCAGGTCAGAGCATTGTGAATTACGAGACATTACTGCACAAAATCAAGATTTGTGCTTACGGTAAATATCTGAGAAAGCTGATGAGTCAGAACGGTCTGGAGGAGAAGGTTCATATCCTCGGAAAACTCACCGGCGAGCAGATGAAGGAGCGCTACCTGAAGAGTCATCTCTTCGTCTGTCCTTCCGCAATCGAGAATTCTCCCAATTCCCTGGGAGAGGCGATGCTGCTGGGAATGCCCTGCGTCAGTGCAAATGTGGGCGGCGTGTCCGGTATTTTCACCGACGGCGAGGACGGTATTTTGTACGAGGGCTGTAAGTCTGCGGCCAACAGCTATGACGGCGTGATGCAGGACATGCTCGGAGAGAATCGTCTGCAGGAAATCTCCCACAATCTTGCACAGGCCGTGATTGCCATGTGGAGCGATGAGGAGCAGATGAAGACCTATTGCAGAAATGCAAAGGCACATGCTTCCCGCAATCATGACAGGGAAATGAATTATGCCAAGACGGTAGCAGTTTACACAGAGATTGCAAAGACTGCGGGGGAGGCGTAATGGGAGAAGCGAGAAAGTTAGTATTTGTTTCCAATTATCTCAATCACCACCAGATTCCCTTCTGCAATGCCATGAGCAGGCTGCTTGGCGGTGATTTTGTGTTTATCCAGACAGAGCCTGTGGAGGAAGAGCGCGTCCGCATGGGCTGGAATGCCAGCAATGACCTGGACTATCTGAAGCTGTACTATGAAGCGCAGGAGGAGTGCAGGGAACTGATTGCACAGGCGAAGGTAGTGCTGTTCGGCGGCAGCGAGGATGAGAGCCTGATTGCCGACAGACTGGAAGCGGGAAAGCCTGTGATTCGTTACAGCGAGCGACTGTATAAAACCGGCCAATGGAAGGCGGTAAGCCCCAGAGGTCTTAAGAAGAAATATCACGACCACACCAGACATCAGAACAAGCCGGTGTATCTGCTCTGTTCGGGAGCTTATGTTCCTTCGGATTTTCAGATTGTCAGAGCTTACATGGGCAAAAAGTATGTCTGGGGGTATTTCCCGGAGACAAAGCATTATGATGCGGAGGCACTGATTGCCGGCAAGGGCTATGTGACGGAGGCCGGAGAGAAGCTTCCCTATCTGCTCTGGGCTGCCAGAATGATTGACTGGAAGCATCCGGAGCTGGCGCTGGAAACCGCAAAATATTTAAAGGATAAAGGCCTTCGCTTTCACATGGATGTGATTGGCGGAGGAGATTTCTTCGAGAAAATGACTGCACTGCGGACAGAATACGGCCTGGAGGAATATGTGGAATTCCCCGGATTTCTGAAGCCTGCCTGTGTGCGTGAATATATGGAGAAGGCAAATATCTATCTGTTTACCAGTGACCGTCAGGAGGGCTGGGGCGCAGTTGCCAATGAGGCAATGAACAGCGGCTGTGCACTGATAGCGGACCATATGATCGGTGCGGTCCCCTATCTGGTACGGGACGGTGAAAACGGACTGATTTACAGGAGCGGTGACAAGGAACGGCTCTTTGCCCTGGCAGAAAGACTGGTGAAGAACCCGTCGACCTGCGAACAATTGGGCCGTGAGGCCTACAAAACCATTACACAGGTGTGGAATCCGGAGAACGCAGCACTTCAACTGAGCAAGCTGACCATGGAGCTGGGGCTGTTCACAAGAGCAGATTTCTCGGAGGAGGACCTGGCGGCTGCCGAAGGGTATTTTAAAAACGGCAGTGAAAAATATCCCGCACCCTGTCAGCCTGCAAAGGTGATTTCGGAAAGGAAAATGTACGGAGCAATTCATGCAAAAGGAACTGATTAGTGTCATTGTACCGATTTACAATACAAAAGAATATCTGACCCGCTGTGTGGATTCTCTGAAGGCACAGACCTACGAGAATCTGGAGCTTTTGCTGGTGGACGACGGCTCTACCGACGGAAGCGGTGCGCTTGCGGATGCGCTGGCAGAAACCGATTCCCGAATTCGTGTACTGCATAAGCCGAACGGAGGCTCTTCCTCTGCCCGCAATCTGGGCATTCTGGAGGCAAAGGGCGCATATCTCGGCTTTGTGGACAGCGATGATTATGTGGATGCCGACATGTATGAGCGGCTGATGACAGCGATTGAGACCTACGGTGCCCGCATTGCGCAGGTCGGTCGTGACGAGATAACCCCGGAGGGAGAAATCCTGCCGGATATCTGCATTCCTCCCGAGAAGGAAGAGTGTATTGAGGCGGAGGATTTTCTGAAGGAACTGCTGATGCACAGAGGAGACTGCTCCTTCTGCACCAAGCTTTTGGACCGAGATCTGTTCTACAGAGAAAAGCCCGAGGATCACAACAGTTTTCCCGTGGGCGTGCTGAATGAGGACTTCCACCTGCTGGTACAGCTGCTGGCGGTCAGCGGTAAGATTGTGTCCCTTCCCGGACATACCTATCATGTGTTTTACCGTGTGGGAAGCAATTCCCGCAAAGCGGACAAAAATGATTTTTCCAGAGTGTTTGCAGATAATGTGGACAACGCCGATATGGTGGCAAGGCTGGTGGAAAACAAATACCCGGAGCTGGCACAGATAGCCTTCCGTTTCGGTATTTTCCAGCGTCTGGATTACATGCTGCACATTCCTGTTGCCCGGATGCAAAAGGACAATAAGCAGTACAGGGAGATAGTTTCCTACCTGCGCAAAAACTGGGGGGCATCCATGAAGAACCCCATTCTGACAAAGAAGAACAAGATATACCACACACTGTTCGCAGTGGCTCCGAAGGGAATCAGACAGCTGCATGGTCTGAAGATGAAGCTGCGGGGGACGGTGTAACCATAGAAATGAGGAGTACGATGAAGAAGCATCTGTTGAGAGCTATGTCTGTGCTGCTTGCGGCAGCGATTTTTTTCACAGACATAGGTGCTGCCGAGGCGGCGCCGATGGAGCAGCCCTATCCGGCTGAATATGAGGAATATTACGGCGAGTTTTTGGATGAAGCGGAAGAGAGCCTGCAGGCTCTGATTGCTGACAAAGACATTATGGCGCTTATTTATATGGCGGACACTTACCCCGTGCGTGCATTGCCCGCAGAGGAAGCAGAGTCCGTTGTCACTGTTTACAGCGGTCAGCTGGTGACCATTCAGGATTTCTACTACGACGAGTACGGAACGACCTGGTATTATGTAAATCTGGAACTGGGCGACAACCGATATGAAGGCTATGTGCCCCGCACCAATCTGGCTGTTTCCGACGAGAGATTCCTGGAGTGGGAGCAGATGAACGGCCTTGCCCCCTTCAAGATTATGCTGCTGACGGCAGATGAGAATCAGCCGAAGGTTTACGAGGACATTGAGCAGTTCCCGGAGAGCTATAAAGCGGCACTGACTGCGCTGAAGGAGGCGCATCCCAATTGGACCTTCGTTAAGATGGTGACCAATCTTGACTGGCAGACTGTGGTCAAAAATGAATTGCTGAACAGCAGAAGCCTGATTTACAGAACCTTCCCCGACTGGGCGAAGAACGGATTGTATGACCAGAAAAACTGGTACTATGCTACCGAGGATGTTCTGAAAATATATCTGGATCCCCGAAACGGTCTGACGGAGGACAGAATTTTCCAGTTTGAGCAGCTGACCTACAATGAAAAATGCCATACGCTGGAGGCGATGAAAAGCTTCTTAAACAATACCTTCATGAATGACAGCAAGCCCGCACCCGGCATGGATACCATGACCTTTGCGGAGATGTTCTGGTACATCGGCAAGGAAGCCGGCAGAGAGGTCAGCCCCTTCCATCTGGCTGCCCGCGTACTGCAGGAGCAGGGACAGGGTACCTCGCCGTTGATTTCGGGAACCTATCCCGGCTATGAAGGCTATTACAACTACTTCAATATTTCCGCATCCGGCACGACCAATGAGCAGATTTACATAAACGGTCTGACCTATGCAAAGAATCACGGATGGAACAGCTCCTACATGTCAGTGCTGGGAGGCGCGGACATCATCACCGCAAACTACATCAAGAAGGGCCAGGATACACTGTATCTGGAGAAATTCAATGTAAATCCCAACAGTACATACGGAGCTTACAATCATCAGTACATGCAGAACATTACTGCACCTACCACCGAGGCGAAGAGCATTCGTACCCTTTATGAGGGTGCAGGTGCGTTGGACAGTACCTTTGTGTTTAAGATTCCCGTGTACAATAACATGCCGGCAGCAGCCTGCAGTGAGCCCAAGGAATCCCTGAACATTACACTGACTCTTCCCGAGGGCTATACCGATGATACCGTATGGCTTGACGGCGTTGCCTACAAGAATCTTCAGACTCTGGACAGCAGCACAGTCACCGGCGGAACCGAGCAGAAGACACCTGTGACACTGACAGTGGCAGCTCCCGATAAGAATGCTGCTACCGCTGTGGTTTACAAGTACAATGAAAACAAGGCACCAATCGGCATGTATGTGTGGACCCTGAATTACGAGAACCTGGGATATCAGGCGACCGCTCAGCCGGAGCTGGAGGATTTGCTGAGCTATCACGGCTTCTCCATTCGAATTACCGGAAAGTGCGGTATCCGCTGCAAGACAGGTATTTCCACGGAACTTCGCGGAAAGCTTCTTAGTGAGACCGGCGTGAACGGCTACAAGCTGAAGGAGTACGGTACCGTCATCATGAATCAGGCTAACATGGAGAAATATCCCATGATTAAGGGCGGCCAGAAGACCTCATCCGGTATGACCTACGGTATGGATGCGAGCGGCACCCTCACAGATGTGATTTATGAGACAGTGGACAACAGATATCGATATACCGCCGTTCTGGTAGGGTTGCCTACCGAACAGTTTAAGACAGAATTTGCCTTCCGCGGATATGCGGTACTGGAAAAGGATGGCAAGAGCATCACCTTATACAATTGCCCTGTGGCAAGAAGCATTTATTATCTGGCATCCAGATTCAAGGACAATTATAAGGAGGGCAGCGATGAGCATACCTTCCTGACCGGACTGATGGCAGAGGCGGATGCTCTGGAGACAGAGAAGAAACAGGAGGAGACCAATGCGCAAAACTAGAATATGGATGACAGCGGCGCTTCTTAGCCTTGGAATCTTACAGACAGGATGTGCGGAAGAGCCCGCACGGGAAAGCATTTATCCTGTGACACTTCCCCTGGAAGGAGCGGAGAGCGTAGAAAGCTCTGTAACGGAAATTCCCGAGCCCTACGACACGGTGATTTCAGTGGGCTCCAATGTGACGGAAGCACAGCAGCAGGCAGCAAAAGGCATTCTGACAGAAATGCTTCACAATCTGGAGCTTCCCGACTATTACGGTGAGGCAATTCACCAGGTGGAAGGAAAGAACTGGTATGATACCTTGCTCTCCGGTTTTGTGGAGGGAGCAAGAACCTATACAATCACAGATGAGAGAGGATCCAATCTGACAGTTACCGCAGGTACCGACATCGCGGGAGATTACTGGACCAATGCCTACTTTGAGGGTAAGGACTGTGCCAGTGTGGTAATGAAGCAGGAGAAGAATCAGGTATCCTTCTTCCGCTTTGAGCAGGAAGCAAATGTTTACCAGGGCGCTTTTGAAAAGTGGATTCTGGATGGAAACACCGGTGATGTGATCAAGGAAACCGGCAGCTATGCACAGGGCGAACTGACCGGAGACCACAAGCTGGAAAAGAGAAGCGGACGCGGACAGGAAGAACTGTTCCAGCTCTGGAGCATGAGAAATGAATATGGCTACGAGGCGATTTCTGCCGGCGGAGGCGAGGAACCGACACCTACACCGACTCCCACTCCGACACCTACGCCGACACCTACACCTACGCCGAAACCGACTGCAACACCTAAGCCCACAGCGAAGCCGACGGCAACACCCAAGCCCACGGCAACACCTTCGGCAAAGCCCACGGCAACACCGACCGCAACACCCACGGCAACACCGACCGCAACACCTACACCTACGCCGACGCCGACACCTACGCCGACACCGACGCCGACACCTACGCCGACGCCGACACCCACGCCGACACCTACGCCGACACCCACGCCTACACCTACACCTACACCGACACCTTCCACCGGTGATAAGGATGTGGAGTGGACTCCGGACCTGCTGTAGGCAGAGGTTTCATTCAGAAAACTATATCTGTTTTCTTAAGGAAAACTTAAAGTGTCAATTTGCCTTTTATGGTAGGATATGATAGAATTAAAAAGATTGGTAGTCGGTAAACTGCCACTTTGACAATAAGGAGAACAATCATGTTAAACAATAAAGCAATCCTGGTAACCGGCGGAACCGGAAGCTTCGGAAAGACCTTTACCAAGTATGTATTGGAAAATTATAACCCTAAGAAGATTATTATCTATTCCCGTGATGAATATAAGCAGTTCATCATGCAGAATGAGTTCAAGGAGTACAAGGAAAAGCTTCGTTTCTTCATCGGCGATGTCAGAGATAAAGAGCGTCTGGTTCGTGCTATGGAAGGCGTTGATTATGTCATCCATGCGGCAGCATTAAAGCAGGTTCCTGCCTGTGAGTACAACCCTGCTGAGGCAATCAAGACCAATATCCACGGTGCCATGAATGTAATTGATGCTTCCCTGGATTGCGGTGTCAAGAAGGTCGTAGCACTTTCCACCGACAAGGCTGTTAATCCCGTAAACCTTTACGGCGGTACCAAGCTGGTATCAGACAAGCTGTTTATCGCTGCAAATGCTTACGCAGGCGACAAGGAGACCTGTTTCTCCATCGTTCGTTACGGCAATGTAGCAGGCAGCCGCGGCTCTGTTATCCCCTTCTTCAACAACATTATCAAGAACGGCGGAACCGAGCTTCCCATTACCGATTATCGTATGACCAGATTCTGGATCAGCTTAAAGCAGGGTGTAGAACTGGTAATCAAGGCTCTGGAAGAGGCTAAGGGCGGTGAAACCTTTATCTCCAAGATCCCTTCCTTCAAGATTACAGACCTGGCACAGGCTATGATGCCCGGCTGTGAAATGCCTGAGGTTGGTATCCGTGAGGGTGAGAAGCTTCACGAGATTATGGTTACCGTTGAGGATTCCATGACCACCTATGAATATGACAAGCACTTTATCGTATATCCTCAGATGGTATGGTCTGAGAAGAGAAGAGCAGTGCCTACCGGCAAGAAGGTTCCCGAGGGCTTCTCTTACAGCTCAGGCAACAATACCGAATGGCTTACTGTTGATGAAATCAAAGAACTTCTTAAGACAGTTGAGTTGGAGAAATAAATTCAGGCAAGCGGTTGGCCGTTTTTCGGCGGCCGCTTCCTTTTGCTAAAAGGAACAACAGAAAGGCGTGGAATTAGTATGGAAAAGCCGGCTATTTTCGGAGGCACACCCGTGAGAGAGAATCCAATCTCCTACGGCAGACAATATATTGATGATGAGGATATTCAGGCAGTTGTGGATACCCTGAAGGGAGATTACCTGACAGGCGGTCCCGCAATTTCTGCACTGGAAAAGAAGCTCTGTGAGGTAACGGGAGCAAAATATGCGGTTGCGGTTTCCAACGGTACCGCAGCACTGCACATCGCTGCCATGGCAGCAGGCTTCAAACCCGGTGATGAGGTAATTGTCAGCTCCATCACCTTCGCCGCTTCCTCAAACTGTGTTCTGTACTGCGGCGCAAAGCCCGTGTTTGCGGACATCAAGGCAGATACCTACAACATTGATCCTGCCTGCATCCGCAAGCTGATTACTCCCGCCACAAAGGCTGTTATTGCGGTAGACTTTACCGGACAGGCTGTGGAGCTGGATGAAATCAGAGCGATTTGTAAAGAAAACAACCTTTTGCTGATTGAGGATGCGGCACATGCCATCGGCACCTGCTACAAGGGTGCTCCTGTGGGCAGTATCGCAGATATGACCTGCTTCAGCTTCCATCCCGTGAAGACAGTTACCGGCGGTGAGGGCGGCGCAGTGACCACCAATGATGAGGCACTGTATCGCAAGCTGATGAGACTGAGAACCCACGGTATTACCCGCAATCAGGCAGAGATGGTACATCCTACCGATGCGGGCTGGTATAACGAGCAGGTTGAACTTGGTTACAATTACAGAATTACCGATTTCCAGGCAGCACTTTTGTCCAGCCAGCTGAAGAAGCTTCCCCTGTTCAAGCAGCGCAGAAAAGAAGTGGTTGCCATGTATGATAAGGCCTTCGCGGACATGCCCGAGATTATCGTACAGCGCGAGATTCCCGAGTCCGATACCACCAGACATTTGTATATTCTTCGTCTGAATACGGAACTCCTGAATTGTGACAGAAGACAGTTCTTTGACGCCATGCGTGCCGAGGGTATCTGCCCTCAGGTGCATTATCTTCCCGTATACCGGCATTCCTACTATGAGAAGCTGGGCTACGAGAAGGGCCTCTGCCCCAACGCAGAGAAGTTCTACGAGGAGGTCATGAGTATTCCTCTGTACTACGCCCTGACCGACGAAGATGTGGCAGATGTCATTGCCGCAGTGAAAAAACTGGTAACTTATTTCAGAAAGTAACAGACCGGTCCCGAGACCCTAAGGAGAGAAGCCGTGGATAAAATCGCAGTTTTGATTCCCTGCTACAATGAGGAGCAGACCATAGCCAAGGTAGTGCGCGATGCGAAGAATGCGCTGCCCGAGGCTGTGATTTATGTATATGACAACAATTCCACAGACAAAACCGCTGAACTTGCCGCTGCGGCAGGCGCCGTTGTGCGCAATGAGTACAAGCAGGGCAAGGGAAATGTCATCCGCAGAATGTTTCGCGAGATTGATGCGGAAGTGTATCTGATGCTGGACGGCGACGATACCTACCCCTGTGACTGTGCTGCGGAAATGGTGGACAAGGTGTTGAACCACAACGCGGATATGGTAGTGGGCGACCGCCTTTCCTCCACTTATTTTACGGAGAATAAGCGTGCCTTCCACAATTTCGGCAACAGCCTGATGCGTTCCGGAATTAACCATTTATTCCGCTCCGACATCAAGGATATCATGACCGGCTACAGAGCCTTCAGCTACGAATTTGTGAAAACCTTCCCGATTTTCTCCACCGGTTTTGAGATTGAGACAGAGATGACCATCCATGCGGTGAACTACAACCTGCAGGTGGAAAATCTGGTGGTGGAATACCGCGACAGACCTGCGGGAAGCGTATCCAAGCTGAATACCTTCAGCGACGGGTTCCGTGTCATTAAGAAGATGCTGCAGCTCTACCGCAACTACAAGCCCTTGAGTTTTTTCGGCGGCTTGGCGGCTGTATTGATTCTGGCGTCGGCAATATTTATGGTTCCCGTGCTGGCAGAATATTTCAAAACGGGTCTGGTGCCCAGATTCCCGACCTTGATTGTCTGCGGCTTTATGGTACTGGCAGGCATTCAGTCCTTCTTTGCCGGCATGATTCTTGAGGTCATGGCAGCCAAGGACAGAAGAGACTTTGAGTTCAGACTGACAGAGACCAACGCAAAGAAGAGAGCAAAGTAATGATGAAAGAATACAAAGATGAGTCCGCAGGCATTTTTCTGCGGCTGATGACTTACGAAGATACAGAGGACATTGTACGCTGGAGAAACAGTGATGCTGTCCGCAGGAACTTTATTTATCAGGCCCTTTTTACCAAGGAGAGCCATGAAAACTGGATTCGAACCAAGGTTGAGACCGGTGACGTGGTGCAGATGATTATCTGTGATCTGGCTACCGGAAAAGGCTTGGGCAGTGTTTATATTCGCGACATCGACCGCCATCACAACAAGGCGGAGTACGGCATTTTCATCGGTGAGGCAGATGCCAGAGGAAGAGGCGTGGGAAGCGCCACTGCCGGACTGATGCTTCGGTATTGCTTTGAGGAGGAAGGTCTTCACAGAGTGTATCTGCGTGCCTTCGCTACCAACGAGCAGGCGATTCGCAGCTACGAAAAAGCCGGATTTGTAAAAGAAGGATTGCTTCGCGGAGATGTCTGCATCGACGGTGAATACAGAGATATCGTCTGGATGGCAGCCATTTGTCCCGCTTCAGTTTAGTACAGAAAAGAGGAACCGAAATGAAAAAGGTCAGCTTTGTCATTCCCTGCTACCGCTCGGAGAAAACTCTGCCGGGTGTAATTGCGGAAATTGAAACCAAAATGAATACCATGGACAGTTATACCTACGAGATTATTCTTGTAAATGACTGTTCTCCCGACAATACCATCGGCACCATCCGTGAACTTTGCAGCACACATGCAGAGATCAGGGGCATCGGTTTTGCCAAGAATTTCGGACAGCATTCCGCACTGATGGCAGGTCTTCGCCATGCTTCCGGAGACATCGTAGTCTGTCTGGATGACGACGGCCAGACCCCTGCGGATGAGGTGGATAAGCTGCTCGCCAAGCTGGAAGAGGGTTATGATGCGGTTTATGCAAAGTATGAGCATAAGCAGCACTCCACTTTCCGTAATCTGGGCAGCAAAGTGAATGAGCTGATGACCAGAGTGATGCTGGGCAAGCCCAAGGAACTGTTCATCTCCAGCTACTTTGCAGTGCAAAGATTTGTTGTGGATGACATGATTCGCTATGAAAATTCTTATCCTTATGTAATCGGTCTGGTGCTGCGCGCCACAAAGAGCATTACCAATGTAACCGTAACGCACAGAGAAAGAGAGGAAGGTACCTCCGGCTACACTCTGAAAAAGCTTCTGGGTCTGTGGTTCAACGGCTTTACCGCTTTCTCCGTAAAGCCTCTGCGTATTGCTACGGCAATCGGCGGCTTCTGTGCCTGCATGGGCTTCCTGTACGGTATTTATACCATTATCAAGAGATTCATAAATCCCGATGTGCCTATGGGCTTCAGTTCTACCATGGCAGCCATCGTGTTCTTCGGCGGCATGATTATGCTGATGCTGGGACTGATCGGTGAGTACATCGGACGCATTTATATCAGTCTGAACAATTCACCTCAGTATGTCATTAAGGAGAAGATCAACATTGACAAAGAAAATGAGTGATTGGTGGAAGAGAGATCATCATAAGTCCACTTTCTTAAAGGCATTGCTGCTTGGCCTGCTGCCTTTGCTTGTCTGCATCGCCAGATGCGCATCCGACGGACACGGCATCGGTGATACCTACCTGCCCGCGGGAGAGTGGAACGACGAACTCTTCTATTTCAAACAGGTGGAGAGCATCCTGAAATTCGGGTTTCCCCAGGGCTATTACGGCTTTAATGAGAGCCATGCCCTGAAACTTTCCTTTGCAGCCTGGAGTCCTGTGCTGGTGTATCCCTGGCTGATCTGGGGCCTGATTTTCGGCTGGAATCTGCTTTCTCCCATCTACTGCAATATTGTTATTTTCATGCTGACCTGCTTCGCTTTCGTCTGGCTGGTAAAGCCCACCTGGAAGCAGCTCGGCATTACGGGACTGCTGTTCGCACTGTTCAGTCCCTTTTCCAGATTTATGTTGTCCGGCATGCCGGAAATCATCTGTTTCAGCCATGTGATTCTCTTCTATGGCGTGGCGGTCAGCTACCTGCGCAAAGAGAAGGGCAGTAAGCTGGCACTGCTGTTTGTGATGGCGGCTGTGATGACATTGATGCGGCCTTACCTGCTGCTGTTTTTGCTGCTCCCGGCTTTCCTGTGGATCAGAAAGCGCGGCTGGCTGGGTGCATTTGGCTCCCTGGCAGTCATCGGAGTGACACTGGCAGCCTACGCGGGCATCAAGCATTATTTCGGCGCTGAATACTTCGCGCCTCTGTTTTTCACCGACTGGGTGGAGGCCTTCTTTACCAAAGGTATTTTCGGCGGCATTCGCTATACACTGGGCAAGCTCTACTACATGGGCAAGGATTTCATACTGTACCTGTATCTGGGTGTCCTGCTGGGACGCGCCGCGGGCGCTTACTTCTGGGGCTTCCTGGTTATTATGCTGGTACTGTTCGGCGCATGCGTTACTGATTTCGGAACCTGGCGGAAATTCAGGAGAAGAGAGCAGGAAGCCGGCGAGGACATTGAACTGTCCGAGAAGAGCAGAACCCTTCGCAAGGAAGCGGGCGACCGTCTGATTGTGCAGGCGCACCTGTTGCTTTCCTTCGTGGCCATGTTCTTTGCACTGCTTCTGATGTACAAACTGACCGAGGGCAGCAAGCACCTGATTACCTTTATGGCAGCAGGCATCTTCCTGATTGGGCTGATGGAGACAAGGTTCTTCAAGAAAGCCATTCTGGTGGGCGTGACCTTCGCCTTCTTCTACATGCATATGGCAATTGACCCTTATGACTATCAGGTACCCTTTGCCGCACAGGAATTGCAGGCGCAGATGGAGGACTTCCAAAAGGCCTGCGATGCGAGCCTTCAGCTTGTCACTGACAAAGAGGTTCCCAACTTTGACAATGTGGTTATCTGGACACTGACCGATACCAAAGGCCCTGAAGACATGGCTTATGTGAAGTGGCAGTACCTCTACTACATTCCCAACGGCTTCGGTATCAGCTGCTGTGAAGAAACCTTCGTAACTGAGAATTTATCCTCCCTGCAGAGCCGCTACCTGCTGGCTGCCGCAGACGGGGCACTGGATAAAGACTGTGCAGCTGCCGGTTACAAACTCCTTTACAAAAATAACTCCGTTGTGCTCTACGCACTTCGGTAAGAAAAGCTCCCGCCGGGAGCTTTTTTATTTCGGGAAACTCTTATTTCCCACAGGAGGGAGAAGAGAAAAGGGGGGCGGCAGCCTCGCAGATTTGCGATATGAATAGGGCGTTTTCGTCTGTGTTTCAAAAGCTCTGATGACATGAATCCCGCGGTCCGGGAAGTTGTTTGAGCGCGAGGCCGTTCTTGCCTTGCGCGAGTTCCTTCACGGCCGCGGGCTTATAAAACATGTCAGAAGAGCTTTTGCGAAAACACCAGAAAACGCACTCCTGAATAGAGCAAACTGTGAGGCTGCCCGCCCCCTCCTGTTATTTTTTGTGGGAAATAAGAGTTCCCGTGAAACTTTCTCCCGCGGGTGGCGTCTATAGGGGTAACGAGAGCTGCACGACGGAGTGCAGCATATATAGGAGGGGTTTTATGAAAAAGCGATTTATCAGTTTACTGTTATGTGTGGCATGCGCAGCCAGCCTGGCGGCATGCGGAAGCGGAGATGGAAATGGGAATGGGGGAAGCAGTGTGGTGCAGGTTGAAAAGAAACCAGATCCCAAGCCGGTTACCTATATGTCAGTGGACTTGCCTGCGAGAGAGATGGCGGCAAGCAATCTGGCAAATTCGGTGCTGATTACCGATATGACTTATGAGACAATTCAGGACAATGTGATGTTCAGTCCGTTGAGTCTGAATTTTGCGCTTGGCATGGTACTGGAGGGAACAGATGGGGATTCCCCTTCCAGAGCGGCTCTGGAGCAGTATCTGAATCAGGAGAATTACAGCGCGTTTGTGAAGAGTTATATGGACTATGCCAAGACCATAGAGTCCATGCCTGTGCCTGAGGGCAGCACCATGCAGAATCATTACGATATTGCCAATGCGGTCTGGGTAAATCAGGAGTATCCCCTGAAGGAAAAGTACAAGACCTCTGTCAGCGAAAATTATGGGGCGGAAGTGCAGAATCTTGATTTCTCGAAGCCCGAAGAGGTGGCAGATACGGTCAATGCCTGGGTAGCAAAGCAGACCAGAAATATGATTCCATCCATTTTGAGTTCGGATATGATTACAGAAGATTCCAGAGCAGTGCTGACCAATGCCATTTACTTTGAATCCCCTTGGCAGAAGGAATGGGATCCTTCCACCTATGACAGAACCTTTACCAATGCGGACGGCAGCACCTGCGGGCCCGAGTTTATGGACACGAAAGCCTGCTGCGGTTACTTTGCAAATGAGAAGGCAACCGCCTTTGCGAAAAAGTATGCAAGCGGGCTGGAGTTTATCGGTATTCTTCCCAAAGAAACAGGAGATTTTACACTGGCTGATTTGGAAATTGAGGAGCTGTTGACAAAGCGTGAAAGCGTTCTGACCTATGCTGCTATGCCAACGCTGGACTTTGAAACCAATATTGCGCTTACTGAAATGCTGAAGTCACTTGGCATGGACATTTTATTCAGTGACAATGCGGACATTACCGAGATGTGTGATGTGGAGCTGAAGATTTCGGACGTGCTGCAGAAGACCAAGCTGGAGCTGGATGCCAAGGGAACCAAGGCAGCAGCAGTGACAGCGATAACAATGGAAGCTTGTGAGGCCTGCGAGGAGCCTCCCCGTGAGGAAGTGGTGATTCTGGACAGACCCTTTGCCTTCCTGATTTATGATGCAGAGAATCAGGTGCCCGTATTTATGGGAAAGGTTACCAATCTGAACGAATAGTCCCGGACCCTCAGGCACGATAACGGACAGTAATGTGTCAATTTGCATGTATATTTTTGTATGGACTTGTGCTTTACTATATATTGTAAGGCCGCGGGACATGCGCGTGCCTGAAGGAGGACAAAGATATGGGAGCATTGGACAACATTTTTTCAGCGATAGCAGATGAACTTGTGAAAGCAGGAAGGACCTTAAAGGATCAGGCGCCCATCATGAAGGAGGCTTTGAAGGAAGAAGCAAAGATTGCAAAAGCCTTCGTGGCTGAACAGGCCTCTGAAGTGAAGGGGGCTTTTAAAGAAGAAAGAGAAGCGGTAAAGCAGTTTGTGAAGGAGACCGGCCCTGCTGTGAAGGAAGCTTTTCGCGAGGAAAAGCAGAAGCTAAAGGAAGCCTTCAGCGTATCCGAAACTGCCTGTGATTCCGAGGAAGACAGTGTGGAAGGTTTTCAAAAGGAATATGGAAATTCCGAGCCTGCATTCAGAGCAGCAGCTCCGGAAGCGGAGGACACTTCCTCAGATTATTTGGATGATTTGAGTTACATTCAGGATATTCGCCACATCGGCAACGGCGCCTGGCATCAATTCGATTTCCAGCTGGCAGCCAGAGGCTACGGCTGGGATTACATGGTTGATTCCGCACAGTACATGATTACTTCCGATTTAAGCCAGATCGGAACAGTAGCCGTTACCGGCGGAGACGGAAGTTCCCTGGAACTGGTGACAGAGTATAAAAACTGCCGCGGTGACATTACAAAAATGCCTACCCTGCAGAGAGAGTTCGGTACTTTGGGAGTCGGCGGTGTCAGCGGCACCCTTGGCTGCCTGACCAAGATTGTTTGGATTAACCAGACCCAGACCCTTCGTATTTTCGTGTTCGGTATGGAAGACGAAGACAAGATGGAGCGCTATGCGGAGACAGTTATCCGCAGAACCTTCGGCGGCAAGGACGCCATGAAGAAAGCAAGACCCTGTGATTAATTCACATTTTGAAACACACACATTGATCCACAAACGAAAACGCGGTCGTGAGACCGCGTTTTTATTTTGCCGTGCTGTTTATTTTGTAAGGAAATCCATCAGATGCAGGGTGAAGAGGTATCGTCCCTGCTCGCCGGGGTGGACACCGTCGGTGAGCAGCCGGGCAGCGGTAGCTTCCGTGAGTTCCCAGGTTTTGTAATTATCCAGGAACAGACAGCCGGTTTCGTCGGCAACGGTTTTTGCCGCGTCGCGATAGGTCGTGAGTACATCGCCTGCCTCGGAATTAACCATGGTGCCTCCCTCATACAGAGGAGTAAAGGTAGGTCCTGACAGGATGAAGACTGCCTCCGGGAAGGCAGCTTTCAGTTTGGCAATGTTGTTTCGCAGAGAGCCTGCATAGGAGAAATCGTCAGGAGTCTCGCTGCCCACGGGAAGGCCCGTGAAATAATCATTCAATCCAAAGTGAATGAAGAAGTACAGCTCCGTGCCGGAATAATCGGCAGGAGATTTGTTTGCAAGAAATTCCGCAGCTACCTTCGGAAAACTGAAGGGATAATCAAAACGCTGCGTCGCGGAGGAACCGCTGTGGGCATAGCTTTCGCAGTGAGCTCCCGTCAGGCCTTCCAGAAAACCGGGAATGGAATGACTGCCATGAACATAATCGATAATACTGTCGCCGAAGAAGACAAAGGTTTTTCCCGAGAAATCCGGGTACTCCGTGGGATTGGCCCGCTCTGCCTGGGCCGCTTCCGTCAGCTGCAGTCGCTTCGCGTGGAAGTCTGCGGGGTTGGTCTGATACAGACCGTCACAGAAGGTAAACAGGAATAATTTTTGAGAGATAACCTCGTTCGTTTTGAAGGCCGTATCGGTAAAATGACTGGGATTTCGGTAGAGCCATTCCTCTGCACCCAGATAGTAGCAGGTCACATTGGGATGAGCTGACACTTGTGTCAGAAAATCTTCATAACGGTCCATTTCTTGCTGCATATTTTCGGCACCGATTCCAACCCAATAGGAAAGTGCCGGATTGGGCAGCAGAATCTGAATGCTGCAGGTCGGCATGGCATCTGCCGTCTGACAAAACTCTGCGATAAAATCGCACTCTTTGGAAGCCAAAGCAATGGTCGGATCCAACTGCAAATACACTCGCTCTTTGGAAGCAGCCTTTGCCTCATCCAAAACTGCCAGTACCTTCAGCCCTGTATCGGCCTTACCTTCAGCAACCATCACATCCAGCGCCATGTAGGTCAGAAACCGCTCCTTGTCAAAGAAATTCTCATCTATCATCGAAACCGCAACCACCGGCTCCTTGCTTTCCCTCACAGCCGCCAGCATCTCCGCCATCGGCTCTTCCCATCGCACGTCCGGCAGTATTCCTTCGGAATTTTGTGGAACCTTTTCGCTTTCGTCGGCACTGCCGCAGCCGCACAATTCAATCGCTATCAGGGTGCTTACGAGAAAAATATATAAAATTGTCCTCAATTTCTTTTTGCTATTCATGAATGAAATCCTTCCTGGATTTGTTTTCATTCCGACTTGGTGGTTCGGAGTGTTTCCATACCCGGACCTTACCCGCCGCCGGCACTTAGTGAGCAGTGAGCACCGCGAACATGCGAACTTAGTGTCCGCTGCTGGCGGGTTTAGAGCGAGAGCGCGTCCGGAATAGAATCCTCCGAACCACCGAGGACAGGGAAACCGATATGAGAAACATTATTTAGAGTATAACAGAAACTTCCCCAATTTTGAATTTTTCCTTAATCTTTTTTTAAAGATGAATGAGTTGTTTACCTATTGCGTGTAAATGTGTTAAAATGCTATTTGGTGAGAAGTGTGTGAAACCGCTTTATTTTTATAATGTCAGGATTGAAAAATATGATACAGATACTGAAAAAATTGAACGTCCTTCTGGACAAAAAGCAAAAGAAGACTATGCTCAGCCTGATGGTATTGATGGTAATCAGTGCGGCACTGCAGACTGCCGGCGTTGGAATGCTGGTGTCAGTGGTATCTATCGTCATTGATGACAAGGCCATCGCCAAAGACGGCATCGTAAAGACAATCTATGATTTTCTGGGATTCCAGAGCTATGCAAGCTTTGCCATTCTGGTCATGTCCATGCTGGTGCTGGTTTTCATAGTGAAGAACCTGTTCCTGTTTGTGCAGCAGAAGCTGACCTTCGCTTTTGTTTATACCAACCAGTTCCGTACCTCCGAGCGAATGATGAGAAACTATCTCCGCAGAGGCTACGAGTTCTATCTGAATGCAGACACTGCGGTTGTGCAGAGAAGCATTACCTCCGATGTCAATAATATGTACGCCCTGATTCTGGCGTTGCTTCAGCTGATGTCCGATGCGGTGGTTTCCCTGTTCGTTACCATCTTCTGTCTGACCAAGAGCGGCAGCATGACCATTCTGCTGGGACTGTTCCTGGGCGCGCTGATGGTGGGTATCAAGAAGGTGATGAAACCGATTATGTACCGTGCAGGTAAGGAAAATCAGGACTATTACAGCGGCCTGTTCAAATGGATTTCCCAGACGGTGCAGGGTATCAAGGAAGTTAAGGTAATCGGTAAGGAACAGTATTTTGTCGATGAATATAAGAAATGCGGTAAGGGCTATGTAAATGCAGTACAGAAATATAACCTTTACAACAATATTCCCAAGCTGCTCATCGAGACAACCTGTGTGGCCGTTATGATGGGTTACATGATTTTCCTGACTGCTTCCGGAAAGACAAGTGAGGATATGCTGGAGATTCTGAGCACCCTGGCAGCGGCAGCCTTTGTACTGCTCCCTTGTGTGAACCGAATCAATAACCAGATTACTTCCATCGCTTACTTCGAGCCCTTCTTCATGGGTGTCAGCGACAATCTGCAGGAAGAGATTTCCGAGGGCATGGTAGATATGACCTTTGCTACCGATGACGATGAAAAGCTTCCCATCAACGAGAAGATTGAGTTAAAGGATATTACTTATGCTTATCCCAATACGGACAAGCTGATTCTGGACCACGCAAGTATGACCATTCCCATCGGCAAATCCGTTGGTATCGTCGGTACCTCCGGCGCAGGTAAGAGTACCGTGGTGGATGTACTGCTGGGACTGCTGGATGCCAGAGAAGGTATGGTGGCAGCCGACGGTCAGGATGTGAAGGAACGTTACAGAAGCTGGCTGAAGAACATCGGTTATATTCCCCAGATGATTTTCATGCTGGACGATACCATCAGAAACAATGTTGCGTTCGGTGTGCCTGCGGACAGAATTTCCGAGGAGCGTATCTGGGAGGTTCTGAAGGAAGCGCAGCTGGATGACTTTGTCAGATCTCTTCCCGAGGGCCTGGACACCGGTATCGGAGAGAGAGGAATCAGACTTTCCGGCGGACAGAGACAGCGTATCGGTATTGCCAGAGCGCTGTACCATGAGCCTGATGTGCTGGTGCTGGATGAGGCAACCAGTGCACTGGACAATGACACCGAGAAGGCAATCATGGATTCCATCAACCGTTTCTACGGCAAGAAGACTTTGATTATTATCGCACACAGACTGCAGACCATTGAAAAGTGCGATATCGTATATCGCGTGGAGAACGGTACCATTACCGTAGAGCGCAGTGCAATCTAGGAAATAAGGAAGCGAAGAACATGAAAAAAGTAGCAATTATCCCTGCGAGAGGCGGCAGCAAGCGTATTCCCCGCAAAAATATCAAGGAGTTCTGCGGCAAGCCGATTCTGGCATATTCCGTAGAGGCTGCAGTGCAGTCCGGTCTGTTTGATGAGGTTATGGTTTCCACCGATGACGAGGAAATCGCAGCCATAGCCAGACAGTACGGCGCAACCGTTCCCTTCTTCAGAACGGAGAAGACAGCCAATGATTTTGCAACCATCACAGAAGTACTTCTGGAGGTTTTGGAGGAGTACGACAAGCGAGGTCAGCATTTTGAGGTGGCAAGCTGTATTTATCCCACTGCTCCCTTCGTAACTGCGGAGAAACTGCAGAAGGCGATGGAGACCTTTGAAAATGCAGACGCTGACAGCGTTATTCCCGTGGTAAGCTTTTCTTATCCTCCCCAGAGAGCACTGGTGGAGAGAGACGGCAGACTGGTATTCTGCTATCCGGAGTATATCAACTCCAGAAGCCAGGATCTGGAAAAGCATTTTCATGATGTGGGACAGTTCTATGTATTCCGTTCGGAGAGCCTGAAGAAAAACGGCAGCATTATGCGCGGCAATATTCTTCCCCTGGAGGTTTCCGAGCTGGAGGTACAGGATATCGATAACATGACGGACTGGCAGATTGCAGAAATGAAGTATCGCCTGATGAGCGAAAAGTAAGCAGGAATCAGAATGAAAAATGCAGGATATCGGAAAATTGTATATTGGTTGATTGCCGGTGTCCTTTTTGTTGGAGCCATTTCCCTGCCGGTTTTAAAATGGGAAAAGGAGAAGGCTGTTGAGGCGCCCATGGTTACCTTCGGCGACAGCTGCTTCGGCAATGTGAGAGATGACTCCGCCATTCCCCTTCTGACGGCTGCGAAGCTGGAAACAACCGTTTTCAATGCGGCCTTCGGCGGCACCTGCGCAGCGAAGAAGCACCCCGATGATGAACTGGGTTATTCGCTGGATGCCCTTTCTCTGGCGGCATTGACGCAGGCGATTGCCCTTTCGGATTTCGGCGTACAGCAGACCATGCGAACCGAGAATGACAGCTCCAAGTATTTTAACGGAACCGTGGATGCACTGGAGCTTGTTGATTTTACCGGGACAAAGCTGGTGCTGATTCAGCACGGGGTCAATGACTATATGGCGGGAATTCCCGTGGAGGATTCCAAGGACTCTTACAACGAATATACCTACGCGGGAGCACTCAGAACCGCAATCCGGTATTTGCAGAAGGTGAATCCGGATGTAAGGATTGTGCTGATAAGCCCCACCTACTGTTGGTTTGTGTCGCGGGGGCAGACCTGCGAGGAGTTTGAGAGCGGACAGGGATATCTGGAGGATTATGTGAAAGCCCAGAGCGAGGTCGCTTCGGAATTTGGCCTGACCTTTATTGATTTATATCATGATTTCTATCCTCACGAGACCTTCGAGGATTGGAAAACGGTAACTATTGACGGCGTGCATCCCAACGAGGAGGCGCGTGAAATGATTGCAGACAAAATTGCCCGTGTACTGAAAGGAGAAGAAAATCAGTGACACCGGAAACATTTTTTGACACCCTTCGCGGGAAACTGAAAAAAGAATGGAAGGCGGCATTTCTTTCCGCAGTAATCATCGGACTTTTGATTCACCTGCCCGTGATGATATCTGACCTTCCCAATCATGACGGACTGGACAGCATTTACTTTGACCAGAATATGATTACTTCCGGCAGATGGTTCCTCACAGTGGCCTGTGGATTTTCTTCCTACTATTCCCTGCCCTGGGTCATCGGCCTGCTGGGAATCTTTACGCTGGGTCTGACGGCAGCTGTTCTGACGGAGCTTCTCGAGATCAGAAAACAGTGGGCGGCAGTGCTGACGGGCGGTCTTCTGGCAGCCTTCCCCGCACTTGCTTCCACCTTTGCTTATGTTTTTACACTGGACGGTTACATGCTGGGCATGCTTCTGGCGGCGGCAGCAGTGCTGTTTACCAAAAAATATGCCAAGGGCTTTTTGCCCGGTGCGGTTTGCCTGGCCTTCAGCATGGGCACCTATCAGGCATATCTGCCCATGGCAATGATTCTCTGCCTGTTTGCGCTTGCCATGCTGGTGCAGGAAGAGAAGAGCGGCAAGCAAAAGCTGCAGGAGGCAGTTCGCTATCCCCTCATGGGGATCATCGGCGTAGCCGGTTATTATTTGATTCTGCAGATTCTGCTGGCAGTACAGGGAAAGCACCTGGCATCCTATCAGGGCATTGACGGCATGGTAGGCGGTAAGGAAACCGGCCTTGTCTCCACCGCAGTGCAGATGTATCGAGACTTTCTGGCCTTTACCTTAAAGGGCAATGTGCTTTACAACAATGTGATTTCAGGACTGGTTCTTGCAGTGCTGGTTGGCAGCTTCTGCGTCGTGCTTCTGCAGGTAATGCTGCAAAAGAAGTGGTGGAAGAATTGGCGGTTTTTCGGTATAATCGTGTTGGCGATTGTGATTTTGCCGCCGGTGACCAATATCATTCTGCTGGTGTCTCCCGGCGTGACCTATCATCTGCTGATGCGTTATCAGTGGGTACTCTATTTGATTGGCATGGTTGCCTTTGTGAGCAGACATGCATTGGAGGTTTCCAAGAAACATCTGACAGAGTGGGCAGCACTTCTGGCCGCAGCGGGAATGATTTTCTTCTACGGTGTGACCGACAATATTGCGTATTCCAACCTGGAGAAAAAGTACGAGAAGACCTATGCCTACTGTGTTCGCCTGCTGGACCGTATCGAGCAGACGGAAGGCTATTATCGGGGTATGCCGGTTGCCATGATTGGCGTTGTGGGCAGTGATGCCTATCCTATGACGGATGTTACCTCATCGGTTACGGCAAATATGATCGGTATGAGCGGCGACTGGCTTCTCTATACCGGAAATAATTATAGATTGTTTATGCAGAATTATCTGGGCGCAAGCCTGAATATTCTTCCCGCGGAGTCCATGGCGGAAATGTATTACGATGAGAGATACAAGGCGCTTGACAGCTTCCCCGGCGAAAACTCCATCGCCATTATCGATGGTGTTCTGTATGTAAAGACTGAAAATATTGACAGATAAAGGAGGTCTGCAGATGGCGCTGCTATCTATTGTTCTGCCGTCCTACAATGAAGAACAGAATATCGGCAATACAGCCAAAGTGCTGGCGGAGCTTCTGGAACGGGAAAAAATTGATTATGAGCTGGTGTTTATCAGTGACGGTTCCGGTGACAATACCTTCGCGGAGATTAAGAAGGCTGCAGCTTCCAACCCTCATATCAAGGGCGCTGAGTTTTCCAGAAACTTCGGCAAGGAGGCCGGCATTTTTGCAGGTCTGGAGCTGACTACAGGTGATGCGGTTATCGTGATGGACTGTGACCTGCAGCATCCGCCCACTGTCATTCCCGAGATGTGGGAGAAGTGGAATAACGGTGCACAGGTGGTAGAGGGAATCAAGTCCAGCCGAGGTTCGGAATCTCTGGGCTATAAGCTTTCCGCAGGACTGTTCTACAAGATTATGAGTAAGCTCATCAAGATGGATATGAATGCGTCCTCGGATTTCAAGCTCCTGGACCGCAAGGTAGTGGATGTGCTGCTGGCGCTTCCCGAGAGAAATACCTTCTTCAGAGCGTTGAGCTTCTGGGCAGGCTTTAGGACGGAAACCGTGTACTATGAAGTGCAGGAGAGACAGTTCGGCAGCAGCAAGTGGTCGCTGCGCAGTCTCATTCGATATGCCATTACCAATGCAACATCCTTCAGTACGCTGCCTCTGCAGCTGGTAACGGTAATGGGTATGCTTTCCATTCTGTTCAGCTTTATCATCGGCGTGCAGACCCTGGTCAGATATCTGATGGGCAACAGCGTGGAGGGCTTCACCACGGTAATCCTGCTGATTCTGATTATCGGCGGCTTTATCATGCTGAGTCTGGGTATTATCGGACATTATCTTGCAAGAATATATGAAGAAGTAAAAGGACGACCCAAGTACATTATCAGTGAAGTGACCGACAATGTGCAGGGCGATATCATAGGTAGTTGGAGGAAAAAACAATGATTAATTTTAATGTACCCCCTTGCGCTGACAAGGCTATGGACTATATCAAGGAGTGCGTGCAGAACCAGAAAATCTGCGGCGACGGTGCTTATACCAAGAAGGTAAATGCCTGGATTGAGGAGAGAACCGGAACCTGCAAGTGCCTGTTGACAACCTCCTGTACACACGCGACCGAGCTGGCTGCTCTTCTGGCTGACATTCAGCCCGGAGATGAGGTTATCATGCCTGCTTACACCTTTGTTTCCACTGCAGACGCGTTTGTTCTCCGCGGTGCAACTCCCGTATTCGTAGACATCAGACCGGATACCATGAATATTGATGAAAAGCTTATCGAGGCTGCCATCACAGAGAAGACCAAGGCTATCGTTCCCGTTCACTATGCAGGTGTTGCCTGTGAGATGGACACCATCATGGATATCGCAAAGAGACACAAGCTGCTGGTAATCGAGGATGCCGCACAGGGTATCATGTCTTCCTACAAGGGAAAGGCTCTTGGCACCATCGGCGATTTCGGTGCTTTCAGCTTCCATGAGACCAAGAACTACAGCATGGGCGAGGGCGGTGCTCTGTTGATCCGTGACGAAAAGCATGTTGAAGATGCGGAAATCATTCGTGAGAAGGGTACCAACAGAAGTAAATTCTTCCGCGGTCAGATTGATAAGTACACCTGGGTAAATTACGGTTCCTCTTATCTTCCCAGTGATATGAACGCTGCTTACCTCTACGCACAGCTGGAGATTGCCGATGAAATCAATGAGGCAAGACTGGCTTGCTGGAATCGTTACTATGAGAATCTGAAGCCTCTGGCAGAAGCAGGCAAGATTGAGCTGCCTGTCATTCCCGAGGGCTGCGTACATAATGCGCATATGTTCTACATCAAGGCAAAGGATCTGGAAGAGAGAACTGCACTGATTTCCTTCCTGAAGGAAAAAGGTGTTTACTGTGTATTCCATTACATTCCTCTTCATACCGCACCTGCCGGTCTGAAGTTCGGCCGTTTCCACGGTGAGGACAAGTACACCACCGCTGAGAGTGAGAGACTTGCAAGACTTCCCATGTACTGGGGTCTGACTGCAGAGCAGGTGGATTACATCAGCGATTGCGTAAAGGAATTCTATCGTTAGTTCGGATACACTGTCAGAAAGGAATGAGCTGTATATGAAAAAAGCAGTCTCTGCTGTTTTGACAATTTCAAAAAATATGCTTTGCATCGGCTTTGGCATCCAGATTATCTTGGGGATAATCTGGATGTATTTCAATCTGCCTTATTTGCAGGTCTATTCCGGACAGGGAGGCAGTCTCTTCCTGCAGAGTGCACCCGCATTGACCAAAGCTTTTCCGGCAGTCTATCTGCTGCAGGCTGCTTTTGCATTTGCGGCGGGCTTTGGACTGTTTCGCAGCCTGTTTCCGAAGAGCGGAAAGGGATTTGCCGTCTTCGGCGGACTTGCCCTGCTGACTTTTCCCATGGGAATGCAGAATCATCTGGCCATTGCTACTTTTTCCCTTGTGAGCAGTCTGACCCTTGTGATGCTTTGTGCTTTGGCCCGCGCGCTGAGAGAGGAGCGTCCTTCCATGAAAGGGTTCGCTGCCGGCTGTCTGTGCTGGCTGGGAATGAGCTTCCTGCTCCCCGCATATTTCTGTGTGGGCTTGGCAATGCTTGTCTGCTATTTCGTGATTTCCCTTTTTCAAAAGAAGAGAAGACGGGCGCAGGGCGCCTGCCTTGTGCTGGCAGCAGCCTTCTGCGGACTGATTTTAAGCGTGAATGCACTTACGGTGAAGGAACAGATGCTTCCGGATGCTGAGCAGAGAGCGTACTCACTGTGCAGCAGAATGTCCTGGCCGACCCTGATGCCTGACCACGAGAGATGGCCGGAGGAGTTGAAGGCGGCTGTGGAGGATGATATCTGGGAAATTTCTCTGTTCGCGGACCGACTGGAGGATGCGTTCCGACCTCTTGTAACCGGAACCTTCGGCGAGGAGAAAGCGGCGGAATATTATCGCCTGATTGCTTCCGATTCCTGGAATCGCCATAAGAAACTGATTATCCGACAGATTGTGGGAGATCTGGCAGCGTACACGGTGACGCCCGTAATCCTGCCCGTACAGCTGGCAGGCAAGGCTTATGCCTCCTACAGCGGCCGAAATTATGAGTTCTTCCTGCAGCAGGCGCCTGCATTCTCCAGGCTTGCCATGACATTCTGCATCAGATGGTTTGTGGCAGCGCTGTTTTTAAGTGTTTTGATGACATTGCTCCGCTTTCCGAAGCTCTGGCGGGAGCACAGAACCCGGATTCTTCCCGTGGTGCTGCTGTTCGGGGTTGCCGCATTGACGGCAGGTATGCTCTACACCTTCCGCGGAGCGGGCATTATGGATTATAAATGTACTGTTTTTGTGAATCTGCTTTGGCTTGTCTGGGCGCTTGCCCTGACGGGGAGAGAAGGTTCGGAGGAGAAATAGAAAGGAATCGGGAAATGATTTTCACCTGTTTGCTTTTGGCACTCCTGCTGCTGCCGGTACCGGTGCTTGTGGGAAGCCTGTTTGAAAAAGTGAATAAAAACCTGATTTTTCGTTGGATCTGTGGACAACTTTGTCTGTGGGCGATTTTCCTGTTAATCAGCGTGCCCATTATTCTGAAGGCTCCGGAGGGAAGCTTTCGTTGGGTTTGCCTGTGCAATCTGATTGTAACCGGCCTTCTGGCAATTGCCGGTGCGGGGAAGCTTCTGGCAGGCCGCAGAAAGCGGCAGACTGCCAAAGCGGCAAAGGAAAAAATGCCCGCGGCTGTAGCTGCAATCTGGTGTGCGGCAGGTGCACTTTTACTGCTGCAGCTGGTTCTTACGGTTGTTCTGGCCTATGAAGAAGGCGATGATGCCTTCTATGTGGCAGTTTCCACCATTACACAGGAGTCCGGCACCATGTACCAGGTGCTCCCCTACACGGGAGGCAGCACAGGTCTGGATGCCCGCCACAGTCTGGCTCCTTTTCCTGTCTGGATTGCCATGCTGGCGAAGGTTTCCGGATTACATGCGGCAACCGTTGCACAGATTGCGGCACCGCTTGTTCTGATTGTCATGGCTTACGGCATTTTCTATCTGTTTGCAGCGGAACTGTTCGACGGGGACAGGAAGAAGACGGGAATCTTCCTGCTGCTTCTGGAATTGCTGGTGCTGTTCGGCGGACAGTCGCTCTATACCGCCGAGAATTTTCTGCTGGTCAGAACGGCACAGGGAAAGGCGGTATTGGCCAATATTGTAATTCCCTTTACCTTCTATCTGCTGTTCTTGCTGTTTGAAAAATTGCAGGCGGGAGAGAAGAAATCCCCTCTGCTTTGGGTCCTTCTTACCATTACCATGATGGCCGGATGTCTCTGCAGTACCCAGGGTGCTTTGCTCACCTGCGTACTCGTTGGTGTCGGCATCGGCTGCAGCGCGATTGCGTATCGCAGATGGAACCTGATACTGCCGGGCTTGTGCAGTTGCGTGATTCCGGTAGGAATGGCTGTTTTGTATTTACTGTTGGGCTAGGAGAAACACATGTGGACTGAAGTCTTTGGTATTTTTCAAAAATATATGGGAACCGGCCTGATGGCTGTACTGTTCCTGGCAGCAGTCCTGTATCTCTTTCTGAACGAAAAGCGGAAGGAGCGCAGGTTACTGTTTGTCTATATGCCCCTGGCAGTGCTGGTGCTTTACTTTAATCCGCTGTTTGCTGCCTTCTTTGTAAAACTGGTGGGAAGTGAAATCTATTTCAGAATGTGCTGGCTGCTCCCGGTGAGCCCGGTGTTGGGATATACAGTGGTGGAGATAGCAGAAAATCACCTGCAGGGGAAAAAGCGTGCCTGCTTTCTGGCGCTGGCAGCGGTGCTTGTAATCCTCTCCGGAAGACTGGTGTACACTAACCCGCTGTTCTCAAAGGCGGAGAATCCCTATCATGTGCCGAATGCGGTGGTGAAAATCTGTGATGCCATAAAGGCGGACGGCAGAGAAGTAATGGCGGTATTCCCCAAGGAGCTGCTGCTGTATGTGAGACAGTATTCTCCCTATGTGTGCATGCCTTACGGACGCGAGGGCTTTGACGGTGACAACAACGATTTCTTCATCGCCATGGAGCGGGAGGTAATCGATCTGGAAGAACTGGCGCCTTTTGTACAGGCAAAGGGCTGCCATTATGTGATTCTGGACGCAAAAAAAGAAATCCCGGGTAACCCGCAGGATTTCTCTTTGGAATTGCTTTTGGAAACGGAAGGATATGCAGTCTATCGAAACACTGCAATCTCTTTGGAATATTAATCTTCGTTATAGAAGTTCAGCGCGTAAACGAAACGCTCAGCTACCTTTTGGCGGCCTGCCTTGTTCAGATGCAGGTTGTCCGAAAGGTATTTTTTTGCCTCATCCTCGGTGATGGTACCGTAAAGATTGTCCACGAAGGTAACTCGTCTGACTGCACAGGAGTCGTTCTCCTTAATGACATAGGTGGAAAGAACATCCCAACCGTAGCGGGTGATATCACTGGAAATGTATTCGCCGTTTTCATCCAGCTGGTCGGAGAAGGCATAGGGCGGTGACATAACGATGATACGAATGTTAGGGTACTGAGACTGAATCCACTCAATGGTAGCCTCCAGATTGCCGGTAAACTGTGTGATGTCGGTGGAATTGTCGTCGCTGTACATGGCGTGGCCCATCAGATAGTCGGTGGCATCATACATGATGCAGAGGACATCGATGTCGTTAAAGTCAACCTTAGCCAGTGTGGCGCGGACTTCCTTGGCGTCAGCGGGAAGATTGCTTCCCATGCTTGCCTCGGCCTGTGCAACATAGAATTCATTGGCGCCGGTTGTGCCCAGCAGAGCCAGCCAGTAAGGAGTGTAGGCATCCATGGGAGTCGCGGTTTCTGTCAGGGACACATTCTCGCAGGCCATGTAGCTGCCGGAAATGGCACAGTTGTAAACATTGGCACCGGTCATCTTCGCAATCAGATTGACAACGCCGGTCTTGGAATCACGCTCGTCCGACAGAGGACCGTTGCCGAAGAACAGAATGTTTAGCTTCTTGCCCTTTTCGGGATAGATGGGATCGCCGTCTGCGTTTACCAGAGGCAGAATCAAATCCAGCGTATCCTCGTAGGTGCCTTGGCCGTCGGCGAAGATTTCGTCCTGACTGATGTAGGTACCCCAGTTATTGAGCTTGTAAATAACGGCCGCGATGACCAGAAGAATCACTGCAACCAAAACAATATGACTGTTGATTCTGAACTTTTTCTTAGGCTTTTCCTCCGACTCGTCGGGAGAATCGGCGCTGTCGTCGTCCTCGGGAACATCCTCCGCAGAGTCATATTCCTCGTAATCGGTGGCTTCAGAATCGGAGTATTCCTCGGAAGTATCGACGGTTTCGTCGTTTTCGTCCAAATCAAGAATTTCCAAATCTTTCAAGTAATTGTCCTGCTTTCTTCAGATTTTAATGCCTTCATTGTACTATTATGTGCAGATAAAGTCTACAAAATGAGAGGATTTAAAAAAGAATTAAGGAATTGCGGGAACATATATTTAAGAGATTATGAAGAATTATGAAGAATTTGATTTTGACTTGAAGATGCCCCCTCAAAATGCTATAATAACGGATAATTGTTATGTTGGGCGTGTATGCGCAAAATACCAAATACAATGCTGGAGATAAAGATGAAGAAAAAGTTTAATCAGACGAAGCGTCCCGTGAATTCGCGTGCCAAGGAATCCGATTGGTACGAATCACTTGAGGATGACTATACAGACGATGATTACGAAGTCGATGAGGACTATGAAGCAGACGGGGACTACACCGACGAAGACTATACTGATGAGGATTATTCCGATGAAGACTATGCCGACGAGGAAGTAGCTGAGGAAACCGCTGAAATCGAGGCGGAAGAGTTGGCCGGCGGACTGGAAGCAGTGGAACTGGAAGAAGAATTCTTTGAGGACAAGGAAGCTCCTGTTGAGGAGGTTCCCGACGAGGAAATGTTTGACGGTGAAATCACTTATGTGGAAGATGCCGCAGATGAGGACTATCCCGATCAGGAAATCACCTACGAGGATGACGATTTCTATATTGCAGAGTTTGAGGAGAAGACCCCCAAGCCGAAAAAGAAAAAGGCCGCTGCAAAGCTTTCCGCAATGGACGCAGTGATTATGATTACCGGCGTTGCGGTACTGGCACTGGCTCTGTTTACCGGAGCTTTCTATCTGAGCTCAAAGACAACGCAGAAGCAGGTATCCGACCTGGTGGCAGTGGGAACGCAGCTGAGCGGAATCAATATGATTGGTGAGAAGGGTATTTTCGCCATTGCAGAGGCTACTACCGCAAGAATCAATGCCGCTTCCATGGTGGAAGAGGAGGTTCCCGAGACACCGGATGAGCCTGAAGAGTACGAAGAGATTGATTATACCCGTAAGATTAATGTCGTAATGAATATGTCCTCCATTCAGAAGGACCTGAAGATCAAGTTTACCAACGAGAATACCGGAAAGCTGGTTGCAAATGTTCCTTTCTCCATCACAGTAGTGGACCCCAGCGGAAAGAGTGTTATCTGGTCTGATGACGACATGGACGGTATCATTTATAAGAAGGACATTACTCCCGGTACCTACAAGATCACCATGGAGGAGCTGACAGACAGCAGATATGCAAACTACTCCGTTTCTACCATGACCAGAACTACCGATGTTAAGAAGGACATCGCGTATGTAAAGGTTGATCTGTCAGGCGAAATTAAGAGCGAGTCCGAAATCGATGCAAAGAAGGAAGACACCAAGAAGAATGAAACCGCTGTGGAATCTGCATTGACGGATACCGTGGCATGGGTGGAAAGCAAGGCACTGGTTTCCGTGTACAGCGAGTATGCGAAGAGCCAGATTCCCGATCCTCTGACTTTGCTGGAGCATCCGATTGAGAAGCCTGAAAAGACAGCAATGCTTACTTCTCTGTTCCGCAGAGCAGCCATTGCGGCAAAGGGAAAGGTAACTCCCGACAGCAAAAAGATGGAAATCGGTGAGAAAATCACCCTGAAGGCTGAATCTGCAGCAACCTCCGATGCGGAGACAGAAACCGTAACCGGAGTAGAGCTGTCCGATGTTGTTTGGACAAGCTCAAAGGAAGAGGTTGCTACCGTTGACAGCAACGGTGTGGTAACTGCCGTGAAGGCCGGTGAAGCAACCATTACCTTCACTGCCAAGGCAACCGTTACTTATTCCGTAAAATCCGAGGAGACCGGTAATCCTCCCATTCCTGAAGCAACACCCAATCCCGAAGACCCTGAGGCAACTGCTTCTCCTGAGGCTACCTCAACTCCCGAGGCTACCGAATCTGCTGCGGAGGGCACTTCAAGAGCTGTGACAACCAAGACAGAGGAAGTGACTGTTTCCGCCAGCTGTGTAGTAACAGTCAATGAAGCTGAGGAACTGAAGAAGGGTTCCATTGCTTACGAAAAGGATGAATATATCATGCCTCTGAAGGAAAAGCTTGAGCTGAATGTCAAGGCAAAGGATTTCCTGGAGGGTAAAGAGCTTGCTTACACAGTTAAGACAGAGCCCGCCGATATCATCACCGCAGCAGTGGATGAGAAGGGTAAGCTGGTTCTGACAGCAGGCGAGAAGCACGGTGTGGTAAAGGTTACCGTTACTGCCAACTACAAGGAAGGCGGTACCAAGGAAACAGAGGCAACCACAACCCTGACCGTAACCGCAGGCAGCGAGACCAAGATTGTTTTTGAGAAAGAAACCATTTCCGTATATGCAGAAGTTCCTTTTGTACTGAACGGAATTCTGGAGAAGACACTGACCAAGAATCCTACCGTTACCGTAGCCTCCGTAAGCGAGGAAGTGCTGAAGGCAAAGGCTGAGGCGATAAAGGTAGACGGCGAGAAGATGATTCTTCCCATCACTCTTGAGGGTGTAAAGGAAGGCACCGTCAACATCACTGTAGTAGTAAAAGAAGGCGATGTTGAAACAAAGCTTGCTTATGCCGTAACGGTTCTTCCCAATCCGAAGAAGGACACTAAGACAGAGCTGACCGATGCACTCGGCAATCTGATTTATGTACTGGAAAACAACGAATACAGACAGGCTACCTTTGCTGACTACTACACCTTCGACAAGTTCTTTGTAAAGGGTGAGGAGAAGTATACTGGATGGCAGACCATCGACGGTAAGGTTTACTTCTTCACGGCAGACGGCAAGAAGGTTACCGGTGAGCAGGTTATTCAGGGTGCGAAGTACAACTTTGCAAGCGACGGTACTCTGGTTACCGGAACCGGTGCGCTCGGTATTGATGTTTCCAAGTGGAACAGCACCATCGACTGGAACGCAGTTAAGAATTCCGGTGTGAACTACGCAATCATCCGCTGCGGATACAGAGGTTCTACAGAAGGTAAGCTGGTTATCGATCCTAAGTTTGTTGCCAATATCAAGGGCGCAACCGCTGTAGGCATCAAGGTTGGCGTATACTTCTTCACTCAGGCTATCGATGAGCGTGAGGCGGTTGAGGAAGCTTCCATGGTACTGGAGCAGGTTAAGAACTATAAGATTTCTTATCCTATCTTCCTGGATGTTGAGCCCAGCGGCGGCCGCGGCGATAAGATTGACAGCGCGACCAGAACTGCAGTCTGCAAGGCATTCTGCCAGACCATTCAGAACGCAGGCTATACAGCAGGTATTTATGCAAACAAGAACTGGTTGGAAACCAAGCTGGATCCTTCTCAGCTGGGCGCATACAAGATCTGGCTGGCACAGTACGCTGCAGCTCCTACCTACACCGGCAGATATGACCTGTGGCAGTATCGTGCAACCGGTAAGGTTTCCGGTATCAGCGGCGATGTGGATATGAACCTAAGTTATCTGGGATACTAATAAAGACATTACATTGAAAGCCTGAGGCGATTGCCTCAGGCTTTTTTTAAGAATTTCATAAGATTAGTTTTCGATATTTCACAACAAAAAGACATTGGAAAGAAGTGCGAAACATGGTATGATAATTTTGAGTTTTTATGAGTGCCCGTGAGTAGAAATTTGTCGGGCGCAGATCATTTTTTTAAGGAGCTCCTTCTCATGAAGATAAGCAAACGAAGCGGAATTACAATCTTTTCGCTGGCCGGTCTGGTACTGGCATTAATCATCATTTTTCATAATAATGTGGATCCCGGTGTTAACCTGAAGATGGAATTGATTAAGAAGGTTATTTCCTGTGCGGTTATTCTGGCGGCATGTCTCGGATTTGCCGTCGGTTATGACAAATTTACAACACTTCCGGGAGAACTGCTGCAGAGCAGACACCTGATCTGGAAGCTGGCAAAGAACGATTTTAAGAAGCGTTACGCAGGCTCCTACATGGGCGCGGTCTGGGCGATGGTTCAGCCCGTGGTTACGGTTGCCATGTACTATGTGGTGTTCGATAAGCTGATGGGAAACGGCATTAACCGCGGCAACGGCGAGATTCCCTTCGTGCTGTTCCTGACCGCCGGTCTGGTGCCCTGGTTCTACTTTAACGAAGCCCTGAACAACGGTACCAATGCTTTGCTGGAATACAACTACCTGGTAAAAAAGGTGGTTTTCAAAATCAGTATCCTTCCCATTATCAAGATTATTGCAGCGACCTTTATTCATGTGTTCTTCGTGTGCGTGCTGCTGCTGGTTGCAGCTCTTTACGGCTATTATCCTACGATTTATACCATACAGATTCTGTACTACAGTGCCTGCCTGTTTATTTTCGTGCTGGCGCTATGCTACACCACCTGCTCCGTTGTTATTTTCTTCCGCGATCTGGGACAGATTATCAACATCGCGCTGCAGATCGGCATGTGGGCAACCCCGATTCTCTGGAACATCAACACAATCAATGCCAAGTGGGTCGTGATTCTGAAGCTGAATCCTCTGGTATATATCGTAAACGGCTACAGAAGTGCCATCTATGAAAAGGAATGGTTTTTCCAGGACTTTTTCTCCACCATGTATTTTTGGATCATCACCGTGGTGCTGTTCGGTATCGGCGCCGCAATCTTTAAGAGACTGAAGGTACATTTCGCGGATGTACTGTAACAAGAACGGGAGAAGACAGTGACCTATGGACGATAACAGAACAATCAATCAGGAAGCAAGCACCACTCCCGCTATTGAAGTCAAGGATGTGGTGAAGATTTATAAGCTCTACGACAAGCCCAGAGACCGTATGAAGGAGGCCTTCGGACTTGGCAAGAAAATCAATCACAAGCTCCACTATGCGCTGAACGGTGTGAGCCTGAACATCAATAAGGGCGAGACCGTGGGCATCATCGGAACAAACGGCTCCGGTAAGTCCACGATTCTGAAGATTATTACCGGTGTATTGAACCCCACCTCCGGTGAGGTCAAGGTGGATGGCCGTATCTCCGCTCTGCTGGAGCTGGGCGCCGGCTTCAACCAGGAATACAACGGTATTGAGAATGTGTATCTGAACGGTACCATGATGGGCTTCTCCGAAAAGGAGATTGATGCAAAGCTGCCGGCGATTCTGGAATTTGCAGACATCGGCGATTATGTGTATCAGCCCGTAAAGACCTACTCCAGCGGTATGTTTGTGCGATTGGCATTTGCGGTTGCAATCAACATCGAGCCGGAGATTCTGATTGTAGACGAAGCACTTTCGGTCGGAGACGTGTTCTTCCAGGCGAAGTGCTACCACAAATTTGAAGAGTTCAAGAAGATGGGCAAGACCATCGTCTTTGTAAGCCATGACCTGTCCAGCATCAGCAAATACTGTGACAGAGTCTTCCTGCTGAATCAGGGTAATCTCCTGGGCGAGGGTTCTCCCAAGGAGATGATTGATGCCTACAAGCGCGTGCTGGTAGGTCAGTACGAGGTGCCTGAGGGAAATGAGACAGAGAATCTGCTCAATGACCCTTCTCTGCAGAAGGCAGCCACCGGTGTGAATCCGGAAGCTCTGGAATACGGTACGAAGCAGGCACAGATTCTGGAGTACTACATTACCGATGACAGGGGTGTGAGAACTACCGCCATCATCAAGGGCAGTGAGTTCACTCTGCATATGAAGGTAGGCTTCACGGACCACATTCCCGCTCCGATTTTTGCATTTTCCATTAAAAATGTAATGGGAACGGAAATCACCGGCACAAACTCCATGATCGAAAGAGCATTTCTGGACAGTGCGGAGCCCGGGCAGAAGAAAGAGATTACCTTCAAACAGAAGATGAGTCTTCAGGGCGGAGAGTATCTCCTGTCTCTGGGAGTTACCGGCTATAACGGTGAAACCTTTGAGGTTTATCACAGACTTTATGATGCATTGAATATCACGGTGGTTTCGGACAAGAACACCGTGGGTTACTACGATATGGATTCCGCAGTGAGTGTCACTGACATCTAAATAAAGCGAGAATCATTCAGAAAGGCAAAACAGCCATGGCAGAAGAAATCAAGGATAATACAACAGAAGCGGTTACTCCCATCCGTGAGAAGTTCGGACTGGTGGAGATGGACTTTACCAGATATCCCGGCGTGGATCTGTACTGTGACGGCGCAGTGGAGGATGAAATTCTCTCCATCGTCAAGGAACTGGCTCCCGTGGAGTATGCAGGTGCCATCGAGGAGCATAAGAACTGGCCGGTTCTGTACCATATGTCCCCCCTAAGAGAGAATATTGTGGACTGGATTCCCATGGACAAGACCAGCAAGGTACTGGAAGTGGGCAGCGGCTGCGGAGCCATCACAGGCGCTTTCGCCAGAAAGGCCGGCAGCGTGACCTGTGTGGACCTCTCCAAGAAGAGAAGCACCATCAACGCTTACCGCCACGGCGAGTGTGAGAATGTTACCATTCATGTGGGCAATTTCAAGGATATTGAGCCGGATTTGCCTGCGGATTACGACTATATCTGTCTGATCGGCGTATTTGAATACGGCATCAGCTACATCGGAGGGGATGCTCCCTTCGAAACCTTCCTGCAGATTCTGATGACACATTTAGCTCCCGGCGGCCGTATTGTGATTGCCATCGAGAACAAGCTGGGCCTGAAGTACTTTGCGGGCTGTAAGGAAGACCACCTGGGAACCTGGTTCTCCGGTATTGAAAATTACGCAAACGGCGGCGGTGTCCGCACCTTCAGCCGAAGCGGGCTGGAAAATATTTTCCTGCGCTGCGGTGTAACCAATTATCATTTCTACTACCCTTATCCGGACTATAAGTTCATGACAACCGTCTACAGCGACGATTATCTGCCCGGCAAGGGAGAACTGTGCAACAATCTGCGCAACTTCGACAGAGACAGAATGCTGCTTTTCGATGAGAAGCATGCTTTCGATGGTATTGTGGAGGACGGACTGTTCCCTGTGTTCTCCAATTCCTTTGTGGCAGTGCTGGGCGAGCCTCTGCCCGTGAAGTTTGCGAAATATTCCAATGACCGTGCGCCGGAATTCTCCATCCGCACGGAAATCGACCGCTTTACCAGACAGGAACTGATTGAGCCCGAGGAGGAGTTCGACGAGAACGGCGAACCAAACGAGCCTCAGGTGATTACCTATGATGTGGCAGTGGTCCGCAAATATCCTGCCTGCGAGGAAGCGAAGAATCACATCCGCGGCATGGAGGTGGCCTACAGACAGCTGAGCGAGCGCTATGCCGGCAGCAAGCTGGAAATCAATCGCTGCCAGCTGGTGGAGGAGGGCGACGAGCTCTATGCGGAGTTCGAATATGTGCCCGGTGTGCCTCTGACACAGCTGCTGGATGCCTGCGTGGAGCGCAATGACACAGAAGGCTTCAAGGCCCTCTTTAACGAATATCTGGAACGAATCGGCTACAACAGCGAGTACCCGGTTTCCAATTACGATCTGATTTTCTCCAATATTCTGGTGGATGGCGATACCTGGACCATGATTGACTACGAGTGGACCTTCGGCAAGGCCATTGAGGCAAGAGAAAGTGCATTCCGCGCTATCTACTGTTACCTGCTGGAGGACGAGAAGCGCAATGCCATTGATATGGACAGCATTCTGGCTTCTCTGGATATCACGGAAAGCGATGCGGAGAATTACAGAGAGCAGGAAGCAAACTTCCAGTCCTTTGTAACCGGCAAGCGTCTGAGCATGGGCGAGATGAGAAATCTCATCGGCAAAGAGGTGCTGGAGCCCATCAAATGGCTGGACAAGATGCACGGCAGCGATGACATTCTTCGCGTGCAGGTTTACGAGGACAAGGGCCAGGGCTTTGTGGAAGCAGAGTCTTACTTTGTGAAGGATGCATTTATCAGCGAAACCATGATTGAGACCGAGCTGGCTGTGGACGGCAATGTCCGCGTGCTGCGAATCGATCCCTGCTTTGACAGCTGCGTGGTTCGCATTCTGGAGCTGACCTTCAACGGACAGCCGGTGGATTACACCAACAAGAAGATTCTGAAGATTAACGGACGAATCGCGAAGCCTTCCACTCTGATTTTCCCGACTGTTGACCCTAACATCAACATTTACCTGACGGAGCTGGAGCGCAAGGGCGAGAATACCCTGAACATCAAGCTGGAGGTAGCGCGTGTACCTCTCGCCATGACGGAAGAGATGGCAAAGTCCGTGAAGAGAATTTTCTAATAGGAAACTGTATTGCAAGGAGTTTTAGACTTGAGCATAAAGAGCTTTATTAAGCAGTACTTTATAGAACAACAGGACAAAAAATATGAGAAAAGCCTGACGGAGCGAAAGGTAACCTATAAGCAGTGGTTGCAGAAGAAGCAGGCGGAGTGGTCTCAGACGGCAGACACAGTGCAGGCGGATGCGGAATTCGTGGTACTGCAGCTGGCGGAGGGAGAACCGGCGGAGTATGCCATGCGTAATCTGGCAGCCTTCTTTGAAGAGAATCCAAAGGTCCAGGTGGTGTACGGAGACGAGGACGCCCTGAACGCTTCCGAGGTTCCCTCCAATCCATGGTTCAAGCCGGATTGGTCACCGGATCTGATGAACAGTTACTTTTACTTCGGCAGTATCGTGGCTGTCAGAACGGCTCATTTCGAAAAAATCAAAAGCTTTTACGATAAGGTGGAGCCCGAAACCTGGGCGAAGCTTTTTGCACATAAGAAAGACAATATTTATTACATCGACAATTTTGCGGATGCGGAGAAATGGTTTTCTCACTGTCTGATGATCGGTTTACAGAAGGGCAGCCGTGCGATCGGCCATTTGCCGCAGATTCTGTTTACGGCATCCGACCTGCAGTCCAGAGAGAAATTCTTCGCAAATACGGAGTTTAAGAAGGCAGAGCATCGAGCCCTGCTTCGCGGCTTTACCGAGAACTACTGCCTGGCGGTTCCCACGGATGAGCCGGTGGTTTCGGTCATCATTCCCTCAAAGGACAATCCGGAGCTTCTGGAGAAGTGCATCGACAGCGTGAAGGCGCACACTGACCTTGCCTGCGAAATTGTGGTGGTTGACAACGGCAGCAGCAGAGAAAACAGAGAGAAGACCCAGGTAATGCTGGAGCATTGCGGACTGCCCCATGTGTATGAGTATATGCCCGGGGCGTCAGAGGAACCGCTTCCCTTTAACTTCTCACAGATGTGCAATCTCGGCGCGGAGAAGTCCGGCAGCAAGCTGCTTCTGTTTTTGAATGACGATGTGACGCTTTGCGAGGGATGTATCCAGGAGATGGCGGCAGCGGCAGTGAGACCCTATACCGGTGCGGTGGGCATGAAGCTTCTGTATCCGGAGAGCAATCGCATTCAGCATGCGGGAGTCACAAGCCTTCCCATGGGACCGGTGCACAAGCTGCAGACACTTGAGGACGGAAAAGAATATTATGCAAAGGCAGGAAGCTGCAACGCCAATTTCCCGGCAGTGACGGCGGCCTGTCTGATGCTGGAGAAGAGCAAATTCCTCGAGGTCGGAGAATACGAGGAGAGCCTGGCGGTTGCATTTAACGATGTGGACCTGTGTTACAAATTGCTGGAGGCAGGCTACTTTAATGTCTGCATCAATGAAATCTTTGCTTACCATCATGAATCCTTAAGCCGCGGTTCCGACGGTATGTCGGAGGAGAAAATCAAGCGTCTGATGTCTGAGAGAGACCGATTGTTCTCCATGCATCCCGACCTGCCCGGAAGAGATCCTTTCTATTCCGAGTACCTGAACAGGGACGGTCTGGGACCGAAGATCGTGCCGGCATATCTTACCAGCGGCAACGCGACCCAGCAGCTCACACCTGCGGCATATACCCTGCCGAAGCAGGCGAGAGAGGATCAATGCTTTGCGGTGGGTCTGGAGGATATACGGGGAAATTATCTGTACGGCTGGAGTATTGTACTGGGAGATGACAATGCCTGCTACGAGAGGAGACTGCTTCTGAAGAGTGAAACCGCAGGAACAGTTTTTGCCGGAGTTCTGGAGGGACAGTACAGACCCGACCAGGAGGAGAATGTACCGGATCAGAAGAATGTTGCGCTTTGCGGTATGGATGTTCTGATTGATATGGAGTCTTTGCCGAAGGCTACCTATCGCATCGGTATTCTGGCGTCAAATCGTGTGACGAGAACGACATTGGTTCATTGGAGCAGGCGCACACTTGAGAAAGTCTGAGAAGTACTGTTTTCAGTACAAATAGGAGAGAACAATGAGTGAAACAGATTACAGAGAAGCTTACGAGCGGGAACATTTAAAAAGTGCAGAGCTTGCAGGGCGTATCGCTGACCTGGAAGACCAGAACAAGGAACTGGAGCTGAAGCTGAACCGCATCAAAAACAATCCCCTGTGGAAGTGTTCCAAGCCTGCCAGAGACTGCATGCACTGGGTAATCCGCCAGAAGGACCGCGTGAAGAATCTGGGCGGCCCCAAGGGACTTGTTCAGAAGCTGGATTACAAGAAGCGTGAGCGTCAGGCCATGAAGCAGTTCGGTACGGACAGCTTCCCTACACCGGAGCAGGCGAAGGCAGAGAGGGAAACAGAGTTCCCCTACATGCCCAAAATCAGTATTCTGGTACCCCTCTGGAATAATAAGAGAGAGTTCCAGATTGAGATGATTGAGTCTGTCATGAACCAGACCTATCAGAACTGGGAGCTTTGTCTGGCGGACGGTTCCGATGCGGAGCACAGCTATATCGGCGATATCAGCAGAGAGTATGCTGCCAAGTCCGACGGCAGAATTGTCTATCGTAAGCTGGAGAAAAACGGCGGTATTTCCGGCAACACAAACGCCTGCCTGGAATTCGCCACCGGTGAGTATATGGGTCTTCTGGACCAGGATGACATTCTGCATCCCAGCGTGCTGTTTGAGTATGTGAAGGCCATCAACGAGCAGGGCGCAGATTATATCTACTGCGATGAGATTACCTTCAAGAACGGCGATATCAACCAGATGCTGACCATGCATTTTAAGCCGGATTATGCACCTGATAATCTGCGTGCCAACAATTATATCTGCCATTTCAGCGTGTTCAAGAGAAGCCTGCTGGACGGCAGCGAGCTGTTCCGTTCTCAGTTCGACGGCAGCCAGGACCATGATATGATTCTGCGCCTTACCGACAACGCATCGAAGATTGTGCATGTGGCAAGAGCCATGTATTACTGGCGCAGCCATGAGGGCAGCGTTGCTTCCGGCATTGAGGCAAAGCCTTATGCGATTGCGGCAGCAAAGGGAGCAGTTGCGGAGCATCTTCGCAAGCATGGCTACGACCATTTCAAGATTGAGAGCACCAGAGCGTTTGCGACTATTTTCCGTATTCGCTATGAAGTGAAGGAAACATCAAAGATTTCCATTATCATTGCCAATAAGGATCATGCAGAGGATCTGAGAAGATGTATCACCTCCATCACGGGAAAATCCACCTACGATAATTATGAGATTATCATTGTGGAGAATAACAGTACCACTCCGGAGATCAAGGCTTACTACAGCGAACTGCTGGGTTATGACTACGAGAAGGCAGCCAACGAGACGAGAGCATTCTTCCGCAAGGGAAAGATTTGTGACAAGGGTATGCTGGATGCCAATGAGGACGGTGCAGCCGGCACCAAGGTCAAAATCGTGCTTTATGAGGGGCACTTCAATTATTCCGCAGTAAACAATCTGGGTGCAGATTATGCGGACGGTGAGTACCTCCTTCTGTTAAATAATGATACCCAGGTGATTACCGTCAACTGGATGGAGGAGCTGCTGATGTACGCGCAGCGTGACGATGTGGGTGCCGTGGGCGCAAAGCTCTATTACCCTGACAATACCATTCAGCATGCCGGCGTAGTCATCGGTCTGGGAGCCCACAGAACTGCGGGCCATACCCACTACAAGCAGCACAGACAGAATCTGGGCTACATGGGCAGACTTTGCTACGCACAGAATGTCACCGCAGTGACAGGCGCCTGCCTGCTGCTTAAGAAGTCTCTCTTCCGTGAGGTGGGAGGCCTGGACGAGAGCTTTGAGATTTCCCTGAATGATGTGGACCTTTGCCTGAAGCTTCGTAAGAAGGGAATGCTCAATATATTCACTCCCTTCGCAGAGCTGTACCATTACGAGTCCGTTTCCAGAGGTCTGGATGACAAGGGCGAGAAGGCAAAGCGCTACGACGACGAATCCGCACGCTTCCGCGAGAAATGGGCGGAGGAGCTGGCAGCGGGAGATCCGTACTACAATGCGAACTTCTCACTGGATCGCAGTGATTTCTCTTTAAAAATCAGCAATCAATAAAAATGCCTATGGGGGAAAAGGAGGCAAATATGGGGAAGAATTTAGCTGATCTGAAAAAGACTCTGTATTATTTTCAGAGAAATGGATTAAAGAGTACCATCAGCGCCGTATCGGAGCGCCTGGAGGAGAGAAAGAAGGCTCCTTATGTGTTCGTGCCTGCATCGCAGGCAGAACTGAAGAGAGAGAGGGCTGCAGTGGCGGAAGGCATTTCCAATGTCTTTTTCAGTATTGTGGTGCCGACCTTTCAGACACCTGAGGTTTATCTGCGCAGAATGATTGAGTCTGTGCTGAATCAGACCTATCCCAGATTTGAACTGCTGTTGGCGGATGCCAGCGGCGACGACAGCGTAAAGCGGGTTGTGGATACCTATCAGGATCCCAGAATTTCCTATCTGCCGCTTTCTGAGAATCTCGGCATTGCGGGAAACACCAACAAGGGTATCATCGCTGCGGTGGGTGAGTACATCGGACTGCTGGATCACGATGATATTCTCTGTGAAAATGCGCTGTATGAGATGGTGGTTCGCATTGAAGCGGCAAAGCGGGAGAAAATCACGCTGGAGCTGCTCTACAGTGATGAGGATAAGTGCGATGAGAATGAGAGCGCTTATTTTGAACCGAATCTGAAAGAGGATTACAATCCGGACATGCTTCTGTCCAATAATTATATCTGTCATTTCCTGGTGATGAAGAGCGAGCTGATGAAGCAGCTTACCTTCCGCAAGGAGTATGACGGAGCGCAGGACTTTGATATGGTTCTGCGTGCGGCAGCCAAGCTTTGGGGCAAGGAATACAAGATTGCCCACATTGACAAGGTGCTTTACCACTGGAGATGCCACAGCAACTCCACTGCCGAAAATCCCCAGAGCAAGCGTTATGCCTATGAAGCCGGTGCAAAGGCAATTCAGGATTTCGTGGACAAAATGGGCTGGCTCGGCACAGTGGAGGAGAGCAGACATCTGGGCTTTTACAATGTGGTATATCGCGGAAATCTTTTTGAGATGCGTCCCGAGCTGGGAGCCATCGGCGGTCGAGTTCTGAAGGACGGCAAGATTGCGGGCGGCAGAATGAGCAAGGAAGGCGAGGTTTTCTACCTGGATCTGCCGGAGGATTACAGCGGCTATCTGCATCGGGCTACTCTGCAGCAGACTGCCAAGGCCTTGGACCTGCGTAATCTGGAGCTGAATCCCAGACTGTACAACACCTTTGAGCTGGTGACAGGGGTGCCCTATCGCACCATTCCCGGGGGACAGATTTTTGATGTGAATGCATTGCCGGAAGGAACCGATATTTCTGACATGAGTGTCAGATTAGCAAAGGCCATCCGCAAGGCCGGTTATACGCAGCTGTATATGCCGGAGAGAACGGTTGAACTGTCCTAAACGAAGTGAAAGAAATATGAGAGAGCGTATTTTCGGTCATCCGAAGATTTCGCTCTCTTTTTTGTGTCAGTTTCTGTCGATTTCTTAAGAAAACTTAAGAATTGTCTTCATAAAATCTAAAATAGTTCCCATTATAATGTGTAATGTAGTGTACTAGCGCTATTTGTAGGATGATGTGGAGCGACAATGATTAAAGATAACCAGAAAGTATTTAATCGAGTATTGGTACTGATTGATGCAGTCATTATGGCGGCATCCTTTATGCTGGCTTATTTTTTCAAATTCTACATTTTAACCCGCGGTCAGGGACCCGGTCCCGGTGTTCTGCCGGCTGCGGATTATTTCAAACTGCTCGTCTTCATTATTCCCATTACCATGCTGAGCTACCATTTCAATGACGTGTATTCACCGAAGCGAACCATTCGCCGACGGTTTGAGATCTTTGGTATTTTCAAAGCAAATACCATCGGAATCGTAGCGCTGATTATTTTGCTGTACATGATCATTCGAGAATTCAATATTTCCCGTTCCGTCATGGGCTTCTTCTACTTCTTCAATATTTTCCTGACCTCGGTATTTCGCTGGTTTCTGCGAAAAGGCCTCAGGGACATCAGGCAGAAGGGCTACAACATCAAGCACATTTTGCTGGTTGGATATTCCAGAGCCGCGGAAGAGTACATTGACAGAATCATGGACAACCCCCAGTGGGGTTATGCAGCGATGGGTATTCTGGATGATCACATTCCCGCCGGAACCCTTTACAAGGGCGTAAAGGTGCTGGGAAGACTGGATAATCTGGAGGTAATCCTCCCGGCCAACGAGCTGGATGAGATTGCGGTTACCCTTTCCCTGAAGGATTACGATTATCTGGAGCATGTGGTTACCACCTGTGAGAAATCCGGTGTGCACACCAAATTCATTCCCGATTACAACAGCCTGATTCCCAGCAAGCCTTACACAGAGGACCTGATGGGACTTCCGGTTATCAATATTCGTTATGTACCCCTGACCAACAGCGTGAACGCCATGCTGAAGCGCCTGATGGACATTGTGGGTTCCCTGTTCGGCATTATCATTACTTCACCGATTATGCTGGTGGCAGCGATTCTGGTTAAGCTTTCCAGTCCCGGCCCCATCATTTTCAAGCAGGAGCGTGTGGGTCTTCACAACAAGCCCTTCTGTATGTACAAGTTCCGCAGCATGGGCGTGCAGTCGGCGAAGGAAGAAAAGGGCGGCTGGACCACGAAGAACGATCCCCGCGTCACCAATGTGGGCAAGATCCTTCGAAAGACCAGCATTGATGAACTGCCTCAGCTCTTCAATATTCTGAAGGGCGATATGAGCCTGGTAGGACCCAGACCCGAGAGACCGCAGTTCGTTGAGAAGTTTAAGGAAGAGATTCCCAGATACATGGTTAAGCATCAGGTTCGTCCGGGACTTACCGGCTGGGCACAGGTCAACGGCCTGCGCGGTGATACTTCCATCAGGAAGAGAATCGAGTACGACCTTTACTACATCGAAAACTGGACATTAGCCTTTGATATCAAGATTATCATCATGACCTTCTTCACAGGCTTTATCAATAAAAATGCATATTAATGTTTAAGGAGAATCAAAGTTATGGCAACCGCAAAGAGAAAGAAGAAAAACAGCAAGAAGAAATTTATCATCTTTCTGTTTGAGATCATTATCATTCTGGCAATGATCGCTATTTTGTATCTGGTAATGAACACCAACACGGAAGGCCCCAAGGTAACCGTTCTGGACAAGGAGCAGCTGGCAATTCCCGAGGAAATCGTTCAGGCGAAGGAAGAGGGAACCAGTACCATGAAGGGCTATATGAACATCGCATTGTTTGGTGTTGATGCCGAGACAGATAAGCAGCTTCTGAAAGGCAGCCGAAGCGACAGTATCATGATTGCAAGCATCAACATGGATACCGGCGACATCAAGCTTTGTTCCGTATATCGTGACACCTACCTGAACATCGGCAACGAGTACAGAAAGTGTAACGCAGCATATTCCTACGGCGGCGCTGAGCAGGCCATCAAGATGTTAAATGCAAACCTGGATATGGATATCGAAAACTTTGTAACCGTAGGCTACAAGGGACTGAGCAAGGTTATCAACGGTCTTGGCGGTGTTTACATCGATGTAGACTCTGCAGAGCTCCAGCATATCAACAACTACCAGATCGGCGTAGCAAAGGTTCTGGGAACCAGCTACACACCCGTGACCAGCACCGGTTACCAGCTCCTGGACGGACTTCAGGCAACTGCTTACTGCCGAATCCGTTACACCGCAGGTGATGACTTCAAGAGAACCGCAAGACAGCGTGAGGTTATCAAGGCAATCGAGGAGCAGGCAAAGAAAAAGGATTTCACTACTCTGCAGAAGGTATTCAATGACAGTATCGGTGACATTTATACTTCCATCGATAAGGATGACATCCTTACCCTGATCGGCAACATTGCAAACTATCGTATCGTAGACGAGAACGGTTTCCCTCAGGAGGAAAACAGAGTGGTTGCCAACATCGGCGCAAAGGGAAGCAGCGTTGTTCCTACCGACCTGGTTACCAATGTAAAGTGGCTGCATAAGTTCCTCTTTGACGATGCAGACTATCAGGTAACAGACACCGTTAAGGAGTACTCACAGAAGATTAAGTCCGAGACTTCTCCTTATATTAACAAGTAATTTCAGAGACTATGCAGAGGAGGCAGAGGCGATTGCGCCCCGGCCTCCTTTATATTATAATGAAAACATGAATTTATTCGAAAACCGCGAGGGTAAAACATGAAAATAGATGTGATAATTCCGACTTATAAGCCCGGCAAAGAATTGCTTGCGCTGTTGGAACGACTGGACAGGCAGACTGTTCCCGTGTCGAAAATCATATTGATGAATACAGAGGAAGAACTGATTGCGCCCTTGCTGCAGGAGGTTGATTTCGCAGCCCGCTTTCCCAAGGTGGAGCTGCATCATGTGACAAAGGCAGAGTTCGACCACGGCGGCACCAGAGCTTTAGGTGTGTCCCATTCCGAGGCAGAGGTTTTCGTCTGCATGACACAGGATGCCATGCCGGCGGATGAGCAGCTGATTGAACACCTCACCGCAAACTTAAACGGCAAGGTGGGAGCTGCCTACGCGAGACAGATGGCAAGCGCGGACAGCACGGAACTGGAAAAGATTTCCAGAGGCTTCAATTATCCGGACAGCTCCTGTGTGAAGACTGCAGCGGATCTGGAAAGACTGGGAATCAAAACCTTCTTCTGCTCCAATGTCTGTGCGGCTTATCGCAGAGACCTGTATGAGGAGCTGGGAGGTTTTGTAAAACAGACTATTTTTAATGAGGATATGATTTACGCATCTGCGGTGATTCGTGCAGGATATGCAATTTCCTACGAGGCGGAGGCAAGGGTTATTCATTCTCATAATTATAAGAACATGCAGCAGTTCCACCGCAACTTTGACCTGGGCGTATCCCAGGCGCAGCACCCGGAGGTGTTTGCGAATGTACCCTCCGAGAGTGAGGGCAAGAAGCTGGTGGCAGCTACCTTCCGGGCTTTAAAGGAAGTACACAAGACCTATCTGTTCCCCGGCTTCTGCATGCAGTGCGGCTTCAAATTGTTCGGCTACAAGCTGGGAAAGAACTATGAAAAGCTTCCCAAGGCCTGGGTAATCCGGTTTTCCGATAACAAAGCGTACTGGAAAAAATAAACAGACTTTCACCTTTTCTTTATAATTAAAACACAATTCCGTCACAATTGGCAGATATACTAGCCCCATAAAGATGAGGGAGTGATGGATTCAAGCTCCCGAAAGAAAGAAGGTTTTACAATGTACGGAGATGATATTTACGAACTTGGTTCCTCAGAGAATAAGGATGAGGGCAAGGAACAGGATAGAGAGGAAGTAATCCCTGATTTTGAGATTGAGATTCAGTCAGAGCCGGTCGATGTAGAGGCACCTGCAGAAGCACCTGTCGAGGCCGCTCCGGAACCCACGGTCGAGCCCGCTCCGCAGGCAGCACCTCAGACTGCATATTTCGATTACACTTCAGCTGATACCGACGAGATGACCCGTCAGGCAAAGTTAGCCACCAAAGCCAACAGAAAGGCCAGACGCCAGGCTGAAAAGCTGGCAAAGAAGCAGCGCAAGGCGCAGAAGAAGGCACAGAAAAAGGGCAGCTTCATCGGAAAGCTCGCAGTGGCAGCCTGCCTTGGACTGTTGTTTGGCGGATGTGCTGCAGCCGGCATGTACGGCGTGCAGAAGGGTATCGCGTACTTTGATAAGGATGCAGCGCCCGTTGTCAACGAGAAGCCCGCAGAATTACCCGAGAATGTGGTGAAGGTTCCCGAGACAGTGATTCAGCTGCCTGACGGTGCAACCCTGCCGGAAAATGTTACACAGTATGTAACCTATGTGCAGAACGATATTACCGAGATGGTAGATCAGGTAATGCCTGCCATGGTTTCCATTGTCAGCAACTACACAACCACATCCTACAATTTCTGGGGACAGTATTATAACAGGGAAAGTGCAGCAAGCGGTTCCGGTATTATCGTAGGCAAGACCGATACACAGCTGTTGATTGCCACCAACAATCATGTGGTAAAGGAGTCCAACAGGTTGGAGGTTACCTTTATTGACGGCAACACCTCTGAGGCAGTCATCAAGGGTGTGGACCCCGAAATGGACCTGGCAGTTATTGCAGTGGACCTGAACAATCTGGAAAAGAAAACCAAGGATGCCATCACCGTGGCAATGCTTGGCGACAGCGGCAACCTGAAGCTGGGTGAGCCCGTAGTTGCCATCGGTAACGCTCTGGGCTACGGACAGTCCGTAACAACCGGTATCATCAGTGCCTTGAACAGAGAGATTGAGGATGAAGACGGCAATATCAATTCCCTGATTCAGACCGATGCAGCCATCAACCCCGGTAACTCCGGCGGCGCGCTGTTAAATATCAAGGGTGAGGTAATCGGCATCAACTCCAGCAAGATGGGCGGCAGCACCATCGAGGGTATGGGCTACGCAATCCCCATCAGCTCCGCAAGCCCCATTCTTTCCGAACTGATGACAAGAGAGGTTCGTGAGAAGGTAGCCGAAGATGAGATGGGATATCTGGGCATCGGCATGATGGCCATCAATGATGAAGCATACCAGAGCCTTGGCCTTCCCAAGGGTATTTACATCACCGAGATTATGGAAGGCGGTGCGGCAGAGAAGGCCGGCATCAAGAAGAGAGATATCATCACAAAGTTCGACGGTCAGAAGGTGACAAGCCCCAGTGAACTGAAGGAGCGAATCGAGTGCTATCGCGCAGGCGAGACCTGTACCGTGACCATTTCCCGTGCAGTGGATGGTGAGTATGAGTCCTTCGACCTGGAGGTTACTCTCGGCGCGAGACCCAAAGAATAAAATCAGAAGTATTATCGGAACCCGAAAGGCCTTGCTTTTCGGGTTTCTTTTTATTCTCTTTAGAAAAAGTTAACTTGTGCCTCTACGGTTTTTCGAGTATACTCAACTCATACTTTCACAACAGAAGAGGTGAGTAGAAATGTCAGAGTACAGAGATGACTTAAATGAAGATAAAGATAAAAACGACCATGATTATGAGGATGTGTGTATCATCTGCCGAAGACCCGAGAGCAAAGCAGGCAGAATGACCAGAATGCCCGGCGGACTTTGCGTCTGTGATGATTGCACCCGCAGAACCATGGAGGCCATGAAACAGTTCGGAATCCCCGGAATGGATTTCGGCTTTGGCCAGCAGAATGAGAGAAAGCCGGAGGCAGAGGAAACAAAGAGTACAGAGGACAAGCCTGTGGAGGAGAAGCCTTCAGAGGAAGAAACCACACAGGATACCGATGACTTCAAGAAGAACGGCTTCCCCAACATCAGCTTCTTAAATCTGGGAGATTTCCCCGGCATGGGCTTCCCCGGTATGCAGCAGAAGGTGAAGAAAAAGAAGTCAAAGAACGCGGCACCTGTTCTGGATATCAAAGCAATTCCCGCGCCTCACAAGATTAAGGCAAGTCTGGATGAGTATGTGGTAGGCCAGGAGCATGCGAAGAAGGTTATTTCCGTAGCGGTTTACAACCATTATAAGAGAGTTGCTACCAACACCCAGGACTCCATTGAAATTGAAAAGTCCAACATGCTGATGATCGGACCTACCGGTTCCGGTAAGACCTATCTGGTAAAGACACTGGCAAGACTGCTGGATGTGCCCTTGGCCATTGCGGATGCAACCTCTCTGACAGAGGCAGGCTACATCGGCGATGATATCGAGTCCGTTGTTTCCAAGCTCCTTGCAGCTGCGGACAACGACATTGAAAAGGCAGAGACAGGTATTGTCTTCATCGATGAGATTGATAAGATTGCCAAGAAGAAAAATACCTCCTCCCGCGATGTCAGCGGTGAGAGCGTACAGCAGGGACTCTTAAAGCTTCTGGAGGGCGCAGAGGTTGAGGTTCCCGTTGGTGCCAACAGCAAGAACGCCATGGTTCCTCTGGCAACCGTAAATACCCGCAACATTCTCTTCATCTGCGGCGGCGCATTCCCCGATCTGGAGGACATCATCAAGGAGCGTCTGACCAAGAGTGCTGCCATCGGTTTCAATTCCGATTTGAAAGACAAGTACGACAACGATCCTAACATCCTGTCCAAGGTAACCGTGGAGGATATCAGAAAGTTTGGCATGATTCCCGAGTTCATCGGCCGTCTGCCCATTATCTACACACTGGACGGACTGACCAGAGACATGATGGTGAAGATTCTGAACGAGCCCAAGAACGCGATTCTGAAGCAGTATCAGAAGCTTCTGGAGCTGGACGAGGTAAAGCTGGAATTTACCGACGATGCACTGGAGGCGATTGCCGACAAGGCAATGAAGCGCGATACCGGTGCGAGAGCCCTTCGCTCCATCATTGAAGAGTTCATGCTGGATATCATGTATGAGATTCCAAAGGATGACAACATCGGCCGTGTGACCATCACCAGAGAGTACATCGAAGGTACCGGCGGACCTATCATCGAAGTTCGCGGAAATGAATAATGCTCAGCAACCTCCCCGCAGCGGGGAGGTTTTTTGATGCCTGAATTTTTTTGAAATTTCCTATTGACTTTTGAAGAATACATGGTAATATAAACATATGAACAGACATTCATATATAAAGCAAAAGGAGATTATAAATATGAAAAAGACATACAAGATTGAAGTTGATTGCGCTAACTGTGCACTGAAGATGGAAGAGGCAGCTAAGAAGGTAGAAGGCATTGCTGAGGCAACCGTCAGCTTCATGACTCAGAAGATGAAGGTGGAATTCACCGAGGGCGCAGATGACAAGGCTGTTATGCAGGCAGTTTTAAAGGCTTGCAAGAAGGTAGAGAGTGATTGCGAAATCTTCCTGGATTAAGGAGCAGTTATCATGACAAAGAAGCAGAAAAAAGTATTATATCGAATTATCGTTGCGGCAGTGCTGATGGTAATTCTGCATTTCCTGCCTGTGACGGGAATCGCAAGATTTTTCCTGTACCTGATTCCTTATCTGGTAATCGGTTATGATATTTTGAGAAAGGCTGGGCTGGGAGTGGTTCACGGCGAGGTGTTCGACGAGAATTTCCTGATGGCGGTAGCTACTGTGGGCGCTATGCTGCTGGCTGTGTACAATGAACTGAACGGTCTGGAGGCTGAGTTTTCAGAGGGCGTTGCGGTAATGCTGTTCTATCAGATCGGTGAGCTGTTCCAGTCTGTAGCGGTTGGCAAGAGCCGCCAGAACATCAGCGCACTGATGGACATCAGACCCGACTACGCAAACATCGAAACCGAGTCCGGCGACCTGGAGCAGGTTGATCCCGATGATGTGGAAATCGGCACGGTGATTGTGGTGCAGCCCGGAGAGAAGGTTCCTATCGACGGTATCGTTACGGAAGGTTCTTCTACGCTGAACACTGCGGCACTGACCGGTGAGAGTGTTCCCCGCACCGTCAATGTGGGCGATGAGGTTATCAGCGGTTGTGTGAATAATTCAGGCCTTCTGAAGATTCAGACCACCAAGGAATTCGGCGAGTCTACCGTTTCCAAGATTCTGGATCTGGTAGAAAACTCCAGCATGAAGAAGGCGCAGGCCGAGAACTTCATTACAAAATTTGCAAAGTATTATACCCCTGCGGTTTGCTACAGTGCATTGGCACTGGCAGTGATTCCTCCCATTGTCAACATGATTATGGGCAATCCCGCAAACTTTGCAGGCTGGATTATCAGAGCGCTGACCTTCCTGGTAATCAGCTGCCCCTGCGCTTTGGTTATTTCTATTCCCTTAAGCTTTTTTGGGGGTATCGGAGGAGCAAGTGCCTGTGGTATATTGGTGAAGGGTTCCAACTATCTGGAAGCACTTGCCAAGACAAAGTATGTAGTATTTGATAAGACCGGTACTTTGACGGAAGGTGTGTTCAAGGTAACCGAGATTCATCCCGCACAGGGAGATGAGGCAGAGCTGGTTCGCCTGGCTGCCTATGTGGAGAGCTTCTCTACCCATCCCATCAGCAAGAGCCTGAAGGAAGCTTACGGCAGGGACATTGACAAGACACTGGTAAGCGAGGTGGAGGAAATCGGCGGACACGGCGTAACCGCACTGGTTGACGGTGTGAAGGTTGCTGCCGGCAATGCGAAGCTGATGAAGAAGCTGGGTCTTTCCTATGAGGAAAATACCGGTGTGGGCACAGTGGTTCATCTGGCAGTGGACGGCGTATATGCAGGATATATTCTGATTTCCGATGTTGTAAAGGCACAGTCTGCCGAGGCAATTGCCGAACTGAAAGCTGCAGGCGTGAAGAAGGCGGTTATGCTGACCGGCGACTCTAAGGCTGTTGCAGAGCATGTGGCAGGCATTCTGAAGCTGGATGAGGTGAAGAGTGAACTGCTTCCCGGCGACAAGGTTGAAGCGGTGGAGGCACTTCTGGCACAGAAGGGCGAGAAGGAGAATCTTGCCTTCGTCGGTGACGGTATCAATGACGCTCCCGTACTTTCCAGAGCGGATATCGGTGTTGCAATGGGCGCCCTGGGCTCCGATGCGGCAATCGAGGCTGCAGATATTGTACTGATGGATGACAACCCCATGAAGCTTGCGCTGGCAATCAAGATTTCCAGAAAGTGCCTGCGTATCGTATATGAAAACATTGTGTTCGCGCTGGGTATCAAGGCAATCTGCCTGGTGCTGGGTGCCCTGGGAATTGCAAGTATGTGGCTGGCAATCTTCGCCGATGTAGGTGTTATGGTGCTGGCGGTACTGAATGCAATACGCTGCCTGAAAGTAAAGGCGTAAGGGCCGCGGACAGAAAGAGCGGATATGGATTTCTTTCTTAGTTTACCAAACAAACTGACGGACTCCGTTTTCCTGCGGACGGTCCTTCAGAAATATCATTATCAGGAAGATGATTTAGCAGGTCTGACTGCTGTGGCTGAAAAAATGGTCCCTTTCGTAAGAGAGGGACTATGCCGCGGCAGCAGACTTTTTGACGTGGAGGGGGTTCCTTTTGCAAAGGCAGTAATCAGCCTGGGAGAGGGCGTGGATGAACTGCAGGAAACCTTCGCAGAGCAGGAGCTGCTGGCGGAGACGTATATGGTTGAGGCATTGTCCAGCGAACTGCTGCTGGAGGCGTATGTGGCATTCAATCTTACCGTTTCCGAGGAGACAAAGTATCATGTGGCCAGGTATCATTTCCTGGGCAGTGAGGAGGCTTATCCCATCGAGACGCTTCCTGCACTTCTGGAGGAGCTGGGACTTCCTGTTCGCTGCAACGAGGCCTGCTGTCTGATTCCTAAGAAGAGCGTTGCTTTCGTGGCGGAACTGACAGAGGATGAGACGGTGACATGCCGTGGTATCTGTACCGGCTGTGACAGCAAGAACTGCCCCAATCGCATGACGGGAAAGAAAACCGTATTCTCCATGATTGCGGATATGACAGATGTACCTTTAAGCTACGGCTACAGCCGTATTTTCGGAAGAAGATAGGAGAAATTTCCATGAAACTTATTTTTGTCAGACACGGTGATCCGGATTATTCCATTGATTCTTTGACGGAAAAGGGCTGGAAAGAAGCGGAACTGGTTTCCAACAGAATTGCCCCCATGGAGGTGTCACAGTACTATGTTTCTCCGCTGGGAAGAGCGAAGGACACGGCATCCTTCACCCTGCAGAAGACCGGCAGAATCGCTATTGTCTGCGACTGGCTGCAGGAATTTCCCTGCAGAATCGACAGACCGGATGACACGACGAAGAAAAATATTGCCTGGGATTGGCTGCCGCAGGACTGGACGGCAGACCCTGCTTACCTGGACAAGGATGCCTGGTGCGAGACCGAGATTATGAAGGCAGGCGGTGTGGATGCGATGAACCGCCACGTGATTGAACAATTTGACAAGCTGCTGGCGGAGTGGGGTTATGTCCGTGACGGACTGCTGTACCGCGCCGAGAAGCCCAACAGAGATACGCTGGTGTTCTTCTGCCACTTCGGTCTGGAGTGCGTGTTGCTGGGACATCTGATGAATGTATCGCCCATGATTCTGTGGCACAATGCCTGTGCGGCACCTACATCGGTGACGACCGTCATTACCGAGGAACGCAGAGAGGGTGTGGCGTCCTTCCGTGTGAACAGCTTCGGTGATATTTCCCACCTGTATGCTGCCGGTGAAGAACCTGCCTTCGCAGCGAGATTCTGCGAGACCTACGACAATATGGATGAGAGACACGATTAAGGTAATTGATTTTGCAATTTTTTTTTAATATCGGTCCCTTCTTCTGCATAGAATAAAACACTATGTGGAAGAGGGGGCTTTTTACGTGGCGGTTACGTGTAAGGAAAGGGCATTGTCGGAGGAATATTATGATATCATCACGGACTTTCCGGTGAAGGAAGAAGCGCCGGAGCTGTTCGACCTGTGTATGGTTCCCATTGAGGACAGGTATCGAATCCTTTATCTGAACAGAAGAGAATTGGAGAGCGCAAACGCTTATTTTTTTGAACCGCGGAGCATTCCGAAGCTTTATGGTCTGATGGAGGAATCGTTTGTGCCGGGTGAGAGGCCCTTCGATGCCAATCACCTGACTGCAAGCGGCATTCTGCAGGTGCAGCGGGAGCCATTGGCGCTGACAGGGCGGGGGTGTGTCATTGTCATGATTGATACAGGAATCGACTATACCAATCCGCTGTTTCGAAGGCCGGACGGCAGCAGCCGGATTCTGGCTATCTGGGATCAGACAGTGCAGACCGGTGCGCCGCCTGCAGGAATTCCCTATGGCAGTGAGTATGGACAGGAAGAGATAAATCGGGCTTTGGAAGCCATCAATCCCTATGATGTGGTCCCCAGCCGTGATACGGACGGTCATGGTACCAATCTGGCAGCTGTGGCGGCAGGCAGCAGGCTGGAGAGCGGCTATGTAGGAGCTGCTCCGGAGGCAGACCTGGTAATTGTGAAGCTGAAGGAGTGCAAGGAGTACCTGCGAGAATTCTATCTGGTGCCGAAGGATGTACCGGCCTATGCGGAAAACGATATCATGCTGGGGGTATTTTACGGGGAACGGTTTGCAAGAACCTTTGAGAGACCGGTAGTGATTTGTCTGGGACTGGGGACAAATTACGGAGATCACGCGGGAAATTCGGCTCTGTCCAAGTACTTGAATCAGGTTGCCGTACTGCGCAGCCGGGCCGTCATTGTCTGCGGCGGCAATGAGGGAAACGAGGCACATCATTATCAGGGGAAATTATCCTCGGGACAAGCGGGAATGCCGGCAGAAACGGTAGAGATTCGAGTGGGCGAGAATTGCCGGGGATTTCTGCTGGAGTTTTGGGGCAATATTCCGGATGTGTTTGCCGTTTCCGTTCGGTCTCCGGGCGGGGAGGCAATTCCGGCCGTGCGGCTGGGGCTGAAGGATGTGGTGACCTACAGCTTCATCTATGAACGCACGCGAATTACGGTTGCAGGCAATTTGGTGGAGGCCGGTTCCGGGGATGAGGCAATTCTTTTTCGGGTGGAAATGCCCACCCCGGGTATCTGGAGCTTTCGGGTGGAGGCTGCGGGAGAGATTCACAACGGAAGCTTCCATTTCTGGCTGCCTCTGCGGCAGTTCCTGAATACGCAGGTTTTTTTTCTGGAATCCACCCCATACACGACTTTGACGGAGCCTGCCATGGCAGAGGGGGCGATTACGGTGTCTGCGTACAACAGCGCCAACAACAGCTTTTCGGTTTTCTCCGGAAGAGGTTATTCCAAAACAGGCACTGTGACGCCTGACCTGGCGGCGCCGGGAGTAAATATCCCTGTGGTGCGGGGAACTGCCACAGGTTCCAGCCTGGCAGCAGCCATCACTGCCGGTGCCGTGGCACAGTTTATGCAGTGGGCCGTGGTGGAGGGCCATAACAATGTGGTGGAAAGTCGTGAGATAAGGAGCTACCTCATCCGGGGAGCGTCCAGAATGCACGACCTGGATTACCCCAACAGAGAGTGGGGCTATGGAAGGCTGAATCTGCAGGGCACCTTTAATGCTCTTGTCGGGGTATAAGGACAAACGGGACGGGAATATATTGTGGAAAACAGATGGATGTAAGACTGCCTATGTGGAAAAAATATTGGGAGAACCCCGTGGCGAAGACACTCGTATTTCTGGGAGCCTTGTTTGGAATTATGTTTGTGCTGGGGGCGGCTGTGGGAAAACTGCGGAGCGCTGTGCCGGTTGAAAAGGAGCAGGAGTCTGCGCCTGCGGAAAAGGTTTCGGCTCAGGAATTGCTGAACAAGACAAAGGACTGGGGCTTAGGCTTTGGCAAGCCCGGTGAAAAACCCAGAGGGGATGTGAGTGTGGAGGAAATGGCGAAGTACAACGCCTATTATATGCGAGATGATGAGGAAAAGATTCTCTATCTGACCTTCGACTGCGGATATGAAAACGGGAATCTGGAGCCGATGCTGGATGCTCTGAAAAAGCATGGAATCAGTGCCACCTTCTTTGTGGTGGGTCATTTCCTGGAGACGGCGCCGGAGCTGGCGAAGCGCATGTCAGAGGACGGACATACGGTTGGCAATCATACCTATCATCATCCGGACATGTCAAAAATCTGCGACGAGAAATCCTTCCGGGAGGAAGTGGAAAGTGTAGAAAAAAAGTTCCGGGAAATCACCGGAACCGACATGGAGAAATATTACAGACCGCCACAGGGAAAATTCAGTACCGAGAACCTGCAGATTGCGAAGGAACTGGGGTACACAACCTTCTTCTGGAGTCTGGCTTACCAAGACTGGAACCGGGATGCACAGCCCAGTCATGAGGAAGCCCTCAAGAAGTTGACGGAGCGTGTACATCCCGGTGCAATTGTCCTATTACATAGTACCTCGAAGACCAATGGTGAGATACTGGATGAAGTCCTGACCAGGTGGGAGGAAATGGGATATTCCTTCGGCACGCTGGCGGAATTTGTGACGGCAGAAGAAACTGCCGGCCCGATTAGCGATTATTTGCGCGAGCAGTGATAATCCAGGGAGCGGGCTCCTGCTTGAAGGTGTTGTGGCTGCCGAGCTTTGCTACGGAAATCTGAATGGTATCGATATCGGTGAAGCCCATATCCTGCAGGGTTGACTGAATGGTTGCGGCAACCTTGAAGTCCAGAGTGTAGAGAACTACATTGATGTCGGGGTTAATGCCGGTCAGGTACGCTAACTCCTGATTGGTGCTGGCACTTGCTACCATGAATACCAATGAGGGAACAGGGCAGTCAGCCATGCTCTCGGCATCTACATGGTCGATAATCTTTACATTGTGCAGATCAAAGTGAGCCACATTGTCTTCCAGAGTTGCACGGTCTGCGCGGCTGTACTCAACTGCGATAACATTGCCTTCGGGAGCCATCAGAGCTGCCTCGATTACGATGCTCTCGCCGCCGATGATGCAAAGGTCATCCTGGGGAGCAACATTCATCTTATTCAGGATAACGGCGCGGATTTCGCTGCCTACATAATGAACGGAGCCGCGGGCGAAAAGCTCGTTACTCAGGCCGGTCTTTGCGGTGTTTCTGGCGTTGGGATTTAAAATCAGCATACCTGCGGAAGCATTGATGCCGCGGTCAATCATGTCCTTGACCTGCCGGTGCTTGAACTCACCGGAAGGATCGGAACCCTCGTTGTACCATACCTCACATTCGCCGAGACCTGCGTTCCAGAGGCGATAGAAAATATCGTCGATACCTGCGTTGGTGAAGACCATTGTGGTCTTGTGAGCTTCAACGGTAGGGATGACATTCTTATTCTTCTTGGTGATATCGATAATCTTTACATGCTCCAGATCAATCTGGGTATTTTTTGCATAATACTGCAGCCAGGATATAATAACTTCGTTTGTGAAAATCTGCTTTTCCATAGGACGAATCCCCCTTGAGAGTTTAGTTTTGCTTCTGCTCTCTATTATAACATCCTGCCGTCTATTTGTAAAAAAATTCTTAAAGAATCATCTTGTAAATAAGTGAATCTACTACTATAATGGAAAAATATCATTATCAAAAATACGATGGAGGATCAAGCACAATGGAGAACATACTCGCGCAAGAGAAAGTTATTGTCATTGATTTTGGCGGACAGTACAACCAGCTCGTGGCAAGACGTGTCAGAGAATGTAATGTTTATTGTGAGATTTATTCTTACAGAACAGATATTGAACAGATTAAGGCTATGAATCCCAAGGGTATCATTCTTACCGGCGGCCCTAACAGCTGCTATGAGGAAGGTGCCCCCACCTACACCAAGGAACTTTTCGAACTGGGCATTCCCGTTCTGGGACTTTGCTACGGCGCACAGCTGATGAACCATGTGCTGGGCGGCAAGGTTGAGAAGGCTCCCGTTCGTGAGTACGGTAAGACCAAGACCTTTATCGACGGCGGTAAGGATACCCTGTTCGCAGGCGTAGAGGAAGAGACCGTTGTATGGATGAGCCACTTCGATTATATTTCCAAGATTGCTCCCGGCTTCAAGGTGCTGGCTCATACCGCTGACTGTCCTTGCGCTGCAGATGCTTGCGAGGAGAAGAAGCTCTATGCAATCCAGTTCCATCCCGAGGTTCTTCATACCGTTCGCGGTAAGGAAATTCTCTTCAACTTCGTAAGAAATATCTGTGGATGTTCCGGAACCTGGAGAATGGATTCCTTCGTTGAGAATACAGTAAAAGAGATCAGAGAGAAGGTTGGCGACGGCAAGGTTCTGCTGGCGCTGTCCGGCGGTGTTGACTCTTCCGTAGCAGCAGGTCTTCTTTCCAGAGCAATCGGCAAGCAGCTTACCTGCGTATTCGTTGACCACGGCCTTCTTCGTAAGAACGAGGGCGATGAGGTTGAGGCTGTATTCGGACCTCAGGGTCAGTTTGATCTGAACTTCATCCGTGTCAATGCACAGGACAGATACTATGCAAAGCTGGCAGGCGTAGAAGAGCCTGAGAGAAAGCGTAAGATTATCGGCGAGGAGTTCATCCGCGTCTTTGAAGAAGAAGCGAAGAAGATCGGTACCGTTGATTTCCTGGCACAGGGAACCATTTATCCCGATGTTGTTGAGTCAGGCCTTGGCGGTGAATCCGCAGTCATCAAGTCACACCACAATGTAGGCGGTCTTCCCGATTATGTTGATTTCAAGGAAATCATCGAGCCTTTGAGAAACCTGTTCAAGGATGAGGTTCGTAAGGCAGGTCTGGAACTGGGCATTCCCGAGAGACTGGTATTCCGTCAGCCCTTCCCCGGCCCCGGACTTGGCATCCGTATCATTGGTGAGGTAAACGCTGAGAAGGTTAAGATTGTACAGGACGCTGACTACATCTACAGAGAAGAGGTAGACAAGGCAGCAGCTGCTTACAAGGAAGAAAACGGCGTTGAGGCTCCCTGGGCACCCAACCAGTACTTCGCAGCCCTGACCAACATGAGAAGTGTAGGTGTTATGGGCGACGAGCGTACCTACGATTTCGCAGTAGCACTTCGTGCCGTACGCACCATTGACTTCATGACCGCTGAGTCTGCAGAGATTCCCTTCGCAGTGCTCCAGACCGTTATGAGCCGTATCATCAACGAGGTAAGAGGAGTTAACAGAGTATTCTATGACCTGACTTCCAAACCCCCGGGAACGATTGAATTCGAATAGTTAAGTAATCCCCGAAAACCCAGTAAATTCAAGGGTTTCGGGGATTTTTTTGCTTCACTGACCGCACATTGACCGCAAAATTAGGCATATGAAAGAGCCGTTTGACATAAATTCATAGGTTTTAGGAATACTAAGCGTTTTCTGCTGATGTCAAATCATACTTTTTTCTCATTTCATCATAACTGGTTTAAGAAATATGACGTCAATTTACTTATTAAAGGATGATAGTACTGCTCTTATTCAGAAAGGGCGGAAGAGTTGTAAGTAACGTATGGACAGGCTCTGCTGGAGGTCATTTTGAAAAATTTGAACTAAACGATGCAAAGGCTTGTGTATTGCGAGAGATGTGAGACATTTCATTTCAAAATCGTAGAGTATAAGTGAAGCCAAATGAAAACGAGGGAATATATGGATGACAAGATGATTATTGTACTGTTCTTTGAGCGCTCCGAACAGGCGATAACAGAAACGAGAAAAAAATACAGTTCAATCATCAGAAGAACAGCATTTCATATTTTGAACAACTTCCAGGACACAGAAGAGTGCGAAAATGATACATACCTTGCGGCATGGAATAAGATTCCACCGGAAACACCGGATCCGTTGGCTGCTTACCTTTGCAGAATATCGCGTAACCAAGCTTTGAAGCGGTATGAAGCAAATACGGCAATGTGTAGAAACAGTGTGTATGATGTCGCACTC
>JAZLKR010000048.1:0-19129 GCA_045597705.1 Acetatifactor sp.
GTTCCCGCAGGTGACATCGGAACAGGCGCAAGAGAGATCGGTTACATGTACGGTCAGTACAAGAGACTTACCGGTCTTTACGAAGGTGTTCTTACCGGTAAGGGACTTTCCTACGGTGGATCACTTGCAAGAACCGAAGCAACCGGTTACGGTCTGCTTTACCTGGTAGAAGAGATGCTTAAGTGCAACGGCAAGGACATTGCTGGCAAGACCTGTGCAGTATCAGGTTCCGGTAATGTAGCAATCTATGCATGCCAGAAGGCTATCCAGCTTGGTGCTAAGCCCGTAACCGTTTCAGATTCAACCGGTTGGGTTTACGATCCCGAAGGAATCGATGTAGCACTTCTTCAGGAAGTTAAGGAAGTTAAGCGTGCACGTCTGACTGAGTATGCAGCAGCCAGACCTTCAGCACAGTATCATGACAAGGCAACCGAGGGAACCAATCAGTGGGAGATTAAGGTAGATATCGCTCTTCCTTGCGCAACCCAGAACGAGCTGAACCTTGAGGATGCTAAGAAGCTTGTAGCAAACGGCGTAATGGCAGTAGCAGAAGGTGCAAACATGCCTTCTACTCCCGATGCAGTAGAGTACTTCCAGGCAAACGGCGTACTGTTCTGCCCCGGTAAGGCATCAAACGCAGGTGGTGTAGCAACCTCCGCACTTGAGATGAGCCAGAACTCTGAGAGACTTTCATGGACCTTCGAAGAGGTAGATGCAAAGCTTAAGGACATCATGGTAAACATCTTCCACAACCTTGATGCAGCAGCTAAGAAGTACGGCAAGGATGGCGACTATGTAGCAGGCGCTAACATCGCAGGCTTCTTAAAGGTAGCTGACGCGATGAAGGCACAGGGGATAGTCTAGCGAGGTAAGGAAAACACGCTGGCGTGTTTTCACCCGAGCGTAACTCGAGAAAATCAGCAGTGCGAAGCACGGGTCTGCGCAGCAGACGGATTTTCGAGAGTGCCTCTTAGAAAAATCATCTTTACATTTACCGAGAAATTTAATAAAATAAATTCATCGTGATAATGGTGACAAAGGCGTCGACAAATACTGTTTCGGAACAGGTTATGTTTGGCGCCTTTTTTACTTGAATAGTAGAGATTTTGATTAGGAGAGGAGACAATCAATGAAGACAAAAAGAGATATTTTGAATCTGATTGAAGAGGAAGACGTAGAATTTATTCGTCTGCAGTTTGCGGACATCTACGGCGGCCTTAAAAATATCGCTGTCACTTTGGGACAGATTGAGAAAGTACTGGAGGGCAAGTTCTCCATCGAGGGCGAGGCGCTCTTCGACGGAATGTATGACCCCGAGGAGAATTTCTATCTCTATCCCGATCTGGATTCTTTCGTAATCCTTCCCTGGAGACCTCAGCAGGGCAAGGTAGGTAAATTTATCTGTGATGTTCACTGTGCAGACGGCAGCCTTTATGATTTCAGCCCCAGAACCATCCTGAAGAAGGTGCTGGAACAGGCCGGCAAGGAGGGATATACCTTCATTGTAGATCCCGAGTGTGAATTCTATCTGTCCCACACCGATGAGAACGGTGTGCCCACAACAGTCACCCATGAGAAAGCAGGCTACCTGGATGTAGGACCTTTGGATTTGGGTGAAAATGCAAGACGTGACATGGTTCTGACTCTGGAGGAGATGGGCTTTGATGTAGAGTCCTCCCATCATGAAAAAGGTGCAGGCCAGCACGAAATCAGCTTTACCCAGGGAGAAGCGCTGGAGACAGCAGATTCCCTGATGACCTTTAAGTTTGCCATCAGATCCATCGCAAAGCGTTTCGGTCTGTATGCAACCTTCATGCCCAAGCCCAGAACAGATCTGGTCGGCTCCGGCATGCATATGTATTTCTCTCTCTGCAAGGACGGTAAGAATCTGTTCAACGGAGAGAATTCTGATATCGCAAAATATTTCATGGGCGGAATTATGGAACACGCAGCAGCTCTTTGCGCGATTACCAATCCAATCGTGAATTCCTATAAGAGAATTTTGTGCGGCGAGGACGCGCCGAAGCAGGTGAACTGGTCCACCAGAGGCGAGCAGGCAATGCTGAAGCTCTGCAATCTCCTGGGCGAGACTAAGGTTGAACTTCGTTTCCCCGATCCCAGTGCAAATCCCTATCTGGCAATCGCAGCCTGCATTGCAGCAGGTCTGGACGGTGTGCACAGACAGCTGGATTCCGGTGCCGAGAACAATAAGAAGGGCAAGGCACTTCCCGGCAATCTGAAGGATGCTCTGCATTACCTGGAGAGGGATGCTTTGCTGAAGGAAACCCTCGGCGAAGAGTTTGCAAAGATTTATCTGGATGTAAAGCAATTAGAATGGAATGACTATATGAAGCAGGTTTCCGACTGGGAAGTTGAGACCTATCTCGCTAAAATGTAGGAGGTTTCCGGATGGGCAGCATAATCATTGCGATGCCTAAACCCGATGATGCCAACCGCATTTCGAGCACGATACAGAAGTTCGGTATGGCACACGATATTGAGATTTACTCTCAGGCTTCCGAAATCTTAAGAATCACCCATGAAAGAGATTATGGTGTGGTCATCTGTACGAAGAGATTGCGTGACATGAGTTACACGGAGCTTGCAGAATATCTTCCTGATAACTTCAAAATTATCATTCTTACGAGTGATATGTCCTTAGATACCTACTCGGATAACATAATCAAGCTGGGGCTTCCCTTCAAGGGCAGTGACCTGGCAGCGACCATCAATCTTGCTCTGGAAGGCTACTACAGACTTCGCAGGAAGAAGAAAGGGCCGGTGAAACGTTCCGAGGAGGAGCAGAAGGTGATTGACAAGGCCAAGGAGGTCCTGATGGACCGAAACGGCATGACAGAACCGGAGGCTTTCCGCTATATCCAGAAAAACAGTATGGACTGCGGAAGAAACATGGTGGAATCAGCAGAGATGATCATCCTGATGTTCTCATAGGACAGTTTGAACAAAGGCGTTCGAAGATTGGATGACAGGAAGAGAATTGGAGTTTGAATCGCTGTGTCCAATCGGCGTTTGGGACAAATACAACTATATTAAGAAAGGCTGGACTTATTTATGGTTACAGTAAACGAAAATTATCTGAAGTTAAGAGGCAGTTATCTTTTTTCCGAAATCGGAAAGAGAGTGAATAATTATGCGGCAGCAAATCCTGATAAGAAGATTATCAGACTGGGCATCGGTGATGTAACCCAGCCCCTGGTTCCTGCAATCATTGAGGCATTGCAGGGTGCCGTTCTGGAAATGGGTCAGGCAGATACCTTCAGAGGCTACGCTCCCGATCTTGGCTACGAATTCCTTCGTAAGGCAATTGCAGAGAATGATTATCAGGCAAGAGGCTGTGACATCAGCCCCGATGAGATTTTTGTTTCCGACGGTGCAAAGAGTGACTCCGGTAATATCCAGGAAATCTTCGGTACCGATAACCGTATTGCGGTTTGTGACCCCGTATATCCCGTATATGTGGATACCAATGTAATGGCAGGCCGTACCGGCGTGTTTGATGAGGAGAAGGGTCTGTGGAGTGATGTAATCTACATGCCTTGTACCGCTGCAAACGGATTTGCTCCCGAACTTCCGGGGGAGACTCCCGACCTGATTTATCTGTGCTTCCCCAACAACCCTACCGGTGCTGTTGTGACCAAGAATGTGCTGCAGGAGTGGGTTGATTACGCAAACAAGAACGGCGCGGTTATCATCTATGATGCTGCTTACGAGGCATATATTTCCGAGGACAATATCCCTCACTCCATCTACGAGTGTCAGGGTGCGAGAGAGTGCGCTATTGAACTGCATTCCTTCTCCAAGAACGCAGGCTTTACCGGTCTTCGTCTGGGCTATACCGTAATTCCTAAAGATTTGAAGAGACAGGGCGTAGAGCTTCGTGCGCTGTGGGCAAGAAGACACGGCACCAAGTACAACGGCGCTCCTTATATTGTACAGCGCGCAGGTGAGGCTGTTTACTCTGAGGCAGGTAAGGCTCAGCTCACTGCTCAGGTTGCAGGCTACATGAAGAATGCTTCTTACATCCTGAACGGACTGAAGGAAGCAGGCTTTACTGTTTCCGGTGGTGTAAACGCTCCTTATATCTGGCTGAAGACTCCTGACAAGATGACCAGCTGGGAGTTCTTTGACTACCTGCTGTCTACCGCAAATGTGGTAGGTACCCCCGGCGCGGGCTTCGGACCCAGCGGTGAAGGCTATTTCAGACTGACTGCATTCGGTAAGTTCGAGGATACCGTGGAGGCAATCGCAAGAATTAAAAAACTGTAATGAAACCGGTAGTTTCAACCGGTTGACGGGGTGCTTTCCCCGTGGTACAGTATGTTTACTCTATAAAAAGAAAAAGGGACATTCATTTGGGCAAAGTAAGACTGATCAGGCTATCAGTCTGCTCAGATGAATGTCTTTTCGTTTGTCGAAAAGGCAGGCACTTTGAAAAACTTTTTCTAAATGGAGGAAAAACATATGATTTACAATGAAAAGAAAGACACCAGACAACAGGAGAGTGCTTACATTCTCTACATGATTTTGGGAAGCTGCTTCCACAAGAGCTTCTGCCGCTCTCACCAGCTGGAGCGACAGCTTCTCCTTTACTACAAGGAGATGTCCCGCAAAGAGCAGGAAAACAAGGAAGAACGCATCATCAAAGCGGTGGAAAACTTCCTGGGTGAAAAATCCGGGGAGTTCGCAGGCTTTAACTGCGATGTAACCCTCTACCGAAAGGATGAGGATCTGTTCCTTGCCTTCGACACCGGCTTCGAGGTACTCCTGGCCAGAGTGAACAGGTCAGGCCTGTTTATCCTTTACCTCTATGAGAGGGAGGCAAAAACGGGAGAGTACAAGCTCTCCCGAGTGGCCTAGGGCCGTTCCTTCCCATGTTTTGCAGGGGCAATTAATGACGCCCAAAAGCAAAATATGAGAAGGAATGAGAAAAAGAGTTGGGAATAATACATTGTTTTTGGGGAAATGCTTCTATATAATAAGAAAGTAATCTTCAGAAAGGCTTATGACACATGAACATTCTGGTAATTGACGCGCAGGGAGGCGGAATCGGCCGCCAGGTGATTTCTGCTATCAAAAAAGAATATCCGAATCAGGAAATCATTGCGGTAGGAACCAACTCTATGGCTACGGCTGCCATGCTGAAGGCAGGTGCGGACAAGGGTGCCACCGGCGAGAATCCTGTTGTGGTATGCAGTGCGAAGGCAGACCTGATTATCGGGCCTGTGGGCATCGTGATTGCAGACTCCATGCTGGGCGAGATTACCCCCAAAATGGCAGTGGCAGTGGGACAGAGTGCAGGAGCTAAGATTCTGATTCCTGTTAACCATTGCGACAATTTTGTTGCGGGAGTGCCTGAGATGACCATGACACAGATGATTGAGAAGGTCATGGCGGAGGTCCGAAACAAGTTGTCATAGCCTAGACTGTTCAGCTTTCGGAGAAGAGACAGGAAGTCTCATTGGAATACAGAAGTATTCAGCGCAAGAGCCGAAAGAAAACGGTTTTGAAGTTACAGTTTCAAATTGAAAAATACATTTAATGATGCAATGAAGGCATAAGATCTCTGAAACAGGGATACTATGCCTTTCCGTATGTTTAGGAAAGGATAAGTGTATGAGAACATTGTATTTGGATTGCAGCATGGGTGCTGCGGGAGATATGCTGACAGCGGCTTTGCTGGAGCTGTTTCCCAAGAAGGATGAGATCGTTAAGGAACTGAATGCTCTTGGTATTCCCGGCGTGGTATACGAAACACAGGAATCCACCAAGTGCGGCATTGTCGGAACGCATATGAGTGTGAAGGTCCATGGTGAAGAGGAAGGGGAACATGAGCATCATCATGACCACGACCACGAGCACCATCACGACCATGAGCACGACCATGACCTCGAGCACCATCATGACCATGACCACGAACACCATCACGATCATGACCACGAACATGATCATGAACATCATCACGAACATCACCATCACCACAGCTCCATGGCTGATATTGAGCATATTGTGGAGCACTTGTGTGTTTCCGAGCAGGTGAAGGCAAATGTGATGGAGGTTTACCGTCTCATCGCTGATGCGGAGAGCAAGGCACACGGCAAGCCCGTGGAGGAAATTCATTTCCATGAGGTTGGTGCGATGGATGCGGTTGCGGATGTGACAGCAGTATGTTACCTGATGGAGAAGCTTGCCGCTGACAGGATTATCGTTTCCCCCATTCATGTCGGCAGCGGTCAGGTGAAATGTGCCCATGGTATCATGCCAGTTCCTGCACCCGCTACAGCACATATTCTGACCGGTGTACCCATCTACGGTGGAAGCATTCGCGGAGAATTATGTACCCCTACCGGTGCAACGCTTCTGAAGAAGTTCGCTGACAGCTTTGGCCAGATGCCCGCTCTGCAGATTGCGGCAATCGGATATGGTATGGGTAAGAAGGATTTTGAGGCAGCAAACTGTGTTCGCGCCATGCTGGGCGATACGGGAGAAGAGGCTGCCCGCGTTGCAGAGCTTTCCTGCAATATGGATGACTGTTCGCCGGAGGTTCTCGGTCTGGCGATGGAGTGCCTGCTTCGTGCAGGCGCACTGGATGTCTTCACAACAGCAATCGGCATGAAGAAATCGCGCCCCGGCGTGATGCTCACCGTGCTTTGTAAGGAGGCAGACAAGCAGCAGATGGTAGAAATGATTTTCAAATATACGACTACCATCGGCATTCGAGAGAGCATTTGTAATCGATATACTCTGAATCGCAGAACTGAAGTTGTAGATACAGAGTTCGGACTGGTTCGCAAGAAGATTTCCACCGGCTACGGTGTGAGCAGAGAAAAGTTCGAGTATGAGGATCTGGCTAAGATTTCCAGAGAACACAACATGTCGATTGCGGAGATTACAGACATTATTGAATACTAAAAGAAAAGAAGTGTGGAAATGAATTTTCACAGGCAAAACAGAAGCGAAAAGCTTCGGGTTTGCAGAATGTGGAGGACAAATTCATGCATATGGCTGACGCCTTGCTTGCCCCTGCGGTGGCAGCAACCATGTACGCCTTCTCTGCTTCGGCAGCAGGCGTATCAACTTATCAGATTAAAAAGGAGGCAACCCTTAAGCCTGAACTCGGCGAGGTGAAGCTTCCTACTATGGCGGTTATGTCCGCTCTTGTTTTCGCCGGACAGATGATTAATTATACCATCCCCGGCACCGGTTCTTCAGGACATCTTTGCGGCGGCATGCTGCTTTCCTGTGTACTTGGACCTTGGGCAGCGTTTCTGTCCATGATAGTCGTGCTGGCAATCCAATGTCTGTTTTTTGCGGACGGCGGTCTGATGGCACTGGGAGCAAATGCCTGGAATATGGCGTTCTATGGCTGCTTCGTAGGTTATTTCCTGATTTACAAGCCCATCTTAAAGAGCAAACTCTTCGGCGCCGATAGAAAGGCAACCCGTATCAAGCTGGCTCTGGCAGCTATCATCGGCTGCATTGTAACCTTGCAGCTGGGTGCATTCTCAGTAGTCATTGAGACAACCCTTTCCGGAATCACCGAGCTTCCCTTCGGTGCGTTTGTCGGACTGATGCAGCCCATTCACCTCGGTATCGGCCTGATTGAGGGCCTGGTAACCGCAGCAGTATTGCTCTTTGTATATGAAGCAAGACCCGAAATGCTGCAGGTGGTTGGAGAGCAGAAGGAAGAGAAGAGCAGATTCTCTCTTCGTACCACAATCGTTATTCTGGCAATTGTGGTTGCTTTTGTAGGCGGCGGCCTTTCGCTGGCAGCAAGCTCTCATCCCGACGGATTGGAATGGTCTCTGTTTGGCAATGAAGAAGCAGGCTATGCGGCAAATATGGGTCTGGACGAGGAAAACTACGGTGTTTCCAGTTCCATCGCCGACGCGGCAGCAGCTGTGCAGGAGAAGACAGCATTCCTGCCTGACTATGCATTTGCTTCCGATGAGGAGAATCCCGTTGGTACTTCCGTGTCAGGTATCGTAGGTTCTCTGATGGTTGCAGTTCTTGCCGGAGCGGTTTGTCTGCTCGGTGGCTATTTCAGAAAGAAGAAAGCATAATTTTTTACAGAATACGAAGAGAGGAGGAGACAGATGGATCAGGCACAAAAGGCATTGCTGGAACTGAAATCAATGGACGCCCTGGCAAAGATTGATTCGCCGGTGAGAAGAATGGCACCGGAAGCCAAGCTTCTCATGACTGTCGGCTTTATTCTGACAACTGTCTCCTTCCCAAAATACAATATTACCGGGCTTTTGGTGATGGTGCTGTTTCCGCTTCTGGGATACACCTTCTCCTATATCTCGGTGAGAACCTGCTTTGCAAAATGTAAACTGGTGATGCCTCTTGTCTGTGCGGTGGGATTGTTCAATCCTCTGTTCGACAGGAGGATTCTTTTTTCAGTTGGTGGGGTAGGAATCTCAGGAGGCTGGATTTCGCTGGTGACCCTGCTCTTAAAAGGAATGTTCTGCCTGGAGACTTCATTCCTGTTGGCGGCGACAACTCCCATCGAAGAGATCTGCGCGGCATTGCGCAGACTGCATTGCCCGAAGCTTTTTACATCGTTGCTTCTGCTGACCTATCGCTATATTTCCCTGCTGCTGCAGGAGGTTTCCGTCATGTCGCAGGCGTATTACCTGCGCGCACCGGGGCAGAAGGGCATTCACTATAAGGCCTGGGGGTCCTTTTTGGGACAACTCATGCTCCGGACCATGGACAGAGGGCAGGCATTGTACGAAAGTATGAAATTGCGCGGATTTCAGGGCGATTTCTACTATGCTGAGCATCAAAATGACAAAATGGTACTGGTTCGGTCAATGACAATTGCAGTGCTTTTCATAGGCCTGATGGTTGCCGCAAGAGTCTTTCCTGTGGTAAATTTATTGGGCAGTATCGTGAGATAGAACATTTGAGGTTGAAATATGATTTCCTTTGAGACAGTTTCCTTCGCCTATTCCGGCGGGGAAGATATTTTGAAAAATTTAACCTTTCAGATAGAGGACGGAGAACAGGTGGCTTTGATCGGAGCCAACGGTGCCGGCAAGAGCACACTGATGAAAGCGGCACTGGGACTTGTTTCGGTACAGGGAACCATTCGCGTGGACGGCATGACCATGAACCGGGAAAATCTTTCCGCTATCCGTAAGGCTGTCGGCTATGTGCTGCAGAATTCGGACCACCAGATGTTCATGCCAACCGTATTGGAGGACATGATCTTCGGCCCCATGAACTATGGGTTGACTCGCGCGGAAGCCGAGCAGAAGGCAATTGACACGCTGCAGAGCCTGGACCTGTCCCACCTTAGGGACTGCTACAATCACAAGCTCTCCGGCGGCGAGAAGCGTATGGCAGCCATCGCGACCGTGCTTGCCATGGAGCCAAAGGCCATCCTGATGGATGAGCCCACTTCTGCCCTGGACCCTTATCACAGACGCCGTTTGATTCAAACCCTGCAGAAGATTCCCGGCACCAAGCTGATTGCCACCCACGACCTTGACTTCTGTCTGGATTGCTGCGACAGAGTCCTCCTCATGGGCGACGGCAAAATCATCGCAGACGGGCCCGCCGATACAATCCTGCGGGACAGGGACCTTCTGGAATCAAACCACTTAGAATTACCCTTAAGTATAGCGAGATAGAGCGCATGCCCTGTCTCGCTTTTTATGTTAACAAATTGTTTAATCTTTTTTAATTGACATAGGACCGAATGGGCTGTATTATGCATGTGGTACAGCGAGCAGTGTTAGCTCGCGAGAACAAGGAGAACAAGTATGGGGGCACTTGTAGAGATTAATGAGGTGTGTAAGTACTACAACACCGGAGAAAATGAGGTGCGGGCGCTGGACCATGTCAGCGTGGCGATTGATAAGGGCGAGTTCGTGGCAATCATCGGTCATTCCGGCAGCGGTAAATCAACGCTGATGAATATTCTGGGCTGCCTGGATGTTCCGACCGCAGGACAGTATCGACTGAACGGCACTGATGTGTCTGAAATGACGGATGATGAGCTTTCCGACATCAGAAATAAGGAGATTGGCTTTATCTTCCAGGGCTTTAATCTGATTGCCAATCTGACCGCAAAAGAGAATGTGGAGCTGCCGCTGATTTACCGTGGCGTGAAGAAGACGGAGAGAGAGCGACTGGCAGAGATTGCACTGGAGAAGGTTGGCCTTGGAAAGCGTATGGAGCATAAGCCCTCCGAGATGTCAGGAGGACAGCAGCAGAGAGTGGCCATTGCCAGGGCAATCGCACAGGCGCCACCGGTGATTCTGGCGGATGAGCCTACCGGTAATCTGGACTCGGCATCTACCTGGGAAATTATGGGAATCCTGGAGGAATTAAACCGAGAGGGTAAGACGGTTATTATCATCACCCATGACAACGAGATTGCGGATGTTGCCAAGCGCGTCATCACTATTAAGGACGGACATATCATAAGCGATACAAAGGAAGTTGGGGGACCCGATCATGTTTAAAAAGAATCATAACGGCGTGGAAATCATCGACGAAAATACACAGAAGAAACCGAAAAGGAAGAGAAAGAAAATCAAAATCGGCTGGATTATTCTGATCATTATTATTGTGCTTATTGTGTTGGGCATTCGTGCCGCAAGAAAGGCTTTTAATCAGGCTTTGTCAGGAACGGCCTCAGTCACGGTAGAGAGCCCTCTTAGAGAGAATATGGAGGAAGTTATCAGTCTTTCCGGTATGGTACAGTCTAAGGACTATCAGTATGTGTATGCGCCTGCAAGCGGTACCCTGAAAGAAGTGAATGTCAGAGAAGGTGATCTGGTAAAGGCGGGCGATGTGCTTGCTGTTTACGATATGGATCAGCTGGAACTCAACCTGAGACAGTCCAAGCTGCAGTGGGAGCGCAGCGAAATTTCCTTTGAGAGCATGTTGGCAGGAAATTCCGAGGCAGGAGCAAAACTCACCGAGGCAAATACCAATCTGAAGGTTCTGAATCAGCAGATTGCGGACAGTCAGGCTTATCTGAAGGAATTGCAGAAGGAATTCAGCACCACACAGCGTGATACACAGACCTCGCTTACCACCAGAAGCTATCAACTCCAGCAGCAGTTGGGCTCCCTGGTGCCCGGCAGCGATGAATATAATGCGGTGCAGTCTCAGCTTTCCGCAATCTCCTTCCAGCAGAGCATTCTAGGCAGCAGCGATTATTATGTACAGATGGAAGCAAAGATTGCTGAGGAGCAGGAGAGACTGGCAGGCTATCAGGAATACAAGGCAAGAATGGAGAGTCAGAAAGCACAGGCAGAGGCTACTGCACTGGACAGTTATGCAAAGCGTCAGCTGAACATCGACAGGGAACTGGCTGAGATTTCCTATAAGCAGGTAGAAAGTGCTTATGAGACAGCAAACAAGGGAATCCTTTCAGAGATTAACGGTATTGTATCCTCCGCGACGGCTATCAAGGGCGCAGGAGTCGGCGAAGGCATGCAGGTGTTTACTATCAGCGGAACGGATGCGTTCGTCATCAGTTCCGATGTCTCCAAAAACAATGCAAAGCGTCTGAATGTTGGGGATGCGGTCGATATTACTCTGGGAAGTGACAAGTACACCGGCGAGGTTTCCCGCATCAGCAGTATGGCTACATTGGATTCCCAAGGAGCTACCAGAATTACGATAGAAATCACCATTGACAATAAAGGCGAAATTCTTCTTCTGGGCGGGGATGCAAAACTGAAGGTACATACCGACAAGGTTGAAAATGCACTGACCATTCCCGTGGAGGCTGTCTATGCGGATCATGACAGTGAGTTTGTCTTTGTGGAGCAGGGAGGTAAGGCAGTGAAGAGAACGGTCACCACCGGCATTTCTTACAATGGCCGAATTGAGGTGGCGGAAGGGTTGACTGAGCAGGAAAAAATCATCATTGACGGCATCGGAATTGTGGAAGAGGGTATGGATGTTTCCGCACTTCTGGCCAAATAACGGAGAACAGATATGACACAGATTATAGAATATATCAAGATTGCTCTGTTAAATATTAAGAGCAATAAGGGCAGATCGATTTTGACCATGCTTGGTATTATCATTGGAATCTCCTCCGTTATTATGATTATCACCATCGGTAACGGCATTAAAGTAGGCATTAATGATGAACTGAATGCACTGGCCGGTGGGCAGGTTATCATCTATTCGGACGATTATGACTTTGAATTCAGCCAGGAGGATATCGACGAGCTGTACCAATATGTGGATCATGTCAAATGTGTTGTCAGTGAGTACAGCAGACGCTCATATCTGGAAACCGGAAAAGGAGAGGAGAGAGTGGCTGTCGATTTCGGCATGCCGGAGTCGAATCTCCTGAAGCCCGAAAAACTGATCAAGGGACGCTATTTTACCAAAAGAGAATATGAAGATGCCGCGCAGGTCTGCATTATCACGGAGAAGCTGGCGCGCTGGCTGTTTGGAAGTACCAATGTCATCGGCGAAAGCTTTGACTGTCCTGTTCTCTGGACAACGGTAGAACTGACTGTTATCGGCGTTCGTGCCGACGCTGAGGTGAACCCTCTGGTTGGTATGCTGGAGGGAAATGTCAAGGGAAACATAGAATTGCCCTACTCAGTGCTGTTCGACCAGGTTGGATTCAGCCTCGGCTACGGAGACCTTACGCTGGTCAGTGACGGCGCACAGTACACTTCGCAGATGGCGCAGGATGCTCTCAAATATTTGAAAAATAAGTATAATGTGCACGATGATGAGACATTTATTGTGCAGAGCTTCGCGGATGTCATGAAACAGGTCAACACAGTGCTGAATCTCATCACGACCTTTGTGGTAATGGTTGCAGCAATCTCGCTGCTGGTAGGCGGTATCGGCGTTATGAATATCATGCTGGTGTCCGTGACGGAGCGAACCAGAGAAATCGGTATTCGAAAGGCGCTGGGAGCAAGGACGGGATCCATTCTGTTCCAGTTCTTGTCGGAATCCGCAATTATCTCGCTGCTTGGCGGTGTGATCGGTATTATTTTAGGGATTTTGGGCGCATACGGTGTCTGCTCCATCATTGACATGAAGGCGGTTATCAGCTGGCCTGCAGTCATCGGGGCAAGCGTATTCTCCTCTGCAGTGGGTATTTTCTTCGGACTTTATCCCGCGAAGAAGGCAGCGCAGTTAAGCCCGATTGATGCCCTGAGACATGAGTAAAGTAAGGCTTGCTTTTTGAAAATACATAGAGTACACTTTTGAAAGAGTGATTAATCAGCACCTACATCGCGTAGGTGCTTTTTAAGCTGTTCGGGATTTGGTACCGGCAGTTTTTAAGGATGGAGAATTTAAATGGTAGAATTGGATGTAACGATTGGCTCTAAAGAGCTGTATGATTATAATCTGCGACATTCCTACAACAGTCCTGCGGGTCTGGTGGGAAGCTGCGCAGGCGCGTTGTTTGTGGTAATGGCAGTATTGTCCCAGAGATGGGTGTTCATTGCGTTCGGCCTGATTATTTTGCTGTATCTTCCTATTACACTATATCTGAAGAGCAAGCAGCAGGTCATGATGAATCCCAGCTTTAAAAGTCCCCTGCATTATCTTCTGAATGAGGAGGGGCTGACTATCTCCCAGGGGGAGGCAAGTATTCAGTATCAGTGGGAGCAGATGTACAAGGCAGTTTCTACTACGAAAAGTATTATCCTGTACACCTCACCCATCAATGCAACCATTTTCCCCAGAGAGCAGGCGGGAGACAAGTTGTCCAGCGTGATTGAGATGATTTGCACACACATGGCCCCCGGCAAGGTCAGAATTCGTTATTAGGGGAAGTGGGATGACAGAAAAAGAGATTTTTGAAGCACTGCGTGAGAACGGCAGTGTCATCATAGAAACGGAAAGTGCAGAGGAAACCTTTGCATTGGGAAAAAGCCTGGGAGAGGGAACACGCCCCGGCAGTGTTTATACCCTGATCGGAGATCTGGGTGTGGGCAAGACAGTTTTTACGCAGGGCTTTGCGGCAGGACTGGATATCACCGGACCGGTGAACAGCCCTACTTTTACTATTTTGCAGATTTATGAGGAAGGAAGAATACCTTTCTATCATTTTGATGTGTACCGTATTGCCGACATCGAGGAGATGGAGGAAATCGGTTATGAGGACTGCTTCTACGGCGAGGGGGCCTGCCTGATTGAGTGGGCGAACCTGATTGAAGAAATCCTGCCAGAGGAATACATCGAGGTGACGATTGAGAAGAACCTGGAGAAGGGCTTTGACTACAGAAAGATTACTCTGAAGCAGATTGCTTAAGGGAAAGGATACAGACCATGAGAATTCTTGGAATGGATAGCTCCGGACTGGTTGCCAGTGTGGCAATCATGGAGGATGAGGTGTTGCTGGCTGAGTACACCACTGATTATAAAAAAACACATTCGCAGACCCTGCTCCCCATGCTGGACGAGATTCGAGGCATGATTGATTTGGATCTGAGCACCATTGATGCCATCGCCATTGCGGCAGGCCCCGGTTCCTTTACCGGACTGCGCATCGGTTCCGCAACCGCAAAGGGACTTGGACTTGCTCTGAAAAAGCCGTTGGTAGAGATCCCGACACTGGAGGGATTGGCATTTAACCTTTGGGGGACAGACAAACTGGTTTGCCCTATTATGGATGCCAGAAGAAGTCAGGTTTACACCGGCGTGTATGCTTTTGAGGCAAAGGGTGAAGGCTTTGAGATGAAGACTCTGATGGATCAGGAAGCTATGGATGTTCATGAGCTGGTTGCCAAACTGAATGAGCTGGGACAGCCTGTGATTTTCCTGGGAGACGGCGTGCCTGTTTACCGTGAGGTGATTCGCACAGAGGCTAAGGTTCCCGTAAGCTTTGCTCCCGCAGGCAGCAACCGACAGCGTGCGGCAAGTGTGGCTGCGCTGGGTCAGATTTACTTCGCGGCAGGTAAGTTCGTGGACGCTGCAGCGCATCAGCCGGAATACCTGCGCAAGAGCCAGGCGGAGAGAGAGCAGGAAGAAAAGCTTCGTGCCGCTGAGGCAGCCATTGGCGAGGCATAATATGGTTGATTTTGAAAAGAGTTACAAGACAGGTGACAGATGCGTGGTGATTCGTCCCCTTCGAAAGGAAGATGCGCCGGCTCTGGCACTGATTGAAAAGGAATGCTTCTCCGTGCCCTGGTCGCAGAGTGCTTTTGAAGAACTGCTGACCAGAGATTACTGTTACTATCTGGTGGCAGAGGTGGACGGACAGATAGCAGCCTTCTGTGGATTTACGGATATCTGTGATGAGGCAGATGTTGACCATGTGTTCACGGCACCGAAGTACCGTGGCCTTGGGCTGGCGGAAAGTTTGCTGGCGGAATGTATTTCCATCGGCGAGGCGGCAGGCGTAATTGCTTTCACGCTCGAGGTGAGAGTGAGCAATGCGGCTGCGATTCATATTTACGAAAAGTTCGGGTTTGTGAACGAGGGCATTCGCCCAAGGTTCTACGAAAAACCCGCGGAAGACGCCATGATTATGTGGCGCAGATAGAAGATTAGGAGGACCGAATGCTAGATGTAAGCTTATTAGGCACCGGCGGTATGATGCCCCTGCCTTATCGATGGCTCACAGCACTGATGCTTCGATTTAACGGAAAAAGTATATTGATCGACTGCGGAGAAGGAACTCAGATTGCACTTCGTGAGAAGGGCTGGAGTCCCAAACCCATCGATATCATTTGTTTTACTCATTACCATGCAGATCATATCAGTGGTCTGCCCGGCATGCTGTTGACCATGGGAAATGCGGAGCGTACAGAACCCCTGACCTTAATTGGCCCCAAGGGTTTGACCCGCGTGGTGAATGCACTGCGCACCATTGCACCCGAGCTTCCCTTTGAACTGAATTGTGTGGAGATTGCGGAAAATGAGCAGGAGTTTGTTTTCGAGGGCTTCCGACTGAAGACCTTTCGTGTGAACCACAGTGTAACCTGCTACGGCTACAGCATGATTGTTGACAGAGCCGGCCGTTTTGATAAGAACCGTGCTTTGGCCCAGAACATCCCCATGAAATTCTGGAGCAAGCTGCAGAAGGGCGAGACCATGGAGGAAAACGGTATTGTCTACACACCGGACATGGTACTCGGCGCGGGCAGAAAGGGACTGAAGGTAACCTACTGTACCGATACCAGACCCACCGATGTCATTACGGAGAATGCGAAGGAATCCGACCTTTTGATTCTGGAGGGTATGTACGGCGAGGCTGACAAGCTGATAAAGGCGAAAGAGAACAAGCACATGACCATGTATGAGGCTGCCAGAATTGCAAAGGCGGCGGAGGTACCGGAATTGTGGCTGACCCATTACAGCCCGTCACTGACCCGCCCGGAGGAATTTATGGGCGAAGTGAGAAATATCTTCCCCTCCACCATAGCGGCGAAGGACGGAAGAAGTGTAGAACTCAGATTTGAAGAAGAGGAATAGAAATGAAACAGCAGACAGAAGATGTGCTGATTTTAGCAATTGAGAGCTCCTGTGACGAAACCGCAGCAGCTGTTGTGAAGAATGGGCGAGAGATTTTGTCCAATGAAATTTATACACAGATTGCATTGCATACGCAATTCGGCGGTGTTGTGCCGGAGATTGCTTCCAGAAAACATATTGAAAAAATCAATCAGGTCATCGAGAAGGCTTTGGAGGACGCAAATGTCACTCTGGAGGATATCGACGCCATTGCCGTGACCTACGGCCCCGGTCTGGTAGGTGCTTTACTGGTCGGTGTGGCAGAGGCAAAGGCAATCAGCTTTGCTGCCGGCATTCCCCTGGTAGGTGTCCATCATATCAGCGGACATATCAGCGCTAATTATATTGAACATAAGGAACTGGAACCTCCCTTTGTATGTCTGGTAGCCAGCGGCGGTCATTCTCACCTGGTAGTGGTAAAGGACTACGGTGAATATGAAATCATCGGACGCACCAGAGACGATGCGGCAGGTGAGGCTTTTGATAAGGTGGCTCGTGCCATCGGCCTGGGCTATCCCGGCGGTCCTAAAGTGGACAAGCTGGCGAAAGAGGGTAATCCCGATGCCATTCCCTTCCCTCGTGCAAAGGTTGCTGAGAATGAATATGACTTCAGCTTCAGCGGATTGAAGTCCGCTGTTTTGAACTATCTGAATTCCTGCCAGATGAAGGGCGAGGAAGTAAATACTGCAGATGTGGCAGCTTCCTTCCAGAAGGCGGTTATCGATGTGCTGGTAGAGCACTCCCTGCATGCGGTGAAGGCTTATGGGTTTAAGCAGTTTGCCATTGCGGGCGGCGTAGCCTCCAATTCTTCCCTGAGAGCCGCGTTCGAAAAAGAATGTGCCAAGAGAGGTATTACCTTTTATCATCCCTCACCGATTTACTGTACGGACAATGCGGCAATGATTGGTGTGGCAGGCTATTACGAGTATAGGAAGGGCGTTCGCCACGGTTATGACTTAAATGCTGTGCCGAACCTGAAATTAGGCGAGTAACGAAAGGCGTGGTGTTAGTATGAAGAAGCGATGCACGGCCATTATTCTTGCTGCCGGAAGCGGCAGAAGAATGCACAGCGATACTGCCAAGCAGTTTATGCTGTTAAACGGAAAGCCTCTTATTTATTATGCACTGCAAACAGTTGAAATGTCGGCGGTTATCGATGACTGTGTTCTTGTCACCGGAGCAGCCGATCTTGACTATGTGCAGAAGGAAATCGTGGAGCAGTATCATTTCACAAAGGTTCAGGCGGTAATTCCCGGAGGAAGTGAGCGCTGGGAGAGTGTGGCCTTTGCAGTAAAGGCTATTGCGCAAGGGTGTCTGTCTGTTCCTAACCGGGACGGCTATCTGTTCATTCATGATGGGGCTCGTCCTTTCCTGAATGAAAACATCCTGGAGGCAACCTATCGGGATGCCTGTAAATATAAAGCCTGTGTTGCTGCCGTTCCCTCCAAGGATACGGTAAAGATTACAGACGAGAACGGTTTTGCGGTAGAGACGCCCAACAGAAAACAGGTATGGATTATCCAGACACCGCAGGTTTTTGAAACGGCATTGATTACCGATGCTTATGGCAAACTGCAAAAGCTGGCGGAGGAGATTGGCAAAGAGAAGGTCAGTGTCACCGATGATGCCGGCGTGGTAGAGCAATTTGCAGATGCAAAAGTGAAAATGACAGCTGCAGACTACCGCAATATCAAGATTACCACACCCGAAGATCTGCAGATTGCAGAGCAGTTTTTGCGGGAGCAGTGATTCGTCAGGCATATCTTGTGGTTTGGCTGAGGCGAGCCACAATATCATGAGGCTTTCACACAATTTGCAAAAACTGCTTTTGAAACCTTGAATTGTGTGACAATTAAATTGCCGTTTTTGGCTATTTTTATAATGGCAAAGGGCAATTGCACGAAGTAATAACACAATTTAAACAATTAAAAAATATTTGCAAAAATGTGTTGACAGATAGAAATGCTTTTGCTAGAATAACTTTTGTCGCTGAAATAAACAACGACGCTGCTTGGAGAGGTATCGAAGTGGTCATAACGAGGCGGTCTTGAAAACCGTTTGTCCGCAAGGGCGCGTGGGTTCGAATCCCACCCTCTCCGCTCAGTACCTAACTGAACAAAGTTAAGATGAATCTACTACTTTGGAGAAGTACCCAAGTGGTCGAAGGGACACCCCTGGAAAGGGTGCAGGTCGTTAATAGCGGCGCGAGGGTTCAAATCCCTCCTTCTCCGTTAGTAAGGCCAGCTCGAAAGAGAAGCCTTACTCGTACCTTGACAAATAAACATCAATGCAACCCTGAAAATTCTAAGGCGAATGTAATTCGCCATTGAATTAATTCAGAGAACAAAGTTCAAGCAATTGAACGCTCAAACAAAAACAGTAATGCCAGTTAAAGACTGGCAGGACAAACAACCATTTAACATGAGAGTTTGATCCTGGCTCAGGATGAACGCTGGCGGCGTGCTTAACACATGCAAGTCGAACGAGCGATGACTTCGGACAAAGCGAGTGGCGGACGGGTGAGTAACGCGTGGGTAACCTGCCTTGTACAGGGGGACAACAGTTGGAAACGACTGCTAATACCGCATAAGTGCACAGGACCGCATGGTCTGGTGTAAAAAGATTTATCGGTACAAGATGG
>JAZLKR010000049.1:0-27924 GCA_045597705.1 Acetatifactor sp.
CAGTAGAAGAATACATAGATTATTATAACAATAAAAGAATTCAGGCAAAAACAAAATGGATGCCACCTGTTCAATACAGGATAGCATCCATGTGTTCCACCTAATTCATAAATATGTGTCCAGGATTCTGGGTACATATCAGAATTCCATTCCCCGGCGGCTTTCTTATTATTTCATCCCGTTAACAGTCTTATATTTGTACAGCATTTCGGCGTGGTTCTGCTCCTCAATCTGGATATCTGCCAGCAGTTTGCGGAGAGAAGAGTCACTGAAATTAAAGACATTGGTATTGTACTCGGAGGAGATGAGCTTCTCGGAGCCGATACAGTCGGTGGCAAGGAAACAGTCGGAATCCTTGTCGGCGGAAGAGCGGACGCCCTTGTAGGTTGCCTGAGGATTGTAGCTTTTGCCTTCCGTGTTGTTGCAGTCGCAAGCGGGAACGGTCCCGCTCAGAACCTGGCTGAGAGTGTCATAATGCTTTTGCTCCTTGGCGGCAATGTTGTGAAACAAATCTTTCAGAACAGGATCCTTGGCCTGCATTTCGTGCTTCTGATATTTCATCACACAGGATTTTTCCTGCGTCTGCAGGTCGGTGATTGCAGTCTTTTCTTTTTGCGTTAAGGTCATTTTAGTTGCTCCTTTCATATTGGGTTTGTATGGGAATATTGTTTCTCGGGACGCAAAAACTATGCATAGTTATGGAAAAGATGCGAACAAGATTTTTTTATTTCTTTTCTCAGCATTAGCAATTATAATATCGATAGAGAAGTCACAAGGGGGACAGGACTATGTCTGCATATAACGAAGCATTGGGGGAAGCACAGATTCCTTCAGATCTTGATTGTATAAATAAATTTGTAAATGATCTGTCTACCATTATTTACACGCACAACGGTATGGAGTACGAACTGTATCAGGCAATGAATGCATTGAAAAGCAGTGCAGATGAAATGCGGAAAATGATATATGACGAGCAGAAGACCAGCAGAGGCAGTACAATTCTGGGAAAGTTGAATGTGTATTATTATCCGGAAACCATAAAGATACTTCGGACCTACTTTGACAATTATGAGCTGTTGAAGGGAGACGCAGGGAAGAAGCAGAGTATTTTGAATTCCTGCAAATCCGTGCAGGATATTATTTTAAAGAAAAAGCAGGAGTTTTTCGACGCTGCCCATCCAATGGATTTTGATGTTGCTTTTCTGGAAGCACAGGTAACACAGGATATGAAAGGCAATCAGCTGAGCGGCAGCCCGGAAGAAGAAAACTAAATGACGAACCCTATTAAAGCATTAAGTAAAAAAGAGAGAATTTTCTGGGCCATCTGCATGACGGTGGTGGCCATTGCAAATATGTTTTCACCAAACTTCAGCCTATTGACGCTGGCAGCAGTATTGATCGGTGTATCGGCAGTTTTGTTTGGTGCAGCGGGAAATGTCTGGGGCCAGATTCTCATAGCAGTTTTCTCGTTGCTTTATGGCGTAATCTCCTGGCAGTACCGATACTGGGGGGAGATGGTTACCTACCTGGGCATGTCATTGCCCATGGCGTTGTGGAGCGTTTATACCTGGATGAAAAACCTCTCGGAAACACCCGGCGCAGAGGTAAAAATCAACAGACTGACAAGAAAGAATCTTCCTATCTTAGCGGTATCGGGCGTGGCGGTAACATACTTGTTTTACCGAATTCTGCTATACTTTGAGACGCCGAATATTGTGTTCAGTACTCTGTCGATTACCACCAGCTTTTTTGCGGCGTCGTTATCGGTGCTTCGGTCTTCTTACTACCTGTTCTGGTATGCACTGAACGACCTGGTACTGATTATTCTTTGGACATTGGCTTCCTTTGATAATCCCGGCTATATTCCGGTAGTAATCAACTTTTTTGTCTTCTTCTTAAATGACGGATACGGTTTCTTAAGCTGGAAAAAGCGAGAGAAAACACAGGGAATTTCAGAAACATAAAAAACAGGGCGATGGATCATTCCATCGCCCTTTGTCATATCCAATTTAGTTTGCTTTGCTTAAGAATCTTTCTCTGATCTTCAAACCGGAGTCTGTCAGATCTTCCTCGGTCCAGCCGGAGAGCTTGGTGCTGTCAGGCTTTACGATACAGCAGCACTCATCGCGGTTGCCCATTGCCCAACAGAAGAAGCTGGTGTTGTACTTATCAATCAGATCAAACCATGCCTTGGTCTGTTCCATGTTGTTGGTGCCCGCGCCGGAAGCATCGCACATACCAAATTCACTGACGAATACAGGGAGGCCCTTCTCAATACAGTCTGCCATACGATTGCGCAGGTGATCTCTGTGGGTATCTGCGTAGAAGTGGAGAGTGTACATCAGGTTTTTCTCCGCAATGGGGTCTGCCATTGCCAGGTGAATGTCCTGACTCCATGTGGGATTGCCCACGATGATAACACTGTCGGGAGAGTTCTTTCTGATAACGGGAATAACCTCCTCCGCATATGCCTTGACAACAGGCCAGGTTACATCTTCGCCGTTGGGCTCATTGCAGAGTTCGTAGAGCACATTGCCCTGCCCTGCAAACATTGCAGAAATCTCGTCGAAGAAGCGAATTGCTTCCTCCTTGTAAACCATAGGTGAATGCTCGCGCAGGATATGCCAGTCTACCAATACATACATGCCGAGCTCGGATGCTGCCTTGATGCCCTCAATCATCAAGTTCTTAATGAAGGTCTTGTCTCCATCGGAGCAGTACCCCTTGTGCTCATCTGTGTACATTGCCAGGCGGATGGCATTTACCTTCCATTCGTCGCGCAGAAACTGTAAAGTCTCCTTGCAGACATACTGAGGATACCACGCCATTCCATGCGTGGACATGCCGTAAAGCTGTACTTTTTCATTGTGTTCGTCATACAGGTATGCACCGTCTACATGCAGTGCACCGTGTAACTCAAACGGTGTTTTCATAAGTGTTCCTACCTTTCCCAATTATAGTTTCCCCATGGCTTTCATTATAGCAAATAGATGATGGAAAATAAATAGTTTTCGGTTGAAGCCGAGACGGCAATTTGATAAAATTATCATATGCGGGCAATGCCTGTGAGGGAGTGATGAGGGCTCCCGAAATAAAATATTGGGGGAAAAGTAAAAATGAGTATGATGGAAAGACCCATCGTCACAAAACTGGCTGACGGTGGAAAATGTTGGGAAAATACCTACGAAAAGTTCTATCTGAAGGCATACCTGCCGGCAACCAAAATCGACGGCCAGGTAAATAATTACACCTTCAGAGCGCCTTTGCTGCTGGTGTTTGAGGAGCAGAGAAAGACCATGGAGGAGGCAATTGATTTCGCGAATACCTGTGGTCTTGCAGAGGTTGCTGCGGCAGCAGATGCAGCAGTGCTTTTCGTATATCCTACCTGCGAGGGCGGTTGGGCGAACTCTACCGAGGAGCTCTACGCTGCAGTAATCGCAGAGGTAAAGATGAATCCTTTTTACGAGGATGGCATTGTGGAGAACACTGATTTCTTCACACGCGAGTTCAAGGGATATTTTATCCGCGGCGCTGTATTCCGTGCTGATATCTACAGCTATGGCGCATCCGCAGATTATGTTGCAAAGAATCTGTTGAAGACCGTTCAGGGTGAGTACCTTTGGGGACCCGGTGAGATTACTCCCGCTATGTGTTCCATGGAGGGCTTAACTGTGATTCCCGCTCCCGAGCGTAAGGATATCGCTGTCTTAAGCGTAGGCAATTCCGATGCAGTCAATGCAGGCTTTGCAGGCTGTGAGAATCTTCTGATTAAGGAGTCCGCAGATTATGCGGCTGACTTTAAGAATTTTGTCCGCAAGTTCAAGGTATGGTGCGGCAACATGGAAATCGAGCCCGATTTCGAGGAACTTAAGATGACAGAGGATGTGGGCTATACCACAGTGCAGACCTCTGAGCGCAATCGCGGCCGTTTCCAGGGTACCAAGGAGCATAAGGTTGGTTACTTCGCTTACTATAATAATGATGCTTTCGATAAGGGACCTGCGCCTTTGTTCATCGGTTTCCATGGCGGCGGAGACTCATCCATGTTCTTAACCTATGTTTCCGGCTGGTGGGCGGTGGCTCACAAATACGGCTTCCTCTATGTAGCATTGGAGAATCATCAGGATGTTGTGGCTGATGAGGTAGTACAGATTATCGCCGATCTGAAGCAGAAATATAATATTGACGAGAGCAGAATCTATGCCGGCGGCTTCTCTATGGGAAGCGGCAAGACCTGGGATATGTATCAGGAATATCCCGGCGTATTCGCCGGTCTTGCACCCGCAAGTGCTCTTTTCCCTGTAAAGAATAATCCCTTTGCTCCGGACATCGAGAGCAGACTGAACAGAACTGTTTCCGTTCCCATTTTCTACTCCGGCGGAGAGAAATCTCATCTTCCCGAGCTTCCTTTCCAGGCAGAGCAGGGACTTGACAGAATTCAGTATGCCGCTGAAGTAAACGGCGTGAAGAAGTTTGAAGGACTTACCTATGCTGACAAGGACAAGTGGACAGATCCTGTTTACGGCGTGCCCGGTGACCGTGTGGAAAAGATTGCAGACGAGTCCAGAGGCAGCGTGCTTACCATCAACTACTACGACAGTGAGGATGGCGTTTGCCGTACCGCTTTCGCAAGTGTGGACAATCAGGTACATGAGTACAGACAGCACACTGCAGATCATGCATGGCAGTTCATTTCTCAGTTTACAAGGGAGAACAGATAAATCTCCCGCAGTGTGTAAGGAGGATTACTTATGAAGACATCCGAGAAACCCAGAAAAGGTACATGGCTATTAGTTTTGGCGGTTCTGGTTCTGCTGTTTACCGTTTTGACGGTGAAATCCAAGATTCAGACCAGAATTGAATACAAGAATATTAAGGAAGGCTGTACGCTTGTAGATGCTGTTGTAAGTTACGCGGGTGATGTGACCAGCGGCATCAAGCTGACCCACTCCAAGCACAATTATAATTTGAGTTACGGCAGCAACCAGAACATTATTGTGACCTATACCATCAACAATACGGATTATTTGAAGACATTTGAGCATTTACCTGTATCTGCAGGTGCTCGTTATGTCCAGAACAATCCCCTGAAGGTATATGTGAACAACACCAACCGCACTATCGCTTATCTGGAATCGGAGTTGATTCCTCCTTCCGTCTGGGGAATCATCGGCAATATTTTGCTGTGCATTATCCTGGTCGGCGGACTTGGTTTTGTGTTCCTCACCGTTCGATGGGGCTATGAGAAAATTCATGGCGAAGCAATCAAACTGGCCAAGAAGGAAGAGAAGGAAAAGGCTGCGGCTGCTGCACAGATTCAGGCAGCAGAAGAGAGTGAGCCTGCCGAACCTGCTCCCGAAGAAACTGAAAACGAAAATTAAGTAATGCAGCACCCTCCCGATGATTGAGTCGGGAGGGTGTTTTTTTACGGGCGTCTCGTTGAAATCATTCTTCGCAAGAAACACGGTTTCTTGCCGGTGTCTCCCTCGGAGACACCGTGTGCTCGAGCACATTCTGTGAAAAACTACCAAAAAAACAAACAATTCTCTGTTTATTTTCCCTTTATTATGACTTCCCTATTAAAAAATTATTTTATATACTAGCACTGTAAATAAAGAAACCCTATTAATATAAATTAAGGAGAGGAAAAAAGATGGCAGATTTCTTTTCAACAGAGCAGTATCTGACTGACTTAAACGCTTACTGGCGTGCAGCTAACTATCTTGCTGCAACTCAGCTGTACCTGCTTGACAACCCTATGCTCAGAGAGCCCCTCACCATGGACCAGATCAAGAAGAAGATCGTTGGTCACTGGGGAACAGTTCCCGGACAGAACTTCGTTTACGCACACATGAACCGTGCAATCAACAAGTATGATCTGGACATGATCCTGATTTCAGGACCCGGACACGGCGGAAACTTCTTCGTAGCTAACTCATATCTTGAGGGAACCTACAGCGAAGTATACCCCAACATCAGCAGAGACCTTGAGGGTCTTAAGAGACTGAACAAGCAGTTCTCTTTCCCCGGCGGTATCTCTTCTCACGTTGCACCCGAAACTCCCGGTTCTATCAACGAGGGTGGTGAGCTTGGTTACTCTATCGCTCATGCTTTTGGTGCTGTATTTGATAACCCCGATCTGATTGCAACCGTTATCGTTGGTGACGGTGAGGCTGAAACCGGCCCTCTTGCAACAGCATGGCACTCAAACAAGTTCATCAACGCTAAGAACGATGGTGCAGTTCTGCCTATCCTTCACTTGAATGAATACAAGATCAGCAACCCTACCGTACTTTCACACATTTCTCATGACGAGCTCGAGAGCCTGTTCCATGGTTATGGTTGGAAGCCCGTATTCGTAGAGGGCAGCGATCCTATGACAATGCACAAGCTTATGGCTGAAGCTGTAGATACCTGTATCGAAGAGATCAAGGCTATCCAGAAGGCAGCTAGAGAAGACGGCGTTACAGAGAGACCTTTCTGGCCCATGATCGTTCTTCGCAGCCCTAAGGGTTGGACCGGTCCTAAGGTAGTTGACGGCCTTAGAGTTGAAGGTTCCTTCCGTGCACATCAGGTTCCCATCACTATGGAGAAGCCTGAGCATCTTGACCTCCTCAAGGAGTGGCTCATGAGCTACAAGCCTGAAGAGCTCTTTGACGAGAACGGTCAGCTTATCGAGAGACTTCGTTACATCGCTCCTAAGGGCGACCACAGAATTTCTGCTAACCCTCATGCAAATGGTGGTAAGCTTCTGCGTGACCTTCGTCTCCCTGACTTCAGAGATTACGCTGTAGATGTTAAGGTTCCCGGCCAGACCCAGACTCAGGATATGATCGAGCTCGGCGGCTTCGTACGTGACATCTTCAAGCTGAACAAAGATGAGAAGAACTTCCGTATCTTTGGACCCGACGAGACCATGTCTAACCGTCTCTACAAGGTATTCGAAGAGACCAAGAGAGATTGGAACGGCGACTATCATGAAGCTGATGAAGATCTTGCACTTGACGGAAGAATCATGGACTCTTACCTTTCCGAGCATATGTGCGAAGGTTGGTTAGAGGGTTACCTGCTCACAGGTCGTCACGGTTTCTTCGCTTCTTACGAAGCATTCATCCGTGTTGTAGACTCTATGTGTGCACAGCACGCTAAGTGGCTGAAGGTTACCAGCGAACTTCCTTGGAGAGCAAAGATTGCTTCCCTGAACCTGATCCTTACTTCAAATGTATGGCAGCAGGACCACAACGGATTTACTCACCAGGATCCCGGTTTCCTTGATCATATTTCCAATAAGAAGGCAGACGTTGTACGTATGTACCTTCCCCCGGATGCTAACTGCTTGCTTTCTTGCTTCGATCACTGCGTACGTTCTAAGAACTATGTTAATGTTATCGTTGCTTCCAAGCATCCCAGCGATCAGTGGTTGACCATGGATCAGGCTGTTAAGCATTGTACACAGGGTATCGGTATCTGGGATTGGGCTTCCAACGACCAGGGCCAGGAGCCTGATGTTGTTCTTGCATGTTGTGGTGACACACCTACCAAGGAAGCTCTTGCAGCAGTTACCATTCTTCGTGACAACCTTCCCGAAGTTAAGATCCGTTTCGTAAATGTTGTTGACCTTATGAAGCTTGAGCCCCATACAAAGCATCCTCATGGTCTTACCGATGTTGATTACGATGCACTGTTCACCAAGGATAAGCCCATCGTATTCGCATTCCATGGATATCCTACACTCGTTCATGAGTTGACCTACAATCGTACCAACCGTAACCTGAGCGTTCATGGTTACCAGGAAGAGGGTACCATTACAACTCCTTTCGATATGAGAGTTCAGAACGAGATCGACAGATATCACCTTGTAATGGATATCATCAATCACCTTCCTCAGCTTGGAAACCGTGGTGCATATCTGCTTCAGCAGATGCGTGATACTCTGGTTGCACATGACCAGTACATCAGCACCTACGGCCAGGATCTTCCTGAAGTACGTGATTGGAAGTGGCATACACCCGCTAACAACTAATCCGAATAAAGGATTCAAATCCCCGAGACGAAAGTTTCGGGGATTTTTTTGTGCACGAAATCATTCTATAATGTATTCCGAAAAGGAATTTTGCTCCCCGCGCAAACGTGATATAATCTTCTTATAATTTGGTTTGGGAGGAACTGACTTTTGGAAGCGGTTACTTACAAATGTCCCGATTGCGGAGGCGTTTTAAAATTTGACACAGAGAGCGGAATGATGCTCTGCGACTATTGCATACAGTACTTTCCTGCAGAAATGTTTGCGGGAGAAAAGAGGGAAGAACCTCAGAAGATGAGACCGCTCTGGAATGCGGCGCCTGTTCCGGCAGAGCAGGCAACCGAACAGGTATCCGAGCGAAAGTGGGAACGGATGAAGGTAAGAATTTACCAGTGCCAGTCCTGTGGCGCAGAGATGATGACCGGTGATCAGGAGGTCTCACGAATCTGCTCCTTCTGCGGTAATCCTACCATTATGTTTGACAGAATCTCTGAGGAGAATAAGCCGGACAAAATCATTCCCTTCATGATGACAAAGGAGGAAGCCCTCCGCCGTGTGAAGGAAAGATTTCAGGGTGCCATTCTTCTGGAATGTGATATTAATGAAATAAAGACTGACTCCATCTATCCGATTTATATGCCCTACTGGGTTTATAAAATGCGCTTTGGTATTACCTTAACCTCTTTTATACAGAAAAGTGACAAATACAGAGGAAAATATACGGAAACCAGCATGGACGCCAACACGGAAACCAGAGATGTCCCCATGGATGCATCAAGACGGTTTCAGGATGATATTTCCATGCTGCTGAATCCTTTTCGTCTGGAGGAAGCGGTAGACTTTAATCCCGCGTATCTGTCAGGCTTCTATGCGGACCGCAGTGATGTGGGAAGTAAGGAGAGAGAGATTGACGGCCGCAATTATATGCGAAAGCGTGCAGTCAATGCCATGCTGAACAGAGCACCGGGCGTGCCCGGACCGACCATGAGAAGGCTGATGGATGAGAACAAGTTCTGTCGTCTTTTCAAGCAATACAGTTATACGACGAGCATGGAAAGCTTCGATGTGCTGAAAACGGAATACATGCTTTTGCCGGTATACTTCATGACTGTTCGAGTGAATGACAAACCGATTATCATTCTGGTAAACGGACAGACAGGAAAGATTGTGGGAAACATCCCGGTGGACGAAAAGAAACTGAAAAAGAGGCAGTTACTGGATATGATGGTCTGTGCTTTCCTGGGAGCAGTTCTGGGAGCAATCAGTTTCAATTTCCTGACACTGGAATACTCCATAACGGCATTCTTCATGGTTTTTGCGGCATTAATCGCACTGGGACGCAGTTGGGAGAAACGGTTCATCTATCGTTTCTATCGAACAAACACAACTGCTATGGCGCAGATTTCGAAAGATAGAAAGTAGGTGGCAGAGATGAATGAAGGATATTTGATTATGAATATATTCCCGGTCATCGGCCTGTGTATCGGCCTGGTCTGCGGCGCGCTGGCGGGCAGAAAGCTGATTTACTGGAAACTGAATCAGACCAATCTGGCAGGCGAAGAAGAGGAGATGGACGGAGAGTACAAGGACAGACAGGATCTGGGAAAGGCTTTCATCTGGGGCGGTGTTTTGTGCCTTATCATAGGAGCAATCTGCGTGTTTGTCGGAGGAGCCTTCGGCGTGGATAACAGCCTGGAATTGATGAAGAAGACGGAATGCCTGATTACGGCAGTGGTATTCTTTGGACTGGGAGTGTACGCTATTCTTATTGGCATGGGAAAACGGAAACAGTAGTTGGATTGGACCGAAAGGAAAAGGACGGATGACATGAGTATTTATGTATGCTACCCGCAGGGAAAGACAAAGGCTCTGACCATGAGCTATGACGACGGCAGAGCGCAGGATGAACGATTGATTCAGATTTTCAACCGCAACGGTATCAAGGGTACCTTTAACCTTTGCTCCGGCTGGCTTGCGGAGGATTATCCCGATGAGCAGGCGCGCAAAAAGCGTGTACAGGAATTGTATGCCGGTCACGAGATTGCTACCCATACACTGACGCATCCCACCATGGAGCGCATTCCGCTTCACAATGTGGCACAGGAAATTCTGGAGGACAGAAAGAATCTGGAGGAGCTGTGCGGCTATCCCGTTACCGGACATGCCTACCCTAACGGCTCCTATACAGAGGACATCAAATCTCTGCTGCGTTCACTTGGCATGAGCTACGCCAGAGTGGTACCGTCCTCATACAGCATGGATATGCCGGGAGACTGGTATCAGTGGTATCCGACCTGCCATCACAGCGATTCCCGATTGATGGAACTGGCAGTTACCCTGGCGGAATTTGAGAAGAAGCAGTACCTGAAGCTTCTCTATGTCTGGGGACATAGCTACGAGTTTGACCGGGACAACAACTGGCAGGTAATAGAAGATTTTTGCGATTTTATTGGCAATCGCAGCGATATCTGGTATGCTGCCAATGGCGAGATTGTTTCTTATCTGAACGATTCTCAGAGGCTGCAGTTTGCGGTGGACAATTCCTTTGTCTATAATCCTTCCGCGCAGAGCATCTGGATCAGCGTGGACGGAGATATCAGAGAAATCAAAGGCGGCACCCAGTGTACGCTTAAATATTAGGGGGATATATTTTATGAACGCATTTCACTTTGGAGGACATTATAAAGACGAGGCTTCACTGCCTCAGCGCGACACATCCGCGGCAACTCCTTTTAAGGAACCGGAGGATATGAAAAAGGTTTCCCTTGTCGCAAACGGTATTGCGCTTGGAACTCTGGTCGTGTTTGCAGTTATTTTCTTTCTGATCAGGGGAATCGTTCCCTTCAATCTGATTGGTCTGCTGTTGCTGTTAATCAGCATGGTACCTCACGAATTCCTGCATGGAATTGCCATGAACGGAGATGTGTACATGTATGAGAACCTGAAGCAAGGCATGCTGTTTGTGGTGAGCCTGGATGATATGAGCAAGGGTCAGTTTATTTTCATGAGCCTGCTGCCCAATCTGGTATTTGGTGTCATTCCGTTTATTGTAAGTATTTGTTTCGGTTCACTGGATCCTTACGGCATTCTCGGCACCCTTGGTGTTCTGGCAATTGCATCCGGTGCCGGTGACTATATGAATGTGTTCAACGCGGCAACCCAGATGCCCAAGGGCTCAGTTACCTTCCTGTCAGGAATGCATTCCTACTGGTATATGCCTGAAAAGAACGACTAAATTTACAAAGGCCACGAAGATGAACTGCTTCGTGGCATTCTTTGTTTTGCGACGGCAGGTATTGTGCAGTTTTTGCCCTTTGTCGCTTGCGGGTGTGATGCTATAATAGTATTATGATAAACACCGCAGTTGGTGTGATGGGGGTTAGTTATGAGCTTTTTATTTCTGTTAGGGTTGGTTTTGGCTGTTGCGGGAATCGGTTACAGTGCAAAACGGTTAATGAAGATTTTTACATGTAACGCTTTTGCGGTGGGGCGTATTTCCTATCTGGAAACCCACGCCAACACCAGTCGTTCGAGGACGATAGCTGAATCTGATTATTATTTTCCCGTGTATGAGTATGAGGTGGATGGGGAACAGTATTTTGTTACCAGTGAGGAATACAGCCTGAACAGAAATCTGTTTAAGCTGGGAACGGCGGGCAATGTAAGATATAATCCTTCCAATCCCAAGCAGGCCTTTGTCAACAGGAAGCTTGGCATTACAAACGGTGTAATCCTTCTGATCTTTGGAGTGGTTTTGATGGCTTTGGGGTAAATAAAGAAAGCGTGCCTGGATGGGCACGCTTTTTTTTAAGAAATCTTAAACATTTCTCACGAATTATTGTGCTACAATGAATATAGTTTTTGATTAGTACGGGGGTAAGAACTACTATGACGAATGGTTATGAACAGGCAAAACTGGTGATGGAAGAGGTGACAAAGGTTGTCACCGGTAAGGAAACTTGCGTAAAGAAGGCCATGGCGGCAATTCTGGCCGGCGGACATATTTTGATAGACGATGTGCCCGGTGTTGGTAAGACAACGCTGGCACTGGCATTTTCCAAGGCGATGGCATTGGACAACCATCGTGTGCAGTTTACACCGGATGTTATGCCGGCAGATATTCTGGGATTTCAGATGTATATGAAGGAGAGAGGAACCTTTGCGTATCATCCCGGCTCCATCATGTGCAATCTGTTTCTGGCGGATGAGATTAACAGAACCTCGCCAAAGACCCAGTCGGCACTTCTGGAGGTTATGGAGGAGAGGAAGGTAACGGTGGACGGAACCACCAGAGCGGTACCGGAGCCCTTTATCGTGATTGCAACGCAGAACCCCAAGGGCAGTGCGGGAACCCAGTTGCTGCCGGAGTCTCAGCTGGACCGTTTCATGATCTGCATGCGCATGGGTTATCCCGATCTGCGCAGTGAGGTGGCTATCGCAAGAGGTGTTACCGGCGGCAAGACTGTAGATGAAATCGAACGAATCATGACGGGTGAGGAACTGATTGCCGTGCGCAATGAAGTGGCGGATTTGTTTGTGCATAACAATATTTACACATATATCGTAAAACTGATGGAGGCTACCAGAGAGAATCCCTTCATCGAATTGGGAATCAGCCCCAGAGGTACCATTGCCTGCACCAGAATGGCAAAAGCCTGGGCATTTTTGCAGGGCAGAAAGTATGTGACGCCTGAGGATGTGGAGGATATTTTCCTGGATGTGACCAAGCATCGTATTGTGCTGAATACCAAGGCCCGCGTGACTCATGTGACGGAGGAAGCGGTATTGAAGGAAATTCTGGGCAGTGTGCAGCAGCCTGCCTCCTACATGGAAAGGACCAACTATCGTGGCTAGTTTCGGAATCGGTTTATTATTGATGGCGGTATTATACTACCTGGCCGAGATATTCGCGAGCACCGGTCTGGTGATGATGACCTTTGCACTGGCAGTGGTTTTGGTGACCTCTCTTCTGTATCTGCTGGTGCCCGGACGGGGACTGCGGGGTACCATCGTGATGCCCATTACCATTGCGGAAAAGGGAAAAGAGTTCCACACGGAAATCGTTCTGCATCATGGCAGAGTGCTGGGCTACCGTAAAGTTCAAATGCTGGTTTTGTATAAGAACACGCTGGAGAAAAAATATCAAAGGAAAATCCTGACGGCAGAGCATGTGCCGGCGGGAGACACTTCCTTCCAATACAGTCTGACAGTGAATGCGCCGGGCAATTATGAGTTTATTCTGAAAAAGCTCTGGGTCTATGATCTGTTGGGCTTGTTTTGCCTTGCGAAGCCGGGAGGCAGTACAGCCAATGCACTGGTGCTGCCGGAATTTCATGAGGTGGCTTTGCGCATCGGAGAAGGCGTTCGACATTTCTATATGGATGCGGATGTTTACGATGAACTGCGCCCCGGATTTGATCCTGCGGAGACATTTGGCGTGAGAGAGTTCCGTGACGGAGACAAGCTTCCCAATGTGCATTGGAAGCTTTCCGCCAAGGCGGATGAGATGATGGTGCGCGAGAACAGCCTGCCTAAGGCCTGCCCGATTATTCTGTTCCTGAATTTCGGAGAGGAGGACGCAGATACCGCGCCGGAGCAGGCAGCATCCCTGTCCTTTTCCCTGATGGATGCCGGCGTTGGACATTACGGCGTGTGGAGAAGCAGGGAAAGCGGAGACCTGGTGCGTGCCGGTGTATATGATGAAGAAAGCTTTTATCGATTCCTGACAACCATGATGATGGATAAATGTGCGGAAGCTCATGAGGGAATCAGAGAACGATATTACGAGAAGTATCGAGGAGAAAGAGGCCTGTACGAGATTCTTTTTGAGGGCGGGAAGGTAACCTGCGGCGGCGAAGAGATTTCTTTGGACGAGCAGGCGGAATTGATCCTGAATTAATGGGGATAGTTTGTGAGTATGAAAAAGAAAAAAGCGGTTGAATGGAATCAGCTTCGTGCCGCGGAACGAGTCTTTTCACTGCCTGAGGCGGCGCTTCGATGCGTGCTCAGCGTGGTTGCCATGAATATCATAGTGTTTGCCACCCTGTTTATGATGGATTGCATCTGGCCGGGTATCGTGTTGGGAGGCGCGGGCTTTCTGTGGATCTTTTCGGAAATCCTGTTCTGTGCCCTTGGGTTCGAACTGCTGCTGCCTTTTCTGAATCAGCTGCAGAGGGGAGCCCATCCGCTGCTGCGTCGTATTGTCACTGCGGGAGTGGCGCTGGCCGGCTGCATCTGGATTGCGGTTGGCTATTGGCGGGAACATGCAGAGGAACTGCTTGAGGGAGCCCTGACCATGGGCGGGAAATATATGGCGGTCTACAATCTGCACTTCCACACGGCCATCAAACTTCCGGATGGAAATCCGGATCAGGTGGCACTGATGCTGACGGCACTTGTCTGTCTGTTGATTTTTCTTCTGTGGATATTGGCTTACCTTTGCGGGCGGAAATATATCTGGGCCTTGATGCCCCTCAGTGTCTGGCTGGCATCCATGTTTGTGGGAGTCACTCCCGACTGGAAGGGTATTATCTGGTTTTGGATCGGTCTGTTCTTCATTGACAATATCAGTGAGATGGTCGGCTTCGTGGGGAAACCTCTCCAGAATCCAAGAGGGAGAAAGGAATACGCTAAGGGAAAACTGGTGCGCAGTGCGGCAGCGCTGGTGTTTATTGTAATTGTTTTCCAGAGTGTGTCTCTGTTTGGAAAAGCACCTTCACAAAAAATTGTGGAGAAGGGACCGGAGTTCCTTGCTTTTGAAAGGAGACTGGAGCAGAAACTGCAGAACTTGGGAAAGGGCGGTATTGATCTGGAAACGCTGCTGGGCCGAAAGAAGCTTCGCAGCAAGCAGACAGAATATTCCGGAAAGGTAGTCCTGGAGCTGACCGCTTCGGAGAAACCGACCTCCAACCTGTACCTGAAGAATTTCCAGAGCGGCATTTACAAAAGCGGCGGCTGGGTTACGGAAGGCAATGCTTTTGAATATGCCTGCAAGCAGGATGGTATCGACAGTAAAGCCCTGCAGCGCTTACTGTCGGGATGGGCTTATGAAAACCAATATGGTTCTGCGCGCGGCGTTTATGAGATTGCTTACAAAGGGTTTGGGTCGGATGCGCTGTATCCTTATTATGTTGCCTTGGAGGATTTGGACGAGGGCAAACTGTCACAGGATGTCCTGATAGGAAAGCCTGCGCTGCGTCGGAAGAATACGGTACATGCAGCCGTAAATACCATGCCTGCCGATGTTTATCTGGGCAAGTATTATCAGGGGGATGAGGAAGAGGAGATACTCTGGAACTGGTACAGTGCTTATGTGCAGCAGCATTATACCGCTCCCAGCGAAGAGATTCCTACCGCTCAGAAAATGGCGAGCTCTATTTATCCGGGCAGTACCAATGGAACAGATTGGGGAATCAATGAGAAGCGATTACAATTGGCGAAGCTGGTGGCATCACTATTGTCATCCTATCGCTATAACCTTGATATGGGGCAAGTTCCCGAGGATAAGGATATTGTAGAATACTTTCTGTCAGAGGGAAAGCAGGGCTTCTGTGTTCATTTTGCCACGGCAGGCGTGCAGATTTGCAGGAACCTGGGAATCCCCGCCAGATATTGCGAAGGATATGTTGCTAAACAAAATACATTCACGGAGCAGGATGGAGCGTACATCTGCGAGGTGGAGGATAAGACGGCACATGCCTGGGCGGAAATCTATCTGGAACATATCGGATGGGTACCTGTGGAGATGACACCGGGATATTACGGACCGCAGTGGAGGGATATCATGTCGCAGCCCATTACGGTGAATCCTACACCGAAGCCCGAGGAGTCGTCGGAATCCATGGAAGCAAGTATGAGTGAGGATGAGGAAGCTGAGAGCACGGAAGAAACGGAAGTCTCTGAGGAAGAGAGTATTGAAAGCGAAAGCGGTGAGATTCCTCAAAGTTCTGAACAGCCGAGCTCAGTGGAACACGGGCCGAACGGTTCGGAGGAGACCGATGAGAGCGGCAGTGCCGTGCAGGTGGGCGGCATTGATTGGGACGGCGAAGACACAGGAGACGCAGTCGGAAGTCATAAGCATGAAATGACGGAGGAAAAGGACAGCACGAAGCTTCTTGCTATTCTCAAAAACTGTCTGCTTGTGCTGGCGGGACTGCTTGTACTTGCAGCTGCAGTCTGTTTTGTCTATCGCTTCATTCGCCACAAGATAAAAGAGTATGAGGAAAAGATTCCCAGGGCAATCAAGCGCGGCAAATATAAATCGGCGGTTTTATTGACCAATCAAAGATTATACAAGCGCCTGAAGCGAGAAGGTGTGCTGGCCAAGGGACAACCGACCGACAGAGAATATGCGGAAGCATTAAAGAAAAGGTATTGTGCTTACAAGGAGCCGGTATGGGATGCGTACATGGCAATTGTGATGCAGGCTGCCTTTTCGGATGTACCTCCGACGAAGGAACAGGCCCAGCAATGTTTTGACCTATATCATGAAATATGCAGCGCTCCGGGAAGGGAGGAAGCATAAAAAATCGACCGAGTTATCTCGGTCGATTTTTTTATTTGCCGTTTATTTCTGATGTTTCATCATATACCTGATAGCACAGATCAACTCGGCCTGAGCGTACCAGCTCGGCCAGTTCCTGACGCAGCGGGAGACAGTTCGCAATGAAATCTGCCAGCTCAGGATTGTAGCGGGTACCCTTCTGGGCGATAAATTCATCTACTAGATTATCTACGGATTTCGCCGTGTGATAATTACGGCCAAGAAAGTCGGTGGCTGCATCCATACAGTCGGCCAGAGTAATCAGGTCGATAAAGGTTCGCAGGGGGGAAACCGTATTATCGAATTCCTTGGGATAGCCAAAGGTTCCGTCGTAGGACTTATGGTGCCCGGCAATGATGTCCTTGTAAGGAGCCAGGAAGGGCAGCTGCTTTGCCAACTGATAACCGGCCATGGGATGTCGGGTAATCATGCGGAACTCACCGTCCTGAATCTTTCGTGTCTGAATATTGACGATAGCGGAAATACCGAACTTACCGACATCATGGTATTTGGCGGCCTCCGCCAGGAAGGATAAATAATCATCGGCGTGGAGCGGTATCTCTTCGCCGTGGTAGCCTAACATGCCTTCAAAGAGTTCGGGCTTTTCTGCGAGAATATGTCTGGCGATTGTTGTTGTAATCTGAGCCACCATGTTGCAGTGCAGATAGGTAGCGATATCTCGGCGAATAACGAACATATCAAAAATTTCCTGCTGAAGCTGTAAATTGCCGATGCCGGAAAGAATATGGAAACCGTAATTGGCAATGACATCATCAATATAGGCAGGAGGGAAGACTTTGTAAAACTGCTCCCAGTTATCGCGGATTTTCAAAAGGAAGTCCTCATAGAAATCCTGATAGTCCGTCAGCTTCAAATGAAAGGTATTGATCAGGTCGCTGGTTACCTGAATGCAGAACAGGTAGGAGTAGAAGAAGTCATAATTGTCATAGGAAAGATGCCGGCTTCCGGCTACCTCTGCAGCAGTCTGATGTTCTTCGTTGTAGGCAATGTGCGTCTTTAACTGAATGGAGTAGAGGATAGGGGCTTCCTCAGGAGCAATTTCACCGTCCCGTACCTTCAGCATAAGAATGGCGGGAATCAATTCGTCGGGAACATTTTCCTCCAGACCGCCTTCCGCAAAGTGTCGATCCAGTTCTGTCTGCAGGATGTCCCGGTAGATGGATTGCTCCTCGGGATTCATGCTGTCGAAGTAATCAAAACTTGCCCCCAGCCACTCGCGATTACTGCGGAAATACAAGTCAACAAAATCAGGGTCAGAGCCGTCCAGAGCCTGTACATCCTCTCTTGCCCAAAATGAGCGCAGCTTCAACAAATAGTCGAAGGACTCCCGGGGGCTGAGATGCCGGTTATCGGTCATGACCGCTACCAGATTGTCGTAGTTCATCAGGAAGCGTTTGCGGGATACTTTGGAGGTCATCTCTGAATAATGAGGCTCCAGAGATATGATTTCCTCGCAGTAAGATAAGAAAGATTCCTGATCCAGCGGATAACAAAAACGATACTTTACCTCCATGGTTTCATAGAAGGCGATATAGCAGAGTGCCGCTATGGTATCATAGTCCTGCTTTTCACGATAGTAGGGCAGAATCTTTTCCAGAACAGGGAGCATGATTTCGTACTCGTCACAATTGTCCTGATAGTAATCGGTGACGGCATCCTTGAGGGCGTCTGCCTCTTCCGGGGTTAATTCGGGAGTCTGCAGAAACGCGTAGAGCTTATCCAACAGTTCGTTATTCTCGGCAAAAAGACGCTTCTGTTCAACGGCACGGTCGGACAAGGCCTTGGCCCATTCCGTTTTTCTATGCTGTGAATAGAGTCCTTTGTTAATCTTCTCTGAGGTTGTGATATTCAGTTTTAATTGATGAAATAATTCTTTGATTTCAGAAGTTGTCATTTGCAATCACCACCTATTTCAGTTTAGGATATTTTGAGGTGCCTTGCAATGGTTATTCGAAAGAAAGAAGTACTTTTTTCTGTTGACAAGTTCTGTGGGGAGTGCTAACATGACATTAGTTTAATATAGTAAACCGTTGAAGTGGAGATAAAGGCAGTTATGCCCCTACAGAGAGTCCGGGATGCTGAGATCCGGATACGAAACAGATTGTCAAATGGACCACAGAGGGTGTAGTCAAATGTGAGCAATCACAGAGTATTCTACAACGTGCAGACATACGTCAGTTGTCACGGATATGAAGGTATTCGGTAAGCGCATGGGTCGTTCCCATGAAATCAAGGTGGCACCGCGGATAGTGTAAATCTTAGTAAAGAGTTAACATTCGTCCTTGACAGAAGCTAATTCTGTCAAGGACTTTTTTATTCCCCGAAAACCTGACAGAAACCGATGTATTAAATTTTGGAGGTATTCGCTATGAAATTCAGACCTGAGCTCAGTGAAATCAAAGAACTGGCCGCAACCGGAAATTACAAGACAGTCCCTGTGAGCTGTGAAATTCTTTCCGACTTCACAACTCCCATCGAGACCATGAGAATATTGAAGAATGTTTCTTCACACTGCTATATGCTGGAATCAGCCATGGCAAACGAGAAGTGGGGACGCTACACCTTCCTGGGATATGACCCCAAATTGGAGATTACCTGCATTGACGGAGAACTGAAGGTTGGCAACATTAAGACAAAGACGACCAATCCTTCTGAGACCATCCGCCAGGTGCTGGAAGATTACAAGAGTCCCGCATTCGAGTATCTGCCTCCCTTCACCGGCGGTTTTGTAGGTTATTTCTCCTATGATTATCTGACCTACAGCGAGCCTACCGCTAAGTGCAATGTGGAAGACAGCGAGGAGTTCAAAGATGTGGACCTGATGCTCTTCGATAAGGTTATCGCTTTCGATAATGTAAAGCAGAAGATTGTGCTGATTGTAAACATCTCTCTGGAGAATCCTGAGATTGGCTATAACAAAGCAGTTCTGGAATTGCAGCAGCTGGCAACACTGCTTAAGACCGGTGAGCGCAGCAAGGAAGAAAAGGGTAAGCTTCTCGGTGAGGTGACTCCTCTGTTTGACAAGGATGCTTACTGCGAGATGGTAAACAAGGCAAAGCACTACATCAAGGAGGGCGATATCTTCCAGGTGGTTCTTTCCAACAGACTGAGCGCTCCCTTCGAGGGCAGCCTGTTCCACACCTACAGAGTGCTTCGAACCATCAATCCTTCTCCTTACATGTTCTATTTCGCAGGAACAGATGTTGAGGTTGCAGGTGCATCTCCCGAAACTCTGGTAAAACTGGAGGACGGCGTTCTTCATACCTTCCCTCTGGCAGGAACCAGACCCAGAGGTAAGAGTGAGGAAGAGGACAAGGCATTGGAAGCAGACCTTCTGCAGGATAAGAAGGAACTGGCAGAGCACAACATGCTGGTTGACCTGGGAAGAAATGACCTGGGCAAGATCAGTAAGTTCGGCACTGTAGAAGTAGAAAAGCTTCATTCCATTGAGCGTTACTCTCATGTAATGCATATCGGTTCTACCGTGCGCGGCATCATTCGCGATGATAAGGATGGCCTGGATGCCATCGAGGCAGTACTTCCCGCAGGTACACTTTCCGGCGCACCTAAAATCAGAGCCTGCCAGATTATCGGCGAGCTGGAGAACAATAAGCGCGGTATTTACGGCGGCGCCATCGGATACATCGATTTCAGAGGCAACATGGACACCTGTATTGCCATTCGTATCGCATACAAGAAAAATGGACAGGTCTTCGTCAGAAGCGGTGCCGGTATCGTAGCTGACTCCGATCCCGAGAAGGAATATCAGGAGTGCATCAACAAAGCAAAGGCAGTCATCAACGCATTAAAGATGGCAGAGGAGGAAGAGGAATGATTTTACTGATTGATAATTACGACAGCTTTTCCTATAACTTATACCAGCTCATCGGAGAACTGGATCCCGATATCAAGGTTATCCGTAATGACGAGATGACAGTAGAGGAAATCAAGAAGATGGCTCCCGACAGGGTTATCCTTTCCCCCGGCCCCGGCAGACCCGAGGACGCGGGCATTATTGTAGAGGCAGCAAAGAGCCTTGGCGCTGCAGGCATACCCGTACTTGGTGTTTGCCTTGGACATCAGGCAATCTGCCAGTCCTTCGGTGCAACCATCACTTACGCCAAAGAGCTGATGCACGGCAAACAGTCCGTTGTCACCTTTGACCACACCAGCGTGCTGTTCAAGGATTGTCCCGAGACCGCACCGGTTGCCAGATATCACTCTCTGGCAGCAGACGAGAACACCTTACCCGATTGCCTGAAGGTTACCGCAAGAACCGATGACGGCGAGGTAATGGCAGTTGAACACAAAGAGTACCCCATCTACGGCGTACAGTTCCATCCCGAATCCATCATGACCCCCGACGGAAGGGCCATGTTAAAGAGTTTCTTAGAAAACACAAGAGCATAATTTTTAGTCAAAAACGAAAGCGAGGAAAAAGAAATGATTAAAGAGGCAATTGTAAAGATCGTAAACAAAGAGGACCTGACATACGATGAGGCTTATGCGGTAATGAACGAGATTATGAGCGGTGAGACTTCTCCCACTCAGAACGCAGCTTTCCTGGCATCTCTTTCCACCAAGAGTGCAAAGGCTGAGACCACTGCTGAAATCGCAGGCTGTGCAGCAGCAATGAGAGACCATGCTACCAAGGTAGATACCACAGGGCTGGATGTGTTTGAGATCGTTGGTACCGGCGGAGACAACGCACACAGCTTCAATATCTCCACTACCTCTGCAATCGTCGCTGCAGCAGGCGGCATGAAGGTTGCAAAGCACGGCAACCGAGCAGCTTCTTCCCTCTGCGGAACCGCAGACTGCCTGGAGGCACTTGGTGTTAACATTCAGCAGGATCCCGAGAAGTGTATCGAACTTCTGAAGGAAGCAGGCATGTGCTTCTTCTTCGCACAGAAGTATCATTCCTCTATGAAATATGTAGGACCTATCCGCAAAGAGCTTGGTTTCAGAACCGTGTTCAACATTCTTGGACCTCTGACCAACCCCGGTTCTCCCAAGATGCAGCTGCTTGGCGTATACGATGAGTATCTGGTTGAGCCTCTTGCACAGGTTCTGATCAGCCTTGGCGTTACCCGCGGTATGGTAGTTTACGGTATGGACAAGCTGGATGAGATTTCCATGAGTGCTCCTACCAAGGTTTGTGAGTTCAAGGACGGTTGGTTTAAGTCTTACACCATCACTCCCGAAGACTTCGGCTTCGAGAGATGTACCAAGGATGACTTAAAGGGCGGCACTCCTGCAGAGAACGCTGAGATTACCAAGGCAATCTTAAAGGGCGAGAAGGGCCACAAGAGAAACGCAGTTCTGATGAACGCAGGTGCTTCTCTTTACATCGGCGGCAAGGCAGAATCCTTTGCGGAAGGTATCGCACTTGCAGCAGAAATCATTGATTCCGGCAAGGCATATGAGACTCTGGAAAAGATTATTGCTGTCAGCAACAGATAAGTTTAGGAAGGTAGGGAATCCCCTATGACGATTTTGGATGAACTTGCAGCCTACGCCAGAGAGCGTGTGGCAGCAGCCAAAGAAAATATTTCCTTAGAGGAGGTCAAGGCGAAAGCCCTTGCCCTCCCCAAGGGTGATTTTGAATTTGAAAAAGCATTGAAGACAGATGACATTGCATTTATCTGCGAGTGTAAGAAAGCATCTCCCTCCAAGGGACTGATTGCACCCGATTTTCCTTATCTGGAAATTGCCAGGGAATATGAGGCGGCAGGTGCAAACTGTATTTCCGTGCTTACCGAGCCCAAGTGGTTTCTGGGAAGCGATGCATATCTGAAGGAGATTACCGCTGCAGTGAAGATTCCCTGCATCCGCAAGGACTTCACGGTAGATGAATATATGATTTACGAAGCAAAGCTTCTGGGTGCCAAGGCAGTTCTGCTGATCTGTTCCATTCTGCCCGAGGAGACCGTGAGGGAATACATCGGCATCTGTGACGAGCTGGGTCTTTCCGCACTGGTGGAAACGCACGACGAGGCAGAGGTTGAGATGGCCATTCGCGCAGGCGCTCGAATTATCGGCGTAAACAACAGAAACTTAAAGAACTTTACCGTGGACACCGGCAACAGCAAAAAGCTTCGTGCCATGATTCCCGCCGATATTATCTTCGTATCGGAGAGTGGAGTAAAGGATGCTGCGGATGTGGCAACCCTTCGTGAGATTGGCGCCGATGCGGTGCTGATCGGAGAAACCCTGATGCGCGCCGATGACAAGAAGGCGAAGCTGGACGAATTAAAAGGAATGTAACGATGACAAAAATAAAACTTTGCGGACTTAGCAGGGATGATGATATAATGGTTGCTAACAGATTGCACCCGGACTATATAGGCTTCGTTTTCTTTGAGAAAAGTAAGCGAAACGTGACACCGGAGCAGGCAGCAGCGTTAAAGGCAAAGCTCGAGGACGGTATAAAGGCGGTGGGCGTTTTCGTCAGCTCCCCCATAGACTTTGTGGCTTCTCTTCTGGAGCAGGGCATCATCGATGCGGCACAGCTTCACGGCAAAGAGGATGAAGCATATATTGCCGAGCTGCGCAAGCGCACGGATAAGCCCATTTTTCAGGCTTTCATTGTGAAAAGTGAGGAAGATGCGCAGAGAGCCAATGTCTCATCGGCTGATATGGTGCTTTTGGATTCCGGCATCGGCAGCGGCAACTGCTTTGACTGGCAATTGCTTTCCGATGTAAATCGCCCGTTCTTCCTGGCGGGAGGACTGAATCCGGAAAATGTCGAAGAAGCACTGGCCGTAGTAAATCCTTATGGCGTGGATGTGAGCTCCGGCATAGAGACAGGCAATTTTAAGGACGAAAAGAAGATGGAGACCTTTGTGAGAAAGGTCAGAGAGAATAGTCGAGAGGAGTAATGAAATGACAAACGCAAACGGAAGATTTGGTATTCATGGCGGACAGTATATTCCTGAAACCCTGATGAATGCTGTAATTGAATTGGAGGAAGCCTACAATCATTACAAGAACGACCCTGAGTTCAATCGCGAACTGGAGGAGCTTTTCAATGAATATGCAGGCAGACCTTCCAGACTGTATTATGCAGAGAAAATGACCAAGGACCTTGGCGGCGCTAAGATTTATCTGAAGCGTGAGGATCTGAACCACACCGGCGCACATAAAATCAATAATGTTCTCGGTCAGGCACTGCTGGCAAAGAAGATGGGCAAGACCAGACTGATTGCAGAGACCGGTGCCGGCCAGCATGGTGTTGCAACCGCAACCGCTGCGGCTCTTATGGGCATGGAGTGTGTTGTATTCATGGGCGAAGAGGATACCAAGCGTCAGGCTTTGAATGTATATCGTATGAGACTGCTGGGCGCAGAGGTTATTCCCGTAACCAGCGGTACCGCTACTCTGAAGGATGCGGTTTCCGAGGCAATGAGAGAGTGGACCTCCAGAATCAGCGACACACATTACTGTCTTGGTTCCGTAATGGGACCTCATCCCTTCCCTACCATTGTTCGTGATTTCCAGGCAGTTATCTCAAAGGAAATCAAGGAGCAGATTCTTGCAAAGGAAGGCAGACTTCCCGATGCGGTTCTCGCATGCGTAGGCGGCGGCTCCAATGCAATCGGTACCTTCTATAACTTTATCGAGGACAAGGATGTGCAGCTCATCGGTTGTGAAGCAGCAGGACGCGGCATTGACACCTTCGAGACAGCAGCAACCGTTAACACCGGCCGCGTTGGTATTTTCCACGGTATGAAGTCTTACTTCTGCCAGGATAAGTACGGCCAGATTGCTCCCGTGTATTCTATTTCCGCAGGTCTGGATTATCCCGGCGTAGGCCCTGAGCACGCTTATCTGTATGATATCGGACGCGCACAGTATGTACCTGTTACCGATGACGAGGCAGTAGATGCTTTCGAGTACCTTGCTAAGACCGAGGGTATTATCCCTGCTATCGAGTCTGCACATGCGATTGCATATGCGAAGAAGCTGGCTCCTACCATGGACAAGGACAAGATTATCGTAGTTACCGTTTCCGGCAGAGGAGACAAGGACTGTGCAGCAATCGCACGCTACAGAGGGGAGAACATTTATGAGTAAGATTCGTGAGGCTTTTCAGAACGGTAAAGCATTTATTCCTTTTATTACCTGTGGTGACCCTGATCTGGCTACCACAAAGGCAGCTATTTTAGAGATGGTTGCAAACGGCGCAGACCTGATTGAGCTGGGTATTCCTTTTTCAGATCCTACTGCAGAGGGTCCCGTAATCCAGGGTGCTAACATCAGAGCATTGGCAGGCGGCATTACAACTGATATTATTTTTGAGTTTGTAAAGGATATCCGCAAGGAAGTTACCATTCCCATGGTATTCATGACCTATGCAAATGTTGTATTCTCTTACGGCGCAGAGAAGTTCATCTCTACCTGCCAGCAGATTGGCATCGACGGACTGATTCTTCCCGACCTGCCCTTCGAGGAGAAGGAGGAGTTCCTTCCTCTCTGCAAACAGTACGATGTTGATCTGGTATCCCTGATTGCTCCTACTTCCGAGAACCGTATCGCTATGATTGCAAAGGAAGCAGACGGTTTTCTTTATATTGTATCCAGTCTGGGTGTAACCGGTACCAGAAGCGAGATTAAGACTGACCTTGCTTCCATCGTGGAGGTTGTTCGTGAGAACAGCGACATCCCCTGTGCAATCGGTTTCGGTATTTCCACTCCCGAGCAGGCAGCAAAGATGGCATCCATTTCCGACGGCGCAATCGTTGGTTCCGCAATCATCAAGATTCTTGAGAAGTACGGTAAGGACGCTCCTGCCGAAATCGGCAAGTATGTTAAGAGCATGAAGGATGCTTTGAGATAAGGTAAAAAGAATATAATTTTTTAAAATGCCCTCGCAGAAATGCGAGGGTATTTGTTATAATAAAGAAAAACTTGAAAAGGGGTAGGGCTATGATCAGCAAAGAAGCAAAGGAAAACCTGATTCATTTCCTGGAGGACAGAGATCATCTGGATGTGCCGGGAAATTCACTTTTGATTTATCACAAAGGCGAGGAGATTTTCAGACATTTCTCGGGAAGTGCCAAGGAAGACACCTTGTTCCGTATTTATTCCATGACGAAGGTTGCTACTGTGACAGCTGCGCTGCAGTTATATGAGCAGGGAAAGTTCACCATGGAGGATCCTGTTTACTGGTATCTTCCTACCTATAAGGATATAAAGGTCTGGAATGCAGAGCTTGGCAAGGCGGAGCCTGCAAAGAATGTGATGCGCATGAAGGATCTGTTCTGCATGAGCACAGGTCTTACCTACGAGGGTGAGTGGGGTGAAACTCCCAGACAGCTGCTGGCAATCAGACAGAAACTGGAGGCAGAGCATCCCGGCGAAAGCTTCACCACGCTGGAATATGCTTCCGCCATGGCAGAGGCGGCGCTGATGTTTGAACCCGGTACCCGCTGGGCATACGGTCTGTCGCATGATGTGCTTGGCGCTGTCATTGAGGTGCTTTCCGGAGACACCTTGGGAGAGTATATGAGAAAGCATATCTTCGAGCCTCTTGGAATGGAGCACACTTTCTTCAGATGTCCCGACGAGCTGCAAGACAGAATCGCAGAGCATCCTACCTCTGAGCAGGATGATGCGAAATTCAGACCCACTGCAAAATATGAAGCAGGCGGCGGTGGATTGCTTTCCACTACCGACGATTATATGAAACTGGCAAGAACATTGACCCTTGGCGGTACCAGTCCCGAGGGCGTAAAGATACTCGGAAGAAAGACAATCGAACTGCTGCGCATGGACCATCTGAATGCAGAGCAAAAGCAGGATTTCAACTGGGATTACCTGAAGGGCTATAGTTACGGCCTGGGCGTGCGCACATTGGCAGACCCTGCGGCAGCAGGCGTACCCGGCACGGTAGGCGAGTTCGGCTGGTGCGGCGTGCTCGGTACCTGGGTGTTAATGGATCCCGAGGAGGAACTGACCGTGGTTTACATGCATCAGCGCTACCCGAATCTGGAAGCCTATGTGCAGATTCATTTGAGACAGATGATTTACAGTTTAATTTAAGGAGTCCTTGGTTATGCAAATTCGACCTGCAGTGAAAGAAGACCTGGAAGAGATACTGTCGACCTATGCCTTTGCCAGAGAATATATGAAACTTACCGGCAATCCCAACCAATGGGGAGACAGCAGGCCGGACCCTGCGGTGGTGGCAGAGGATATCCGACTGCAGAAGAACTATGTGGTGGAGGAAAATGGTGTCATTGTGGGTGTATTTGCATTTCTGCCCGGAATTGACCCTACCTACTTTGTAATTGAGGGCGGACAGTGGCTGAACGAGGAACCTTATGCGGTCATTCACCGCATCGCCGGCAACGGCAAGGCTTCCGGGCTGCTGACAGAGGTACTTAAGTTCTGTAAGGAGCGCACAAGCAATCTGCGTATCGATACCCACGAAGATAATAAAGTAATGCAGCATCTTCTGGAGAAGAACGGATTCACCAGATGCGGTATCATCTATCTGGAAAACGGGGAGCCCAGAATCGCTTATCATATCAAGTGGGAGAAATAATAGCGAAACAGGGAAGTGCAAGGCTGATATTTTGAAACAAGAAAAAAGTGTTTAAACATTTTGGAGGAATTGTCAAAAAGATTAATACAATTTAATGAAAAAAGGGCAGTTGCGCATACGACTGCCAAAGGCGATACATGAAAAATGACCGAAAAATGGCGGAAATAAGCCATTTTTCGTTCATTTTGATAATTGTTGAAAATGTTAAAAAAATTGTTGAAAAAAGTGTTGACTTCTACTAAACAGGGTGGTATAGTAACACTTGTCGCTGAGGTAAACACCTCACAGACAATAAGTACTTTGACAATTGAACATCAATGCAACCCTGAAAATTCTAAGGCGAATGTAATTCGCCATTGAATTAATTCAGAGAACAAAGTTCAAGCAATTGAACGCTCAAACAAAAACAGTAATGCCAGTTTTAGTACTGGCAGGACAAACAACCATTTAACATGAGAGTTTGATCCTGGCTCAGGATGAACGCTGGCGGCGTGCTTAACACATGCAAGTCGAACGAGCGATCACTTCGGTCAAAGCGAGTGGCGGACGGGTGAGTAACGCGTGGGTAACCTGCCTTGTACAGGGGGACAACAGTTGGACACGACTGCTAATACCGCATAAGTGCACAGGACCGCATGGTCCGGTGTAAAAAGATTTATCGGTACAAGATGGACCCGCGTCTGATTAGCTAGTTGGTGAGGTAACGGCCCACCAAGGCGACGATCAGTAGCCGGCCTGAGAGGGTGAACGGCCACATTGGGACTGAGACACGGCCCAAACTCCTACGGG
>JAZLKR010000050.1:0-24387 GCA_045597705.1 Acetatifactor sp.
GCCCTTAGAAACGGTAAGGCCCTGTACATCAACCGTAAAGAAAATAGTGATATAAGTTATATTTAATACGATGAGATAAATCTCCTCCGGCAAAAATTCTGCAGTTCCCATTGCCAAAGCAAGACTAAGTCCACCCTTTAACGCACTCCATGTCATCAAGGTAACAAACTCAAAAAAGCTGTAGCTGCTGGGAATACGATTTTTACCGGTAAGAATTGTTGAAACCGCTACTCCCATAAATCGGGAAAGGACTACTGCCACAATGCCAAGCGGTACCAGCAGCAGGAAGTAGTTACTAACATTGACATTTATAACGGTAATGCCAATCATAACAAACAGAACAGCATTGAAAATATTGTCACATACCTCCCAAAAATCCTCGTAAAGGTTGTGCGCATCGTAGACCTGTCTTCTGCGGGCAAGTTTCTCCATCACCCATGCAAAATACATACCGCAGACTACACTGGCAATGACACCTGAAAAGCCGAAATGTTCACAAATGGCATATACGCTCGCAACATCCAGAATACTGATAAAAATCTGACGAATCGGATTTGTGGTCAGTTCCATGCATTTTCCAAGCACAAAGGAAACAGCAAACGCAACCACAAAGGCTCCTACAACCTCCTTTGCCATAACCGCAAGGAAATTGCTCTGACCTGAGCTGCTGACAATACTCTTTACAAATACAAACAGTGCAACACCTGTTCCGTCATTAAAAAGCGATTCACTCTCGATAACCGAGGTTACATTTTTCGACAGACCAAGCTTATTTAAGATGCCGGTAGCTGCAATGGGGTCTGTAGGAGACACAATGCATCCAAGCATTACACAGGTCCAGAATGACATATCAATTCCAAACAGCCGCAGCAATCCAAAAATGATTCCACCGTAGAAAAATGAGGATAGAATGGTCGTCAGCAGAGCCAGTAAACTGATTGTTTTCAGGTTCTGCTTAAACTTTCCCATATTGACCTTGCTTGCTCCGGCAAACAGCATGAAGCAAAGCACACAATCCAACAGGTAGGCCTCAAACTCAATCTCACCCAGTTCCCCAATGAAATGCTCGTAAGCCGGCCACAAATGGAACTTTCCAAGTCCGGACATTACAATACTCAGAACAAGTGAAATCAAAAGCAGCGCAATATCACTCTGCAAATGAAACACTCTCTCATTTAAAAGACCTATTACCACTATGAACAGCAATAATACAATTAATACTTCCAAAATACTCATTGAAAAACCCCCATACTCAAAAGTACTCTTCGTATTATAACAAATTACCGTTCAAAATGATACCGTCACTGATTATTTTCAATCATATTTTCAATAAAAATACCGTATCCCCTTGCGGGATCGTTGATTAACACATGCGTTACCGCACCAATAATTTTGCCATCCTGCAATATTGGGCTTCCGCTCATCCCCTGAATGATTCCGCCGGTGGTATCCAGCAGGCGCTCATCCGTCACCTTCAGCTCGATTCCCCGATTCACCTTGTCAAACTCCAGATGAATCGCTGTGATTTCCACATCATAAAGGCAGGTCTCCGTACCAACCGTCGAAAGAATCTGTGCCGGACCTTTCTTAATATCCTGCTTATAGCCAATGGGCATCGGTTCTTCCCGAACCAATGACAGAATTCTCTCATTGCAGGTTCCGTAAATTCCTTCCGCACTGTTCTCATTGATGGAACCTAAAATATGATTTTCACCGTAAGAAATCATTCCTGTCAATTCCCCCGGTTCGCCGCTTTTTCCCTTTTGAAGCCTTACGATTTCCGCCTCGTACAGAGTACCCTTGTCCATATTCATCAAGGTGCTTGTATCCACATCCGTGATTCCGTGCCCCAGCGCTCCGAACTGCCCGGAACCATTAATATAAGTCAGAGTTCCCAAGCCCTGCGCATTGTCTCGAATCCAGATTCCCAGATGATAGACTCCTTCCTTGTCCTTCCGAGGAGAAATATGCATGGAATAATATTGATCCTCTCGAAGAACGGTCAGGTCCATTTCTTCTCCATTACAGTTCTGCACCATCTCAATCAATTTATCCTTTTTGTCCATTACCACCCCGTTTATCGCCATAATATAATCTCCCGAGCGCAGAATTCCTTTGCTCGGATTGCAAGTCAGACCCTGTTCATCTTCAAACCCGTTTGTTCCGATTACCATAATTCCCCTGGTCTCTACATACATCCCGATTGGAATCCCTACCGGAATCAGTTCTCCCGCTTCCATGCTGGATACCTGCATTCGCTTGATTGGTAATATACCGAACAGCTTGACCATCAGCGAGCAGTCTGTACCTTCCTCCAGCTTGAGTGTAACCTCGTGATTTAAATCCATGGATATCTTATCTGCCGGAATATTACTGACACCGGCCTGACTCACGCTGACCACTTCCGCTCTTGCCGGAATACCGAGTGTGAAGGTCTGTTCCCTGTCCGGTTGTACATGAATAATGGATGGGATATGACTGTCAACATAATAGACTCCTCCGAAAAATACCGCCGTCAGCAACACTGACAGCAGGCCCAGCCGCAGCACATGAAATATCTTACGTTTTCTTTGTTCTCTTTTGCACATACCCACTACACTCTGCAAGGCTTCTTCTGCGCCCCGATGTATTGTTTCCTTCGAAAGTCTTTCCTCTGCCATAGCAACTCCTCCTGATTATCAGCACGAAAAAAGAGACCCTAAAGGTCTCTCTTTCTATTTGTAGTATGGCTCATTATCATAAGTTTATTCCGTTTTGTGTGCCAAAGCCTGTTTTCTCATGTCGGATGCATTCTGCAGCGCTGCCTCGGACAGTTCATCACTTCCCAAAAGCCTTGCCAGTTCAGCCATGCTTTCCGCTTCCTCCAAAGCTCTGATATCCGTTATCGTACCATGGTCACGGCTGCTTTTCTCAATACAGAAATGCTTGTCAGCCATTGCCGCAATCTGGGGCAAGTGCGTTATACAGATAACCTGATGTGCATGGGCAACCGTATCCAGCTGCTCTGACACTCTCCAGGCCGTCTTGCCGCTGATGCCGGTGTCAATCTCATCAAAAATTAAAGTATCAATATCATCGCGTCCTGCCAGAACGGTTTTGATGGCGAGCATGATACGGGAAAGTTCACCGCCGCTTGCAACCTGACTCAAAGATTTGATTGGCTCTCCGGGATTGGTAGAAATCATAAACTCAACTTCATCCCAGCCTTTGGCGGTAATAGTCTGCTCCGGCCTCACTGCAATCGCAAAGGACACAGACAGGAAGTTCAGATTCTGAAGTGCCTCTATCAACTGCTTCTCCAGCTGTTTCGCCTCTTTGCTGCGCAGAGCGGACAATTCCTTGCAGGCCTTCTTCAGTTTCGCATCTTCTGTGTCATATTCCGCCTGCAGCTTTTCCGTATAAGAATCATAATCCGCCAATTTATCCAGATAAGCCTGCTTCTCTTCTCCGTACTGAATGCAAGCCTCAATGGTACTGCCGTACTTACCCTTCAGTCTGCCAAGTTCATCCAATCGTGCTTCCGTGGAGTCGTAGGTCTCATCATCAAACTCACAGTCCTCCATGAAATCAACCAGATCATGATTGAAATCGGAAAGCAGATTTTCAATCTCAGATAACTGGTCTTCCAATGTCTGCAGATGCTCATCATAGTTTGCGACACTCATCAGGGAACGCAATGCTCTTGAGATACTGCTCGCAGCACCCTCTCTGCTGTCACTTCCCGTGAACTGATAGCATTCACCAAGATTTTCCACTATCTTCTTGCTGTTGTTCATCAGTCGGAACTTCTTTTCCAGTTCCTCATCCTCGCCGGGAATCAGACGGGCATTTTCGATTTCCTCCAGTTCAAATCTGGCCAATGCCTCTTCTCTGAGTCTGGAAGCCTCGTCCATGGTTTCTTCTTCCAATCTTCGCTTCAGTTCTCTGACCCTGGCATAAGACTCAGCAAGCTTTTCCGCAAGTTTTCCGTAGGCCTCCCCACAGAAATCATCCAGAATCGCCAGATGATTTTTCTTATTCAGCAGGGACTGATGCTCATGCTGTCCATGAATATCCAGAAGTACCTCCGCCAGTTCCTTTACCTGCTTTGCAGTAACCGTTTCCCCGTTAATCTTGCAGGTACTCTTGCCGGCCTGCATTTTCCGTGTGATGAGAATACTGCCGTCTCCGCAGCTCTCCACATCCATCTGGGCAAGCTTTTCTTTTACCCGCTCGGTCTCCCCGGAAAAGGTAAGCTCCACCAGCGCATACTCCGCGCCCGTGCGAAGCATCTCTTTTTCAAACTTTGCACCAAGTGCCAGATTCACGCTGCCAAGCAGCAACGATTTACCCGCACCTGTTTCACCGGTCAGGATATTCAGTCCCGGCCCAAACTCCACCTCTGTCTCCTCAATGAGAGCCAGATTCTTTACATGTAAACTCTGTAGCATGTGTTTCTCCTTCCAGCCTTTCCGGCTTCCTTCTCCGACACAATCCTAAAAAGTTACATTTGAATTAATCCATAGATTCTGTCACGCAGAGCCTGTGTTTCCTCCACAGTGCGTACCGCTACAAAAATCGTATCATCACCTGCGATACAGCCCACTACTTCCGGAAGCTTCAGGGACTCTAAAGCCGCTGCCACAGCCATGGCCATTCCTGAAACGGTTTTGATGACAAGAATGTTCTGCGCCATCTCCATGGAAGAATAACCGTCTCTGAGAACGCGGATGAATCGCTCGCCCATGTGTCCTTCATCCTGCTTCAGAACAATATATTTCTGACGCCCTCCGCCCAATGACGCCTTGGAAAGCTTTAGCTCTCTGATATCTCTGGAAATCGTAGCCTGAGTTACCTCAAGGCCTGACTCCCGCAGGCGTCTGGCCAGATCTTCCTGGGTCTCAACATCATATTTCTGTATGATTTCAATAATTTTTCCCTGTCTTAATTTTTTCACTTATGCTTTGTCCTTCCCCCCCAACAAGGGCTTTTACTCGTCTGCCATCTTGCGATGCAGAATTTCCAGGAAACTGACATGGTTCAACTGAATAAACCGTGTCATCTTCTCGCTCTTGGAGATTCGGATTCTGTCTCCGGTAGATAAAGGCATGGTATGACTTCCGTCAAAATGAACTTCGACGGTCTGAATTCTGCCCTCTCGTCCCTCAGGGATTTCAATCTCAATCAAATCTTCTGAGGACAGTACAATACTTCTCTGATTTAAGGTATGCGCACAGATCGGTGTAATCATGATGAGCTGTGCTCTGGGTGCCACCAGAGGACCACCCGCGGACAGATTATATCCGGTTGAGCCGGTGGGGGTTGTCACAATCACACCGTCGCCGCTGTAGGCCTTCAAAAACTGTCCGTTAACATAAATATTAAACTGAATAATCTGCAGAACGCCCTGTCTGGTAATTACAATATCATTCAGGGACCACTCCTCCACGCTTGTTCCGTCCTTCAGTTCTACCAGACCGCTCAGCATCATACGGTCATCGTACTCATAATCATCTTCCATCAGGCGTCTCAGGGACTCCTCCAGATTTGCCGGCTCCACTTCCGTGAGATATCCCAAGGTTCCCAGATTGATGCCAACCATGGGAATACCCAGTTTACTGGTCTCTCTGGCTGCCTGAAGCACGGTTCCGTCACCGCCCAGCACAAGAATGATATCCGCATCGGTAGGAATTTCATCCGCCGCACAACGCACGCCTGCGAAATCCCGTTCCTTCCAGTCACCGGCATCCACCTTTACGGAAACCTTCTGTCCGTTCTCCTGCAGGAAACTGCAGATACGCTTTGTAGTAGCCATTTCCGGGTCTTTATGTAGATTAGAATAAATCAAAAAATGCTTCATGGGACCTAACTCCTTACAGCAGGTGAGAATTTTCAACAATATTCGCGATAATTGCCTTCCATTCCTCGTTTTCGGAAAGACCTGTCTTCTCTTCCGTAATTACCTTTAATCTGCTCTCCGCTTCCCCTTCGGTCAGTGAGAAAATCTCCTCCTCGGGCTCTGCATTTTTCTGCAGATGAATCAGATATTCGATATTGCCTTCCGGTCCTTTGATGGGAGAAAATTCAATACCGATAACCGTAAATCCAATCAGTCCTGCAAAATCAACAACCTTCTTGATAACCTCCGCATGTACCTGCGGCTCTCGTACCACGCCGTTCTTGCCGACCTTTTCCCTGCCGGCCTCAAACTGCGGTTTAATCAGGCAAACCATCTCTCCGCCAACCTTCAAAAGATTCCTTGCGGGAATCAGAATCTTGGTCAGGGAAATGAAGGATACATCCACACTGGCAAAATCCAGCACATCCTGAATGTCAGCAGGCACCATATATCGGAAATTTGTCTGCTCCATGCAGACGACTCTCTCGTCATTTCTAAGCTTCCATGCCAGCTGACCGTGTCCAACATCTACGGAATACACCTTTGTGGCACCGTTCTGCAGCATGCAGTCCGTAAATCCGCCGGTGGAAGAGCCGATATCCATACAAACCTTTCCCTCCAGAGAAAGATTCCAGGTATTCATTGCTTTCTCCAGCTTCAGTCCGCCGCGGCTCACATATTTTAAAGTGCTTCCTCTTACTTCCAACTGAATTTTGGTTTCATCAAAGCTTGTACCGGCCTTATCCTCTTTCTGTCCGTTGACATAAACATTGCCGGACATGATAATTGCCTTTGCCTTCTCTCTTGAGGGCGCATAGCCCTGATTCACCAAAATAACATCCAAACGTTCTTTCATGCTTATCGTTCCATTTCCATTCTGTCGATAATCCGTTCCGCCACGGAATCCGCATCAATACCAATCTGCTTCATCAAGGCATCCACACTGCCGTGCTCCACGAAGGTATCGGGAATACATACATGCAGGAACTCGTTCCCGCAATGATGCTCATCCATGCACTGCAGTACCTTCTCACCGTAGCCGCCGCTCGCAACATTCTCTTCCATAGCAACAATCAATGTATGATTTTCACAGGCTTTCAAAACTGCCTTCTCATCAATCGGCTTTACAAAACGGACATTAATCAGACTGACCTGATATCCCTTTTCCTTCAGCTTTTCTCTTGCCGCTTCCGCAATCTTTACCATATTTCCCACAGCAAAGAGTGCTATCTGACTTTCCTTATAAATCCACTCAGCCTCCCCGAAAGCAATGGGCCGTCTGTAGTCCTGCAGTCCGTTGTAGGCTGCTCCTCTGGGATATCTGATTGCAATAGGCTTATCAAACTCAACCGCAAATTTCATCATATCTGACAGTTCCCACATATTCTTGGGGGCACACACTGTCATATTGGGAATGGAAGACAGATAGGACAAATCAAAGATTCCCTGATGGGTTTCTCCGTCGCTGCCGACCAGACCGGCTCTGTCCACTGCAAATACAATAGGCAATTCCTGCAAACAGACATCATGCACCAGCTGATCGTAAGCACGCTGCAGGAAGGAAGAATAAATGGCAACAATGGGCTTCATACCACCCACTGCCAATCCTGCTGCGAAGGTAACCGCATGTTCTTCCGCTATTCCGACATCGAAGAACCGATCGGGATACATATTACGAAAACGCTTTAACCCGGTACCGTCAGGCATCGCTGCAGTGATTGCAACCACATTTGGATTCCGATTACCAAGCTTACACATCACGGTAGAGAACACATCGGTATATCCCGGATTCTCCTTCAGATGAAGGGGCAAACCGGTCTCAACATCAAAGGGCTCTGCACCGTGGAATCTGGCAGGATGTCTCTCCGCAGGCACATAGCCTTTTCCCTTCTCTGTCAGAACATGCACCAGTACAGGTCCCTGTACACGCTTCGCCTCCGAAAATACCTGTACCATGGCGCCGATATCATGACCGTCAATGGGGCCCAGGTAAGTCAGGCCCATATCCTCAAAGAACATACCCGGAATTACCAGCTGCTTAAAACTGCTCTTCGCTCTTCTGATTTTATCAATGGTACTGCTGCCGTGCTTTCTGCCGGACAGCGCCTTATAAACGCCCTTTTTCAGGTCCTGATAACCGGTAGCTGTACGAATGTTGTTCAGGTACTTATTGACGCCGCCCACATTCTCTGAAATGGACATGTTATTATCATTTAAAACCACAATAAAGTTGGTATCCAGCTTAGAAGCATTATTCAGTGCTTCGTAAGCCATACCGCCTGTGAGGGAGCCGTCTCCGATGACAGACACAATAGTGCGTTCCTCTCCCAGAATATCACGGGCCTTCACAAGACCAAGACCTGCTGAAATGGAAGTTGAACTGTGACCGGTATCAAAGATATCACAGTCACTTTCCTTACGCTTGGGGAAACCACTCATACCCTTGTACTGTCGCAAGGTATCAAAGCCGCTCTGTCTGCCGGTCAGAATCTTGTGTGTGTATGCCTGATGACCTACATCCCAGACAATTCTGTCCTCAGGGAAATTCAGGCTCAAATGCAACGCCATGGTCAATTCCACCGCACCAAGATTAGAGCCCAGATGTCCTCCTGTCACACTGATTTTTGAAATCAGAAACTCTCTGATTTCCTTTGCCAGTGCATCCCAGTCCTCACGCTTAATCTGTTTTATATCATTTGCTTTTTCTATCGTTTCAAGAATCATTACAATTCCACTTGCCTTTCGCAAATTAGTTCTTTCGATGAATGAGCCAGGTAATCAACTCCGTCAGAAATTCATGAGGCTGTTCAAAGGAGTCAAGAATCGCAATGGCCTCCTCGGAAAGAGTCTCTACTTCTTTGCCTGACTCCTCCAGACCCTTCAGACGAACATAAGTCATTTTCTCACTCTGTGCATCCTTGCCGATTGTCTTGCCAAGCTCCTTCACATCGCCGATTACATCCAGAATGTCATCCTGAATCTGAAATGCGATACCGATGTTGTAAGCAGCACGGTCAATTGCCTCCAACTGCTTTTCATCCGCTCCCGCAAGGCAGGCACCGATAGTCATGGCTGCCTGAATCAATGCCGCAGTCTTGTTTTCATGAATAAAAATCAACTGCTCTTCCGTGAGGACGGTATGCGAACCCTCCGCCTCCACATCAACCGTCTGTCCTCCTACCATTCCGTACACGCCGGCACGCTTTCCAAGGATGGTAATTGCCTGAGCTGCACGCTTGTAGTCCTCCAGTGTTTCCGCAGTTTCAAAAGCCTTCGCTGCAGTTTCAAAAGCATAATTCAACAGTCCGTCTCCGGCCAGAATTCCCATGGTCTCGCCATACCTGGACCAGGTGGTAGGATTGCCGCGTCTGAGCACATCATTGTCCATCGCCGGCAAATCATCATGCACCAGCGAATAGGTGTGAATCATCTCGATTGCCGCCATAAACGGTTCCACAGCCGCCTTTTTTTCTTCCTTTCCACCGCAGAGAAGAAAGGTTTCCCACATGAGCATCGGTCTGAGACGCTTGCCTCCGACTCTCACGCTGTAATTCATAGCCTCCAGAATGGTCTTCTGCCATCCTTTTTCCTCCGGAAGAAAGCCTTCCAGCATATTGTTAATGTTCTCTGCTTTCAGATTTATTGTCTGTTTAAATTCACTGTTTTCCACCGTCAAACTCCTCCAGACATCCGTCAGCAGTCAATTCCAGCACCTGCTTTTCTACTTTATCAATCTGCTCATTACACTGCTTCAAAAGATTCATTCCTTCACTGTAGGTACGAAACGCCTCTTCAAGAGACAATTCATCTCCCTCCAGAGTGCGAATCATCTGATTTAATCGTTCAAAATTCTCTTCCAGGGTATATTCTCTTTCTTCTGCCATATCGTTATCCCTCTGTCTGCACTTCTGTTACTTCCGCTTTCGCTGTGCCGTCCGCAAAACGAATCTGAATCAGATCCTTCGGTTGCATTCCCTTCACTGACTTCAGATTATGTCCTGCTTCGTTCGTCACATAGGAATAGCCGCTGTTCAATTTTTCGAGCGGCGACAAACCTTTCATTGCGGTAATATACATTGCCAACCGATGTCTTCGGTTTATAATCATCTGTTTCATGCTCTCCTGCAGTCGCTCTTCCAACCGCACCGCAGTAAATCGATGTTCTCTGATTCGTGCGGCAGGATTCTTTGCCTGCAGGCGGATACTGAAGTTTTCCAGTTTTCTGCGCTGTTCGGAAAGTCTTCGCTGCATGGCGGTAAGCAAACCGTTTTGCAGTTCTTCCATCTCTCCAAGAATATCTCTGATATCTGTTACTGCCAGTTCTGCTGCCGCCGAGGGAGTCGGCGCACGAAGATCAGACACGAAATCAATAATCGTGGTATCGGTTTCATGGCCCACCGCAGAGATAATCGGCACGGTACAATCGAACACGGTCAATGCCACTTCACGCTCGTTAAAGGCCCATAAATCCTCAATGGATCCACCGCCGCGTCCGACAATCATCACATCCACGCCAATCTGTTCCAGAGCTCTGATGCCGTTTATGATACTGGGCACCGCATACTCACCCTGCACAATTGCCGGATACAAAATAATCTGCACATAGGGATTCCTTCTGTGAGCAATCTGAATGATATCTCTCACGGCGGCACCCGTACCTGCAGTCACAACACCCAATGTTTTTATATACTTGGGAATCGGCTTTTTGCATTCCTTTGCAAAATAACCTGCCTCCTCCAATTCCCGTTTCATTTTCTCATACTTTTCGTACAGCAGACCGCTTCCGTCCAGCATGATTTGTCTGGCATACAGCTGATATTTGCCATCGCGTTCGTATACATCTACCGTACCGCCCACAACGACCTGCTGGCCTTCCGCCAAACGAAAAGAAAGACCCGCGCGGTTGCCTGCAAACATAACACAGCTCACCACTCCCTTCGGGTCCTTTAATGTGAAATAAATATGTCCCGATGCATGATATTTACAATTGCTGACCTCTCCCTTTACAAAGACAGACTGCAGCAAATAATCCTGCGTAAACATATTCTTGATATATGAATTTAACTGTCCGACAGAATAAATGTTCCGAATCGTAATCACATGCCTTTCAAATTACTCAACCTGCTTCATAATCTTAGCAAGAATCGCATTTACAAATCTGCCAGAATTCTCCTGGCCGAACTTCTTTGCAATTTCAACGGCTTCATCAATTGCAACACCGTTGGGAATGGACTCGTCGAAAAGAATTTCGTAAGCTGCCACACGCAAAACTGCCAGCTCCACCTTACCCATACGGGTGGTATCCCAGCCTTCGGTATTCTTGTTGATGCACTCATCCAGTTCGGAGAGCTTGGCCAAAATCTGAGCTGCACGCTCTTCAATATAGGCTGCATCCTTCTCCTCCAGAACCTCATCGCTATGTTCGATGAACAGTCTGGACTGTACCGGCATCTCTGCGGCATTATGAAACTCTGCACGGAATAAGAACATAAAAACCTGTTCTCTTAATTCATGTCTTCCCATCACTATCTTCCTTTGTGAACTTATTTTACTTTAATGCTTGCAATACGGATATTCACATCGGTACACTCAAGACCGGTCATATTCTCTACTGCATTCTTAATCTTTGTCTGAATCTTCTGACAGGTAGAAGGAATGTTGTAGCCGTAGTCCATGGTAACTGCAATTGAAATCTTAACAGTCTTGTCCACTACCTCAACCTTTACACCCTTGGTCAGCTTCTTGACACCGACCTTGCTCATCAGCTCATTGCTGATATTGCCTGCCATTGTATTAACGCCTTCAACTTCTGTTGCTGCCAGAGAAGCAATCATAGCGACTACATCGTCAGCGATCTGAACAACGCCAACGTTTTCTTCTTCTTTTAATACTACTGCATTCTCATTCAAACTCTTTTCCATCTGCTTTTCCTCCTGAGAAAAATGTCAATCGTATTTATTCTTAAAGCACATTATATCACATCTATTGACCACTTGTCATCCAAAAAGTCATTGTTCGTTGATTCTCGTTGACAGTATATGCCACTGTGATATTTCGATCGGAAATGTACTGAAAAATCTCCTGTCGGTCCAATAAGGCCGCTTTCATTTCCCGATAACATTCAGCATTTTCACACTTCATGGAGATACCGCTTTCGAACTTCAACCTGCCGAAAAATTCCTGCAGTTTAAATGTGTTATACTCACGAAACAATGTGTCCTGCTTCACATAATAGTTGGCAGAAACTGCGGTACATTCCGGCAGCGAAAACCTCTCATCCGGAAAATGAGAATCCGCAAACTCTGCGGTAGTAACATTCAGGTAATCATAGTTGAGCTCGGGCCGGTTCATATCAAGCGACGCATCCTTCAGGCGATAAGAGGCATCTCCCCAGGTTGCATCCAGCAAATAGTACATACCGTCAATCTTCACACAATTCCATGCATGTGTGTCTCCGGTATCAACCATACCCTGCACCAGGATACATTCCATTCCGGCTTCATTGCACAGGTACTGAATGCTTTTTGCATACCCCTGACAGACGGAAGCATGATCCACCAGAACAGAATAAATATTCTGATTGTTTGGTGCCTCCATATCATAGTCTGTTCGGGTGATTACCATCTCGTATATCTGTTTTACTTTGGAGTATTGATCCGCTCTATCTGTAATATTCAGAAGCCAGGCCTCTGTATTACTCTCAATCCAGCCCTTTTTCTCCAAAGCTTCTTCCTTCGACATGGTATAGTCACCACGGAAAGAAATGGATTCTACCCGAAGGCCTCTGGTCGTTTTGGAGTAAGTATAACCACTTACAAAGAAAAACTCAGGATGATCATTCATGACTGCCTGAAATATCTTTTCAATACTGTCCTCATCACAGCCTGCACCCAGAACACTGCCGTCCAACGGTGTTTTACCGGCCATGGCTCCAAGAATATCTTTTATATTGCGGTACCAGACCTGCTCCGGTGCGCTCAGCTGTTTGTAGTAATATTCCGGCTCCTCCTTCAGGAAAACGGTTTGTCCCACGAGAGCCTCCGCTCCGGACACCGCATCCTTGGAAACGGAATCCGTCAAACGGGCAAATATCCCTGTCCTGCTGACGAGAATCCCCATCAGACACAGGCACAGAATTCCGATGATAACTTTCTTCATGCAAATCCTCGATTAGTTTTTGGAGAACTCAGTCAATACCAGACCCTTATTACGGTCCAGGGTCATTCCGACACTCCATGAATTTACAAACAACAGCAAAGGATTTCCCTTCATGTCCTTTACCTTCTTCATATCGGATGTACCCTGAAGTTTTGTAATATCCACTTCATCCTTGTTTTCAATCCATCTGATATGCTCATAGGGAAGATTTTCCAAACGAATCTCCACATTATATTCGTTCTCCAGTCTGTACTTCAAAACCTCAAACTGCAGAACGCCGACTACGCCCACGATAATTTCCTCCAGACCGGAGTTAAACTCCTGGAAAATCTGGATGGCACCTTCCTGAGCAATCTGTTCAATACCCTTTACAAACTGCTTTCTCTTCATGGTATCAATCTGACGCACTCTTGCAAAATGCTCGGGAGCGAAGGTAGGAATACCCTCATACTGGAACTTCTCCTTGGGCATGCAAATGGTATCACCAATGGAGAAAATACCGGGATCAAACACACCGATAATATCGCCTGCATAGGCCTCACTTAAAATCTTACGCTCATCCGCCATAATCTGCTGAGGCTGAGAAAGTCTCATAACCTTATTGCCCTGAACATGACGAACCTCCATGTTGGCGTCAAACTTACCGGAACAGATTCTCATAAATGCAATACGGTCTCTGTGTGCCTTGTTCATATTCGCCTGAATCTTGAACACGAATGCAGAAAAGTCATTCTCTGTAGGCTCAATCACACCGCAGTCTGCCTTTCTGGGCAAAGGTGTGGTGGTCATCTTCAGGAAATGCTGCAGGAATACTTCCACACCAAAGTTTGTCAAAGCAGAACCGAAACATACAGGTGTCAGCTGACCTGCTCTGATGGCATCCAGATCAAACTCTGCGCTGGCACCATCCAACAGCTCAATTTCCTCCAGAAGCTTGTCTGCTGCCTCATCACCGATCAGGTCACGCAGTTTTGCCTCATCCTGTACATCAACTACGGTAGCGGTACCTTCCTTGGTACCCTTCTCCGTATCGGAATAGCAGATAACTGCCTTCTGTTCTCTGTCATAAACACCCTTAAAGCCCTTACCGGAGCCGATAGGCCAGTTAATGGGGCAGGTGGCAATACCCAGTTGCTTCTCGATTTCATCCAACAGGTCAAAGGTGTGATTTGCGTCACGGTCCATCTTGTTGATGAAGGTGAAAATAGGAATGCCTCTCATACCACAGACCTTGAAGAGCTTTCTTGTCTGAGGCTCTACACCCTTTGCACCGTCGATTACCATGACTGCAGAATCCGCTGCCATCAGGGTACGATAAGTATCCTCTGAGAAATCCTGGTGTCCGGGGGTACCCAGAATATTAATGCAATAACCGTCATATTCAAACTGCAAAACGGAAGAGGTTACGGAAATACCTCTCTCCTTCTCAATTTCCATCCAGTCAGAGACCGCATGTCTGGCGGTTGCCTTACCCTTTACACTTCCTGCCAGATTGATGGCTCCTCCGTAGAGCAGGAACTTCTCTGTCAGAGTCGTCTTACCTGCATCGGGGTGGGAAATAATCGCAAAGGTTCGTCTGCGGTTAATCTCTTCTGTATAATTGCTCATTTTTATATCCTCCAAATTGTAATCCAATGAAAACACACAAAATCAGGCGAGGTCAAAAGCCTCCCCCTCAAATTCGGGCACAACACCAAAATATTGTAACACAGTTGCCCCTATGTCTGCAAAGGTTTTCCGCGTTCCCAGGTCTGCAGGAGCCACTTTTTTGCCAAATAAGAGCATGGGCGTATATTCTCTGGTGTGGTCTGTGGTCTGCGTGTAGGACGGATCGCAGCCATGGTCTGCCGTAATGATGAGAATATCCTCCTCTCTCATCTCTGCCATCAGCTCCGGGAGTGCATCATCGAATACCTTCAGTGCCTTTGCATAGCCGTCCACATCTCTTCTGTGTCCGTACAGCATATCGTAATCCACAAGGTTGATAAAGCAAAGTCCATGGAAATCCTTTTTCAGATATTCCTTTGTCTTTTCTATGCCCTCCTCATTTCCCGAAGTATAGGTGTATTCCGTAATGCCCTTTCCGGCAAAGATATCATAAATCTTTCCTACGGATATCACATCCATTCCTGCTGCCTGCAGCTGATCCAGCATGGTCACACCGTAAGGCTCCAGAGAGAAATCATGCCTGCCGCTCGTTCTGTAGAAGCTGCCGGGTTCTCCGGCGAAGGGTCTGGCAATCACTCTGCCCACACCATGCCTTCCCTGCAGAATGGCTCTGGCGGTCTTGCAGTATTCATACAATTGTTCTCTGGGCACAATAGATTCATGCGCAGCAATCTGGAACACACTGTCGGCAGAGGTGTATACAATCAGGTCTCCTGTTCTCAAATGCTCTTCTCCGTACTCCTCGATTACTTTTGTACCTGAGTAAGGCAGATTGCAAAGCACGCCTCTTCCTGTCTGCTTTCTGAATGCATCCAGGACCTCCTCGGGGAAACCCTCCGGATAGACAGGCAGCGGTTTCTTAGACTCAATTCCCGCGATTTCCCAATGTCCGATTGTAGTATCCTTTCCCTTGGATTTTTCTTCCATTCGCGCATATACACCGATGGGCCGTTCTTCTTTTTCACCGACGGTTACACCCTCAATATTGAAAAGCCCCAGCTTTTTCATATTCGGCAAATCAAAATATTCACTTCCTGATACGGCTCCCAGAGTATTCACATTGTAATCCCCATAAGAAGCCGCATCCGGCATCTGTCCAATTCCAAAACTATCCAAAACAATTAAAAAGACCCTCTTCATTGTCATCCTCCCTGTGCTTTCTGCAATTGCACACATCTACGGTCATTATACCATAGAGAACGATAACAATACAAAGAATTCGCATTTTATTCTACCCTATCTCGCAATGGTACTGATGATAATATTCTCCGCTGGAATCTCTGTCTTTCGCTTGACGATATCTTCAATCTGTGCTCGCTTCACTTCATCCAGAACAGGTTCATTTACAACCACATCCACCGCATCACCGTTAACGCTGACAACCACATCCCGATAACCTTTTGCTTCCAGAAGGATTTCCGCAGCCGCCTCCTTCTCTGCCGCCGCCGTCATCTGCACCATACAATCGACTGCAGTCTGCTTCTGAATATCAGTCAGCCCTTCACTGTTAATAATCGACAGCAGGGTTTCTTTATTCTTTGCCCTTGTCTGCTCCTTTAACAATTTTGCTTCCGCAAGAATCTCCACCGCAGTACCGGATGTATAAACTGCTTCACCCGGGATCTCTCCCTCCTTGGGAATTGCCTCTCCGGCTTCCGCAAGCAGGTCACCTTCCATCTCTGTATCCAGGTAATCCTCTACAACCACTCTCTCCAGCTCGGAGTCCATTCCGGCCAATTCATCCAACAAGGTATCCTCTCCAATGACTGAAGTTTCTCCTGCTATGTAATTTTCCGTATACACATCCGCTGACGAAGCCTCCTTCGCAGGAAGTTTTCCTGCAAACTGCAGATATCCCGCAATGGCAATCATAACCGCCAGCGCTGTTATCATTAGCTGATTCTTTTTAATTAGATTTTTCAATGCAATCCCCTTCTTGCGATTTACTACTTCATTGTATGAGCCTGCCTCCTGCAATATGTCTGTCATTAATGCCCCGATGTTCTCAAAACCGCAACCTTTACTTTATTGGCCTCCACATCGAATAAAGCCTTGGCAGCCTCTGTGATATCCTCTCTGACCTTGGCATTTTCGGCTCCCTGAGCGAGCACCAGAAGACCCTCTACCCTCACAGGAGATGTACTTTCTGCCCTTCCGCCGCCCCAAAGGCTGTCACCGGCTTTTGCCTTGCTTTCCTCGGGCTGTCTTACGGTAATCATCACCCGTACCTTCCCCACTCCCTCCATCAGCTGCAGCATGTCCTGTAATTCCGCCTCCATTTCCGTGCGAAATTCTTTTGATTCTTTTGTCGTCTCTGTCTCTGCCTGTGTCTGCGTCTGCACAGCTTCTGTCTTCCGTGCCCTGTCCGTCGGCCACAGGGCAATCAGAATCAATCCCCCGCAAAGAATCATAATAAACAGATTATCCTTCGTCAGCCATTTCTTCGCCTTCTCCATCCTCTCCCGGATTCTCCTCATTCTGATTCTCGAGCAACAGCTTCTCCCAGAACCGGTCCACGGCCTGCTCCATTTCTTCTTCGTTTAGTTCCCTCAGCATTTCTTCCATTGCAAAGGCTTCCGTTTCCGATGTGTCGACCGTTTGAGTCAATTGCTGCAGGAACATTCCGGCTATCATCAGTGCCAGACAAACCTTCAGATACTTCTCATATTTTTCCTTTACACGCAGGGAAATCAGCATTTCCGCGCAGATTACAAAGCTGCTTAATCTACATACAAAGTTACAAATCCATTCTACTCCAACCATCTCTCACACCCGTAAAGACGCACTGACCACAGCCAAAGCAATCAGGAAAAGAAAGATTCCCACACCCGTAGTCTTTAACAGCAACAGCCCCGCCTCCCCCGTTCGATTGGCACATACACTGATTCGCTTGTCACTGACCACATGAATGAATGCTGCTGCAAATTTCAGGCATCCGGAGATCACAAATAATTTGCACAGCGGTATCAGACAAACCAGTCCCAGCCCAATAATAATCAACATACCGACACTGTTTCGAACCACCACTGCCGAACCAAGCAGCAAATCCAGCGTTCCTCCTGCCAGTCTGCCCACTCCCGGAATGCCTGCCGCAAATTTTTCCAACGCACTTCTTTTGGCGTTGTCCATAATGGGATGAATCAGACTTTGAAAGAAACTGACCCCTGTTACAATGCCGATGGCAGTCTTCTGAATCCAACCTATTCCCCTGTGAATCAATCTTATGAGAAAAGACAGCCTCTGTTCTTCCCACAGACTGTTTACAAAAATCAGCAGAAAGAAAACATTGATTAACGGCAGACAGACGCGAAGCAGCAACAGTTCCGTCCCATACAATATCAAGAGCAGAAGCTGACAGGTTGCAACCGCAGTTCCGCTCCCTTCCGAAATACCGACTGTAAGCAGATAAGTGGGCATGGATAATCGAACTACCAGCGAAGTATTCTCGATTGCTTCTGTCGCCACATTTCTGCACAGAGCAAATGTCCGAATCAGAATACTTCCAAATAACAGGAACAAAAAATAGAAACCCAGATCCGTCACCTGCCGATTTTCCAGCAATTGCGTCGCCTGGGTCAGAAGTGCAGAAAAAATACCAAACAGCAGCAGGGTAAGGAACAGATTCCTGCATCCGCTCAGTTCACCCTGCAGGGCCTCTTTTATGCTTCCGATCAAGTATTGCAGTGCTTCCCACAAGCTTCCCTTTTGTATCAATTGAAGCAATTCCTGCCCGCTCCAATCTGCCTGTGGATAAAGCCGTTCCAGGAAATCCGTGATTTCCGACGCATGCACTCTGTCCAGCATACGCTCTGTTAATTCTTCCATCCCTCCTCCTTTCACATCAGTGCGCGTATCTGCTCTACCACTGCATAGAGAATGGGAATCCCGGTGGATAGAATTGCCAGTTTTCCAAACATTTCAACCTGCCCGGCCAGTGAGGAATACCCTGCGTCCTTACAAATCCCCGCACCAAATTCACAGATGTATGTGATAATCGTCAATTTAATCAGTGTCCCGAGATAATATTTGTTTTCTCCAAAAATTTCTTCCAGCTCCAATATTTTCCCCGACAGCAGATTCATTCTTCTCAGTATCATGACCAGCAGAGTCACTCCCAGGCCAATTGTCAGATAAGCAGCATATTCCTGCTTCAAAGCTTTCATCTGAATTGCCAGCAATACGCATAAAATGCCCAGCAAGGTTACCCGAACTGCCTCCTCCATACTCCCTCCTCTACAATGCAAAAAGATCCTGTATTGTTTGAAACAGCTGGAATATGTAAGGTACAATCCATGTCAACACCAATATCAGACCTGCCAGACTGACCATAAATGCCTGTTCCTCCCGTCCGCTATGCTTCAGCACTTGTCCCAAAATCGTGACCAGGATTCCTACCGCAGCTATTTTAAAGATTATATTGATTCCCATACTTCATCTCACTTAATTCGTTGTTTCTACCACAAAACTACCAGAAGCAGACAGCCTCCCAGAGTTCCCAGCCCCAATGTCATTTTCCGATACTGTTCATAACCCTGCTCCAGTTTCCCGATTGTTGTATCCAGCCTGTCTATACTGCGATTCAGGCTTGCCACCTGCATCTGTTCATTGGCAAATACTGTATCGCCTGTCCAAAGGCAAAAATCTCTCAGGTCCTCTTCCCTCAATACAGATTCCATAAAAGTTTCCTGCATTTTAAGCCGGAATACTTCCGAAAAGGTGCCTCCACTTTCAGTTTCTCTCTCCATTTCCAATATTGCGGTCTTCAAGGCTAACCCGCTATCCGCTGCAGCTCTCATACAGGCATCCATAAGTGAGACTCGTCCATACTCTATTTCTCCGCGAAGCAGCATAAGAAACCACTTTAATTCTTTTAACAGACTGAGTCTCTTTTTGTACTGCCACAAATACCAATATCCCATGCAGAAGGACCCTGTTCCCACCATCCCGGCAGCAGCCAGCTTCAGCCAGATCATGTCCCGGCCTCCCCATCTGAAATCACGCTGATTCGATACCCTTTCTGCAAAAGGACAATACATTCAAACAGCTTTTCATTACCGGCAGTGTGAAGTCTGCTGCGCACTTCCTTAAGCGTCCCTGCATGCATCGTAGCAACAATACTGCATCCGCATACGCTGGCCTCCTCCAATGCGGAAAAATCCTGCTGTCGACCGATTTCATCCACCGCAATCACGCGTGGTGCCATGGAGCGCAGCAGCATGGAAATACCTGTTGGCTTATCCACTCCCTCCATTACATCCGTCCGCATGCCAAGATCATTTTGTGCTTGTCCGTAAATGCATCCCGCCAATTCAGAGCGTTCGTCCACAACTCCTATCGTCACACCCCGGTGGCAGGCGCTTCCGTCCGACAGCTGTCTGATTAAATCCCTCAAAAGGGTCGTCTTCCCCAATCCCGGCGGTGAAGCAATCAACACATTTTTCACGGTACCGTCCGACCGATATGCATACTGCATCACCTGTCTCGCCGCTCCCCGTACCTGATGAGCCACTCTGATATTCAGACAGCCAATCTGTTTTAATGTTCTGACTTCGCCTCGCTCTCCCATGCAGGCCTGTCCTGCCATCCCGATTCGGTGTCCCCCCTTTACCGTGAGGAAGCCCTGCCGCAGTTCCTCCTCGAAGGCATATCTGGAATATTGACAGTTATGGTCCAGAATCTTTTTTATGTCCTGCTCCGTTGCCAGATAGGCTTCCGTCAGATTCGTTGTGATGCCACCATGCTTCTTCAGATACTGCTCTGCACCGTTCATAACAACGATTACCGGTCTCCCGCATCGAACCCTGATTTCCGAGATTTCTTCCGCACTGTTTTTCAGACTCCCCCAAAGCAAACGCATATCCGCAGGGAACAGATTATTGATTGTGTCTTCCATCTCTTGTCCTCCTTCTTCAATATATGAGGCGACGCGCCGGTTAGAACAACAAAAAAACGACCCTCTTCTCGAGAGTCGTTTTCTCTTTACTTGCAGTTCATTCTAAAAATACTGACGGATATAATCGATTGCCATATTCAGAAATCCGCTGGAAACCAAAGGAATGAAGTATGACACCATCATAATAATTGATATTAGGATAACAAAGGATGCCAGCAATGAGCAAAGAGCAAATCCGGCGAGACCTTTTCCTTTGCTTTTTTTCTTGGCCGCAACGGCGAAAATAATACTCAGTATGGGAAGCACTCCCATCGTGCAGAACGCAAGCACCAACAGAACAAATGCAGATCCCATAGCTTCCTGACCGCTTCCTGCCGTATTCTGCGTTGTGGGCCGCGCTGTGGACTGATTCCCCTGCCAAGCGGTATCCTGTCTCAAAACCTCATGATTACTCTGATGATCGCTGCCATGATGCAGAGGATCGGAACCGATATGTCCACCGGCAATCTTGCCCTCGTCCTGTTTTCTGATTCTGTAAACAAGACCGTTCAGTTCAGAAATAACCCCGGCTCCGGGACCGGCCTCTCCGCCGAGTGCGCCCTTCTTCCAGGCTTCAATATGCAGAACACCTGCCGCATAATACCAGAGCAGATACCTGTTGCCGCCATAGGCTTCTTCCTTCATAAAGACCATCTCGCCGTTCCAGTCTGCTCTTCTATATTTCTCATGGTAGGTATAATCTTCCATTACCATGCTCACTACATCAATCGGTTTGTTAAGTGTAACTTCCGAAATATATCGTGCCATAACAAAGCCCTCCTGTCTTTATCAATATATTATCAACAACCGAAATACTTCGCAATGAGAAATAGTGAACTTTATCACCTCCGAATCGTGCAGATTCCTTCTTTCTTTAATCCTTGCTAACTTCTGCCAATCCTTTGCTAACCTGCTCTGTTTCTGTTGCATTTCTCCGGCATAACAGATACTCTTAACTCAAACAGAACAAAAAAAGAGGTACTATTATGTCAAAATCTAAAATCATGAGAAGAATTGGCATGCTCGCGCTCTGCACAACCTTGCTTTGCGCCTGCGTAAGCATGCCCGTACAGGAGGAAACAACCATGAGCGAAATCATTTCGGAAGAAACCGTTTCAGAAGCAGAAAGCACTGGAGCAAGCAATCTCATTGCAGATGCCATTGCACAGGAAACAGCAAAGGTAGACACCACACCCACACAGGTTAACGATGAAGACGACCGCGTTGCAGATGCCGAGGTTACCGTCGGCGTCATTCCCGGCAAATACATCGGCCTGCAGTTAAAGGAACGCGGCACCATTGAGCATATTACCTACACTGCTCATGATTATTACGGCGACGGCGCAGAGATTGAAAAAGAGGCAAATGTGTATCTGCCCTATAATTACGACGCCACAAAGCAGTACAATGTCTTGATTCTCTGCCACGGTATCGGCGGTGACGAAAACGAATGGGGGATGACCGACAACAACTCCCGTGTAAAACTGATTATGGACAACCTGATTTATAACGGTGACATCGAACCCTTTATCGTAGTAACTCCCAACGGTCGTTCCGCCGCTGACCACGGTCCCAATTCAGACTATATGTCCTTCTACAAATTCGGTGAGGAATTACGAGGTGACCTGCTGCCCTACATTGATGCAAACTATGCAACCTACGCGGAATATGATGAGAACGGTTACGATCTCTCCGCTGCCCGTGATCATCGTGCCATGGCCGGTCTTTCCATGGGCGGCATGCAGACCATCAACATCGGTATCGGCGAATGTCTGGATTGCTTCAGCTACTTTGGTGCGTTCTCTGCCGCTCCTACCAGTAACCCGGCAGCAACCACCGCTGAACTTCTTAAGGATAACACCTACCCGATTCACTACTTCTACAACATCTGCGGCACCGAAGATAATGTCGCTTACGCGAGCTCTTCCACTGCCGCCAAGAACCTTCCCGCTGTCTGCGACCAATTCGTGGAAGGGGAAAACTTCCTCTGGCAGGAACGCAAGGGCGGACATGATTTCAACATCTGGTATCTGGGCTTCTATAACTTCGCGCAGATTGCATTCAAATAATCACTCCCATCAAATCAATAACAACAAAAAAATCCCGAGTACTGAGTACTCGGGATTTTTGATTGTCCTGTTAAATCTTACTTGTCATGAATCTCGCTGTGGAGCTCCTGAAGAGACTTAAGCTGGCTTGCCTTGTGGGTCTTTACATAATCGATACCCTCTGCAGTAACCTTAGCTGCTGCAATGGTTGTGATGTAAGGAACCTTAGCCTTGATAGCAGCCTTACGAAGATAGCTGTCATCCATAGCGCTGTTCTTGCCGATAGGTGAGTTTACAATCAGCTGTACTTCACCGTTGGTAATCATATCGTATACGTTAGGTCTGCCTTCCTGAAGTTTCTTAACGGAAGCAGCCTCGATACCTGCCTCATTCAGAGCAGCTGCAGTACCGCTGGTAGCGATAATCTTAAATCCTGCCTTCTTGAAGAGTTCTGCTGCTTCAACAACTTCCTTCTTGTCAGAAGTATTTACGGAAATCAGTACGGTTCCCTCGGTAGGCAGCTTAGACTGGGTAGCCTCCTGTGCCTTAACAAATGCCTCACCGTAAGAAGGAGACATTCCGAGAACCTCACCGGTAGATCTCATTTCAGGTCCGAGAACGGGGTCAACCTCGGGGAACATATTGAAGGGGAATACAGCTTCCTTTACACCGTAGTTAGGAATTACCTGCTCCTTCAGGGAAGGAACGGGTGAAGGCTTATCGGTCAATTCTGAAGTAATAATCTCTGTTGCAAGAGGTACCATTCTGATATTACAAACCTTGGAAACAAGGGGAACGGTACGGGATGCACGAGGGTTAGCTTCCAGAACGAATACCTTGTCGTTCTCGATAGCGTACTGCATATTCATCAGACCCTTTACGCCCATCTCCTCTGCGATCTTTCTGGTGTATTCCTTGATTGTCTCAACATTCTTCTCAGAAATGTGAACGGAAGGAAGAATACAAGCAGAGTCACCGGAGTGAACACCTGCGAGCTCAATGTGCTCCATAACTGCGGGAACAAATGCATGAGAACCATCTGCAATTGCATCTGCCTCACACTCAAGTGCGTGGTTCAGGAATCTGTCGATCAGGATGGGTCTGTCAGGTGTTACACCTACAGCTGCCTGCATGTAACCAACCATGCTCTCATCATCGTAAACAACTTCCATACCACGGCCGCCAAGAACATAGGAAGGACGAACCATTACGGGATAGCCAATCTTCTTTGCGATTTCAAGTGCGTCATCAACGGTAACTGCCATTCCTGACTCAGGCATGGGAATACCGAGCTTATCCATCATTGCACGGAACTGATCTCTGTCTTCTGCAAGGTCGATAACCTCAGGAGAAGTACCAAGAATCTTAACACCGTTCTTCTTAAGGGAAGCAGCCAGATTCAAAGGAGTCTGTCCGCCGAACTGAGCGATAACACCGAGAGGCTTCTCCTTGTTGTAGATGCTCAGCACATCCTCAAGAGTCAGAGGCTCGAAGTAGAGCTTGTCGGAGGTGTCATAGTCGGTAGATACGGTCTCAGGGTTACAGTTAACAATAATGGTCTCGAAGCCAAGCTTCTTCAAAGCCTTAGCTGCGTGTACACAACAGTAGTCAAATTCGATACCCTGTCCGATACGGTTAGGACCGCCGCCGAGAATCATGATCTTAGGCTTGTCGGAATTGATAGGGTTCTTGTCGGGAGCGTT
>JAZLKR010000051.1:0-17833 GCA_045597705.1 Acetatifactor sp.
GACCTATCAGTGGCAGTACAGAAGCGCATCCGCATCTACCTGGACCAGCTCCGGTGTAGCAGCAGCGAAGACTGCAAATATGAGCTTCACTGTTACTGACAAGAACCTGAACGGCCGTCAGTACAGATGTATCGTAACCGACAAGAACGGCGCGACCGTAACCAGTAATGCAGTAATTTTGACTGTAGGTGCAGGAAGTCTTGCAATCACAAGCCAGCCTGCGGATGTAACCGCAACTGTAGGCGAGAAGGTAACCTTCTCCGTGAAGGTATCCGGCGAAGGCTATACTTACCAGTGGCAGTACAGAAGCGCATCCGCATCTACCTGGACCAGTTCCGGTATAGCAGCAGCGAAGACCGCAAACATGAGCTTCACTGTTACTGACAAGAACCTGAACGGTCGTCAGTACAGATGTATCATTACCGACAAGAACGGTAAGACCGTAACAAGTAATGCAGCAACTTTGATTGTGAAATAAATAAGTGAACTTTGATTCGAGGGGAGTCGCGAGAGCGGCTCCCTCTTTTTGTTGCGCAAATTTTTCATTTCCTGTTGACATCCAAAACCAAAACTGATATAACTGTATTACAGCAAGCAGTACAGATACAGAATCAAGAAAGGAGAGCATATGATCCGGATTGATTATAAGAGCGATAAGCCAATTTATGAGCAGATTATCGAACAGTTCAAACTGAATATTGTAAAAGGGGTTTTCAAGGAGGGCGACAAGGTCATCAGCGTGCGGAAAATGGCAGCGATGCTGGATATCACGCCTTCCACTGTGGCAAAGGCCTACGCAGAGCTGGAGCGACAGAATGTCATTGAGACCATCCGCGCCAAGGGCACTTACATTTCAGCCGGAAATGTGGAACTGCCGACGGTGAATGTGGAGAAGGTGAAGAAGAAGCTGCTGAGCGAGATTATTGAATTGAAGCACAGCGGCTGCAGTTTAGAGGAAGTGCAGGGCATGATTAAGGACCTGTACGAGTCTATTTAAAGGAGGCGTTGCGATGTTGCAGACAAATGCATTGAATAAAGGGTATACGAAAAAAGATGTGCTTAAGGATGTGACGCTCAGTCTCTCCGAGGGCACGATTTACGGCTTGATTGGTTCCAACGGTTCCGGCAAGACCACATTGCTGAAATGTCTGTCCGGTATCTTCCGACCCGACAGCGGCAGCGTGACCATGGATGACGCGGAGGTGTATGACAATCCGGAAGCCAAGCGAAAGATTGCTTATGTGGATGACACGCCGGGATTTAACCAGCTCTATAGCGTGAGAAAGCAGGGAGAATATTACGGCGCGTTTTACGAAGATTTCTCAATGGAGGCATTCGAGAAGCTGGCAGGTCAATTTGAACTGAAGCAGAAGGCCAACGCCAACAATATATCCCTGGGACAGAAGAAGAAACTGGCACTGGCACAGGCATTGGCGAGAACGCCTCAGGTGCTCCTGTTGGATGAGCCTGAGAACGGCATGGACAACGAGTCCAGAAGAATCTTCCGAAACTGTCTGAGAGATGCGGCGGACAACGGAAGCACTGTTTTACTTTCCTCTCATGATCTGGGAAATATCGAGGATATGTGCGATGAGGTCATTTTTCTGAAGGATGGCGAGGTGATTCTGCAGAGTACCATTGATGATATGTTTGCCAAAATCAGCAAATGGACCGTGAAGAGTGCGAAGAAGGATTTCGCGGATACGGTTGTGCTGGAGGAAAGCGGCGACCTGCTGACACTCGGCTGCATGGGCTTGCAGGCGGAGAGCGGTGAGAAGCTGCAGCAGGCCGGCGCAGAGTTAATCAGTATGGAAAAGGTGACGCTGGCAGATGCCTACATGATTTACAAGGAGGTGGCTAACCGTGAAGAATAACAGAGAGATGATTGGTTTGAAGCACAGAGATAAGTCCTTCAATAGAATTGCCTGGCTGGTGATGCTGGTGCCGGTGGCATACTATGTGTATATGTGTGTTCAGTATGCGGTGAATTGCTATGGAGCAGGACCGGATACTTTCTACTGGATTGTGGAACAAATGAAATATAACCCCAGGTCGATTTATATGGATGGTATGATTCTGCGGAGCGGTATTATGGTGTTGACACTTCAGGTGGTGAGATGGGTTATGTGCGAGAGTGCGGATACAAAGGATGCCAATCTGACATTACCTGTGAGCAGTAAAACCCGTGTCGGTTATGATTTTAAAACCGGATGCAAGATGCTGCTTGTCATCAATGTGATTTATTTAGCAATTCTTCTGGTGATGGAATTTGTGGATTTGGGGTTCGGCATTAAATGGTCCTCTGAATACTATGGTTACAGTGTGATAGAAAAGTATGGCTTCTTTACTATTGTTTTGGAGCATTTCAATCTTTATACAGGCTTTCTGTCAGAAGTAGTCGGCACGATTCTTACGACACTTCTCATTTATGGCTTGTTGGTTCTTGGCAAATATGTATCCGAGAAATATACCTGGGCCTGTGTGTTTACCTTTTGTGCAGTTGTTGTGCTTATCTTTGGAGAAGATTGGCTGTGGGGATTGTTTTACAGGCTGGCTGCGACTCCTGTTACACTCGGAGCGGGACAGGTTATGAGCGCATTGATTATGCTGGCAAAAGTGCTGCTGTTTATCGGCTGTATCGTATTAAGCCTCCGCGCGGCGAAGGAAAGAGATGAAGCCCGTCACGGAGCCTTCTATTTCCAGTTGCCCAGATGGCTTGTGTGCGTCGTGGCAGCAGTGCTGGCAATGATCGGCGGAAGGGCAGCAATCCCTGCAGCCAATCCAATCGCGACCGTAATCTTTAATATTCTCATCGTTGTCATTCTCGGCGGCGGAGTGCTGGCCGGTATGCTGTATGTGACCGCAGAAAAGCACGGTTAATTGTTTCCGGTAGTTATGAAAGGTGGTTTGTTTCGAAACAGACCACCTTTCTTTTTCCTTTTGGGTCCGGAAATTTGCTGTGAGCATAGGAATTCTGAAGTATTACTGCCTTCTATGCCAATTTTGAGGGCGTGGAAGGGCCGTGGGCGTAGGAAATGAGGAAGATATGATGATTCCTATGCCAAAACGGTTGAAATTGTGGAGGGAAAGGCATAGGAGAGGGTGAAAAATAGCATTTCCTACGCTGGGGCCGAGAAGAAAATGTCAAAATTGGCGTAGGCATTATGCAGTTGTTGAGATTCCTATGCCGTTGGCTGTGCGAGAAGCATAAATGAGCATAGCAACACAAAGGGGGGAGAATTTCCTATGCTCTAGCAGAGATTAGAGAGCGCGGGAGGACAGGAAAACCGGGAAATATCGCATTATAAGCGACTGTGTTGTAGAAAAAATGATTTTGTGCTATATTCTGAGGTATCATACAGACTTCAGGAGCAGAAAACATGACACTCTATTTTGTAAACGGCAGCCGTCAGAAGAAAAAAATCATAGAATCCGATTACGCGGAAGATATTTACGACAGCATTCTGGATTTCTTTGAGAGTCATGGACACCTGCCGCACTTTCTGGAACTGATGCAGAGCGACAGGGATGCGGTGGTAACATTTGAGAGCAGCTGTGAGCATTTTCTGGTGGAGGATGCGGAAGAGGACTTCGGCGAACTGGAGACATATATCGGTCGCTTCCCGGAAGAAGTGTAACTTTCAGAACAAATAGTGATTTCTTTGCTGCAAGAAAGTAAAAATATGAGAAAAAGCGAAGCGAAGGCTTCGCTTTTTTGTTGAATTAATATAAAAAACTTTGATATCTGGCAGGTTTATGGTAAAATTGTAAGTGGGTTATAGAAAACTGAATGGGGAAAATTGGGGGGCAAGAAGCAACTTTGATATTTTACAGCAAAGGAGACTGACCGAATGGAGCGTCTTGTCAGCAGCGATTTTTATAATATTTTAAGCCAGGTGTCTGATCAGGATTTGAATGGTGAGCACATCTATGATGTGTTCCGACGAGAATTGCCGAAGATAGCAGAACACTATGGCTTTGTTTTAATGCGCGCATGTCTCTATGAACCGATTAAAAGAAGCAGAGACATGAATGTGCAGGAGATAGAGCTTTACAATGTGACAGACGGCAAGGAATGCAACATCCTGGAACTGGAATATCCGACCAGCAACGGCGGTCGCGTTGTGGTAACCAGCGGAATCAGCAATGATTCTTTCTGGACGGAGGAGCTGAAGGAGGACAACTATGTTCTCTCTCGTCTGATTTTCCTGCTGGTTGGCCGTGCGAAGACCATGAATGCTCTTTTGGACCTGACCTTTTTTGATCAGATGACCGGTATTGCCAATGAGACTGGCCTGAATCGTTTCATGGGTAAGACCATGGCGCAGGGAAGATTCGCGCAGTATGCGTCCAACTTCCTGAATATCAAGAATATGAAGCTGCTGAACAGCAGATACGGAGAAGACGCCGGAAATGCCGTAATGTTTGGGTTCGCAAATGCAATTAATGAGTTTGCGGAGAAGCAGTGCAACGGTATTGCCGCAAGACTCGGCGGTGATAATTTCCTGGCATTCGTGGAGGCTTCCAAGGAAGAGGAGTTCATTCAGTTTGTAAATCAGATTGTGATTCCGTACAAAACCGGAAGCGGAAGAACGATTGACATTCATGTAGAGGCCAGAATCGGCTACTACTATATCAAAGTGGGCGACGGTATTAACGAAGCCATGCGTAATGCGGATGTGGCTATTAAGCAGGCCAGAAAGAATTCCATGGATATCGTGAAATTTGAGGAGACTATGAAGATCCAGATGCTCCGTATCAAGCAGCTGGAGCAGAATGTCCCCAACGCCATCGCAAACAAGGAATTTGTTGTTTTTTACCAGCCTAAGGTAGACATTTCGGATGAGAATCATTATGTGCTCAACGGTGCGGAGGCTCTGGTTCGATGGATGAATGACGGTGAGATGATTTCTCCCGCTGAGTTTGTTCCGGTGCTGGAGAGAAGCGGTCTGATCTCTCTGATTGACTATTATGTGCTGGAGCAGATTTGCGAGGATATCAATGACTGGATTGCAAGAGGACTGAAGCCCGTGAAGGTTTCCTCAAACTTCTCCAGAAGACATCTGCAGGACAGCGAGTTTGCCGAGAGGGTTATGGCAATCATCAACAAGCATCATGTGGATCCCAAGTACATTGAAATTGAAATTACAGAGTCTTACGACAATGAGGATATGCAGGCGCTGATGCGCTTTGAACAGAAAATGCACGAGTTTGGCGTAGAACTTGCGGTTGATGACTTCGGAAGCGGTTTCTCTTCCCTGAAGATGATTAAGAACATCGTTGCGGATACCATTAAGCTGGACAAGAGCATTATCGACGGTATCGGTTCCAACGGACCGGATGACATTATTATCAGCCACATTATCAAGATGATTGAATGTCTCGGCAAGAATGTTATCGCAGAGGGCGTTGAAACCAGGGAACAGGCACATTTTTTGCGGGAGAACGGCTGCAGCAATATTCAGGGCTTCCTGTTCTCAAAGCCTGTTGCAAAAGATAGTTTTGAGAAGTTTATGAAATAAAATCCGAATGAAGTACGACAGCACGGAGGACACGGCTATGGAAAAGAAAATGTTTGCACGCAGAGTCAAAATGAATTTATGCATGGGATTTACCGTGAGTTTTATTCTGTCTCTGGTAGGAAATCTGACCAGCGGTCATTTTACATTTCCGCTGTGGCTGCAGTCCGCAATTGTTTCCTTTGCCATTTCCGTTGTGATTGGTTTTCTGGTTCCGATTAAGGTGCTGAGCGAGAAAGCCTGCCGCCTCTGCAAGGTGGAGCTGCGCAGCCCAAAGGGAAATCTGGTAGGAGCAGCGGTTTCCAATCTGGTTTATACACCGATACTGACTGTTCTCATGGTAGTGATGGGGCTGCATACGGCAGCAAAGCATGCGCCTGCGGGAGCAGTTCCGCCGGTGATGAAGGTACTCCCCAGATCGATGATTGTCAGTCTGGTGGTCGGATATATTGTGATTTTGATTGTACATCCGCTGTTTATCAGATTGCTGATGAAAAAGCCGCAAGAATAACCGGGCGGTAAAAGCTTTTTGAGACTGCAGTGGATGGAGGGCGATTATGAGAAGGAAAATAGCAGTTCATATCGGCGAGATTGCAGGTTCTTTTCAGCAGACGATTATGCGCGTTATTACGGAGAAGGCCAATTCGCTTGGGTATGATGTGGTAGCAATCTGTTCTTACGGTTCCTATAATGATGACATTCTCTTCGCAGAGGGTGAGAAGGCAAGTGTTTATCTGCCGGATCATTCGCAGTTTGACGGAGTTATCGTCACGGAGGATCTGTTTGATGTGCCCGGAATGGGAGATGAGCTGTACGCAAAACTGAAAAGAGATGCCAGGTGCCCGGTAGTTTACCTCCGTCATCACAGAGATGGCTTCTACAATATTCTGGTGGAAAACACAGTTTCCATGGAGCGGATGGTCAGACATTTTCTGGATGACCATGGCTTCACGGATGTTTGCTATATGTCGGGAAAGCCGGAGTCCTTCGATTCCCAGGAACGCCTTCAGGGATTCCGCAATGTGATGGAGGAAAAGGGAATTCCGGTAACGGAGCACATGATTTTCCACGGAGATTTCTGGCGTGAAAAGGGCCGGGAAGCAATGGAATGGTTTATGGAGGGCAGGGAAACCTATCCTCAGGCCATCGTCTGCGCTAACGATTACATGGCCATTTCCATTTGCGATGAACTGAGAGCGCGCGGTGTACGCGTGCCGGAGGATGTCTGTGTCAGCGGTTTTGACTTTGCGTTGGAGGCAAAGGCTTATGAACCCACCCTGACATCACTGGAAGTGGATTTTGAAAGTATGTCTGCCCGTGCGGTAGAAATTATCGATAATGTGAACAAAGGCATCAAGGAAGAACTGATTCAGCGGCTTCCGGCAAAACTGATGCTGAATAAGAGCTGCGGCTGCGGAGAACAGTACAATCTGGGAAATGCGGCTGCCTTCATCAAGGAAAATTACAGAAGTACTGCGTACATGAAGGACATTATGCTCCTTAACATGGAATATCAGGACAGCGTGGAACTGGATGAATTCATGGACAGCGCGGAAAAATATAAATATATGGTACAGGCGGAGCGGACCTTTTTCTGTTTCCTGGACCATACGGAGAAAGGCGTTACTGATGTGGAGAACATCAGCTCCTTCACGGAGCAGATGATTCTGTACAGGGTTTTTGAGCATTATAAAAAGCCAATCGCCTGCCGCACGAAATTCCCCAGAAGCAAGATTCTTCCGGATGAATACTGGGAGGACGATGCTTCACCCAAGAATTATTATGTATTCACCATTCATTTCAAAAATACTGTCTATGGTTATCTGGTTGCGGAGGAGCCGACGGAGAGATGGTTTGATATCTTCACACAGGCCTATCTGCTGAATCTGGCTACTGCCATCGCCACCAGCACTGTACAGCGCCGTATGGCAAAGCTGGAGGAAATCAGGGCGTTGTACCAGAAGGACGAGCTGACCGGAATCTACAACAGACGAGGCTTTGACAGACTGCTGCGTGAGCGTTTCGGCGCTGCTAAGGAAAACGGTGATAATATTGCCATTGTCAGCGTGGATATGGATAATCTGAAGGTAATCAATGACAGCTACGGTCATACGGCAGGCGATGAGGCGCTGCAGGGTATGGCGGCTGCACTGGATTCCGTGATGAAGGAAGGCGAGTTCTGCGCAAGAGTCGGAGGCGATGAGTTTGCGGCGGCATTGATAATCGACAGACCGGAGAGGGCGGATGCCTTCCGAAGAGCTCTCTCAGAGGCTATGAGACATCAAAGCGAAAAGACTGACCGCTTTGAGATTATGGCCAGCGTGGGAATCTGCGAGCTGGCGGAGGACTTTGATGCGTCGCTGATCACCTGTGTGCAGAAAGCGGATATGCGTATGTACGAGGAAAAGAGAGCCAGAAAAAAGGCAAAATAGAGAAAATGAGAAAAGTGCGGCTGTAAAACCGCACTTTTTTGTTGAAGAATTTTCGATTTTCCTATGGAGAATCTCGCGAAGATATGTTATTCTAATAGAGTATGTGTGGGTAGTATGCCCACCTGCCGCCCTGCTTGCAAAGAAACGACGACAGGGCAGGTCATAGGAGGTAAATATGTCAAAGGCCAGTGTAGTATTAGGATGCTTCTACGGAGATGAGGGTAAGGGTCGTACCACTGATTATCTTGCACAGTTTGCAGATGTTTCAGTTCGTGCAACCGGCGGTAACAACGCAGGTCACACCATTATGGTTAACGGTGTGAAGTTTGCAATGCGTCTGATTCCTTCCGGTATCCTTTCCGGCAAGACCATCGCTGTTATCAGTAATGGTGTTGTATTGAATCCCGAGGTATTGATCGGTGAGATCGATATGCTGAAGGCACACGATATCGATGTTGATAAATATTTGAGAATCAGTGACAAGGCTCATGTTATTTTCCCTTATCACTGCAATCTGGATGTGATGCTTGAGAACAAGCGTGCACATAAGATCGGTACCACAAAGAACGGTATCGGTCCCGCTTACTGCGACAAGTACGAGAGAAGCGGAATCAGAGTAGAGGACATGTACAAGGAGAACTTCGAGGAAGTACTTCGCCACATGATCGAGGTTAAGAACGAGATGCTTGCAATCGCAGGTGAGCCTACCTGTGACGCAGATGAAATCGTAACCGCATACAAGGCATATGCAGAGCGTCTTCGCCCTTATGTTTGCGATACCGTTACCTTACTCCACAAGTACTTAAAGGAAGACAAGTTCATGGTCGTTGAGGGTGCACAGGCAACCCTGCTGGATATCGACTTCGGTTCTTATCCTTTCGTAACCTCTTCTAACCCTACCATCGGTGGTATCCTGACCGGTACCGGACTTTCCGCAAGAGATATCGGAGATGTTTACGGTGCAATCAAGGCTTACTCAAGCCGTGTAGGTGAGGGCCCTTATGTAACAGAGCTGAATAACGAAATCGGTGACAGAATCCGCGAGCTGGGCCATGAGTACGGTACCGTAACCAAGCGCCCCAGAAGATGCGGATGGCTTGACCTGGTAACCTTAAAGTATGCAATCGACCTGAACGGTGTGAACTATATCAACCTGAATCACTTAGATACCATCGGCAAGTTCGATACCTTCAAGGCTTGCGTGGCTTACGAGGTAAATGGTGTGGAGACAACCGATTTCTCTACCAATGAGCAGTTCCTGGCAGCAGCAAAGCCTGTTTACAAGGAGTTCGAGGGTAACTTCGGCGATGTTTCCAAGTGCAAGACCTTCGAGGAATTGCCTGAGGCAGCTAAGACCTATATCAGATTTATTGAAGAATACACCGGAACCATGGTAAAACTCATCGGAACCGGAGCTGACCGTGAGAACATGATTGTTCGTGACTAGTTGGAATTGCAAAGGCTCTTGGGAGTACCCAGGAGCCTTTTGACTTTTAGTAAAGGGGGAGAATGCATGAAACAAAAAGTTTTGAGAAAATCCGTAAAAGCATTCGCCATGGCGCTTGGCATGACCATGGTGCTGGGACTTACAGGCTGCGGCGAGGCTGCACCCGGAACCGTGGAGGGTCAGTCTGTTGAGACTTCTGCATCTGCAGAGAGCACCGGCGCACAGACCGGCAGCGCAGAGAGCGGTACTGCAGCTACGATAGACAGCAGATTGCAGGGACTGCTTGGCCAGTGGCAGACATTTGCCGATTGCTATGAGGACGGAGACATCTGGATGTCTGAGGATTACGGCGGATCAACCGAGGTTGTCTTCTTTGAGGAGGACGGTAAGGTTAAGGCGGATTACAGTTCCTTCGACGAAGGAAGCGTTGAGATTTACGGCGCGACACTGACTGTGGTCAACGAGAAAATCAAGCCGGGCAGCAAGACTGACTGGTATGCTGAATTTGGCAGACGCGAGAAGGAAGGCAGTGTTCGCTATTATAAGGTAAGTCTGGAGGACGGACTGATTCATGTGGTGTCTCATAATGAGTATACCTATGACGATTATGACACCGGCAAGCCGGAGGTGAATGTCTATGAATGGGAGTCCATCGGTATTCAGGCCGAAAATCCTCAGTACGAAGCACTTCTGGATTCCTTTCGTTATACCGAAACGGTAACCGTTTCCAATGTAAAGGAACTCTACAACGCCATTGGCAGCAAGAAGCATATCATTCTGAAGGCAGGTACCTATAATATTTCCAGTCTTTCCGAAGCGGACAGAATGAATGAAAATATTAACCAGCGCGGTTACTATGATGACGAGAATTATGAATATGTCACCTACAATGTGACCGAAGATACCATTTATATGGATAATATTTACTATCTTTTCCTGGAAGGTGAAGAGGGCGCAGAGGTTTCCATCTGTACCAATGACCCTTATGTGGCACCTTTGGAGTTTGGCAGCGCAAGTCATGTTGTACTGAAGAACCTGACTGTAGGCCATAATGTAGAGCGCGGCCAGTGTACCGGTTCCGTTATCTGCTTGAGCGACTCACGCTTTGTCACCATTGATAACTGCAAGCTTTACGGCTGCGGCACCTACGGTGTGGAAGCATACAGCACAGGTAATCTCAATGTGAAAAACAGTGATATTTATGAGTGCTCTTACGGTCTTGTTTACCTGAATAACTGCTATGAGAGCACAATTGAGGATTGCACCATGAGAGACAGCAATGGCTACTGTATGCTTGAACTGCCCGGTTCCTGGGGTATGACCTTTAGAAATTGCACTATCAGCAATAATGTGTGTGACGGTTTCTTCAGCTTCATTGAGGCAAGCACACCTTCAGTTACCTTTGAAAATTGTACCTTTACCAACAACAGCTACAGCAGTCTGAAGAAGGGCGATGTTTCCATGAAGGGCTGCGTCATCAACGACAAATAAGGAAGAGAAAACATGAAAAAGAAATTACTTAGCATGGTTCTGGCACTGACCGTGGCAGCACTGACCGTTACCGGCTGTGGTGCTACCGAGCAGGAGCCCGCTGCATCAGGCAGCAGTGTGGTTGAGAGTTCAACCGAATCTCCCGCTGCAACAACCGCACCGGAGAATGGAGGAGATGTCTCCGACAATAACAATGGAGAGACAACACCTGCAGAGACACCCGCTCCCGTAGAAGACGCTCTGGATCTTCTGGAAGTAAAACAGATTAAATATTACAGCAGTTATTCAGACCAGGTACGTGAAAAATATGGAGCAGTTACCGTTGAGGATTACTCTTTTGAATTGACTGCTGCTGCCGCTGCAAAGTATCCGAAACTTGACAAGACACTGAAGGAGCATAAGCAGACAGTAAACGAGAGAATGAAGACCATCATGAACGAGCTTCGCACCTCCTACGAGGAAGAGGCCGATTATGCATTCTATGACTCCCTGGAAGATGATTCCGCTGCAACTATTCTGCGTGCGGACAGTCAGGTATTCAGCTGGCAGGATAACTATTACGGTTACGCCGGCGGTGCTCATGGTTACTATTCCGTAGCAGGCTTTGCTTTCGATGTAGAGACCGGTGAGAGAATTGCTCTGGCTGATGTTGTCAAGGATGAAGCTGCTTTCAAGAAATATGTGGCTGACACCCTGGATGAGACCTACGGCGATATTTTCTTCAGTGATGTTCATGACTCCATTAATGATTATCCCATGGAGAATTTCACCTGGATTATGGACTATTACGGTATTGAAGTCTGCTTTAATCCTTATGAGCTGGCTTCCTATGCGGACGGTATTCAGAGCGTAACGATTACCTACAGCGAGAACGGCGATCTGCTGAATGAGAAATATAAGAAGGCTCCCGAAAAGTATGTGCGCTGTATGACGGATGAGCAGTCTTTCCGCGTAGACATTGACGGCGACGGCAAGACAGATACTGTTTCCTACTGTAGTGAGTACCTGAATTATGAAGATTATGGTTATGATTCACTTGCCGTTTTCTATGTAAACGATAAGAGAATTGAGAGCCATATCGAAGACTTCGGAAACGAAGCATACCTGGTGAACAACGGCGGTAAGTATTACTTTTATGTGTTCCACAGCCAGGAGAACGATTACGGCGTGCTGGAGATTTATGACATTGCAAAGGGTAAGTTCGTGGGTGATGACTATGATTATGCCGGCCTGTGGCTGATCGGAGAAGGTGAATCCTCTGATGATGAGGAGACAGGTATTTATACCTACACCAATATCCAGCCTCTGTTCAATGATCCTGACTGCTTTGAACTGGGAACCAATCTGAATCTGCTGAGTACCTATTCCGGTTTGAAGACCTACCATGTAGGTGAGGACGGAGCTCCTGTGACCGATGATACCGAGTATCGCATTAACACTTACTTTATTCTGAAGACTCTTAAGGATGTTCCCTGCGCAACAGTGGATGAAAGCGGCAAGGTGGTAAACGCATCCGCATCCCTTGGCCAGGATCAGTTTGTTAAGATAATGAGATGTTCTGACAACTGGGTTGATGTTGCGGTTGTAACCAATTATGTGGTTGATCCTGAGGACGAGTGGTTTTATCCTACCGGAGATCAGAAGCTGAATGTGGACACCGGCGTTTATTATCGTTTCAACTGTGATAATGACTACAGCTACATCGGCGAGATTGACGGCGAAGATATCTGGAATTACTTCTATGGAATGATGTTCGCAGGCTAAGCGCTGCGGAATGGAAGCGGTATGGAAAAGAGACTGAAAAATTACCTGAAGCAGATGAGTGAATTAAATATAGAAGGAATGAGCGAGGAACAGAAGGCGGAGCAGGCCGCAAGGCTTTTGCTGCAAATCGGTTTCTTCCAGCATGAGCGACTGATTCATCTGATTGTGACGGTTACCTTTGCCATTCTTACCCTGATGTCCATCATTCTTGGCGTGCTGATGGTTTCGGCGCCGGGCTTTTTGCTGACGCTGGCATTCCTGATTCTGCTGGTTCCCTACATCAGACATTATTATATTCTGGAGAACGGGGTGCAGAAGCTTTACACCTATCACGATGCCCTGACGGGAGAGAAAATCCAGTAATCGACAAGCGATAGGCACAACAACAAAATATGAGCAAAAAGGCGGAAAATTCATCATTTTCTGCCTTTTTTTGTTCAAAAAAGAACATGGAATACTCAATTTATTACATTTACGATACAGAGGTGCGGGAATAGAATGGATATGATTATGGGATATTCTTGTTTTTGCTAAATCCAGTGAGGAGGATAAAGCTTTGGAAGTAAAAGAGAAACAAAAATCGAAAATCGGCTGGCTGCTCGAGAACATGAAAGGCTACAGAGCCCTGTATGTTGTGGGTATTCTGGGCACCTTGCTGTACAATGTACTGCAGCTGACGGTTCCCTATGTATCTTCTAAAATCGTTGATACATTCTTAGCAGGCGAACAGGCTGCTGCAAACCTGGCCAATCATAAGGACCTGTTGTATAAAATGATTGCGGCAATGATTCTGCTGACCTTTTTCCGTACCACGGTAGTATATCTGGTATGTCTGATTATGGAAGTCGTTTCGCAGAAGGTATTATACAGAGTCAGAACCTTCCTGTTCGACAAGATTGAGAACCAGGACATGAAGTTCTACAATACCTTCCGAACCGGTGACCTGATGACCCGTGTGACCGGTGACCTGGATGCGGTAAGACATATGATCGCGTGGGTTTTGAGAGCGATTATTGAATCCTTCTCTCTGTTCTTCGCGACGGCTGTTTATTTTCTTTATATGGATTGGCTGCTGGCACTCAGCATGCTGATTATCGCGCCCTTTATCTTCATTATTATCAGACTGTTCCGCGACAAGGTAGCTCCCAGACATAAGGAGCTCCGTGAAAAGCATGCGCAGATGAACACTGCCGCACAGGAGAACATTTCCGGTAACCGTGTGGTAAAGGCATTCGCAAGAGAAGAGTTTGAGATTGAGAAGTTCGATGACTGCAATAAGGACTACGCACAGACCAACCAGAAGACAGCAATGACCTGGCTGATCTACTTCCCTTATGTGGAAACCTTTGCGAACCTGATGCCTCTGGTACTGCTTCTGTTGGGTGGTATTTTCATTATCAACGGCCGTATCACCATGGGTGATTATGTAGCGTTCTCCGGTCTGATCTGGGCACTGCAGAACCCCATGAGAATGATGGGTAACATCATGAACGAGTTCCAGAGATTCTCCGCAGCATCCGAGAAGGTTATGGAGATTTACTATTCAGAGCCTACCATTGTGGATGCGGAAGATGCCATCGACAAGCCCGAGAGATTTGCAGGAAAGATCGAGTTCAAGAACGTATCCTTCCAGTATGAGGATGCAAATCTTCCCGTTCTTCACGATATCACCTTCACGGTAGAGCCCGGCCAGACAGTGGCAATCATGGGTGAGACCGGCTGCGGTAAGACATCACTGATCAATATGATTCCCAGATTCTACGAGCCCACTCACGGTGAGGTTCTGGTGGACGGAATCAATGTAAATAAGTTAAAGCTCAGACAGCTCCGTAAGAATATCGGTCTGGCAACTCAGGATGTACTGTTGTTCTCCGATACCATCGACGGCAACATCGCTTACGGTGACAGCCAGATTTCCCAGAAGGAAGTTGAGAAGTTCGCGAAGTATTCCGCAGCGGCTGACTTCATTTCCAAGATGCCCGACGGTTATGAAACCATCGTAGGTGAGCGAGGTGTAGGTCTTTCCGGCGGACAGAAGCAGAGAATTTCTCTGGCGCGTGCGCTGGCAGTTAAGCCTGCAATTCTGATTCTGGATGACACCACATCCGCAGTTGACATGGAGACAGAGAAGCAGATTCAGCACTCCCTGAAGAATCTGGATTTCCCTTGTACAAAAGTGATTATCGCTCAGAGAATTTCCACCACAAAGTCAGCTGATAAGATCCTGGTTATTCAGGACGGTCGTATCACTGAAGAGGGCACCCACGATGAACTGGTTGCCAAGGGCGGATATTACTGCAGCCTTGTTAAGTTACAGACAGGAGAGGAGGTATAAGAGATGGCTAGACGTAACACTTATAAAGAAGACGAAGTCTTGGAAACACCGTTTGACTACCATCACCTCCTTCGTGCTTCCGTTTATATTAAGAAATATGTAGTAAAGATGGTAATTGCTTTGATTTTAAGTGCCATCGGCGGTATCTTAGGTTTGTTCGGTCCCAAGATTACCCAGAAGGCTCTGGATGAAGCAATCCCTCAGGCAGACATGAATATGCTGATCACGCTGGTGATTCTGCTGGTTGTAACCTTCTCGGCAGGTATTCTGTTTACCACCATTCGTTCCAGAATCATGATTAAGGTCAGCCAGAATATCATTTACGATATTCGTAAGGACATTTTCGTGCATCTGCAGAAGCTGCCCTTCCAGTATTATGATGACAGACCTCACGGTAAGATTCTGATTCGTGTCGTTAACTATGTAAACTCCGTATCCGACATGCTTTCCAACGGATTGATTAATGTGGTACTGGAAATCATGAACCTGATTTTCATCGTTGTGTTCATGTTCATGGTTGATGTAAAGCTTTCCCTGGTAGTTCTGGCAGGTGTGCCTGTCCTGGCGGTATTCATGATGTATATCAAGAATAAGCAGAGAAAGGCTTGGCAGCAGGTTTCCAACAAGAACTCTAACCTGAACGCTTACCTGCAGGAGAACATCGTCGGTGCAAGAATCACCCAGATGTTCGCAAGAGAAGAGGAAAATGCAGAGACCTTTGCATTCCTGTCCGACAGATGCAGAAGCGTCTGGATGAAGGCAGTTATGTACAGTAACATGGTATGGCCCGGAATCGATAACATTTCCGTTGTCATCAGAGCAGCTATCTTCATTTTCGGTCTGGTACTGCTCGGAGAGGGCAACACCTCACTTGGTACCATTGTGGCAATGACATCCTATGCGGCTCGTTTCTGGCAGCCCATTATGAACCTCGGTAACATCTTCAACAACTTCATCAACAACATCGCTTATCTGGAGCGTATCTTCGAGACCCTGGATGAGCCCGTAACCGTTGACGATGCTGAGGACGCAACCGAGATGCCCAGAATCCAGGGTAATGTAACCTTCGAGAACGTAACCTTCGGTTATGAGGCTGAGAAGACAGTCCTGAAGAACATTTCCTTCGAGGTTAAGGCAGGCGAGAGCGTAGCGCTGGTAGGACCTACCGGTGCCGGAAAGAGTACCATCGTAAATCTGGTTTCCAGATTCTACAATGTAGGCGAGGGACGCGTACTGATTGATGGCCAGGATATTTCCAAGGTAACACTTCATTCCCTTCGTTCTCAGATGGGTATCATGCTGCAGGACAGCTTCATTTTCTCCGGTACCATTGAGGACAATATCCGCTACGGTAAGCTGGATGCCACAATGGAGGAAATTGAGAAGGCCAGCAAGACTGTATGTGCCGACGATTTCATTAAAAGATTTGCAGACGGTTATCAGATGGAGGTTAAGGAGAGAGGTTCCCTTCTTTCTCAGGGCCAGAAGCAGCTGATTTCCTTCGCAAGAACCCTGATTTCAGATCCTGCCATTCTGGTATTGGATGAGGCAACCTCAAGCATCGATGTTCAGACAGAGCGTGCGCTGCAGCAGGGCTTGAATGCTATGCTGAAGGGAAGAACTTCCTTCATTATCGCACACAGACTTTCCACCATTAAGAACTGTGACAAGATCATGTACATAGACCAGGGCGGTATCCTGGAGTGCGGTACTCACGATGAACTGATTGCAAAGAAGGGTTACTACTACAGACTCTACACTGCACAGATGGAAGATATCGCGTAATTGATGTTAATAAGCTGAAAAACAAGCCCCGAGGCCAAACGGTCTCGGGGCTTTTGTCGATGAGTTTTCATTGAGTTTTCTGCAGGAGTTGGTATAGTAGAGTTGTAGGAAAAGATTTCTGCCGAGACAGAGAATGAAAGAGACGAACGATGAAAAAGAGCAAACAGACACGACTTGAGATAACGGCTGCCGTCATTCTGGCAGCTATGATACTGATTGTATTCTGCGATAAATTCAGCGGAAAAATATATATGGAGCTGTTGGGAATTTTGTTCAGTGCTGCTGTGATGATACTGGCCGCTCTGGACATTCATCGCAGAAAGAACAGCCACAGAGAGGTGTTGCTTCGCTGTGTTGTGGACCGCCTGGAGGACTATTTTCCCAGAATTGCCAGAGTGGATTACGGAACCGGCAAGGTGGAGTTTCTGAGGGATAAAGAGAATGAAGGCGGAGACCTGTTCACACAGTATGACTGGAATGAGTTCCGGGAGGTGTTTCTGGGAACCGTTCATCCCGAGGAGGGAGAAAAGTGTAAAAATTTCTTCTCCTTGGAAAACATTCGCAGAATCCGGGAGCAGAAGCTGGAAAGTGCTACCTGTACCTACCGCCGACAGTACATGGGCGACTATCTGTGGATGCAGGCGATTATCATCCCCATGCAGCGGAAGGGCTTTGAAACAAGCGCGCTGATTTACGCCCGAAATGTAGATGATTCCGTGAAGGCGGAGGAACTGCACAAGAACAAACTGTGGGAACTGGTGCAGCAGGCAAAGAGAGCGGAGAATGAAAAGGCAGAGTATCTGAAATATCTTTCCGAGGATCTGAAAACGCCCATTGATGCGGTGGTTGGCTTAAATGAGATGGCGCGCAAGGCTCTGGAAAAGGGAGACACGGAGGAGGCTATGCTTTGCCTGAATACCGTTAATAATCTCGGAAAGTTTCTGGAGGCAGCGTTGAATGATATTGTGCAGTTGGGCGTGCTGCAGGGACGAAGAGTCAGCAGCCGAAAGAAGCCCTTCTCCTTACGGGATATTCTGGAAGGCTGCAGGATGTATTATGT
>JAZLKR010000052.1:0-20712 GCA_045597705.1 Acetatifactor sp.
TTATTCGTTCTCGTTCCCAAAATGGCATAGGAGCATACCGAATTCATGTCTTCCTATGCTCCGACCCCTTTACCTCATGCATTATTGGCATAGCTCCATCTGAAAGCCATGGTTTCCTATGCCGCCGGCCATGCAACCGCGAAAAATATTGACTAAGTAATACTCCCTGACACAAAAAGAGAGCCGCTCATTGCGACTCTCTCCAAAAACAATATTGTTTATTTTACAGTTAAAGTAGCTGCATTACTGGTTACGGTCTTACCGTTCTTATCGGTAACGATACATCTGTACTGACGACCGTTCAAACTTTTGTCGGTGCCGACGGTAAAGGTCATGTTTGCAGTCTTCGCTGCTGCGATTCCGGAATTGCTCCAGGTGCTTGCACCTGCGTTTCTGTATTGCCACTGGTAGCTCAGGCCCCCGCCGTTCGCTGCCACAGTAAAGCTTACTCTGGCTCCGGCTGCTGCAGTCTGGTCAGCGGGCTGATTTGTGACAGCAAGTCCCACCCCAACTGTCAGGGTTGCGGCATCACTGATTATCCTTTCACCGCTCCTGTCGGTCACGATACATCTGTACTGTCTGCCGTTTAATGATTTGTTGTTCACTACGGTAAATGTCATGTTTGTGGTCTTTGCCGCTGACACACCGGAATCACTCCAGTCACTGCCGGCAGCATCCTTGTACTGCCACTGATATGTTAAGCCTTCGCCGGTCGCTGCCACGGTAAATCTTACTTTATCTCCCACCGCTGCAGTACTGTTCATAGGCTGTCCGACCAATGCAAGGCGCTGTATTACGGTCAGTGTCGCCGCGTTGCTGATTGCACTCTTACCGTTCTTATCCGTTATAACGCATCTATACTGTCTGCCGTTTAAAGACTTGTCCGTTCCTGCCGTAAATCTCATATTCGCAGTCCTTGCCGCTGACACGCCTGAATTGCTCCAGGTGTCCGCAGAAGCATTCTTGTACTGCCACTGGTAACGCAGACCATCGCCGGTCGCTGCCACACTGAAGGTTACGGTTGTTCCTGCATCCACAGATGCATCAACAGGCTGTGTGACAATCTCAACACCGCGTGCCCATTCAGAAATTGATTTTACCGACGGTGTCCACGAAGGACTCGTCTCGTCGTTTTTCAAAGGAATGCATGCCACGGAGATGGTTACATCTTTTGTATTTGTCAGGTGAATTGCAAGCTTTCTGTACTCATTGTTGCTTGTTGCACCGGAAATCGTGAGAGAAGTCTCCAACGGCTCTGCTGCCATTGCAGTAAATCGGCCGCCCTCACTGAGCAGTCCGACCCATAACCTGTCAGAGCCAACTGTCACTACTGCGCTCCTGCCGTCAGCCGCAACATCAATCTGCCCCTTTGTGTGGGCAAACCAATATATCTCCCCGGGATTATGAAGAGAAATCTCATCCTGAATGACAACACATTCTTTGCCCTTAATCATCTTCAGGCCTCGGATAACACTCTTCGCATCACTCGGTCCATATGCATCTGTCAGGTCCGTGACAGCATAAGCTTCGTTTCCGCCTGCAAACTCGGTTATAAGGCAGTTTGCTCCCTCACGCTGATCAATATCTTTTGTCGGATTAATGACCAAAGTATTGTGACCCTCCGCCTTGATTCGATAAGAGAACTGTCGATTCTCAAGCGAATAACTCTCGTTTCCCAAATCGGTAAAGAATCTTGAGCCATTCGATTCCACATAAAAGGAACCCAAATCATAGTGGCCATGGTACTTATAATTGTTTTCGCCGACATGCAGTGCTGCAACAAGACCGCTCTCATCCCATGTATTTCGAATGCTTGCATTGCTAGCTCCCACAGATCCCCAGTCGGTGGCATTATCCTTTCCCGCTTCGGCTTGTTTACTTTCGTCAATCCACAAAACATCAAGATATCTGAAACCATCATCGTCATGCCCTATATTTTTAAGACGAATGGCTGACATCTCCGGTGAGTTCAGATACTCGCCAAGCCACAGAAACACTGCCCAGCCTGTATTACGGCTCTCGCGATCGTCTCCAAAACTGAATGATTTTGGAGAATTAGAGCTCATATAACGAACAAATTCAGCAGATTTTTCAATTCCCTCATAATCGGCAAGACCATAGTCTGTTCCTGCTGCGCTGATGAGTGCGGATGACTGCAGACCAAGATAATATGTGGCGTAGTCCCAATAGCCAAGCCCTTCAATATAAGTTCCGTCGGTTGCACTGTATGCACGGCGAACAAATGAATACGCTCTCTCGAAGCCGTAAGTGAGAACCTCAGAAGCAATATCTCGTGCGTCTTTCTCATCTCCGATAGCAAGTGCTGCAAGATTCGTACCTCCGGTACACACAAGCTGCCAGTTGTCTCCCACCTGATCCTGATACCACTTGTAAGTACGCTTGCGGTCGCGAGGTGAATCTGTATAATCCTGCATAACCTGCATTAATCCCTTTTCAATCAGGCTGGTTCGTACAAGCTTTCTCTGTTCAAGCGTCATCCAGTTATAAAGCCAGTCATATCCAAACGCAAGGGCCGTACACATTTCCGCGGTATCCAGGAAATGCTTCGGACTCCAATCCTTGAAGTTACAGGCTGCTTCCATCTCCTGATAGCAACGCTTCGCGTACTTTTCATCCCCGAATATATTGTATGCCAACGCCAGTGCCGCAATACGACGCTGCGCTCTTTTAGATGTTTCAAGAAGGTGATCCTCACCGTCAGCGTCATATGTCACAACAGGATCCTTCCTCACATGCCTGTCAGCCTCCCCGCGAAGATCCTCTAAAAGTCCCGCCGTCACAGAGCCGTCCCCTATATGCGCGCGTAAGTTTGCGAACTTCTCCTCTGACATAATAATTCTCGGGTGTGCATTCATTCCGCTTGTTTCAATCAAATCACTGATAACATGACTGCCATCGATAAAGCTGCCGTAATTCCCCGTCTGTGAATTATCCCCGGCTGCGGCCTTTACCCCGACAGAACTTTGTATAAAGCCAATCATCAGGACCATTGCAAGCAAAACGCTCCGCAGGTATCTTTTCATAATGTTTCCCCCTTGATTTTTAATTGAAAGCAAATTTGTAATGTTCCCAATCAGCTACATATATGCCGCCGGTCTCGGGGTCTTTTAAGAAAAGACCTTCCTCAATCAGCTCTTCTACCAGCTTTACTGTTTCTTTCTCTCCATAGGCCACGCCATACTGGAAATAAGGAGCATACTGCTTTACAGGCTCATTATGGCCCTTCTGATAAGAAACAAAGTAAGAATAGATACGATTCTTCCGGGCCTGCTTGAAGGTCGGATCCTCAGGTATCTCGATACCATAAGTTTCACCGAATTCCAGAAGCATTTCACGCTGTGCTCTTGCTTCGATCTGTCCCCACAGGCCGATTACAGTGTTGTACTCGGAAACCGGTTTACAGATTTGTTTCAAAACATACTCCATCTCCTCAGGATCGTACTCTTCCATTTTTGCAAGATTCACGGCATCCCTGAACACATATCTGAATTCAGCAAAGGCATTAATCTGCGCCACCTGTGATCTGATCAGGCGAAGTAAATCAACCAGAGAAATGGGGAGCGGCAGTTCATAAGCCTGTACATTCTCCGCAATCATCCGGTCTAACAGTTTAAGCGCTTCATTGGACTCTTTCAGGATCTCCTTCAGCGGATAATCCTCGCTCTTTAAGATGTAGTTTTCACTCCTCCACCAGAAGGTATTCCAGGTCTCTCCGGATCTTGCCTTCTCAATCAGGCAAAGTACCTTTGCAAATTCACTTCCGTATTCAGGGCCAACGGCTGCTGCCGCAACCTCCTCTGTCAGTTCGCCAACATATCGGTCCGGCGCCTGCAGAAGCTTTGCCTCGCAGTACAGTGAGAAAATATTAACCACATGGTTGGAATCCATTTCACTCCAGTAATCAGGCTTCATAACGCCGTCGTACTGCTTTGCAATCTGATAGGTCTCCTGAATGATGTGCGGCTGGAAATTCATCTGCGCAAGCTGGTCAATCTCCATCTCGCCGGTATTCCAAGCCCAGGTTCCCAGTCTGACCTGCGTATTATTACAGAAGGTTCTGAAATTTTCATAGTCTTTACCTTCGTCGTGATGGGTTCCCTCGTAGAGGGTGATATTGTTGCCCATTTCGGCCAAGAAGGCCTTCTTATCGAACTGGTCTACCCAGCAGCTGACACCAAAATCAATCTTGGGATTGACTGCGGTGAACTTATCACGAAGCAGCTTTGCAAAGAAAGCAACATCCTCTGAATCGGACAGATTGCCCGGATCGTAGTAATGACCAATGACGCGGTCACAGCAGTCTGCCAACTGCGCGTAAATGGAGTAATACTTTTCAAAGCATGCCACGCTGTCGGGATTCTCATAAACATGATTATGGCCGCCCTTATCATAGGTAACAGAGTCATCACACCAGCCATAGCCGGTAAACTCTGCACCCCAAACCCATAAGGTACATTTCATGCCCATGGAATGTGCTGCATCCGCCAAAAAACGCAGTCTCTCATGCACATATTCGTAGCCGCCGGCTCCTGCCCAGGCGGAACACATGTCAGTCACCTGAATGCCGGTAAAGCCACAGAACTTCATCATTCTGACATATTCGTAGAGCTGTTCATCCGAATAGCTCATCAGGTCTGTCTTTAAGCTGGTGGAATCGTTCAAATAGATTCCTCTGCTGTAATTGGTATTCCAAAGCGTTAAGATAGGCTCTCTCTCCGCAATCCAGCTCTCTTCCTCGGAGCTGTATTTCTCGGGCAGCTTCGCAGTGCGCGCAATACTGCTGCGATGCTCTCTTGCGCTTCCTGCGAACTCGTAACCTAAGCAGACATTTGCGAACTCATAAATGGCCGCCTTCAATTCTTCATCACTATCTGCGCTTAAGGTAATGTCATGACCTGAGAACGAAATTTCATGGCCGATACCCGATTCCGTCTTCTCCAGATAAATGCAAGGGCCATTCTCGGCAGCAGTCAGTTCACCCAGGGTATCCTGCAGATAATAGCTGAGCGTATTTCCCATGGAAGCACTTACGCCCTCTCCGCATACAACACTATATGTAGCCAAGGAAATACCACCCGGTCCGGCAATATCTCTTAAATTCTTGCCCTGATCCAGATACTCCTCATCCTGGCCAATCAATAGTTCGCCGTTCTGATTTACCAGCTTAGCAAACAGATATCGTACACCGCGCTTTGCACTGTTCTCATTTAAGGCAAACACAAACAGACCGTTTCCCCATCTTGCAATCGCAAAGGAATTCCCGGTGAGTCTGTGTGAATCAAATCCAAGCGCCTCTGCTTCCTCCCCTGTTGCAGCAAGATGCAGGTACAGATGCGAACGGGCATCGGAGTCAATCATCTTCTCTCCCAGTTCTTCCGCCGCCAGCGTTTTCACAAGCTCTGCGGTTTCGGAAGCACCTGCTCCGGCACTGATTCTGTAACTGCTTACAAGTTTGGTATTATTGATTTTTTCACGGTATTTAAGGAACGATACTCCCAAAACACCAACCACAATAAGGGCTAAAAGGAAGAGAACGATGAGCACTCTGATCCCTTTGCCTTTCTGCTTCTTTTCTTTCGCCATGCAAACTATACTCTGGTCAGAATAATATCAACCATTTCTCCCACATTCTTAAACTTGTTTACTTCACCCATGTTGAACTTGATGCCGAACTTCTTCTCAACAGCCACAATCAGATTGATGTGCTCCAGTGAGTCCCAATCCTCGATATCGGCAGCAGTTGTAGCATCGTTTACTACGATATCCTCATCGTCAAATACATCCTGAAATACTTCGTTCAATTTCTCATATACAGCTTCTCTAGACATGTTATCCCTCCACATTGATTACTTTATTCTTATTCTCGTAATTCTCATCAATCTTAAATACCCACTCGGTATTACCGTCGGCATCCTCGGACACCTTTTCAAAGCCCTGCAGTTTATAGAATTCCTTTACCATTGCATTCTTCGCTGTCGGATAATAATATCCGCGAATCTCGCCAACACCTGCTGCCTTACACTTCTCCACCAGCATGTCCATCATGGCAAATTCCATATCTCTCTTCAGTACTCGGCAGCTCATAATCCACAGGTCTATGTGGCATACGCCTTCCACTAAATGGCCGATTACCACGGAAACCACACCGTTGTCACCGAATTTGTCGATGAGCTTACCATACAGGGTTATGTATGCGGGATCCTCCGCAGTCGCCTCAATCTCCGCCTGCGTATAACGGCGGGTGGTCAGATTGAACTGATTACTCTTGTTGGTTAACTGTGCGATTCGCGCCATGTATACAGACTCAAAAGGCTTGATAACGCCCTGCATGTTCAAAGACAGCAGATACTCTGTATAATTTTCAAAACTTGCCTGCAATTCTGCACGCTTTGCGTTTTCCTTGTACATTTCGTTTCGCTTCATATCATCCTTCGAGAAAAGTGTTACTTCAAAGTAACCGCCTCTGTCGATGTTCATGATATACTGAGGTGCCTCTCCGATTTCCGGCGCTACTACTCCGGGAAGCTGCTCGGTCACAATATGTCTCTCTGCGGGATTGTCATCTACAAACAACAAGCTCTCGGGAAGCAGGTTGATTCCGTCGGCTATCTGTTTGAAGTTCTGATCCTTGGGATCCCAGTTGGCCTTTATGGTTACGAAATCATCGGGATGCAGTTCACTGTCCGGATGATTTAAGCCTGCAAGTGCATTTGCTTCATCATTCTTGGAATCTACATTCAGAATCAGACCAAGCTGCGTATGTTCCTTGATATACTTCTGGAACTCGGTGTAAACCTGACCTTCTGACTCCTCCGGTCCGAGAACGATGTTATCTACGCCGTCATCACCGATAATACCGCCCCACAGCGTGTTATCAAGATCCAGAACGAAGCCCTTCTTGTTCTTACCAAAGATGGACTTGATAATGTTTGCCACATTGAATGACAGATAAGGAATGGCTGAAACATTCATGGCGTACTTGTACATATGATAATAGAAAGGATCAGACCATTCTTTTAAGCCGTAATCAGCAGAAATATAATTTAAGTCACAGATAAACAGATTGTCATGGTTCTGCGCGTACTGATAGAACTCCATGTTGAGTCTGGTCAGGAAATTCACCTTGCCATGAATATCATAGGCATCCCTGTTTCCCAACAATCTGTAAAAGGGCATTTCAAAGTTATTCTGGATAATCGGACACTGATATCTGGTTGTCAGGCTGTTCCAGATGCCCTCAAACTTCTCCTTCTCACGCAGCAGGAGTCTGTCCACCTCTTCTGCCGAATCGCTCATCTGCGGATAAGAAGTAATATTTCTGTTAGAAGTGCAGACATAAATGATATCAGGAGCAAACTCCGCAAGCTCCGCATTGTCAAACATGGCATCCTGATAGTACTGATTGTATTCACTCTCATAGAAGGAAGGCTCAATGCCGTAATTTAGCAGAAACAGTTCCAGAATCAGTTTGATGTTATTGGTTGTAGATCCACCCAGGATTGCAACCTTCTTTTTAATTCTGGCGGTACCATCCGCCAGAAGCTGGCGTCTGATGCTCTTCTTTTTGCTTACGATATAACTCGCGTCAAAAGGATATTCCAATTCTTTCATTTATGTAACCCCCCGGTTAGAATCTTTGATAAATAAAGGATGCTGAACTAAATTCAATTCCGTAGCAGCCAAAAATTAATACAGAAAACAGCAGGATGAAATACAGAATCCATCTGAACACCAGATTCTGCTCTGCTACCAGCTCTCTCAAGGACTTTTTGGTAAAGAAGGAAAGAAGTCCTGAACCCGCAAGCACAATCCCCCAGAAGAACAGAATGTTGATATCCCTCTGTGTCAGGCCGAGATTCAATAAAGAACCGTCAAAGAAAATCCAGGGATTGAATACCGTCAAAGCATTCTTCCAGATTTTCAGTCCCACGCCGAAGCCGTCATAACTTCTGAAGAAGGACAAGCCTACCATAAAAAAGAAGAAGGTTCTGAGGCGCTGGAAAATGCGGTAGCTTACTGCTTCCGTATTAATCTTTAAGAGAGCAATCACCTTCTTAAAGAAAGGCTCCAGTGCTTCGCCGGATACAATGATAAATCCGAAGAACAGGCCGACACCGATAATGTAGTTCCACTGTCCGCCGTGCCAGAAACCAATCAAGAACCAGGAAATCATCAAACCAATCCAGGTAGGAATCTTCTTTCCTGTCTTCTTGCCGAAGGCTTTCTTACACTTACTGCCAATCCACTGCAGCAAATCGGACTTAAGGATCGGATACAGCACATAATCTCTTAACCAGCCGCCAAGGGTAATGTGCCATCTTCTCCAGAACTCTGCCAGGGAAGTTGATAAAAACGGCAGGTTAAAGTTCTCGGGCAGCTGAATGCCAAACAACTGTGAAGTGCCCAGTACAATATCGATACATCCGGAGAAATCGGTATACAGCTGGAAGACAAAGCAGAACATCGCAATCCAGATATAGGCTCCGGGATAACGGTTGTAATCGCCGTAAACTGTATTTACCACAATTGCCAGCCGCTCGGAAATAATGAGCTTCTTCATTAAGCCCCAAAGAATTCTCTGGGTGCCAAAGGTCAGGTTGTTGTAGTCAAGGGCATGTCCGGTAACAATCTCCTTCTCAATGTCCTGGAACTTTACAATAGGTCCGGAAACATAGGTCGGGAAATAACCGCAGAAGGCTAAGAACTTTAAGATATTGCCTTCTACCTCGCAGGTCCCCCAGTACACATCCAAAAGATAGCCAATCCACACCAGTGAATAATAGGAAATTCCAAGAGGTGCCAGAATTGCAAGACTGCGGGAAGCCGGTAAGCCTACACGAGCCAGCACGAGATCAACGATTCCGGAAAAGAAGGACAAATCCTTTAATCCAATCATGAATCCCAACACGCAGAGCACACACAAGTACACCAGAACCCTTGAAATCTTTGGATTCTTCTCACTGTTTTTCTTAATTAACAGTGCGCCAAAATAAGTAACTAACGCCGTGAACAGCCAGAGGATATTCAGTTTCACGCTGTTTGACATTACCAAAAAACCGATATTCGCAAGCAAAATGGAGAACCAGCGATAATTTTTCGGTATCAGATAATAAAGCAGGACTGCTGCCGCTATAAATGCAAAATAAGGAAATGATGTGATATTCATTACAGACTCCTAGGTTTGAGTAATCGAGATATTATTGGAAGGAAAGGTTGCAGATTACCTTGTCTGTCACCTTGTCGTAAACAAACAGGTAAACACCATTTGCATTCTGGTCTGTGTTTCTGTAATACAATGTTCCAACCGAAGCATTGGTAACGAAGCAATCGTTTGCACCGGTTATTTTGGAAACCACCAGGTTCTCTGCGCTGTTGACTTTCTTTACATACTCTCCTGCTTCAGAAAGTTCTGCAATCTTTTCATGGTCTTCAATCACCCAGGTGCCGCCCTTCTCGTAATCCTCTTCCGTGAGGCCGAAGGCCAGGCACGCAGCCTGAAGATCCAACGCTGACGCTTTATACTCTCCTTCTGTTGCAACCACCATAACCAGACTGTCCAATGCTCCCACATAAGCCATGATATTATGCATGTCTGGATTTGCTGAAATAGCCTGCGATGCAACGATATGATTTTTGTAGGTCAGTGCTCTGCCCCAGGGCTCATATCCTGCTTCTCCGTAGTGACTGGTCAGATCATAATTCTCAATCAAAAATGCCTCGATGTACTTCGCCAGCTTCTGGCTGCCGTACGCATTCATATGTCTGTAATCTGAGAAGTCCGTGCTGTAGTTCAGTTCCTCCACCAAAGGAGACTTGTTATAATCTACGAACGGAATACCTTTCTCCTCCAGATATAAAGCCAAACCGTTGATGGTCTTCTGCAAAGGACCGTCCGCAGCGCCTGCGGTCAGATAGAAAGCAAGACTGAAGCCATTCTCTTCCGCCAACGCAGACAAATCATCCACCCACGCCTTGTTGGTCTCTGAGATATCAAACACTTCATCATAGATATAGATATCAGGAATGTAAGGTCTCTCCTGCATCTGATACTCATACACATATCCCATAGTGTAAATGGAAGGCATATACTGTTCAAAATCATACCGCTGCAATTCCTTGTATCTTGTATGAACAATGGGCCATCTTAAGATGTAATTCAGACGGTCCTTCAAATCCACACTCTTGGAGATGACCTCCAGGTCATTGAGAGATAAATCCATCGCAATCGTGTTGCGGTACAGATTGCCCTGCACCTCGTGCTTATCAAACAGAGAACCTGCGGCGTCAATCATTACCACCTTGGGCTTCTGGGTTTTCAACACTTCCTTTACACATCCCACCGTGGAATTCTTATCCTGTCCGGAGATGGACATGTTAAAGGTTGCAAGTCCGTAATCCTCCCAAAAGACTGCCGGATTCATCGTAGTAAAGGTATAGCTGGGACCGACGAAAAGGACATCCACCGTATTGTCTTCCAGCGAAGCCAGCGACTCAAAGGAGGACATATAATCTCCGTTTGTATCCTTCCATCTGAACACCGCGTACAAGATGTTTAGAATAAGGAATCCTACCAAAAGAAATACTATTACTTTAATCAGATTTCGTGTCTTTGATTTCATAAATCGAGCGTTTCCTGCCTTTATCGACTAGTAAAAAACATTAACAATTTATTATACCACATTCCGCCGTTTTTGCACATTATTTCCTGATATCCGACAAACAACGACAACAAAAAACAGGCCACCGAAATGGCCTGTTTCTTATGCACTAAATTGCGCCCTGTTGTGGTCAATTACAAGAATCTCGTCAACCGATACCCCTAACACTACTGCCAGTACAACTAAGTTGTCGATAGTAGGCATACCTGTAGTATAAAGGTGTAAAATTTATCAGATTTTATCACAGTCAACCTCCCAATAAGCCAGTTCTCCCATAGTTCTGTTTCCAGATATCTTTTCCTTTTTGGAAAGTCGACAGTCTCATACATTTTTTTTCGTATAATTCAGCTAATTTCGGAGTTCGTATCTGTCTTTCCACTAAATCCTTCTCGTATATCGAAAAATCCATTTTCGCTCTTTCAATGTCAACAACAGATCTATCTTTCACATAAGATAATAGCTTTATTTCTTTTTCTATAAAAGAATGTGTTCTTATTTCATCTATTCTGACATCATCTAATTTTGAAAATGGAATATTATAGAACATAGAATTCCCCGAATCATATATGGGGGCCATTCCCAATACCTCAAGAGTATCCGGATCGCGAACAATAGAAATATTGTTCATGTGTCTATCTGTATTGGACAGTAAATAGTCTGTCATAATCTCATAATCCATAAACCGATCAAATTCTTCTTCTTTTATCCCCAAATTCAGACATATTCGCCTAAAAGGATAAAACCAGGACTCATTCTGACGCAATTTCTGTGTCTGCAAAAGTTCCCAAGCGCTAATAATTTCTTTATTTTCGGAGCAGAAATCATAAGAAAAACAACCCAATCCTTCTATATCACCATTTACTGTAACTAATGTCTCGTAATATCTAGTATAATTATCAAAACCTTGTTTTTCATGCAACCTTGTGGCAAATAATTCATTAACACTTTGTTGATATGATTCACCATAATTCCCTTTTATCATATAGCGTTTTCCCGTAGCATCAATACACCACTTTTTTTGTAATTCACCTTGTGATGCAGCACAATTGAATCTAGTTTTCTTACGTAAGTCAAGAACTTGATCCTTATTGAAGGTAATCTCTCCGAAAGAATCCACAAAATCATTTGAGAATAAATTAACATCACTCCACATCAAGTCCTCTCCACGAGGCCTAATCCAATAACAGTCTGAAAGACTTAATGCGAGGTTATTCACTAAAGCATTATTTGTTGATTTATATCCCAGTCGCTCTAATGCTGTTTTGGCACCATTTCGTGTTTTGGGTATTGCTCTGTCCTTCCACCACTCATGAAATTTCATCTCATTCATTTGCCCCCCAAGTGGAAAATGATCTTTCGCCTTATCATTGATTCTATATGCGCCAAGCTCTCCCTCATCAGATAAATCCATCAAACATACTATTACATCCTTATGCATTAAAAAATATTGTTTAGTTTCTTTTGCCATGTTTTTAACTCCACAAAATATCTTCTTCTTTATCAAGCTTACAATCTTGGTCAAATTTTTTTATTGTTTCATAATATGATTCAAATAAATCATTTACATATAGTGGCAAATTTTGTTCTTTAATGTCTTCAAGCGTATGATTTATTTTTATTCTAGTTCCTTTTTTATCCATGAGGCTACGTGTATCCTTATCATAATAGTAGATTATCCCATTGCGAGTTTTTATTTCTTTTAGGTGTTCCTTACGCAAAGGCAATTGGCTTGCTATTAAATCAATTATATAAGGAGCCGGAGTACTCTCTCCATATTCCCATCTTCTAATTGTACCAATTGGAATAGCATATCGCTGTGCAAATTCTTTCTGAGTCATGCCTGTTGCTTCTCTTATCTCTTTTATATTCATAATCAGCCACCTCTTTCTATGCCCAATTTGGGTATATTTATTTATAATATACCCGATTTGGGCATGTGTGTCAAACACTTTGTACCCGATTTGGGTATATCGCAAATCAATATACCCAAATCGGGTACAAAGTATACCATCCACGCCAATTTTGTCTTAGTCACTACATTAAAAAAGAAGCAATATTAATGATTTATTAACATCAATATTGCTTTTATAGTGTTAATTTTCTATATGTCACTATACCGGTAGTATAATTTTACACTGTCATTCTCATCTGTACATGAGGGATACCATCTTCTAAAAACTCTTCCGAGCAGACGCTAAAGCCTTCTTTTGCGTAGTAACCGATTGCATAGACCTGTGCTTCCAGGAAAATTTCCTTTGCTCCAAGCCTCTCAGTTGCCACCTGGATGCCTTCTTTTAAGATGGCTCCGCCAAGTCCCTCGCCTCGTCTGACTGTCAGTACTCTCCCCATCTGCACTACACCTGGTTCATCTGCCTTTTCAAACAAACGCAAATAAGCTTCCACATGCTTTTCGGCATCGCATTCAAACACATGCAGACTTCTATAGTCCACATCATCCAAATCCTGATAGATACAATTCTGCTCTACCACAAAAACTGCAGATCTGGCCTTCAATATTTCATATAGCTGAACTGTTGTCAGTTCATCAAATGCTTTAACCATATACTTTCCTCGCAGGTTTAGATAAAGTTCGTCCATTTATGCTTTTCATCAGGAAACTCTATTTCAGCATATTCATTCTCTGCTCCATTAGTACAAGCAGCCTCTCCTTGTATTCTTCTGTTACCCAAGAATCCCTTATAAGTTTTTCGTAAATATCCTGCTTTTTCAAAATAACATTAATAATATTACGCGCCACTTTTTCACTCAAACCGATATTGTCTGCCAAAGCAAAGAAATCCTTTTTTCTGAGATTACGTTTTTTTCCATTCAATGTTAATGCCATAAATTCCTTATCTGCAGGCATAACAACATTAACCGGCAATAAATCGTAAGCCGGTGAAAGAATATAGTTTCTGCTTCCGATTTCTGTTTCCAGCAAAGAAAAATTTTTAAGATGCATATCCGAGTTGCCTATTACATCACAGAAAACAAGCCGCAAAAATAACTCTGACAAATCCAATCCACTTCTAATGGAATACATCTTCAAAATACGTCCGCACTCCTCATATGAACCCTTATATTTATCAGCCGTACTCCTCCTCGAGAGCTGGCAGAAATCTTCCATTGCATACTTTTGCTCTTTCAAACGGTCAACACGTTTTGTGATATATGCAAATTCATCATCAATTTTTATCATGGCAAACGGAACAACTGATATCCCTGTGGCACGAGCCATCGACATCACCAGATGTTCTGCTTCCGGCAAGCAATTGTATTCCGAAGCCTGAGGTTTTAAAATATAACCGGTAGGATAATTTACCAAAGTAAATCTGGCGCTTCTTCTATCCTTTTCCAAATGTAGCGACAATTTCTTCTGTACTCCCGGAATCGTCAACCCTTTATTAACAGACTTTGAAGCCAAATCATCCAACGCCTTTTTATCCAAGGATATATCTGGAATTCTCTCTGTACCAAAAAAACTGTTCAAGCATCTCTTATGCCAACCCGTTTTAGTTTCTTCTTCGGTTCTAAGTTCTTTTCCACAACATAAACACTTCATCGGTCATTCTCCATATCGGCTTTTACTGCCTCTATATGAACATCTCCCACACAATCACTGCAAGAAACCAGCATTAATCCAAATCGATCATTATTGTTCAGCTTCCAGTTATTCGTAACTACATCTAAAAGCCATCCCTCTGGTATCAGTCCATCAAAAAATGAAAACAGGTGCTTTGATTCATACTTGTCTCGTTGCAAAGGCAATGTTAAACTCACCGGCAGAGCACTTTCGTTTGTTAAATATTGTTTATCATATTCAAACTCATAACCTTCATCGGTCTCTCGTATCTGACCCGCAAATGTATTTTGCACAAACACATTACCCATCCTTAAAATATTACTCATAGTCATCCTCTACTCTTCCGGGCACTGCAACCATTCCAAACATAGAAAGCGCCTGATTTACTTTGTCCATACGAACAGTCTCCTTGCCCTGTTCCAATTCTCGAACAAATCTCAAGCCTAAGCCTGATCTTAATGCAAACTCTTCCTGTGTCAATCCAGCCTTTTTTCTTTCAGTTTTTATATACTCAGCAATCATATTCATATTTGAAATATACACCCTATCGGGTATATTATCAAGTATTATTTGTATTTTTACACCCGATAGGGTATCTTATTGCATATAAAAGGCCATATTGCACCCTTTCGGGTGTAATATGGCCTCCATTTTACCCATTTCTTAAATTATCTTAGATATAGTAAACATAATTCTCTTTTCTGGGAGCAGGCTCGCCAATAGGTGCTGCTGCATAACCGATTGCGCAGTGACCGATACCTTCATAATCTCCTTCAATACCAAGGTCAGCAAGAATCTTCTTACCGAATTCAGACTCGAACTCTTCCTTTGCTCTGTGAATCCAGATACTGTTAATTCCAAGGCTCTCTGCTGCATTCATCAGATTTCCCATAACAAGTGAACCGTCATACATGTAGGTACCGATTGCCTTGTTTGCAAGAACAATCAGGATAACAGGTGCACCATAGAAAGGATCCATGTCAGCGCCCATAACCTTCGCATTTTCCTTCGCCAGCTGGTCTCTCAATTCCTGATTTGTAACAGCAATAATGATGGGGCTTTGCTTTCCCATACCTGTTGCGGCATAGGTGCCTGCCTTTACGATTGCCTTGATATCTTCCTCAGAAACCATCTTGGTTCTGTCGAAATTTCTGCAGCTTCTTCTTGTTTCTAATACCTTTAATGTCTCGTTCATTTTGTAACCCTCCAATTCATTTTTAGTTATATATCCCTACGAATACTATTATACCCTTCATATCAGGAAATACTTCTCATTTTTTATGTAGTATCTAGATCCAGTCTTCTTCTCCGCCGGTGATTGCCAGGCTCAACAGGGCATCGTAACGCTCTACATCCTCTTTGCCTTCAATAATCTGCTGTAAAACAGCCATAGCACCCATCTCAGGCATTTCATCGTCCGGTCCGATTTCCATGTCGGGCTCTTCTCCACAATAAGGGCAAAGCATTGCCGGTACAATTCTCTCATGCAAAAAGCGATTGCCGCAGGTCGCACAGTCATATAATCCTGCACGCTCAGTGTCGTCGGGTACATAATACATTTTCTTAGCCATCTCTACTCTCTCCTAGTCTTAAATATCTCTCGCATATTTCAGTACAACATATTCACCGTTGTCAATCTCTTCGCCGGTAGGCGCAAAACCCTGAGCCTTCCAGAATGCCTTTGCTTCCTTATTTTCCTTCACACAGCCAAGAGAAAGATAATCATAGCCCTGCGCTCTCATCGCAGCTCTCACATCTGCAAAGATACGGCTTCCGATGCCCTTGCGCTGCAGTTCTCCGTCTACCATGAACCAGCCGATGAATGCGTCGTCCTTTTCAGGGTAAGCGGTAATCAGATCCATGACAGCCACAAGCTTGTTCTTGTCGTAAAATCCTACGAAATACTTCTCGCTGATATTCACACCATCCGGCAGCATACTGATAACCTCAGTCAGGCTCTCTACGGTAGGCACCTCATGAATATACTCATAGTACTTCTGGTTGGTTTTACAGAGCTTGTAAACATCCGCGATATCATCCTCACTGATTCTGCGAACTGTGTACTCCGTAGAAAGTGCCTCGAAGTTCAAGTTTGCTATACCCTGCGCACTCTCAAACTGAATTGCCTGTCTGAACTGTGTCTCATACAGATCTCTGTAGGTTCCGCCAAGGGCGAGCAACTCCTCATGAGTGCCCTGCTCTGCAATAACGCCGTCCTTCACTACCAGAATCTTATCTGCCTTCAGAATGGTAGACAAACGATGAGCAATAACAATACTGGTTCTGCCCTTCATCATGTTCTCCAAAGCATCCTGAATGGCATTCTCGGAGATGGAATCCAGCGCACTGGTCGCCTCATCCAGAATTAAAATCTTCGGGTTCTTTAAGATAACGCGGGCGATGGAAATACGCTGCTTTTCACCACCGGAAAGCTTAAGTCCTCTGTTACCCACCTCGGTAAGGTAGCCTTTGGGCTGCGCTGTGATAAACTCATGAATGTTTGCTACACGGCAGGCTGCTTCAATCTCCTCCATGGTAGCATCTTCCTTCGCATAGCGAAGATTATCCAGAATAGTACCATTAAACAGGTAAGATTCCTGGGTAACCACACCGATACACTGTCTTAAGTAACTTAAATCAAAATCCCTGACATCCACACCTGCAATGGTAACCTTACCACCCAGCACATCGTACAGTCTGGGGATTAAGTTTACCACGGTAGATTTTCCGGAACCGGAAGGACCTACAATCGCATACATCTTGCCACCGGGCACGGTGAAATTCACATCAGTCAGCAGAGACTTTGACTCGTCATAGCTGAATGCCACATGGTCGTAAACGATAGGCTGTAACTCAACCTCGGGCTTCTTACCGTTTTCGGGATTTACAATGGTATTCTCTCTATCGAAGTAATCAAAGATACGCGTAAACAGTGCAAGAGATCTGGTAAAGTCAACCTGCAGATTTAACAGGGATTCTACCGGACGATACAGACGATTAATCAGTGCCACAGTCGCTGTAATCATACCAACGGTAAGATTTGTATCAATCTCCTTGATAATGAGCAATCCGCCTGCAAAGTAAATCAGTAACGGACCAATCTGTGCAAACATACCCATAACCACGCTGAACCACTTACCGCTTCTGCGTTCCTTTAAGGTAATCTCCGTCACTTCCTCGTTTACCTTGACGAACTTCTCGTACTCCTTCTCTTCTCTCGTAAATATCTTTACCAGCATGGAGCCGCTGACAGACAAGGTCTCGTTAATGACCTGGTTCATCTCGTCATTCTTCGCCTGACTCTCTGACAAAAGCTTCCAACGGGTCTTGCCCGCGCTTCTGGTAGGAAGAATCAGCAGAGGAATAATTACCATACCAACCAATGCAAGCTGCCAGTTCATGGAAAGCAGCGCTACCAGCGTGGTAACTACTGTAGCCACATTGCTGACGATACTGGAAAGTGTTCCGCTGATAACAGAGCTTACACCACTGATATCCGTGTTCATTCTGGTAATGATGTCACCCTGCTTCTCTGTGGTAAAGAAAGAATGAGGCATATATTGCAGATGCTTGTACATCTGGTTCTTCATGTCGTAAATAATACGCTGGGAAATCCAGGCATTAATGTAGCTCTCCAGCACACCGATAACCTGGCTGATTGCCAGTGCGCCAAATGCCATCAAAAGGAGTTGAATCAGCAGCGCCATATCCTTGCCGACTAACGCCTGGTCTACGATTTTACCTGTGATGATAGACGGCAGCAGTCCTACTGTCGCTGACAACAAAATTGCCACAAACACAAACACAAACTGCAGCCAGTAAGGTTTCAGATAGGATACGATTCGAATCAGTAATTCCTTCGTCACCTTAGGCACATTTGCTTTTTCTTCTTCCGTCAGGAACCCTCTCGGGCCCATACCGCCTCTTCCTCCGCCTGCCATATATTATCCTCCGATAAGTAATCACTCAAGTAACAGACTCATTATAACAGAAATGAGGAGCTTTGGGCAAAAAATCATGCCCAAAACTCCCCACAAAACGCATCATAATTCTGTGTTTCGGTTCCTCTGCAGAACACTGCATATTCAACCGTATCGAAATAGCAGCCATACTGCTCCTGCACGGTCTTAAAAGCCTTCGCAACAATCTCAGGCGGGTTGCAGAACGCACCGCATCCGAAGGCTCCTAAGATAAGTACATCCGCGCCCTTGGCTGCTGCCACCCTGAATATCTTCTCAATTCTCATCTGATGAAGCAGGAACAATTCTTCGTCATCAATCTCCGCAGGCTTATCTCCTGCATTGGGATTCATTGCATTGCTGGGATTACTTCTTAGGTTCGGTGCCGCACAGGTGAGCACATCCACCTGATACCAGTCCTGCTGTCCCATTCTCTCCGGCGATGCGGTATCACTCTTGCAGACAATTACACCCGGTGTGTAAACACAATCATCGTTGTACAGCGGGTCTGCTGCCACTCTGTGAGGACCGTAGAAACCGCTCCACAGCAGGTTCGCATTCAGGCAGGGATACAGTGTACTGCATCTGCAAAGACACTCCTCCTGCGCCGAACTTCCGCGGGTAACACCGCCACCCGGATTGGTCGCAGAAGCGAAGTTCAGAACGCAGACCTTCTTCCCTTCTTTCGCGTAATCGGCTGCTGCCTCAAAGCTTCTCTTTTTGGAGACCACTGTTTCGCAGGTCTTACCGGGATTCTTTGGGAGTTCTACCTGCTCCCACTCCAAATGCAGTGTCTGATTGGTAATAGATGCCGATACCGCTTCCTTCAAAACCTTATTTGTATTCATCCACTCCATCGTGTCATTGAAGACAGCGATGTTGTTTGCTCTTCTATCGAACATATTAATTAACCTCACTTTTCCATCTGTTCACACAGATCTTCAATCCATTCCCTTCTCTTAATGACTGCCAGCCACTCTTCAGGGATTTCTTCATAACCGTAATATAATCCGGCCAAACCGCCTGCGATTGCCGCCACCGTATCGGCATCATCGCCCATATTTACCGCCTTCAGCATGCATTCCCTGAAGGAAGCTGTTGTAAGCAGGCACCATACTGCTGCCTCAATAGTGTCAATGACATAACCGCTGGTCTTGATGTCCTCCGCAGGCATCTGCTGAAACTCTCCCAAATCAAATAGTCTTCCGAGATGGGACATCTCAGTCAGATTACGCAGATCTCTTCTGTAGTACTGAAGGCCATTATCGATTCCGGTCTGGAGCAATATCTTAAGGCCAGGCTTCTTCTCCTGCTTGATGCCCTCTAAAACGCTCTTCACGCAGAAGTAGTAAAGGCCGCAGCACATCTTACTTCTGAGATGATTATGAGTCAGCCCGCTGACTACATGAATACCCTCAATCGCCTCATCTTCTGAGGTGCAGACAGTCTTCTGACGCTCATAGTAGTAAAGGCAAACCGGCAGAATTCTCATCAGTGCTCCATTTCCGTTGGCACGCTCGCCGGTGGAACCGCAGGTCTTAATATCAGGCACCTGCATAAAATTAAGAATCGCATTGGTACAGGTATTTCCTTGGTCAAATGCCTGTCCGAGAGGAGTATACTCTCCCTTTACATCCCAATTCACAAACTGTGTCATAATATCCGCAGGGTCAATTCCACCCTTATTTAAGATACTTGCCATTGTGGCAATCGCCATGGAACTATCATCCGTCCAGGTTCCTTCTTCCACATCATATACGCCGCCGCTTTCCATTCCGGTTACAAGGCCTGCCGGACGATTCTTTATCTCATCTCTGTCCATAAACTGCACGGGACAACCAAGTGCATCTCCGATTACCAATCCCATCATTCCATCGCGCCAAATACTCTTTTCCATACTCTGATGTCCTCGCTTTCCTTTGATGAGTTTACTATACCACATGTCCTCTCCTAACCGGTCGTTCCAAAAGCGACCTTTGAAAAAATAACAGGGGCAGCCTACCTTGACTGCCCCCATATACTAATTTCCACTATGAAATAATGCACGGCAAACCATGCTCTTCCAGCTGGATATCCAGCTCAATCATGTCATAGATGCCGTTCTCGATAAAGTAAGAAAAAATAATGTCCGTCTTATCGCAGGGCGACAAAGCATAGCCTGCCCTTGCAAGCAAATCCTTGGTCTCATCCAAATTCAGTTTCACGCCTATGCAGAGGCATAGCGCCGTCAACTTGTTCGGATGATAGTCCGGATTGTTCTTAATCTTGGAGAAAATCTTCTTGTCGATAATCGCACGCTTCCAGACTTCCGCATTCTCCATGTTCTTGCTCTGAATCAGATACATCAGATATTGCGAAAAGGTATCAGATAAGTGCCTCATTCGCTCTCCCAGCTTACTCTCGTGCTGCTCCTCAAAGTCGAAATCAACATCCTCAAAATCAACTGTTTCCTCACAGCATTCTTCCAGTGCACTCTCCGTTGACAAATATG
>JAZLKR010000053.1:0-32454 GCA_045597705.1 Acetatifactor sp.
GAGAAATCGGTGTCATGAAGGCAATCGGTATCAGGAACTTCAAAATCAGAGTTCTGTATCTTGTCAAATATTTTCTGTTTGCAATTGTTGGTTCGGCAGCAGGCTTTGTACTCAGTATTCCTTTTGGAAACTTGCTGATCCGTTCAGCTTCCGACAAGATGGTATTGGGAAATGATTTTGGAATTTGGACCAATTTCGTCGGCTCGGTTCTGGTGGTAATAGTCATCATGCTCTTTGCTTACAAATCCACCGGACTGGTAAAAAAGGCGACTCCCATTGACGCTATCAGAAGCGGTCAAACCGGAGAACGATATACGAAAAAGTCAGTTCTTAAGTTGTCGAAGAGCAAACTGGGGACACCCCTGTTCATGGCGGTTAATGATGTACTCAGCGGATTTAAGCGGTATCTGACAATCACAATCGCATTTACACTCTGTACACTGTTTGTACTGGTTCTTGTGAATACCGTTTCCACAATGAAGAGTGATAAGCTTGTCACAACTTTTGCTTCCAGAAGTGATTTGTATTTTGTGGCGCCTTTAATGCCTTATATGCATGAGGGTGGAGAGGTCGAAAGAGATGCCTACATTCAGAAGGTTGAGGATGATCTTGCGAAAATGGGTATGCCCGGTGAAGTATTTGTAGATGTGCAATATGCGTATCCTTTGGAATGTAAGGGCGAAGAATATTCCATCAGATTGCAGCAGGGTGTTAAAACCACAACGGATATGTATCAATATTCGAAAGGAACCGTTCCCGAAAATGCGCAAGAAATCGCAATCACCCCTATTGTTGCGGAAAAAATGAATGCGCACATTGGGGATACCGTTACGATAGATTACGGAACCGAAAAGATTGACTGTGTCATTACTGCTTATTTTGAAAGTATGAATATGGTGGGAGAAATCATCAGAATTCATGAGGATGCTCCTACTAGTATGGCAAATGCTGCTTCTACAATGGCATACCAGATTAACTTTACCGATCATCCTTCCGCAAAGCAGATAGAAGAACGAAAGGTGAAACTGGCAGAGTATCTGGACAGTGAGGAAGTTTATACTGCCAAAGAATACCAGATGGACTGCCTCGGTGTGATTGACACGATGGAGCTTGTTCAGATGCTGCTGCTTGCGATCACGCTTGTTGTGGTTGTTCTCGTTACCATCCTGATGGAGAGATCCTTTATCTCTGATGAGAGAAGCGAGATAGCAATCTTAAAGGCTATGGGCTTTAAGAATAGAAGAGTAATCCTTTATCATGTACTTCGATTTGGTCTGGTAACATTATGCTCTGTATTACTTGCAGGTATTCTTTCCATTCCGGTGACAAAACTTTGTATTTCTCCGGTCTTTGGATTGATGGGAACATCAAATGTAGACTTTTTGATTGAGCCCTTAAAGGTATTTTTGATTTATCCGGGAATTGTTCTTTCAATTTCCATTATTACAATCTATATTACCGCATTATATACCAAGACAATTAAGAGTTCAGATACTGCAAGTATCGAATAAGGAGGAAAGAAAATGGCAATCATTGAAACAAAGAACTTGTGTAAAACATATGTAGCAGATAAAAGACAGAATAATGTACTGAAGAATGTATCCTTTAAAGTGGATAAGGGAGAGATGGTAGCAATTATGGGACCTTCCGGTTCCGGTAAATCGACCCTTCTCTATGCTGTGTCAGGAATGGATAAAGCGACTTCCGGAGAGGTTCTGTTTGACGGAATGGATATTATTAAGCTCAAGGAAAATGAACTTTCTGATATCAGACTGAATAAAATGGGCTTTATTTTCCAGCAGATGTTTATGATGAAGAATTTGACTATTCTGGACAATGTGCTGCTGCCGGCAGTTGAGAGCAAGGAAGAGGGGCTTTCACGCAAGGAAAAGACTGCTAAGGCTGAGGAACTGCTTCGTAAGCTTGGCATTATTGAGGTTGCGGATAATGATATCAATGAGGTTTCCGGCGGTCAGCTCCAGAGAGCATGCATTGCCCGATCCATGATGAATTCACCTGAAATCCTTTTCGCGGATGAGCCGACAGGAGCATTAAACCGCCAATCTTCCGGTGAGGTTATGGATGAACTGTGCAAGCTCAATCAGGAAGGAACCACCATCATGATGGTAACCCATGATGCTAAGGTTGCAGCCCGCTGCACCAGAGTGTTGTATATCGTTGACGGTCAAATCGCAGGAGAATACGACAACAGTGATAAGTCTCTTGAACAGAAGGAAAGAGACAGAAAGTTAAATAACTGGCTAATGGATATGGGATGGTAAAAAGTACCCCGGAATCGTAATGGTTCCGGGGTGTTTTTTGTGTTTCGAAATGAGGGGAGATATGATATAATAAAGTGATTTTGACTGCAGTTGAAATCACTATGATTGTTGTAAGTTCCTTGTGGGAGGTTTTTTTATGAACAGCAAGAGAAAACATAATGCCCGGCAGATGTTGACAATCTTTCTTTCTATACTGGTTTTGTGCGCAGGATGCGGTTCGGTGGAACCGAAGACAGAGGAGACAAAAGAGGAAGCATTCAGCGAAGACTGTTCAGGTTTGGAACCGGAAGCCCGGCAATATTTCAGCGGTCTGGTTTTGCAGGCGGCACAGGTTGCGGATGCGCAGATTTCAGTGAATTTATGTAATGCAGGTACAGACTTTTTACAGGCGCAGTCAAGACCGTTGTCAGATCTGTTAAAGAATACATCACCGATTCTGTTCATTGGCATCAGCAGGGACACCGGTTCCTTCAACGAGGAGGAGATTCAAAAGATCCTCAGAGAGGCTATGAAGCAGGAAATCGCGGCAGACTTATTCTTTAACTATAATGACTACTATGTCTATCAGGTCAGACCGGAAGGTGTGACAATCGATAAAGTCACAGGCAAGGATGGCGGTGCCATGCATGAATTCTTAGAGTATGATTTAGGAGAATAAAATATAATACAAAGAATAAATGTTAGGACTCTTTTTTGTTGTATTGATAAAAAATCCGAAAAATAAGTATAGGAGACACAACAGGTTATGACTAGAATTTTGAAATTTTTGCATGCAAGGGAATGGGGCATGATTTTACTGTCCGTCATTTGCATCGTCGGACAGGTGCAGTTGGATTTGAAAATGCCGGAATATATGTCCGAGATTACAAAACTGGTGCAGACGGAAGGAAATGCCATCGCTGATGTTTGGGCAGCAGGCGGAAAGATGATGCTATGTGCCTTGGGATCATTGGTTTTGGCAATTATTATGGGATTTTTGTCTTCCCAGATTGCATCGAAATTTTCCTATCGCTTGAGGGAGGGCCTTTACACTAAGGTTATGTCTTTCTCCGACGAGGAAATGAATCACTTCTCAACAGCCAGTCTGATTACTCGTTCCACAAATGATATCACCCAGGTTCAGATGTTTGTGGTAATGGGAATGGCGTTGTTAATCAAGGCTCCCATCACAGCAGTCATCGCACTGCGAAAGATCAGTACAAAAAACTGGCAGTGGACCGCTTTGACAGCAGGTGTCATTGTGTTTGTCTGCATTATACTGGCATTTATCATGCTTTACGCGGTACCTCGCTTTAAGAAGATGCAGGTGCTGACCGATAACCTGAACCGTGTTACCAGAGAAAATCTGACCGGTTTGCTGGTTGTTCGTGCTTACAACGCGGAAAACTATCAGGAGGGAAAGTTTGATCATGCGAATGAGGAACTGACCAGAACACAGCTGGAGGCCCAGCTGGCTATGACAGTCATGAATCCGGGACTTAATCTGGCTATGAATGGACTGACACTGGGTATTTACTGGATTGGTGCGGTTTTGATTGGCAATATTGTGATTACGGACATGACGGCAGTGCTGGAGAGAGTTACTATTTTCTCCGACATGGTAGTATTTATCAACTATGCAATGCAGGTTATTATGTCCTTCCTGATGCTGGTTATGATTTTTATTATGATGCCGAGAGTATCTGTTTCCATCCATCGTCTGAATGAAGTGTTGGGTACGGAACCTCGTATGAAGAACGGAACAAAAGAAGAAGGTCTTCCCAACCTGAAGGGCGAAATTGAGTTCAGAAATGTTTCCTTCCGCTATCATGATTCTGCAGATGATGTCATTTCCAATATCAGTTTCACAGCTCATCAGGGTGAGACGGTAGCGCTGATCGGGGCCACCGGTTCCGGAAAGAGTACCATCATTAATCTGATTCCCAGAATGTATGATGCTACAGGCGGTGAAGTGCTGATTGACGGTGTTAATGTCAAGGAATATTCCTTCCACGCACTTCGAGAGAAAATTGGTTTTGTGCCTCAGAAGGCATTTCTGTTTGCAGGTACCGTAGCAGAAAATATCGGTTACGGCGAGGAGAATCTGTCAGAAGAGGATATGAAGAAGGCGGCTGAAATTGCCCAGGCGAAGGAGTTTGTGGAAACAGAGGAGGTTGGTTATCAGGGAGCCGTTGCCCAGAACGGCGGCAATTTCTCCGGTGGACAGAAGCAGAGACTTTCCATTGCCCGCGCCATTGCCAAGAAGGCAGAAATCTTCGTGTTTGATGATTCTTTCTCCGCGCTGGATTATCGAACCGATAAAGTGCTTCGAACCGCTTTGAAAAGAGAGAGTAAGGGTGTGACGAACATTATTGTTGCACAGCGTATCGGTACCATTATTGATGCGGACAGAATACTGGTTATTGAGAATGGCGAAATCGTGGGTAACGGAACCCATAAGGAACTGCTGAAAACCTGCAGTACCTATCAGGAGATTGCATATTCTCAGTTGTCAAAGGAGGAGCTGGACGCATGAGTGAAGAGAGAACAAACAGAAGACCCGGTATGCATGGTCGGGGCAGAGTTGTTGAAAAGCCCAAAAATTTCAAATCAGCCATGCAGAAGCTGATTCAGTATTGTAAGCCTTTTATGGTAATTATCAGCATCGCACTGATCTGCGATATGGCAGGTGTTGTGTTCCGACTGATGGGACCGGACCAGCTCAGAAAAATTACCAATATTCTGACCGAAGGGTTGGCCGGAGTCATTGATATGGATGGTATCATGGCAGTTATCTGGCTGCTTGTGGGGCTGTATGGAGCAGGAACCGTGCTCAGCTTTGTGACCGGTGTAATTATGACCGTGGTAACCCAGAAGGTGAACAAGGGCCTGCGAGATTCCATTTCAAAGAAGATTAATCGCCTGCCGGTTTCTTATTTCCACAGTACCAGTACCGGTGATGTGCTGTCACGCGTTACCAATGATGTAGATATGATTGGACAGACCCTTCATCAGAGTATTACTTCGTTAATCAGTGCCTTTACCATGTTTATTGGTTCGGTGGTTATGATGATGTACACGAACTGGATCATGGCGCTGGTGGCAATGGCATCCTCCCTGATTGGTTTCCTGTTTATGGGACAGATTATGAGCCGTACCCAGAAGTATTTCGCAGCGCGGCAGAAGTGGCTTGGCGAGATGAACGGTCATGTTGAGGAAGTATATACGGGACAGCGTGTTGTAAAACTGTTCAATGCAGAAGGAAAAGAAAAGAAGACCTTTGATGACATCAATGAGAAGATGCGGGAAAACAACTGGAAGTCCCAGTTCCTTTCCGGCCTGATGCAGCCTTTGATGGGTTTTGTCGGTAACTTTGGTTATGTGGCAGTTTGTGTTACCGGTGCATTGCTTACTATGAATGGTAAGACAGACTTTGGTGTTATCGTAGCATTTATGATTTATATTCGTCAGTTTACTTCTCCCTTGTCCCAGTTTGCGCAAGCAGCAACCAGTTTGCAGTCTACAGCAGCGGCTTCCGAGAGAGTATTTGAGTTCCTGGAAGCAGAAGAGATGCAGGATGAAACAGACAAGTCTCATGCCTTGCAGAATGTAAAGGGCGAGGTGGAATTCGAGCATGTTCGCTTCGGCTATGTGCCTGAAAAGGAAATTATTCATGACTTCAGTGAGCACATTCTTCCCGGACAGAAGGTTGCAATTGTTGGACCTACCGGTGCCGGAAAGACCACCATTGTAAATCTGTTAATGAGATTCTATGAGATTAACAGCGGTGCAATTCGCATTGACGGCGTGAATACCGCCGATATGAAACGCGAGGAAGTGCATGATTTGTTTGGAATGGTACTTCAGGACACCTGGTTGTTCGAGGGAACCATTCGTGATAATCTTTCCTATGGCAAGGAAGGTATTACAGACGAACAGCTGATGGAGGCCTGCAAGGCTGTCGGTCTGGAACATTTCATTCGTTCCCTTCCCGATGGTTTGAGTACCGTTTTGGATGATTCTGTCAGTTTGTCGGTAGGACAGAAGCAGCTGATGACTATTGCAAGAGCAATGATTGAAAATGCACCTATGCTGATTCTGGATGAGGCAACCTCTTCCGTAGATACCAGAACTGAGGTAAAGATTCAAAAGGCAATGGAGACTTTGACAGAGGGCAGAACTTCTTTCGTGATTGCACATCGTTTGTCTACCATTAAGAATTCCGATGTTATTCTTGTAATGAGAGACGGTGATGTGGTGGAGTCCGGTTCTCACGAGGAACTGCTGAAGGCAAATGGATTCTATGCACAGCTGTATAACAGTCAGTTTGAAGTGGCGTAAACATTTATAAACAGAAAAACGGAGGTAGTATGGGAAAAGCGCATCAGGTAATCATTGACACTGAGAAATGTATCGGTTGTGGTCTGTGCAAGAAAGACTGCGTAGGCTTCGATATCGATATTGTGGAGGGCAAAGCGATTGCCCGCGGCGGCAGCTGTATCGGCTGTGGTCACTGTGAGGCGATTTGTCCTCAGGGAGCCATAAAGATAACAGGCTTCGAAGATGAGATTACAGAATTTGAGGAACAGGTAAGGCTGGATCCTGAACAGCTGATGAATGCCATCAAGACCAGGAGAACTATCAGACAATTTACAGATAAAAAGGTAGAGCAGGAGATTTTGGATAAAATCTTTGAGGCCGGCAGAATGGCACCTACAGGAGCAAATTCTCAGGGGACTCGCTATGTTCTGCTGGATGAAAAGAAAGCAGAATGCGAAGCGGTAGCAGTGAAAATGTTCGGTAAGGTAATTGGGGTAGGAAAGAAGGTCATCCCTCAGCTTGCCCACATGAACATCGATTCTCATTTCTTCTTTAAGAAAGCGCCGGTGGTCATTGTCATTTTCGGAAAGGATGCAGTCAGCGCTTCCCTTGCTGCGGAGAACATGGCCTTTATGGCAGAAGCCTGTGGCCTGGGTGTTCTGTTCAGCGGATTTTTTACCACCTGTGTGAATGTGAGCGGAAAAATCAGAAAGCTCATGGGAATCAGCAAAAAGCCCAAGGCAGTGACAACACTTGTAATTGGCTATCCTGCGGTTAAATATCACAGAACACCGCACAGAAAACCTCTTAATCTGAAACATGTATAGAAAAAGAAAACTCCCCAAAACCGATTGGTTTGGGGAGTTCTTTTTTAGGTAAATGACAGGTGGAAGGAGTAGGAGTATCTGCCGGAAGGGATGCGATATTCGGGATGAATGTTCTTGTACCAGCCGGTGTCACCGCCTAAGCCTGCGTGATAACCATCTACAATCAGCCAGGTACCGGTAGACGCTTCCGGTAATTCCTCGGGATAGGAAGCATTTTCATATTCCTCCACAGAGAAGGGCAGAGCACTGAAATGGAAGTCATTGCATCCGGTTACCGTTACGGTGTGAGCACCGTCGGAAAGACGGCAGAATCGGGTATCCTCATGGCCGCCGCATTCACAGGGCTTGAGGAAGGGAATATGCTGCTCGGCAACTGCAGTCTGGTGCAGACCGATGAAAGCTGCTGACTTACGGTCAGGGTAGGTTTCCCAGGGACCCTTGCCATACCATTCCAGATTGCTGAAGGAACTGTCCAAACGGAAGGCAAGGCCGATTCGTGCCAGGGTATCCAGACCGCTGCAGTTTGTCACCTGATTGGAAACGGAAATGCCGTTCGTATTGATTGTATAAAGGGTCTCTGTATAAAGCAGAGGAGCAGTGCCAAGACTTTCATCAGCGGGAGAGAAGGCTGCTTTTGTGTGGATAATGACCTCTGCGCCATTGATGGTAACATTAATATCAGTGATATCCTTTTTGAGTCGGTCAAGACCGGACTGCTTCCAGTCTTTAGCATAACTATCAGCGTCGCTGGTGGCCTCATCAATTCCGGTTGCGGCACGGGTAAAGAGATCCATGCCGCCGGTCAGATAAGTGTGGTCGTTTACGATACATTCCGTGAAGGTAGCGTCAAGTTTGTTGAAGACAATCTTCAGGTTTTGCGACTCTATAATAATATCGGTTCCGGCTTCCTGGCAGGTAAGCGGCGCTGCGGGAGCGGTGGCAATCGCAGGTTTGTAAATGGCATGATTTAAAGCAATCTGGCTGCGATATAGCTCTGAACCTGCGGGAGCATAAGGAGTATCACTTGCGAGTTCTGCGTAGAGATTGAGGTATGCCTCGCCACACAGTTTGCAGGTCAACTCAGAATATGAAATGTCCTCTCTGGTACCTGCGGGAGTGTGCAGAGTGGGGAGTGTACCGCTTTGAATAATCTCGCCGTTGTCGATGATTTCATAGCGAATCTGCAGATGACTTAAGTCAAGTGTATGGTAGCGATTGCTGATTCGGATAAACTTATTTCCGGACCAGTCAGTCACCGGTTCAATGGCAATCGGAGCCTGTACATTTCGCACTTCATATGCACCGGGCTTCAGGGAAAGGTCGGCAAATACGACGCCGTTTAAGCACATGTCGGGAGTACCGTCCACGACATCTTCGCCGAAGGCCCCTCCGTAACGGTAAAATGTTTTACCTGATTCGGCATCCTTGACGGCAATTGCCTTGTCGGCAAAATCCCAAAGGAAGCCGCCCTGGAAACGAGGGTATTTATTGATACAATCCCAGAAGTCCTTGAAGTTGCCGTTGCTGTTGCTCTTGGCGTAAGCATACTCACACATAATAACAGGACGCAGATCGGAGTCATCTGCCATAATGTCGGCAATCCAGTCCATGCTGGGATACATGGGACAGATGATATCGGTGATGTTTGCTTTGGGGAAACCGGATTCATACTGCACAAATCGGGTCTTGTCATATTCTTTAATCCAACCATACATTGCAGCCTGATTACAGCCGGCTCCGGATTCGTTGCCAAGGGACCAGAACAGGATGGAAGGGTGATTTTTGTCGCGGAGAACCATGCGGGTTGCGCGTTCCATGTAAGCGTTGGTCCATTCGGGAGAAGAACTTAAGCCGCCGCCGTAGCCGTGGGTTTCCACATTGGCTTCGTCAATGACATACATGCCGTACTCGTCACACAAATCATACCACAGAGCATTGTCGGGGTAGTGGCAGGTACGGATTGCGTTAAAGTTTAACTGCTTCATGCAGATGATATCCTTGCGCATCTGTTCCTCGGAAACTGCTTTGCCGAATTCGGCGCAGAAATCATGTCTGTTGACACCGCGAAGAATCAGTCGCTTGCCGTTGAGTGTAAGGATACCGTGCTCGGTAATTGCAAGCTGACGGAATCCGACGCGGCAGCTTTCGATATCAAGAGTAGTATCATTGTTGTCCTGAAGCTCCAGTACCAATGTGTAGAGGTATGGCGTTTCTGCAGTCCAAAGCTTTGGATGGTCTACCATGACGGAAGTCTGCGCAACATACTTGGGACGCAGGTAAGCATTGTACTCCGCAAAGGACTTTGAACAGAACTCAGTGACCTTTACGCCGTTGTTATCAAATAAAGACAGTTTTACATGTTTCTCACCGTAGAGAGGGAGAGACTGATCCGGCCATATAGTGACGGAAAGAGTAGACTGTTCAAAATTATTGTCCGCAAATAAGGTTTCAACCTTATAGTCCAGAATGTGCCCCATAGGCTTTGCCAGAAGGCGAACCTCACGGAAAATACCGTAGAGGTGCCAGTAATCCTGGTCCTCCAGATAACTGCCGTCGCAAAAGCGGAAAACGGCAACCGCGATGGTGTTTTCGCCGGGCTGTACATAGTTGGTGATATCAAACTCTGCGTTCAGCTTACTGTCCTGAGAGTAGCCAACCTCCTGGCCATTAATCCAGAGGGTAAAGCAGGATTCCACGCCGCCAAAGTCGACGAGAATCTGTCTTCCTGCATAATCGGCAGGCAGGTCAAAGGTGCGGAAATAGCAGCCGGTGAGATTATCCTCCGGCACAAAGGGAGCTGTCAGTTCATAGAAGCCGGTTACAGACTCGGTCTCAAATTTTTCAGAACCGTCACCGCGCTTGAAGGGGTAGAGAATATTGGTGTAAACGGGCTTCCCATAGCCGTGATATTCCCAGTTCGCGGGGACGGGAATCTCGGCCCAGTCAGCCTTGTCAAAGTCAGTTTGCCAGAAGGATTCCATCTCCTCGGGGCGCTGATAGAGTTTGAATTTCCAGAGACCGTTCAAGCTGAGCACATAGCTTGAACTGCTGCGGTTGCAGTGAAGAGCCTGTTCCACAGACTCATAGGCACCATAGGGTGTGTGCATGGGATATCTGTTTCTTTGGGTGATATACTGGTTTTCCCAATCATGATTTTTGCTGTGCATTTCTTTTCTCCTGCTACATGGAAACTGATTGATTTGTTGCCGCTGCAGATGGTACAATATTGGCAGTGACACATCTGACTCTACTATAAACCATTTAAGGAAGATGTGGAATGTAGAATCCTGTAAATTACAGAAAAATGTAAAGGAGAAATGCCGGTGACAGATCTTGCTTTAAAAATTATTGTATGCGTGCTTGTCGGATATTTTATCGGTGTAGTGAACCCCGCTTTTTTGCTTGCCAAGCTTAAGGGTTTTGATATCCGAACCAAGGGAACGGGAAATGCCGGGGCATCCAATGCTACCATTGTGATGGGAAAGAGTGCCGGAGTGTTCTGTGCTTTGTTTGATATCATTAAAGCATTTACTGCAGCTCGTATCTGCGGACTGATTTTTCCGGAATTTGCCTATGCGATTATTCTCGGCGGAACCTTCTGCGTACTGGGACATGACTTCCCTGTATTTATGAATTTCCGAGGGGGAAAGGGTACTGCCGCCATGGCCGGCGCAGCACTCGCCTTTGACTGGAAACTGTTTTTGATTTTGCTGCTTTTGGAAATTTTGCTGGTTCTGATTAAGGATTATCTTTGTCTGGTACCTACCACCGGCTCTTTCCTTTTTACGGTTATTATCGGATTCAGATACGGAATACTTTCTGCATTGATTTTCCTGCCGGTATTTCTGGTGTCTTTGGTAAAACATCTGGAGAATTTCCGAAACATGAAATATGGTATCGAATATCGCATTCGATTCTTCTGGAAAAGAGAAGAAGAAAAACAAAGAGTGCAGGCGAATCGGGATAAACTGACGGAAGAACAGAAAAAGAAATTCTTAAAAGAACAGTAGGAGAACAGAAAGATGAAGTTATTATGGGAATTGTACGCTGCGTTCTTTCGAATCGGCGGACTGACCTTCGGCGGCGGATTGACCATGCTGCCGATGTTAAAGCATGAGCTGGTAAGCAAGAAACAATGGGTGGAAGAGGAAGACCTGCTTGATTATTATGCGGTTGGACAATGTACCCCCGGTATCATTGCGGTGAATGTGGCAACCTTTGTAGGCTACAAGAAAAAGGGAATTCCGGGTGCGATTTTCTCCACCCTGGGTATGATCAGCCCCTCGCTGATTATCGTATCTATCATTGCCATGTTCCTGAACGGCTTTATGAGTAATCCCTATGTGGCACACGCGGTAGGCGGCATCAAGATTGTGGTTTGCGCACTGATGCTGAATACGGTTGTGACCATGGCGAAGAAAACCGTGAAAAATTATGTGGGAGCTGCAGTTTGCGTGATTGCATTTCTGCTGGCGATGTTTACTCCCGTATCCTCTGTTATCATTGTAATCCTTGCCGGAGTATTCGGCATTCTGATGATGAAGCTGAAGAAGGGAGGAGAGAAATCGTGAGAGTCTTTTTAGAGTTATTTATCGAGTTCTTTCAGATCGGTCTCTTTGCTATCGGCGGCGGACCTGCAACCATTCCTTTCCTGATGGACATTCCCAACAGACATGACTGGTACGAAGTATCGGATGTGGCGAACATGCTGGCGGTCAGCGAGAGTACTCCCGGCCCCATCGGTATCAATATGGCAACCTATGCCGGATACAATGCAGCAGGCTTCGCAGGCGGTATTGTAGCTACTTTGTCGCTGGTGCTTCCCAGCCTGATTGTAATTGTATTGATTGCTAAGCTACTGGATAATTTCAGCAAGAATAAATATGTACAGTCCAGCTTCGGCATGATCAGACCGGCGGTTACCGGCTTGATTGCTACAGCGGTTTACGGTATCTTCAGAACGGCATTATTCACCAATGCGCAGGGAGAGTTCCATTTCCCGATTGTGCTGGTTATTGTGTGTATTGCCTACTTTTTCCTGATGAATCTCAAGAAGTTAAAGAAGCTGCATCCCGCGTTCTGGATTCTTTGCGGAGCAATCATGGGTATTGTGTTTAAACTATAAAGAAAAGAGGAACTCATGGAATTTTTTCAGTTAAATAACGGAATGAGAATTCCTGCGATCGGCTTCGGCTGTTACAATGCGGCCGGCGGTGATAATTATCAGATGTTCAGAACCGCGCTGGAGTCAGGGTATACATTTTTTGATACGGCATCCGTGTATGAGACGGAGCGCGATCTGGGAAAGGCAATCCTGGACAGCGGAGTGGAGAGAGAGCAGCTTTTCCTCCAGAGCAAGCTTTGGATGGATGAGATGGGCTATGATCAGGCAAAACGGGCAATCGAGAGAACCCTGAACAGGCTGCAGACGGACTATCTGGATGTGTATTTAATTCACTGGCCCAGAAGAAACAGTGCGACAACGCCTGAGGAGTGGAAGAGCCTGCAAAGAGAGACCTATCGTGCCATGGAAGAGATGTTGGAACAGGGTATGATTAAGGCAATCGGATTGTCGAACTTTCTGCCGCATCACTTGGATAATATTTTAAATTGCTGTAATGTTGCTCCTGCTGTGAACCAGATTGAATATCATGTGGGATATACGCAGGAAAAGGCAAAGACTTATTCTCAGGAAAAAGGGCTTGTGGTTCAGGCCTGGAGCCCGCTTGGAAGGGGAGCATTGACCGAGGATGAGACGTTGCGAAGGATGGCAGAGCGCTATGGAATGTCCGTCTCGCAGATTGCACTGCGATTTGTACTGCAGTCAGGTGCGATTCCTTTGCCAAAGTCGGCATCAGCTGCCAGACAGAGGGAAAATCTGGATCTGTTTTCCTTTGAATTGACGCAGGATGACTTCCATGAATTATCTTGTTTGCCCAACATCAGATGGGGAGGAGAGCATCCGGATATCGCAATTCCACAAGTTGAGAGTAATTTTAACCAATAATTACTTAATTTACTTAATAATTAGAAAATTTTTGTAAATTTTGAACAAACAACTTGTAAATCTAAATTAGTTGTTTTATGATAGTAATTAGTAAAGATATTTGTCATAAGAAGAAAGGGGATATTATCATGGCACTTTCATTATCTTCCATTTTCAAAAAAAGCAATGGCCCCGTAATGGATTTCCGCGGTAAGAAATGTGAGTATGAATTCACAGAGACAAACGGCGTTTACACACTGTTTCTTGGACGCGACGGCAGAGTAAAGAACAGTTGGAACGATCCCGTATGGATTCGAGTAGTGTATGAGAAAGAAAACGGACATATTACCTGCTCCGCTACAAAGGCAGAGGCATCCGTAAAGGACGGAAAGATTTTGTTCGCAAATTATCCTACCATCCTGTATCCGGAGTTCTTATCTTTGGAGGAATCCGAAAAGCAGATGTTCATCGATTTCATGGTGAAGAATTGCGGCATCGAAGAAGTGAATGCAAACGAATAAAGAAAATTGATAAGCGTGGCTAGAAATAGCCACGCTTATTTGGTATAATCATACGGATGACCAGACATAAAGGAGCATGTTTATGAATTATTCCGCAGAAATGCTTGCAGCATTAAATGAAGTGAGCATTCCAAATGTTGAAAATATAAGAGGCAACCTCTTTCTGCCGGAGATGGTTGGCGGCGTTTCCGTTCAGTGGAAAAGCAGTCGGCCCGAGGTGATAACAGACAAGGCAATCGGAAGGAAGAAGCCGGGCATTATCTGCAGAGGCACAGAGGATACGGCAGTCACCCTGACTGCACTGTTAACAATCGGAGAAGAGCGGGCAGAAAAGGATATCACAGTCTGCGTTAAAGCGAAATCCGAACAGGGCATGCAGGATGAGATGGAGGGATATCTGTTCTGTCATTTCATCGGCGAGGGCAGGGAAAATGAGGAACAGCTGTATTTTGCACTCAGTGAGTCCGGATTGCATTTTAAGGATTTGAACGGCGGGGTTCCCGTACTTGTCAGCAGAATTGGTGAAAAGGGCGTAAGAGATCCCTATATCACACGATCCGTAGAGGGCGACCGTTATTTTATCGTTGCTACCGATTTGAGTATTTACAACAGAGGCGGTTGGTTCCAGAACGCCCAGGGTTACTATGATGCCAGCACGACCGGCAGTCATTATCTTGTGCTGTGGGAGTCGGAGGACCTGATAAACTGGGGAGAGCCGAAGCTTTTGGATGTCGCACCGGAGAATGCGGGCATGGCCTGGGCACCCGAGATGGTTTATGATGAGGAGACAGGCGATTATGTTATTTTCTTTGCTTCCAGCATCATGAATCCGGAAACGAAGATGAAGGCAAAGCCCAATGCCATTTACTATGTGGCGACCAGAGACTTTGTGCATTTCACGAAACCGGAAATCTTCATTGACAATCAGACCGATCCCGTGGAAAGTGGAAAGGTCAGAGAGATTATTGATACCACAGTGCTGAAAATCGGTGGCTATTATTACGCTGCATCTAAGGACGGCGACAATGCTGAGGAAAACGGCGGTATCAGAATCCACCGCAATAAATCCCTGCTTGACGCAAAGGGCTGGGAGAAGGTTCTGGATCTGGATGAACTGAAGCTGGATATCAGCAGTCTTCGCATCGGTGCGTTGGACAATCATTTCCTGGAAGGACCGGAATTATTTGAATATATCAGGAAGGACCGCAAGAATCCCGATGTCCCTGAGTACGGTATCATAGCTGACCAGTATGCAATCGGTGGAGGATATGTTCCCCTGAAGACTACCGATATCGAGGATGCGGACAACAGCAGACAGTCCTGGTCTTTGGTGGAGGCAGAGGAATATTCCTTTGACAGACTGAAGAAGCGTCACGGTTCCATTATGCCGATTACAAAGGCAGAGATTGAACGCATTAAGAAAGCATATGATAAGTAGAGTAGAAGAATCCCTGAAATTTTTGGGGATTCTTTTTTATGTACCCTATTGACTTATAATAAAAAGTATGATAAGTATAATGTAGCGAAGGGAGGAGAACCAATGAATCAGGAAGAACGAAACAGCGACGGCTTGACAGAAAGCGAATTTCTGGCGCAGTACAAGCCGGGAGATTATGAAAGACCTTCCGATACGGTGGACATGCTTCTGTTTACCATCGCGAATAAGGAGTCGGAGGACATCCGCAAGGATGAAGAAAAGGAACTGAAGATTTTGCTGATTCGGAGAAAGAACCATCCCGATATTCACAAATGGGCATTGCCCGGCGGCTTTGTGCAGATGGACGAGGATCTCGATGTGGCGGCTTACCGAGAACTGGAGGAGGAGACAAGCGTTTCCAATGTTTATATGGAGCAGTTGTATACCTTTGGTGATGTGGGCAGAGACAAGCGTACAAGAATCATTTCCATTTCCTATATGGCATTGGTTCCGGGAGAGAATATCAAGCCAATAGCGGGTGATGATGCGGAGGAGGTTGCCTGGTTTTCCGTAGAGAAGACAGCAGTTTCGGAGCATCAGAATCAGATTATCATCAGCAATGCAGCATTGGGACTTCGATATGTTTATACGGAGGATATCACCTATCGCAAGAACGGTGTGGTAGCCACCCCGATTTCCAATATTCATGCAACGGAAGAGAATAACAGAATTGCCTTCGACCATATTGAGATGATTAACAAGGGTATTGAGAGACTCAGAAACAAGGTGGAATATATTCCCATCGCGTTTAATCTGGTGCCTGAGAAATTTACCTTGAATCAGATTCAGAAGGTTTACGAGGTGATCCTGGGCAAGAAACTGGTGAAGCAGAACTTCCGCAAATGGATTGATAAGTTTGTGGAGGAACTGGACGAGAAGCAGGAAGAGGTCGGACACAGACCTGCGATTCTGTACAAATATAAGGAGAAAAAAATAACTCTTTAAGGAGGAATGAGATATGGGAAAGATTTTAGTAGTAGTAGACATGCAGAATGATTTTATTGACGGAAGCCTTGGCACTAAGGAAGCAGTTGCTATTGTTCCTGCAGTAAAGGAAAAGATTACTAAGGCAGCTGCGGAAGGCACTAAGATTATCTTCACCAGAGACACTCATTATGAGAATTACATGGAGACTCTGGAGGGTCAGAAGCTTCCGGTGAAGCACTGCATCAAGGATACCTTCGGCTGGGAAATCAGAGAGGAACTGAAAACGGATGGAGCAGTGGTTTACGACAAGCCAACCTTCGGTATCACTGACTGGAATGAAAAACTGGGAGCATTGAAGGCTGATGATGAAATTGAGGTTTGCGGCCTTTGCACTGACATTTGTGTATTGTCTAACGCTTTGATTTTGAGAGCCTATTACCCCAACACAAAGATTACGGTTGATGCAGCTGCCTGCGCAGGTGTGACTCCCGCCACTCACCAGGCTGCACTGGATTCCATGAGATGCTGCCAGATTGATGTAATCTAAAGGATAATCCCAAACGAAGCGGGGAGGGACAACATATGGAATCAATTAAAGATTACCAACACTATAACTCCGAGATGGAAAAGGCTTTGGCCGACAAGCTGTTCTTTTTGAATTACATAGGTGATTGTGAACATTTTGCCGATTTTGGCTGTGCAGACGGCGCATTGCTTCAGGTGATCCGAGAGAAGATGCCGAAGGTGAAGCTTTACGGCATGGACATGGATGCGGAGATGCTGCAGAAGGCAACAGACAGAATTCCGGAAGCGGTATTTGTGAAGTGTACGCTGCCGCAGATGATAGACGGTATGGATACGAAAACTGCTGGCATTAACTTCAGCAGTGTGTTCCACGAGGTGTACAGCTACTGTTCGCCGGAACAAATTGCGCAATTTTGGCAGGCAATTCGGAATGCGGACTACCAATATATCATCATTCGTGATATGATTTGTAATGTTGAAGCATCAGAGCAAAGTGATGCGGATGATGTGGCTAAAGTCAGAGAGAAAAAAGAATATGAGGAACGATTAAATCAGTTTGAAGAGGTCTGGGGTTCCATCGAGTGCAAGAGAAACCTGATTCACTTCCTGTTAAAATACAGATATCTGTACAACTGGAGCAGAGAAGTGAGAGAGAATTATATTCCTTTGACAGGAGAGAAGCTTTTGCTGAATCTGGATATTGACCGGTATGAGATTGTGATGAGAGAGGAGTTCACACTTCCCTTCATCAAAGCAAATGTAAAGGAGACCTTCGATATCGATTTGAAGGACGCCACTCATGTTAAACTGATTTTAAAAAGGAGGAGTGAATCATGAGATTAGAAAGAATTATCACCAGCCTGCTGGAAACAGACTTGTACAAATTTTCAATGGGACAGGCAATTTACCACCAGTTTTCCGATTACAAGACAACCTGGTCCTTCAAATGCAGAAACAAGGATGTGAAATTCACTCATGAGATGATTGAGGAAATCAAAGAGCAGATTCAGGCTTACTGTGAACTTCGTTTCACAGAGGAGGAACTGGAGTATCTGGAGGGCATCAAGTGGATTAAGGGTTCCTATGTGGATTTCTTAAGACTCTGGAAACCCAGGTATGCAGATTTCTGCATTGAGGAGACTGACGAAGAGCCCTGCGGTATGCGAATCGAAACCAAGGGTACCTGGCTGAATACCTCCATGTATGAAATCCCTACACTGGCTATCGTAAACGAAGTATTTTTCCGTATGGCATATGATTATAAGGAACTGATTGCAAGCTTTTCCGAGAAACTGCAGGAGAAAATCGGCTGGCTGAAGGACGGCAAATATTCTCTGGGCAATTACTCCGAGTTCGGCCTCAGAAGAAGACTTTCCGCAGAGGCGCAGGAGTTGGCAGTCAAGGAACTTTCCAAGGAGAGAATCAAAGGTTCCTTCTGTGTAGGTACTTCCAATGTTTATCTGGCTAAAAAATATAAATTAACTCCCGTTGGAACCATGGCGCATGAGTGGATTATGTGCGTAGGTCAGGGTAATCACAAGCACAATCCCGCTTACTCAAACTGGTATGCACTGGATGCGTGGGTAAAGGAGTACGGAGTCCTGAACGGTACCGCACTTACCGATACCATCACTACAGACTGCTTCCTTCGTGATTTCCAGTTGACTTACTCCACACTGTTCAGCGGTGTTCGTCATGACAGCGGAGATCCCTTTATCTGGGGTGACAAGATGCTGTATCACTATGAACAGCTGGGTATCGATCCCACCACAAAGACTTTACTGTTCAGTGACAGCCTTGACTTCGCGAGAGCACATGCGCTTCGCGAGTATTTCAAGGACAGATGTAAGGTTGCATTCGGTATCGGCACCTACATTTCAAACGATACCAAGTATGATGCACTGAACATTGTTATGAAGATTACCGCCTGCAACGGCATGGATGTAGCAAAGATTTCCGATACTCCCGGCAAGGGAATGTGCAAGAATCCCGAATATGTGGATTACCTGCAGAGATGTATCGACTGGCGTATGATGAATGAGTTAAACTAGGAGGTTTCGCGATGGCATTTGATGTAGAAAAAGTAACAAATGATCTGTTGGAGTGGATTCGTGACTGGTTCGAGAGAAACGGTAAGGGATGTAATGCCGTAGTCGGAATTTCCGGTGGTAAGGACTCAAGTGTTGTTGCAGGCCTTTGCGTGAAGGCTCTTGGCAAGGACAGAGTGGTAGGCGTACTGATGCCCAACAATGTGCAGAGTGATATTGAGGATTCCAAGAAGCTGGTTGCACATCTGGGAATCAAGCACTACATTGTAAACATCGGTTCTGCCGTGACTGCATTGACAGAGAGCATTAAGGATGCGGCACCCGATCTGGATATCAGCAGCCAGACAACAATCAACATGCCTCCCAGAATTCGTATGACCACTTTGTACGCTGTCAGCCAGAGCGTCAACGGCAGAGTAATGAATACCTGCAATATGTCCGAGGACTGGGTAGGTTATTCTACCAGATACGGTGATGCTGCGGGAGATGTGACTCCTTTGGCAAATCTGACCGTAACCGAGGTAAAGGCAATCGGCAAGTATATCGGGCTTCCCATTGAACTTGTTGACAAGGCTCCTTCAGACGGACTTTGCGGAAAAACCGATGAGGATAATCTGGGCTTTACCTATGCGGTTCTGGATCACTATATCAGAACAGGCGAGTGCGAGGATCCTGCAACCAAGGAACTGATTGACAGAAAGCATCGCACCAATCTCTTTAAACTGCAGCTGATGGAGAGCTTCCCTTATCAGCCCGAATAACAGAATGGATTAGTATGACACCTTGAGTCAGCAATGGCTCGAGGTGTTTTTGCGGAGAATATGATTTGAACAAGATTGAAACCTATTACAATAAGTTTAATGAGGAAAAGAGACTGGATACCAGACACGGGCAGGTAGAGTTTCGCGTTACCATGAAATATATTCATGATGCCATTGCGCGTACTATGGAGGAGCGAGGCTATACGGAAAACGGACAGCTGAGCCTCCTTGATATCGGTGCGGGAACGGGACGATACAGTGTGCCTCTGTCACAGGAAGGATATTCTGTGACCGCGGTAGAATTAGTAAAATATAATCTCGGTATTTTGAAGAAAAAGGGCAGTAATGTAACTGCCATTCAGGGCAATGCCCTGAAACTGAAGAGGCTTGCAAATGATACCTTCGATGTAACTTTGCTGTTCGGACCCATGTATCATCTGATGACGGCTGAGGAGAAGATTCAGGCGCTGTCGGAAGCGAAAAGAGTGACAAAGCCGGGCGGTATCATTCTGGTCGCTTATATCATGAATGAGTATGCCTTTGTGATGTACGCGATTCAGGAGAACAAACTGAAGGAATGCATGGAGAAGCATCTGCTTTCGGAGGATTTTCATACCATACCGGATGAGGACAGTCTGTATGATTTCGTCAGACTGGAGGATATCAATTCCTTCAATGAAGCAGTGGGTCTGACCAGAGAAAAGATTATTTCTCCCGACGGACCGGTCAATTACATCAGACCCTTTGTCAACAAACTGGATGAAGAGGATTTTGAACGCGTAGTACAGTATCAGATGGCGGTCTGTGAGAGACAGGACATTATTGGCGCCGGTGCGCACACGGTTGATATTTTACGAAAGAGGGAAGCAGAGTGAACCTTGGAAGTCTGAGCGAAAAGCATCTGGAAAAAGTAATACGGAAAAGCCGCCTTGCAAACAACCTGAATATGGAAACAGGTCCCGGAATCGGTAATGATTTCTCCAGAGTGGGAGAAATTGTCACGGCGGATGGAACGGCGGATACTGTGGAACTGGCCTGGTACAAGGCATGGGGAAACTTTACCTGCTCTCTGGGGAAGTGTATGGGGGCAAGACTGGTTTCTTTGCTGCCGGAGTCTTGCAAGGAATCCAAAATCGTGGAATATACGGAAGCGGCAGCAGGGCTGGCACTCGAACATAACGCTGCTTTTCTGGGCGGACATACTGAGGTGACAAGAGAGGTTTCCGTACCGCTTTTTTGTATTACCCTGATTGGAGCGGCAGGGAAATGGAGGCCGCAAAAGGGCAAAATACAGCCGGGAGATGATATTGTCATGATTGGCTATGCCGGACAATGCGGTATCCGGCAGGTACTTCTGGAAAACAGAAAGGAGCCGGCAGAACATTTTTCACAGGCTTTTCTGGAACAGGCAAAATGCCAAAACGGAATGCATTGTTCCGATAAACTTTTAGATATTCTTGAACTTGACGACGAGTCCCCGCAGGGCATATGGTATCTGCATGATATTTCCTGCGGTGGTGTTTACGGCGCTTTGTGGCAGCTGGGATGCTGGACGGGCAGAGGTCTGTTGGTTGAAAACAAGGCAATTCCGGTGAAACAGAGCACAATAGAAATATGTGAATGTCTGGACTTGAATCCGTATCTGCTGGATGGGACCGGCGGAATGCTTCTTGTATGCAGACATGAAATGAGGTTGGCAGAGAGGCTGCAGGCACTTGGCGTCGAAGCAAATCGAATCGGAAGGATTACCGAGGAAAAGGAAAGACTGGTGAGATTGGGGCCTGATGATATCAGGACGCTGTCGCCGGTAACGGGGGATGAAGTCAAGAACAAAATTTGACTTCCATAAAACATAGATTGGGTATACATGGGGGAGGCATTTTTGTAAAATAAACAGAGGAAATCGATAATTATTATCGAGAGGGAAAAAGATGATTGGTGCAAAATATTATCAGAACATGGTAAAGATGGCAATGCTCGGTGCGCAGAGATTCTCCTGGGAACAGGGTGTGGCCATGCAGGCGCTCTATGAAGACGGTGATACAAACCTGGCGGTATCCATGGCCCATGACGCAGTGGCCAGACAGGGAGCCGACGGAAGACTGGCAATTATGGATGGGTCCTTAGGTGTGGCCGATCCCGCAGCCTGCGGAGAGGTGGTCTGGAGAAGCTTCGAAATTACCGGTGACAGGATGTATGCGGATGCGGCAAGAAAGATGCTGAAGTATCTGACAAGCTCTGCCCCCAAGACTGCAGATGGAATTATCTGTCATACCACAGAAAGTTTATATGAGGGCTACAGTGCGAAGCAGATATGGTCGGATGCATTGTATATGGTTCCGCCCTTCATTGCCTCTATGGGAGCCTTGGAGGAAGCAATTCGTCAGCTGAGCGGTATGTATAACGCATTGATTGACCGTGAAGCAGGATTACTGAGACATATCTATGATGCGGAAAAGCAGGTGTTCGTGGACGATAAATTATGGGCCACCGGCAATGCCTGGGCGCTGCTTGGTCTGGGACGCGTTATTGATGAGGGTGTTACCCATCAGGAAGATATTCTGGTGGAAATTCTGATTGATATGGCGAAGGATTTGCTGGATCATATGCTTCCCTATATGACTGAGGATGGTCGTTTCCATGATACCCTGGATGATTCCTCCAGCTTTTTGGACGGTACCAGCGCCATGATGGTGGCTGCATTGATTTATCGCGGTTACAACAGAAAATGGTTAACGAAATCCTATCTGGATTACGCTGACAGAGTGCTGGAGAATATGGACCGCTTTATTGATGATTACGGAATGATTCATGGTGTTTGCGGTGCGCCTACCTTTGACCGGGAGGGAACCAGCGTGGAAGCGCAGGCGGCATATCTGATGATGCATACCTGGAAAAACAAGAGATAATACAACTATCGGAAAACACGGAGGGAAAAATTTATGGAAAAAGCAAAAGTATATTTTACAGATTTCAGAACCTTTAACGGTGTGGGATTACCTGAGAAACTCAGCAAACTGATTAAAAAAGCAGGTATTCTGGACATGGACCTGCAGAACAAGTTTGTTGCAATCAAGATTCATTTCGGTGAGCTTGGCAACATTGCTTACCTGCGTCCCAACTATGCAAAGGCTGTAGCAGATGTGGTAAAAGAGGGCGGCGGAATGCCTTTCCTGACAGACTGCAATACTCTGTATCCCGGTTCCAGAAAGAATGCACTGGAGCATCTGGACTGTGCACAGATTAACGGCTTTAATGAGATTACAACCGGATGTCATGTTATCATCGGTGACGGACTTCGCGGAACAGATGATATTGTGGTTCCCATCGAGGGCGGAGAGTACTGTAAAGAAGCGTACATCGGTCGTGCCATTATGGATGCGGATGTTTTCATTTCCTTAAACCATTTTAAGGGCCATGAGTCAACCGGCTTTGGCGGTGCGCTGAAGAATATCGGTATGGGCTGCGGAAGCCGTGCCGGCAAGATGCACCAGCATCAGTCAGGAAAGCCCGTTGTTGATTGCAACGCCTGCAGAAACTGTAAGAGATGTGCAAAGGAGTGCGGTTCCGACGCAATTCACTTTGAGACCGGTAAGGCAGTAATCAATCAGGAAGAGTGTAAGGGCTGCGGCCGTTGTATCGGCGCCTGTGCCTTTGATGCCATCAGCAATCCCAACTGGGATGCAAACAGCTTGCTTGGCTGTAAGATTGCGGAGTACAGTAAGGCAGTTGTTTCAGGCAGACCTAATTTCCATATCAGCCTGATTGTGGATGTATCCCCCAACTGTGACTGCCATTCCGAGAACGATGCGCCCATTCTGCCCAACATCGGCATGTTTGCATCCTTCGATCCCGTGGCATTGGATCAGGCTTGCGTGGATGCCTGTCAGGCAGCAGATCCCATCAGAAATTCTCAGCTGGGTGACAACCTGGCAAAGCCGAACTGGCATCATCATCATGACCACTTCAAGGATTCCAATCCCAATGTCAGCTGGGAGGAAACTCTGATTCATGCGGAGAAGCTTGGCATCGGTACCAGAGAATACGAACTGATTAAAATGTAATTTGTGAGCATAAAAAAAGCAGGTCAGCTGACCTGCTTTTTGTTTTGTGTGAAATTAATCCTCCAGATCGAAATCCATGGAGGTGAGCAGTGACATGTCTGCGTCAGGCTCAGCCACCAGTCGACGGGACTGATTGAGGATTGCGGCTTCGATCTTATTACGAACCAGACGACCGTTTCCGGCATCCATAGCGCGGGTAGCCTGCACCAGATTGAAGTAAGCCAGCAGTGCATCCTGTACGCCTTCATCAATGACATAGCCCTTGGATTTAGCGGTAAGCTTAGCAATGGCAAGCAGTTCGTCGCCGGTATAATCGGGGAAGTCGATGATGTTGGGGAAACGGCTCTTAAGTCCGGAGTTGGACTCTAAAAATTCTTCCATTTCCTTGGAGTAGCCTGCGAGAATTACAATCAGATCATCACGATTATCCTCAATTGCCTTAACCAGAGTATCGATTGCTTCCAAACCGAAGTTGTCGTCCTTGCCTCTGTGAAGGCTGTATGCTTCATCGATGAAGAGAACACCGCCCAATGCAGATTTTACAACCTGATTTACAAGGGGAGCAGTGTGTCCTACATAACGGCCTACCAGGTCTGCTCTGGAAACCTCAACCAGCTGTCCGCCGGAGAGAACGCCGATTGCTTTCAGATACTTGCTGACAATTCGGGCAATGGTGGTTTTACCGGTACCGGGGTTACCGGTGAAAATCATATGCTTGTTGACTTCACCGGCCTTTAAGCCTGCTTCGCGTCTGCGTTTCTGCACATTGAAGTATTCTTCCAGACCGTTGATATATTTCTTAACCTCTGTCAGACCGACAATGGTATCCATTTCTGCCTTGACTGCTTCCAGTTCACCCTGGTAGCCGCCGGGCAGGAGGCTGTTCATGGAGATGATTTCCTCGCCGGATACAATTACGGGTTCTTCGTTTTCAAATTTTAAAGTCAGAGCGTTGGAAGAAAGGTCGTCACGCTCCAGACGCATCTCGGTCAATGCCTTTAAGGTGCTGTTGTAGAAATCAAGAATGCCCTTGAGACCGCGGCCCTTTGAGGACTGGGTCAGAGCCAGTTCGCGGAAGCTTTCTTCCACAGTCAGTTCATAAGCCAGCTGCTTCTTACACTTGTCAACCAGCTGCTTTTCACGTTCTGCGGAAATTTTCTTTAAGGTTTCCTCATCCAGAGCGGAAGCGGAGCAGATATCTCCGATGGAGTTGACGAAGGGAGCACCCATAATACCTGCCAGCTTGTCCACGGGCTTTGTGCTGACAAATACCAGATATTTTTCCTTGGCCTCAAAGGAGCCGACTGTGTTGCCGGCAAAAGCATTGGCAACATTGATGAGCTGGCCGTTCTGCATTACATAACGATCGGAGAGCTTGCACTCACCGGTGGCAACCAGGTCTGCCAGTCTGGTCAGCATGGAAACATGGCAGGATTCGAAATTCTCAAAAAGAATAACGGAAGAGTTGCTGGTCAGAGCGGAATAGAGATCCTGCAGGAACAGCTTCTCCTCGGTAGAGGTGGGGTAGAGGGCCAAATCCATGGTATAGATTTCACCGCTCTTAATAATGTTTCTGGAGCGAAGTTCGCCTACCATTGCGTTTAAGGCGTAGTGCTTACCGACACAGGAAGGGCCGGTAATGTAAATGCTGTTCAGGGCATCGTTGTTGTCGCGCTCGGTAACAAAGGGACGCTTGAAGGCGATTACCAGCTTCTTAATGAAGTCATCCTGACCGTAAACCTTGCTCTTCAGGCTGTCGGTCAAACCGTTAAAGCTGTCAAGAGTAGCAGCAGAAGATGCCGGAACGGCAGTTTCCTTGATGCCGAAGTCCTGAGAAATGTTCTGATTCAATTCCTTAATGCGGGTGGAGATATCTGCAGAGGTCATATCCATGGCCTTCTGAATTGCAGTAAGGTCGCGCTGTGCAGCCTCGTAATTCATGGTTGCCTTTTTTGCTGCTTTATTGGGATTGATAGCCTCTAAGTTCTCCATAAAAGTGCCGCCGTTCTGTTTCTGGCGCTTTTTGGCTGCCTCGATTTCTTCCACGGTGAAATTCGGTTGGGGAGTGGAAGCGAAGCCGCTTAAGATATCGTCAAAATTGTAAGACATGATTAACCCTCCGAGTAAAATTTCAATTAACCTTTATTTTAGCATATATGCAGCAGAATAGGAAGAACATATTATGATATGCGGAACAAAAAACAGAGAGCTTTCTTTGTTTACGATTGTGCGGCAAGGTGATATAATATATGAGAATAAAGGTGTAGAACACCAAACATATGGAGGGATTTTCTATGAAGAAATATCTTGCTGAACTGATTGGAACCTTTACCCTGGTTACCTTCGGCTGCGGTACCGCTATCGCTGTCGGATGTGACGCTGCTAACGGAAGCGGCTATCTGCTGACTGCTCTTGCATTCGGTCTGGTAATCGTTGCTATGGCTTACAGCATCGGTAATGTTTCCGGATGTCATGTAAACCCTGCAGTATCTCTTGCAATGCTGATTCTGAAGAAACTGGATGCAAAGGATTTCGCAGGCTATGTAGTTGCTCAGGTTCTGGGCGCAACTCTCGGCTGTGTTGTTCTTGGTGCACTGTTCGGATTTGATTGCGGCTTCGGCGCAAATGCAATTCAGGCCGGTTGGGCACAGGGCAATGTTGGAACAGCTCTTCTTGCTGAGTTTGTTCTTACTTTCATTTTCCTGATGGCAATCATCGGTGTTACCAGCAAGGCTGAGAATGGCTCAGTTGCAGGTATCGTAATCGGTCTGACTCTTGTACTGGTACATATCCTTGGAATCAAGCTCACCGGTACTTCAGTAAACCCTGCAAGAAGCCTTATGCCCGCTATTTTCGCAGGCGGAACAGCTCTGAGTCAGGTATGGATTTTCATCGTTGCTCCTTTTGCAGGCGCAGCTTGTGCAGCTTTCTGCTACAAGTTCCTCGCAAGCGACAAATAATCCATCGGAAAACTGAATATTGAAAATCAAGGAAAGCGTGGCTTTGGCCACGCTTTTTGTTTGTGTTTGGGGATGATTTGTGGTAGTATTTGGAAGAATTATGCGAAAAGGATACCTTAGTGATATGCTGTATATTATGAGACATGGAAAAACCGACTGGAATGCCCTGTATAAGCTGCAGGGAAGAACCAATATTCCGCTGAATGAGACGGGAAGAGAAATGGCGCGCAAAGCGGCGGAGGAGTACGCGGATGTTCATTTTGACGTCTGCTTTTGTTCTCCTCTGCTTCGTGCAAAGGAGACTGCGGAGCTGGTGCTTGCAGGGAGAAATGTTCCCATTGTTTATGATGACAGACTTAAAGAGATGAGCTTCGGAATTTACGAAGGTACGGAAAACTGTATTTCCAAGCCGGAGCTGCCCATCAGTGTGCTGTTCAGTGCGCCTGCCGAATATAGGGGCGTAGAAGGTGGTGAAACCTTTGAACAGCTCTATGCGAGAACCGGAGAATTTTTGCGAGAGGTTGTAAATCCTTTGCTGGCAGAGGGAAAGGATGTGCTGATTGTGGGTCATGGGGCAATGAATTCCGCCATAATCTGTCAGGTGAAGAATATTCCGCTGGAGCAGTTCTGGGAGGCGGGAATCGAGAATTGTAAATTGAAGAGACTGGAGTAAAGATGAGCAAATCAAAAAAGTTGAGCAGAGAAGAACTGTTCGAAAGCAGTCCTGTTTGGAGTGCAATTTTTACGCTGACAATTCCCATGATTATCAGCTCCATTATTTCCATGGTATATAATCTGTCGGATACCTATTTCGTCGGAATGCTGAACAATTCAATCGAGAACGCGGCAGTTACTCTCGCAGCACCGGCAATGACACTGTTTTATGCTGTGACCAATCTGTTCGGTATCGGTGCCTCCAGTCTGATGAGCAGAAGTCTTGGTGCAAAGGATACGGAGAGAGTAAAGCAGGCTTCGGCAACAGGTCTTTATCTGGGATTGCTTTGTGCGGCAGTTCTTGCGGCGGCAGTCCTGCTATTTTACAGGCCGATTTTAAGCGTGCTCGGGACAGATGCGGAAACCTATGAGACTACAAGACAGTATCTGTTCTGGACGGTGGGAATGGGCTCCGTTCCCGGCATTATGAGCATTATGTTCGGATATCTGCTGCGCGCGGAGGGACAGGCCATGCATGCCAGCATCGGTCAGATCAGCGGCTGTCTGCTGAATATTGTACTGGATCCCATCTTTATTCTGCCCTTTGGCCTGAATATGGGAGTAGCGGGTGCCGGACTTGCTACCTTTCTTGCAAACTGTGTGGCCTGCGGTTATTTCCTTTTCTACCTATACAGGCAGAGGGAAACCACATTGGTTTGTCTGAACCCGAAATATATTTATCTGAAAAAGGTGGTTCTGGGAAGCATTTTTGTGGTGGGTGTGCCGGGAGTCTTTCAGAATCTGCTGAATGTGTTGAGTATGACCATATTAAATAACATAGCGGCAGAGTACGGTGCGGATACGGTTGCGGCCATTGGCATTGCAAACAAGATTAATCAGCTGCCCATTCAGATTGTATTTGGGTTTTCACAGGGCGTTATGCCCTTAATCGGTTACAATTACGCGGCAAAGAATTTCACCAGAATGCGAGAGAGTATTCGCAAGACTTTTGCTGTCATGCTTTCTTCTCTGCTGGTGGTAACAATGATTTTTCATTTCGAAGGAAGCGTATTGGTGAGATTTTTTCTGGATAAAGATGTGATTGTGCAGATTGGGTCAGCATTCCTGAATGGTTTCGGTATCAGTCTTCCGTTTATGTGTGTGGATTTCTGCGTGGTAGGTATTTCGCAGGCGTTTGGAATGGGAAAGCATGCCCTTGTTTTCTCGTTTCTGCGAAAGCTGGCCTTTGAAATACCATTCCTTTTACTGCTGAATCATTTCGTGGGACAGGTTGGTATTGCCTATGCCCAGTGCAGTACGGAAATCGTGATGGCATTCATTGCGGCCTTTGTACTTGCAGGACTCTTAAAGAAGGCAAAATAATTAAATTTTTCTAAAAAAATAATTGATTCCAAAGTGGAAATATGGTACGCTCTGCTTTGGTAGTACGATAAAGTACTACTAGTTTCTGGAGAGACTCAAAAATGAGAGCCGAAGGTGTAAGGCGAGTGCTCGCCGATCTCTCAGGCAAAAGGACAGGAGGAAGAAATGGAAAACTTTATCTCACAACTTACCGCAGTCAATGACGCGGTGAACAGCTTCGCGTGGGGCTGGTTCGCAATCGTACTGTTGCTTGGTACCGGTGTTACCTGTACCGTAATCACAAAATTCTTTCAGTTTTCACATCTGAAGCATTGGTGGTCAAAGACCATCGCAACCGTATTCCACAAGGATACACACAACAAGTCAGAGGTTGGTGCTGTTTCACAGTTCCAGGCACTCTGTACCGCACTTGCAGCTACTATCGGTACCGGTAACATTGCCGGTGTTGCAGCAGCTATCTGTGTCGGTGGTCCCGGTGCTGTATTCTGGATGTGGATTGCAGCATTGCTCGGTATGATGACTAACTATTCCGAGAATATTCTCGGTATCTACTATCGTCGTAAGAACGCTGAGAACGAATGGTCCGGCGGTCCTATGTACTATCTGAAGGACGGTCTTGGAGCTTACAAGGGAATGAAGGTCGTTGGTAAGGCACTTGCAGTTATCTTTGCATGCTTCGCAGTACTTGCTTCCTTCGGTATCGGTAACCTTGGTCAGATCAACAAGATTACCCTGAATATCGAATCTGCTTTCTTCAGCAGTATGGTAGTTCCTGAAGTTGCCGGTGTTTCACTGGTAAGATGGTTCATCGGTTTCACTCTGATGATTGTCGGCGGCTTCATCATTCTTGGTGGTCTGAAGAGAATCGCAGCAGTTGCTGAGAGAGTCGTACCTTTCATGGCAATTGTTTATGTTGTAGGCGCACTGATCATTATGTTCTGCCATGTAACAAGCATTCCCGCTATGTTCGCATCCATCTTCAAGTTTGCATTCGGTGCTAAGGCTGTTGCCGGTGGTGCAGCAGGTACCGCACTGAGCCTTGCAATCAAGAATGGTTGTAAGAGAGGTATCTTCTCTAACGAGGCAGGTCTTGGTTCTTCCGTTATGGTTCATTCAAACTCTAATGTTAAGGAGCCTGTAAAGCAGGGTCTGTGGGGTATCTTCGAGGTATTCGCTGATACCATTATCGTTTGTACCATGACCGCTATTGTATGTCTGTCTTCCGGTTTCATCGATCTTTCAACCGGTGCTCCCATCGGTGATGTTGACAGTGCAACTCTTGTTGCTAAGGCATTCGGCGGAATCTTCGGTAAGCCCGGTGAGTGGTTCATCGCAATCGCAGTTCTGCTCTTCGCATTTACCACTGTTATGGGATGGTCTCACTACGGTTCAAAGGCTGTAGAGTACCTTGCAGGTATTGCCGGTGCTAAGGTTTACAGAATTATTTTCTGCCTGATGGTTATCTCAGGTGCACTTCTTGATAACTCACTTGCTTGGGATATTTCAGATACCTTCAACGGTCTGATGATGATCCCCAACCTGATCGGTGTACTTTCACTGACACCCGTTGTTCTGAAGCTGACCAGCAACTATGTTGATCGTAAGATTAAGGGCAAGGATATCGAGCCTATGCTTTCTTATGATCCTGCTATCCAGAAGGAGATGGCTGAGGCTGTTAAGAACGGACAGGAATAAGAAGAATACAGGCGTTCCCATCATTTTGATGGGGACGCTTTTCTTATGCCTATCACAGAATCCGGCTGTAGAAAAAATGTCAGTATTTGGTAGAACGCCATCAATTATTTTGTTAGTTTTTTTATCAAAAAATGTTATCATAAATACTCATTGTGTGTTATAATACAAAATTGAGAAAAAATGAATAAAATACAACACAGATGAACTTTTGTGTGGAGAATTAGGAGGAACATATGCCCAAGAGAACAGACATTAACAAAATTCTGATTATCGGATCAGGCCCTATTATCATTGGCCAGGCTTGTGAGTTTGACTACTCAGGAACCCAGGCTTGTAAAGCATTGAGAAAGCTTGGATATGAGATCGTTCTTGTAAACTCAAATCCTGCAACCATTATGACCGACCCCGAGACTGCAGATGTGACCTACATTGAGCCCTTGAATGTACAGAGCCTTGAAAGAATCATTGCAAAGGAGAGACCCGATGCATTGCTTCCCAACCTTGGCGGACAGTCAGGACTGAACCTTAGTGCCGAATTGTATCAGGCAGGTATCCTTGATAAATATAATGTAAAGGTTATCGGTGTTCAGGTAGACGCTATCGAGCGTGGTGAGGACCGTATCGAGTTTAAGAAGACCATGGATGAGCTTGGAATCGGCATGGCAAGAAGTGATGTTTCCTACTCTGTAGACGAGGCACTTGCAATTGCTGACCAGCTTGGATATCCTGTAGTACTTCGTCCCGCATACACCATGGGTGGTGCAGGCGGCGGACTTGTTTACAACAAGGAAGAGCTGAAGACCGTATGTGCAAGAGGTCTGCAGGCATCTCTGGTTGGACAGGTTCTGGTAGAAGAGTCCGTTCTCGGCTGGGAAGAGCTGGAGCTGGAAGTTGTTAGAGATGCAGACGGTAAGATGATTACCGTATGTTTCATCGAGAACATCGATCCCATCGGTGTACATACCGGTGACTCCTTCTGTTCCGCACCTATGCTGACCATCCCTGAGGATGTTCAGAAGGAACTGCAGAGACAGGCATATGCAATCGTTGATAAGGTACAGGTTATCGGCGGTACCAATGTACAGTTTGCTCGTAATCCTAAAGACGGCAGAATCATCGTAATCGAGATTAATCCTCGTACCTCAAGATCCTCAGCACTGGCTTCCAAGGCAACCGGTTTCCCCATCGCTCTGGTATCCTCCATGCTGGCTGCAGGTCTAACCCTTTCCGATATTCCTTGCGGAAAGTACGGAACATTGGACAAGTATGTTCCCGATGGAGATTATGTTGTTATTAAGTTCGCTCGTTGGGCATTTGAGAAGTTCAAGGGCGTAGAAGATAAACTTGGTACTCAGATGAGAGCCGTTGGTGAAGTTATGAGTATCGGTAAGAACTACAAGGAAGCATTCCAGAAGGCTATCCGTTCCCTGGAAACAGGAAGATACGGTCTTGGCCATGCAAAGAATTTTGACACTCTTTCCAAGGAAGAGCTGTTGAACAGACTTGCAACCGCTTCCAGTGAGCGTCACTTCTTAATGTACGAAGCACTTCGTAAGGGTGCTACCGTAGATGAAATCTTCGAGTTGACCAAGGTTAAGCATTACTTTGTACAGCAGATGAAGGAACTGGTAGAAGAGGAAGAGGCAATTCTTGCATACAAGGGTCAGATGCTTCCCGATGAGATGCTGATTACCGCTAAGAAGGACGGCTTCTCCGATAAGTACTTGAGCCAGCTGCTCGGTGTAAGCGAAGATGATGTTCGTGCAAAGAGACTTTCTCTCGGCGTAGAGGAAGCATGGGAAGGTGTTCATGTAAGCGGTACTGAGAACAGCGCGTACTACTTCTCAACCTACAATGCTCCCGATAAGAACCCTATCAATTCCGACAAGCCTAAGATTATGATCCTCGGCGGCGGCCCCAACCGTATCGGACAGGGTATCGAATTTGACTACTGTTGTGTACACGCAGCTAAGGCTTTGAAGAAGCTTGGCTTCGAGACCATTATTGTTAACTGTAACCCTGAGACCGTATCTACCGACTATGAC
>JAZLKR010000054.1:0-21732 GCA_045597705.1 Acetatifactor sp.
AGAGGTTGATGAACTGGAATATGAGGACGGACTCAAATTTCTTTATTTCTACACAGGTGGGACGAAAGGTGGGAATGAGGATATATCTCAAATGCTTCAGTTTATGCAAGAAAGTACTTCTGAAAATGCTGGGAATTCGAAGACAAAGGAACTTTTGGACTATGTGAGCAGGGTTAAGGTACAACCGGAAGTGAGGAGGTCCTATATGAGAATTGATGAGATTATGGATCACATAAGAGCAGAAGGAAGAGCGGAAGGAAGAGCAGAGGCACAACATGAAGTTTATTTAAATCTGGTGAGTAAGCGTGCCTTTAAAGGAGAGACGGTCGAACAGATTGCAGAAGAACTGGAATTGGAAACCGCTAAAGTGGAAGAACTGATACGCGAAATTGAAGAATGCAAAGGTGAGCAGTATGTGTGAAGTAGCAGATAGATTGTGACAGGCGGAAAGGCAAGTAAGTTATGCAGATTGGTGCGATTTTATTATTTACCATGAATTCTATTATGCCGTTGATACTGTTGATTCTGTTGGGGTATCAGCTGAAGCGAATAGGGTTTTTCTCGAAGGAGTTTTTGAAAATCGGCAACAAGACCGTGTTTTTTGTCTGCCTGCCGACGCTGCTTTGTAAGAATATTGCGGATATCGAGGACCTGTCAGAGATTCGTCCGGATGTCATCGGTTATGTGGCGGCTGTGGTGCTTGTCCTGATGCTGATTGGATTTGCATCCACCTTTACCACGGAGAACCCGAAGCAGAAGGGCGTGCTTCACCAGTGTATCTTTCGCTCCAATTTCGCACTGATCGGAGTACCACTGGCGGAACTGATTGGCGGTGCGGCCGGTGTGCGAACCGCGGCGATTATGACACTTTTCACCATTCCGGTTTTCAATATCGCGGGTGTGGTGGTGCTCTCTGTTTATAAAGGGCAGGGTGTAAAAATAGACACAAAGAAAATAGTACATGATATTCTGACAAATCCATTGATTATCGGCATTTTCATCGGATTCCTGTTCGCTCTTCTGAAAATGCAGATGGGGCAGAGCAATCTGTGGCAGGAGGCGTCCAAGGTCACCCTCTTTTCTGATGCCATTTCCTTTGTCTCCCGTGCGGCAACGCCGCTTTCCCTGCTGGTACTGGGCGGTCAATTTGATTTTCAGAAGATTTCCGGTTACCGCAAGCCGTTGCTTGTGGGCGTGGGCGGCCGCAATATCATTGCTCCGGTTCTCGGTGTCGGCATTGCCGGAGTACTGATGAAGGCTGGGGTACTGCATTTCGGCCCGGAGGTATTCGCTGCGCTGATTGCTTTGTTTGCGACGCCGGTGGCGGTGTCTTCCGCAATCATGGCGGAGGCCATGGAGAATGACGGGCAGCTGGCAGCACAGCTGGTGGTCTGGACCTCGTTGGTTTCGGTTTTCAGTTTGTTTGTAGTAATTGCACTTTCCAGAGCCTGCGGGCTGTTGTAAGAATATCGGGGATAAAGGGACGCTTTTGCCGGCGTCCCTTTTTGCGTGCATAGGGTGGAGCGGTTTTGTTTACACTATTGTTTGAAAAAGCAGTTGACAAAACAGAAAAGATTGCATACAATCTAATTGTAAACGATTTGGCACAATTTAATTGGATTCAACCAAAATGGAGGTATGACATGAACGCATTTGATTTTACAGTGAAGGCACAGGATGGCAGTGATGTAGCACTTTCTCAGTATCAGGGAAAGGTTTTATTGATTGTGAATACAGCAACCGGCTGCGGTTTTACACCCCAGTATACCGAGCTGCAGGAAATGTATGAGGAACTGAAGGACAAGGGTCTCGAGATTCTGGATTTCCCCTGCAACCAGTTTGGCGAGCAGACTCCCGGAACCGATGATGAGGTTCATGATTTCTGTACCGGTCGTTACGGCATCACCTTCCCTCAGTTTTCCAAGATTGAAGTAAACGGCGCAAACGCAATTCCTTTGTATCAGTGGATCACCACAAACACCAAGTTCGCAGGTATCAGCGGCCCCATGGGACTGATTCTGAAGCCTATCCTGAAGAAGATGGACCCTGATTACAAGAACAACGGCAACATCAAGTGGAACTTTACCAAGATTCTGGTAGACAGAGAGGGCAACATTGTAGAGCGTTTCGAGCCCACTGCGGATGTGAAGAAGATTGCGGAGAAAGTAAAGGAGATCCTGTAATGGCATTTCACTTTGATTACCTGACCGAAAATACCTGTTCCAAGGTCATCAGCATGGATATTGACGGCGATGTGATAAAAAATATTGAATTTCTTGGCGGATGTAATGGAAATTTGAAAACAATTCCGTTATTATTAGATGGATGGACCGCGGATCAAATCGAGGAGAAGCTGTCCGGTATCGAATGCGGCAGACGCGGTACCTCCTGTGCCGACCAGTTGGCCAAGGCAGTGAGGGCCGGAGTGATTGCTTCCAAGGATCCGGATTATCGGTCTCCATTGGAAGAGGATGAAGATGAGTGATAAGTACGATGCCTTAAAACTAGATAACCAGCTGTGCTTTCCGCTGTATGCGGTTTCCAAGGAAATCGTGCGGCAGTACACTCCTTTTCTGGCAGACCTGGATCTGACCTATACGCAGTACATTGCGATGATGGTACTGTGGGAGGACAGAGAGGTCAGCGTGAAGGAACTGGGTAAGAGACTGTTTTTGGATTCAGGCACTTTGACGCCGCTTCTCAAGAATCTGGAGAAGAAAAATCTTGTGACCAGAACCAGATCCAAAGCAGACGAGAGAGTGTTGGTTGTCAGTGTCACTGAGGAAGGCATGGCGCTGCGTGAAAGAGCCCTTGTGGTTCCTGCACAGGTAGGCGGCTGCATTCAGCTTGACGCGGAAGAGGCAGTACAGCTGTACACAATTGTGCGCAAACTGTTGAAGCAGTTTGAGTAGAGACAGCAAACGAAAAGATGCTTTATCAGGCGGAAAAATAATGGTATAATAAATTACCATTATTTTTTCGCTTTTTGTTATTTTACGGAGGCTTTATGCATATTACAAATCTTGAGATGACCCAGGCAATCATTGAAATTTTCAGTGCCTTTGCCTGTCTGATGTTCATTGTGATTATGATTATGAATCGAATCAAGCAGAAGAGTATGAAGCTGCTGACCAGAATGTTCGGCGTGGTTGCAGTGCTGTTTGCTGCGGAAGCCGGTGCATATGTTTTCAGAGGCAATGTAGATACGCTGAGTCTGTTTATGACGCGGGCGACGAACTTTGCGGTGTTCCTGGCTAATATTTTGCTGGCTGTGATGTTTGTGAGCTACCTGAATCTGATGTTAGAGGAGAACGGAGCCACACCTTCTGCCGGATACCGCCGCGGGGCATTGGTTCTTGCCGGAGCGGCAGCGGTGATTTTGCTGGTGAATCTCTTCACAAAGTGGATGTACTTCTTCGATGCGACCAATTACTACCACAGAGGATTCATGTGGTACATCTACACGGCGTTGAATATCACCTGCATTTTTGTCGGAGTTTATGAGGCGGTGCGCTACCGCAGATTTATCGGGCGCGCGTCCATGTTTTCCATTGTACTGTACGGATGTATTCCTATTCTTGCAATTCTGCTGCAGTCCTTCCTGCAGGGATTTTCCGTGACTAACCTTGGTGTGGCACTGAGTCTGCTGCTGATGTTGAGCTCCTATCTTCTGGACTGGAGCAAGGCTGACTACGAGGAGCCGGGCATGGGAGAGAAGAAGCGCGGCGCGGTTGAGGTGCTGGTGCTGTTCATTTTCATGGTTATCATCATGAGCATTTCCATTATCTCCTGTGTTGTGAACATACGAAACATCTCCGACGAGAATTCGGAGAACGACAGCCGAATCGTGGCGCACATGGTGGCCGGTGAGGTGGAAAAGGCATTGCTTCGTCCCATTTCGGTGGCAGAGACCATGTCCTATGATCAGGGGCTTCGCAATATGATGAAGCAGAGCGGTGAGGTTTCCCCTGAGAGCGTGGAAGCAGACATGAGGAACTACATGCTGACCCTGAAGGAGGGCCTTGGTTACAAGATGGCATTTGCGTTAAGCGAGAAGGCAAATGTGTATTTCACCTACAACGGAATCAGCAGATATGTGGATTTTGACAATGTCGGACATGAAGTCTGGTATACGGAATTTCTGGATTATATCAATGAAAAGAACCGCCGCTACAAGCTGAATGTTGATACGGACGAGGACAACGGTTGGACACTTTCCGTATTTGTCAACATGCGTATCGATGACGAGGACGGCAATATTCTGGGAGCCTGCGGTGTGGGCGTGGAGATGGACGACCTGCGAGACCTGCTGAATCGATATGAGCAGCAGTACAATATCAAGATCGACCTGATTGATGCGGACGGTCTGGCGCAGATCGACTCCGACGCGGACAAGATTGAAACCTTGCATCTGGAGAGTGGTTATCTTGCCAAGGCTTTGGGCGATGAGTTCGCTATCGAGAAGCTGGATGATTCCGTGCGCCTGATTAAGTACATGGATAATCTGGACTGGTACCTTGTGGTGGAGGATATGGTTCCCGAGAAGCTGAGCGTGCTGCAGATTACCTTCCCCAGTGTGCTGGTGTTCTTCATCGGTATCGTAATCATGGGTGTGGCCTTTGCCGTGATTTCCATTCGTGAGCAGAAGGCTGCCAAGGCGCTGGAAGAGAGAATGCGGGTTTCCCTGACGGATGAATTGACCGGTCTTTACAACCGCCGTGCTTACGAGGAAGATTGTGCGAAGATTATGAAGAGCGGTACCGTCGCTGAGTACAGCATTATTATGATGGATGTAAACGGACTGAAGTTTGCAAATGACAATTTCGGTCATGCGGCAGGCGACGAACTGATTATCGGTTCTGCAAACTGCATGAGCACTACCTTCGGCGGTCACGGCAGAGTTTACCGTGTGGGCGGAGATGAGTTTGTTGCCCTGGTGAAGGCAGGCAGAGCAAAGGTGGACGAGGCAATTACTACCTTCCAACATGTCACTAAGAACTGGAGGGGTACCGTAATCCGGGAAGTATCCGTTTCCGTGGGCGCGGCAGTCTGTGCAGAGCACCCCGACTGGACCTTTGACCAGGTGAGGGAACTGGCTGACAAGCTGATGTACGAGGACAAGGACGAGTACTACAAGCGCACCGGCAAGGAACGAAGAAAATAGAAGAGAGAAATTGAGTTGATTCTGAGCCCGGTGCTGCGGTTACTGCAGCGCCGGGTTGTTTTTTGTCGGGAGTTTGTAGTATAATGCATCTAGTTTATTTCTTGTTCGGATGCGCTTGCATCAGGATTCTAATTCTTATCTTGTTTTGATGCTTTTTGGGGCTTTTGAAAAATTGCCCTGCATCAAAATCCGCTTATTTATCTCAATTTGATGTAATAATTCACCTTTTTTAAATTTGAAAGCATCAAAAAAAGAAGCTTGCTGTTATTTTGATGCAATTATTCGCGTGGAAGTCGAAAAAAAGCATCAAACATGCTCGATTTTTTCAATTTTGTTGCGGGCCTAAAATGCAGAGGGCCGAAAAGGCATCAAAAGGGAAAGCGAAACGCTGATTTGATGCTTTCGGGGAAAATGTGGAGGAATTTGGGCAGTGATTTGTGGGGAAACGGGGCGGAAAATAAACGCAACAGGCCAGCGAAGCATAAAACAGGGGGAAGATTCATGTGTTGAGCAGTGGGGGCAGGGTGCAGTTCTACCTGCGGTCGAGCCCGGCTGATGTTGGTGGAAGGTATCTTTCCCTCAGGAAGGAAAGAGCACTGATTCAGCTATACCTGCAAAAGCAGTATGATGAAAAAGTTCTGAAGCAAATCAAATGTGAAATCAAAAAACTGGAAGCATTTCTCATAGCGGAGGAGGCGGCGAACCGAATTCCGCAATTCTATTCCGACAATCCGTTTCAAATCAAACAATTCTTAAAACCGGTGGACTGCAGCTTTGAAGATTACGCCGCAAACTGGCTTTCTATCCCCTACACAGGAAAATCAATTCAGGATACTGAAAATGCTCAGCATACCAATAAGGGCGAGTGGGTTCGCTCAAAATCAGAATTGAATATAGCAAATGCTCTTTTTAGGCGAGGAATTCCTTACAAATATGAATGCCCGCTGGTTTTGAATAACGGATTCACAATTTACCCGGATTTCACTGTACTGCACCCGATTACGCGTGAGGAGATATATTGGGAGCATCGAGGAATGATGGATGACAGGGAGTATGTCAAACATGCGGTTTCACGCATCAGGCAGTACGAAGATATGGGGATTTTTCTTGGTAAAAACCTCATTATTACGGAGGAAACTTCCATGCGGCCGCTCGTGAGCGATGAAATTGAAAAGACAATAGAATGTTATTTCACATAGATGCGGTAAATTTGTAAGAAAATCATGGTTTTGTAAAAAGAATTTATGGAAAAAATCAGGAGATTCTAGTATAATAGTATCAAATTTCATTAAAAGGAGAAGTTGCGATGTACAGAGATGATTACAACAAGTGGCTTGCTGCAGATTTGATTGATTTTGATTTGAAAAAGGAACTGCAGGATATTGCAGGTGATGACGACGCGATTAAAGAGCGTTTTGCCGTAGCATTGAAATTCGGTACTGCAGGTCTGAGAGGAACTCTCGGCGCAGGTACCAACCGCATGAATATCTGGGTTGTTCGTCAGGCTACACAGGGTGTTGCAGACTGGGTTAAGACTCAGGGCGGCACACAGACCGTAGCAATCAGCTACGACAGCCGTCTGAAGGGCTGGAACTTCGCAAGAGAAGCCGCAGGCGTTCTCGCTGCAAACGGAATCAAGGTCAGAATTTACGATGAGCTCATGCCCGTTCCCGCACTGAGCTTCGCAACCAGATTTTATAACTGTAATGCAGGTATCATGGTAACTGCATCTCACAACCCTGCCAAGTACAACGGTTACAAGGCATACGGCCCCGACGGCTGCCAGATGACAGACGACGCAGCTGCAGTTGTATATGATTCCATCCAGAAGACCGATGTCCTCACCGGCGCTAAGTACATGGATTTCGCTGAAGGTGTTGAGCAGGGACTGATTAAGTTCGTTGGCCAGGATTGTAAGGAAGCTCTGTATGCAGCAATCGAGGACCGTCAGGTTCGTCCCGGTCTCTGCAAGGATGCAGGCCTGAAGCTGGTTTACTCTCCTCTGAACGGTACCGGACTTGTTCCCGTTACCAGAGTTCTGAAGGATATGGGCATCACCGATATCACAATCGTTCCCGAGCAGGAGTATCCTAACGGTTACTTTACAACCTGTTCTTATCCTAACCCTGAAATCTTCGCAGCACTGGAGAAGGGCCTCGAGCTTGCTAAGCAGGTTGGCGCAGATCTGATGCTTGCTACCGACCCTGATGCAGACCGTGTAGGTATCGCCATGAAGTGTCCCGATGGCACCTACGAGCTGGTTAGCGGTAATGAGATGGGCGTTCTGCTTCTGGATTACATCTGCGCAGGCAGAATCGAGAAGGGCACAATGCCTGAGAAGCCCGTTGCAGTAATGTCAATCGTTTCCACTCCTCTTGCTGATGTAGTGGCTGCACATTACGGCGTTGAACTGAGACATACCCTCACAGGTTTCAAGTGGATTGGCGACCAGATTGCACTGCTGGAGGCTGACGGCGAGGTTGACAGATTTATCTTCGGTTTCGAGGAGTCTTACGGATACCTTGCAGGACCTTATGTTCGTGATAAGGATGCAGTTATCGGCTCCATGCTGATCTGCGAAATGGCTGCATATTACAGAAGCATCGGTTCTTCCATCAAGCAGCGTCTTGAGGAAATCTACGCTGAGTATGGCAGATATCTGAACAAGGTTGACAGCTACGAGTTCCCCGGCCTCACCGGTATGGACAAGATGAATTCCATCATGGCTGACCTGAGAGTAAACGCTCCCAAGGACTTCGCAGGCGACAAGGTTGTAAAGGTTACCGACTACAACAAGCCCGAAGAGACCGGTCTTCCTAAAGCAGATGTTCTTATCTACGGTCTGGAGAGCGGTTCTACCGTTGTAATCCGTCCTTCCGGAACAGAGCCCAAGATTAAGGCTTACTACACCACCCTTGGTAAGGACCTGGCAGCAGCTGAGGCAAAGAAGGATGAGCTTGCAGGCGCAGTAAAGCCTCTGTTCGCATAGGTTTTTGCTGTATCGAAAGTTTGAATAGAGTGATTATGAGGAGTTCTGTTTGCCGACCGACAAACGGGACTCCTTTTTTGCCTAAAATGCACGATATTTGGCTCAATGTGCGAGGTTTTTACTTGAATTGCCTGCCTGGTTTCGATATGATATCTTCATTCAGTCATTAAAATGATTTTGAACAGAGGGGGAAATGATTATGAAGAGAAGAAGCGTATTGGCACTGTTGGGATTGATTCTTTCTCTGGCTGTGACCGGCTGCGGGGCACAGGAAACAGGGGGAGAACAGGAAGTATCGTCTGCAGAATCACAGGTGGCTGCAATTTCGGAGGAAGAGAACACCGAGACGCAGCCTGAACAGCAGATTGACTATCATTACGGCGACAGGATTGAAACACAGGACAGAGATTCCTTCAATGTAGAAGGCTTGTATAATGTGACCGTGAACAGTATTTTCTCGGGTTATGATGCTGTTTATGCAGACATTACGGTAGAAACCGCGGAGGGAGAGTTCCATCATACCGTGTATCGTACCGAAAAGGGCTATACACAGATTACCTGTGAGCCTCAGGAGATTCCGCCTTATACCATCGAAATGCCGGAATCCATTATTGGTAAGGCAACCCTTGTTTTTTCAGAGAGAGTTTATCCGGAGCCTGTTGTATTAAGCGGTGATCCTGAGGAAGTTTATACCTTTGACAATTATGCCTACGCTGTGAATGATAAGTTCGTGCTGTATTTTGACAAGGATATTTCGGTGACCGGAGATGTCATGGTCCTGCTGGAGAAGGTATATGATTCTCTGGAAGAAAAGACCGGCCTGAAGTTCAGAAATGATTCCTTCTATTCTACCTGCGCGGATTATGGTATGGCAGAGAGCTATTTTGATTATGATCCCTGGAATGGTTATGAGTATTATCACAAGGATAAGCTGGGCATTTATTTCATCCATGACCGAAATGAAATGAATTGGATTTCCTGCTCTTCCGGAAATTGTCTGATTTTGATAGATGAGGATTTTGACTTCCATAATGAGTCCTTAAATACTGTAGCACATGAGATGGCACACACACTGGACAGAGCCAATCATGACAATTTCGCGCGCGTGCTGACTGAGGGCTTCGGAGCTTACTGGGGCAGACAGGTCTCCATCGAGTTCCCTGAATATATTGTTGGCGAATATGCAGAGTACGGACCCGACTTTGAGGAGTATTGGACCATGCCTGAACCCATTACCGCAAAGAATGCGGAGGAATTATATAATGGCGTATTTGACCGTGTGGAAAACAGTTCCTATTATCAGTATGGCTTCCAGCTGATGACCTATCTCTACGAGAACTATCCGCTCGTGCAGATAAATGATTTCTACAATGTTCTGAGTCAGAAGCTTTGGGAGAAGAGACTGGAAGAGGACGAATATGCGGAACAGACAATGAAATTGGGCTTCCTCGGCGACCATTCTTCCGAGGAATATGAGACCGGCGTAATCAAAGAGTTCTGGGGCGAGGATTTCTTCACGGAGTTTGGTTCCTGGGCGAAGAAAAATGCCGACAGATTTTACTAGACATAATTGTACCGGGTGTAAAGTATGCACTGCAGAAATATGCATAAAACAATGAATATAATGCATAAAATTAGAATATTAGTGCATATTTATACAATTCATACAGTGAATATTCCGTATTATTTGTGAAATAGTTGCTTGTGTTTTCTTATTGTATAAGTTATGATATAGGCGTTGATATAAAACATGCGATAAGTTAAGCATGCGAAAATAAAAATTCTGAAACGAAAAGAGGAAAAAAGAATGGAAAAGGTAGTATTGGCTTATTCCGGTGGTCTTGATACCACTGCAATTATTCCCTGGTTAAAGGAAACCTACGGCTATGAAGTAGTTTGCTGCTGTATCGACTGCGGACAGGGCGAGGAGCTTGACGGTCTGAACGAGCGTGCAAAGCTTTCCGGTGCTTCTAAGCTTTATATTGAAGATGTAGTAGATGATCTCTGCGAGAATTATATCATGCCTTGTGTACAGGCAGGTGCAGTTTACGAGCACAAGTACCTGATGGGTACCGCAATGGCAAGACCTACCATCGCTGCAAAGCTGGTCGAGATTGCTCGTAAGGAGAATGCAGTTGCAATTTGTCACGGTGCTACCGGTAAGGGTAACGACCAGATTCGTTTCGAGCTTGGTATCAAGGCACTTGCTCCCGACATCAAGGTAATCGCTCCCTGGCGTGATGACAAGTGGCAGATGGATTCCCGTGAAGCAGAAATCGAGTACTGTAAGGCACATGGCATCGACCTTCCTTTCGGAACCGACCAGTCCTACAGCCGTGACAGAAATATCTGGCACATCAGCCATGAGGGTCTTGAGCTTGAGAACCCTGCACTGGCTCCCAACTATGATCATATGTTAGTTCTCGGCGTAACTCCCGAGAAGGCACCCGAAGAGGGCGAAGAGCTGACCATCAACTTCGAGGCAGGTATGCCTGTTGCTCTGAACGGCAAGAAGATGAAGGTTGCTGACATCATTCGTGAACTGAATGTAATCGGCGGTAAGCATGGTATCGGTATCATCGATATCGTTGAGAACCGTGTTGTTGGTATGAAGAGCCGTGGCGTATATGAGACTCCCGGAGGAACCATCCTGATGGAGGCTCATCAGCAGCTTGAGGAGCTGGTACTTGATCGTGATACCATCGCTCTGAAGCTCGAGCTTGGCAGCAAGCTTGCAAGCATCGTTTACGAAGGAAAGTGGTTCACACCTGTTCGTGAAGCAATCTCTGCTTTCGTAGGTGTAACCCAGCAGTATGTAACCGGTGAGGTTAAGCTTCGTCTGTACAAGGGCAACATCATCAAGAACGGTACCACTTCTCCTTACTCACTCTACAGTGAGAAGCTGGCTTCCTTCACAACCGGTGATATGTATGACCATCACGATGCAGAAGGCTTCATCACTCTGTGGGGACTTCCTCTGAAGGTTCGTGCTATGAGAATGAATGAGCTGAAGAAAGAGAACACCAAATAATCATGCCTGTTTTTGATTTTAACCAGGAAAAAAAGGACGCCGTAAAGGCTGAAAAAACCTATGAACTGTTCTATTCCGGCGAGCATTTTTCGGATGCGGAGCATCCCATTCTGCTGCTGCAGGATGCGGACAAATTGCTGGTTCATCATGTGGAGGGTATGTTCACTTCTCCCATCAAGGGCACTGCCTTCCTATGCGAGAATGAGGAGCACAGTGAGCATAATATCCTGCAGCTGGATGCCAGATTTGAGAATCTGACCAAGTGGCTTGGCGAGAATCACATTGTGGTTCGTTTGTCCGGAAAGCAGACCGAAGAGGGCTTCGCGGTTTACAAAATCCAGGAGACCGGCGTCGTTACCCGCGGCACCAAGATTTCAGGAGAGAACGGTTTCCTGCAGTTCATGATCGAAAGACTGCTGCAGAGCGATGCACCGTCCAGGGAGGTAGTGGATATCGATGAGGTGGAGGATGCGGATGAGATGAAGCTCACCAGCATTCAGAGCATCACCGACTATCTGATGTGCGCAGGAAGTACCCTTCCGGATAACATTCGCCTCTGGGCAAGAAGAAACCTTGCTGTGGCAAAGTCAACCGAGGTAACTCCCGAGGAACGCCGCCACGCACAGCGCGCGCTTTCCATCATGCTGAATATTCAGTGGAAAAACACAAAGTTCCAGGCTATCGACCCTGTGGAAGCAAGAAAGATTCTGGACGAGGAACTCTACGGTCTGGACCAGGTAAAGCAGAGAATCATCGAAACCATCATTCAGATTAACAGAACTCACACTCTGCCTGCTTATGGCATTCTGCTGATCGGACCTGCGGGTACCGGTAAGTCACAGATTGCTTATGCGGTTGCGAGAATCCTGAAGATGTCCTGGACAACCCTGGAGATGAGCTCCATTAATGATCCCGAGCAGCTGACAGGAAGCTCCAGAATTTACGCCAATGCAAAGCCCGGCCTGATTATGGAGGCCTTTGCAAATGCGGAGAGCTCCAATCTGTTGTTTATCATCAATGAGCTGGACAAGGCATGCAGCGGTAAGGGCAACGGAAATCCCGCGGATGTATTGCTGACACTGTTGGATAATCTGGGCTTTACCGATAACTATATCGAGTGCAACATTCCTACCACCGGCGTATATCCAATCGCTACCGCAAACGACAAGAGTGCCATCAGCGCACCCTTGATGTCTCGTTTTGCAGTCATTGAGCTTCCTGACTACAGCATCGAGGAGAAGAGAGTCATCTTCACCGACTTCGCTCTTCCCAAGGTTCTGAAGAGAATCGGCCTGCGCAGCGACGAAATCGTACTGACCGATGAGGCTTTGAATGCAGTCATGGATATTTTCCGCGAGACCTCCGGAATCCGTGACATCGAGCAGGCTGCCGAGCATATCGCAGCAAATGCACTGTATCAGATTGAGGTAGAAAAGCTGGACCGTGTTGTTTTCACGGCGGACATGATTTACGCTTTATTAAAATAAGTTGTTTTGCAAGCCCTGCCCGCGCGGCAGGGCTTTTTGCGTGTGCGAAATAAGCCACGATTTTCGTAAGTTTCGTGCGAAATGAACGATTGCTTAATCGTTTGCGCTGTGTTATGTTAACTTTTGTAATATTTTTCATAAATGAGAGGGGAAAAAATGAAAAACAAAATTAATCTGAAGGATAACTTTGTTATCTATTTGCTTGTGGCCTATTTGCTGGTACTGGTCGGCCAGATAATCGGAAGTTTAGCTGTGAACTTTCCAATCGGATTTTATGCAGGCTTCAAAGCTGCACGGACAGGACAGCCTTTTCCGGATGTCATGAACAACCTTCCTGCTGCTGTGACCACTGCTTCTATGTATCTGGCGTTCTTGGGAATCTGGCTGGTAGCAATTCTCTGGTGTCTGAAGAAGAACAACAGACCCGTCCTGACCGCAATTTCCACCAAGGTAAAGGGTAACAATTTTGGAAATCTCCTGATTGGTCTTGCAATCGGTGCAGGCTTAAACGGTGCCAGCATTCTTGGGGCTTACCTGAACGGAGACATTCATCTGTACTTTGATTCCATTCATCCCATCAGCCTTGTATTGATTTTTATCAGCGTGTTTATTCAGTCTTCCGCAGAGGAACTGATTTGCCGCGGCTATCTGATGCAGAAACTGCTGCACAGATATAAGAAGGCCTGGATTGCCATCATCGGCAATGCGGTTCTGTTCTCTGCACTGCATCTGGGAAATGACAATGTAGGAGCGCTTGCATTGGCAAACATTCTGTTTTCCGGTATCCTGTTCTCACTGATGACTTACTACATGGACAGCATCTGGGCTGCCTTTGCCGCTCATGCAGCATGGAATTTCACCCAGAATATCATCTTCGGTCTTCCCAACAGCGGTAATGTAGTACCTTATTCCATCTTCAAACTGGAAGCAAGCACTGCTCGTGACAGCTTTTTCTACAATGTAGGCTTCGGTGTTGAGGCAACTGTATTTGCAACCATTCTTTTGATTGTCGCTTGTGTACTGCTTGCACTTTGGGGCATCAAGACAGGAAAGAAGATTACCAACGTATGGCCCGAGGAGGCTGCTGTACAGCCTGCTGAGGAGACCGTGGAACAGGCATAACTATTGATTTTTTCGAGTTCCCTGGGGGGAGTGAATTCGCAAGAAATGGGATGACAAAAATCCCGAGAAATATTATAATTAAGTAAATGCGGGCATTGCCCTCAAATATAGGAAATGGAGAGAAAAACAATGGCAAATTGGAAAAATCTTGATACATTAGAGTCCTACAAGGCACTGGCTGCCTGCAAGGGAAGCGTAAAGCTTCAGACCGCTATGGCCGGCGAGAACGGTGCACAGCGCGTGAAGGAATACAGCGTACCCATGGCAGCAGGACTTACTTACAATTTCGCTGCAAAGGAAGTTGACGATGCAGTACTTGAGAAGCTGGCAGCTCTTGCAAAGGAAGCTGAGCTGGTTGACAAGTTCGCAGAGCTTTACAACGGCGAAGTAATCAACACCGGTGAGAAGAGACTGGTTCTTCACCAGATGACCCGTGGACAGCTCGGCCAGGCAGTTACCGCTGACGGCGTTGACAAGAGAACCTTCTACACCGAGCAGCAGAAGAGAATCGCTGAGTTCGCAGCAAAGGTTCACAGCGGTGAGATTTGCAACGCAGCAGGCGAGAAGTTCACAACCGTAGTTCAGATCGGTATCGGCGGAAGCGACCTTGGTCCCCGTGCTATGTATCTCGCACTTGAGAACTGGGCAAAGAAGAACGGCACCTTCAAAATGGATGCTAAGTTCATCAGCAATGTAGATCCCGACGATGCAGCAGCAGTTCTGGCAGGCACTGATGTTGCACATGCTATTTTCGTACTGGTTTCCAAGTCAGGAACCACACTTGAGACTTTGACAAACGAGTCCTTCGTTAAGGATGCTCTTGCTAAGGCTGGTCTGGATGCTTCCAAGCATATGATCGCCGTAACCAGTGAGACCTCTCCTCTTGCAAAGAGTGATGACTATCTGGCAGCATTCTTCATGGATGACTATATCGGCGGACGTTTCTCCTCTACTTCAGCAGTTGGCGGCGCAGTTCTTTCACTTGCTTTCGGTGCTGATGTATTTGCTCGCTTCCTTGACGGTGCTGCAGCAGAAGACGAGACCGCTAAGAACGCAGACATCTGCAAGAACCCCGCTCTGATCGATGCTTTGATCGGCGTTTACGAGCGTAATGTTCTGGGCTATCCCGCAACAACCGTACTTCCTTACTCACAGGCTCTTTCCCGTTTCCCTGCACATTTACAGCAGCTTGACATGGAGTCCAACGGTAAGTCAGTAAACCGCTTCGGCGAGCCCGTTAACTATCCTACCGGCCCCATCATCTTCGGTGAGCCCGGAACCAACGGCCAGCATTCCTTCTATCAGCTGCTTCATCAGGGAACCGATATCGTTCCTCTTCAGTTCATCGGCTTCAAGAACAGCCAGATTGGCACTGATGTAGATATCCAGGGCAGCACCAGCCAGCAGAAGCTTTGCGCTAATGTGGCAGCTCAGATCGTTGCTTTCGCTTGCGGTAAGGACGATGAGAACAGCAACAAGAGCTTCAAGGGCGGCCGTCCTTCCAGCATTATCATCGGTGAGCAGCTCACTCCCGAAAGCCTGGGTGCTCTGCTTGCACACTTCGAGAACAAGGTAATGTTCCAGGGCTTCCTGTGGAACATCAACAGCTTCGACCAGGAGGGCGTACAGCTTGGTAAGGTTCTTGCCAAGAAGGTTCTCGCTCATGAGACCGACGGCGCTCTGAAGGTTTACAGCGATCTTTTCAATATCTAAGCATTGGGGATGTTCCTTTTGTCACGAGGAGCGTCCCTTTGTCATGTAATCTGAGAATAAAGGAGATTGGCACTATGGTTTTCAGCAGTGTAGAAGAAGCACAGGATTTTTTCAAAAATGACAGATTCGCCACCACAAACGGTATGGTGATTGATGAAATCGGTGAGGATTATGCAATCTGCAGCATGGAGATTCATGAGAATCACCTGAACGCAGCAGGCACGGTAATGGGCGGTGTGTATTTCACACTGGCTGACTTCGCCTTCGCAGTTTCCGTGAATAATGTTCACAAGGTAACCGTCGGCATGGATTCCAACATTACCTTCCTTGTTCCCGCAAAGGGCAGCAAGCTGATTGCAACCTCAAGGGTTATGCGTACCGGCAAGACCACTACCTTCTGTGAGGTACAGGTTAAGGATGCACAGGACAGACTGTGTGCAGTCTTTACCGGCACCGCATTCAAATTATAATTTTTGTGTGACAGGGGACGCTCTTCGTGACAGAAGCAGCGTCCCTTTTTCATTTTTGCAAAAATAGAGTATGTTTTTTCAAAAATGTAAAAAGATGATAAGCAAAGTCCTGTGAGAATTGCTATTTTTAATAGGTTGTTTGATATGTTTTTTTAAAGAGGTTGAAAATGGCTAAGGAAAAGACAATGAACATGACGGAGGGAAGCCCCGTCAGACTTTTGATCGTATTTGCGATTCCCATGATGATCGGAAATGTGTTTCAGCAGCTCTACAATGTGGTGGATTCCGCTATCGTAGGAAAACTGGTGGGAGCAACAGCTCTGGCGGCAGTAGGTGCCACCGGCTCCGTTACCTTCCTGTTCTTTGCGTTGTGTAACGGTATCGGTTCCGGCGGCGGAATCATTACCTCCCAGCACTTTGGCAGCGGCAACACTTCTCTGGTGAAAAAGTGTATTGCAAATGTGGCATATATTATGATTCTGTTTCCTCTTGTGGTGGGAAGCCTGGCATTTGCACTGACACCTGCCTTGCTGACACTTCTGGAGACTCCTGCGGATATTCTGCCGGATGCGGTGCTGTATATGAGAATTGCCTGCATCGGTTTGCCCTTTGTATCGCTGTACAATTATGTGTCATCCATGCTTCGCGCCATGGGCGATTCCAAGACACCCTTGTACTTCCTGATTTTCTCCTGTATTCTGAATACGATTCTGGATTACTGCTTTGTAAAATTCCTGCATATGGGCGTTGCCGGTGCGGGAGTGGCAACCCTGATTTCGCAGTTCACCTCCGGTGCGCTGTGCCTGATTTACGCGCTTCGTTCCAACCCCTACTTCAAGCTGGGCAGAGAGGATATGAAATTCGACAGCAATATTGTGGGCAGTGCGGTACGTATCGGTATTCCTTTGTCCCTGCAGTTCTCCCTGATTGCAATTTCCTGCATGGCACTGCAGAGAGTGGTTAATACCTTCGGTGCGGTTACCATGGCGGCATTTACCGCAACCAGCCGTATTGAGCAGCTGATTCACCAGCCTTACCAGACCCTGAGCGCAGCGCTTTCTACCTTCACCGGCCAGAACTACGGCGCGCAGAAGATGAAGCGTCTGGAGCAGGGCTATCGCAAGAGCCTGCTGCTGATGGTGATTTTCACCGCGGTGATGATACCGATTATTCAGCTGTTCGGCAAGTATATTGTCATGATTTTCGTTAACGAGCCCGAGGTAATCGAGATGGGTGCCCGCGCAATGCAAATTACCAGCCTGTTCTATGTATTCCTGGGAATGATTTATATTACCAGAGGTGTACTGAACGGTATCGGTGATGCCTTCTTTGCACTGTTGAACGGTATCGTAGAGGTCATCGGCAGATTTGTGGTTCCCATCGCGCTGACAATGATTCCTGCCATCGGTCTGTGGGGTATCTGGTGGTCCGTCGGTATTGTGTGGTTCATGGCGGGTTCCACTGCCTGGCTGCGCTATCTGGTCATGAAAAAGAAGCTGATAAAGTAAGCGGCAGTTGTGCAGATTAGCTTAATATTGGTCTGAAATTTTTACAAGCCTCGGCTCATGCCGGGGCTTTTTTGCTGTGACAAAGTGCCTTTCTGCATGGTATAATCAAAGAGTATAGGGTATACAAAAAATAGTAGAGAGGCGGGTTTATATGAAGAGAATATGGATTACGGGTGCAGCAGGACATGTTGGTTCCGCGCTGGTAGAACTGTTGGATGAAGTAGAGTACGAACTGTTCCTGACAGACAAGGATGTGGATGTGACCGATATCGAAGAGGTTGTCCATTTCGCGAAGTTCAACAGACCGGATGTGATTATCAACTGTGCTTCCTTAACAGGACTGGAGGAGTGTGCTGCCGCCCCCGATGAGGCTTACAAGGTAAATGCACTGGGCGTGCGCAACATTGCTCATGCGGCAAATGAAATCAACGCGAAGGTCATTCACATGTCCACAGACGATGTGTTTGCAAATCGCGGCACCACTCCCTTAAATGAGTTTGACAATCCTAATCCCAGATCGGTGTACGGCAAGTCTAAGCTTGCAGGTGAAAAGATGCTGACCGAGCTCATGAACCGCTTTGTCATCATCAGAAGCTCCTGGGTTTACGGTATCGGCAAGGACTATGTGAGCTCTGTTCTGGAGTCAGTAAAGAACGGTCAGGATTTCTATGCCGGCGAGGATGCCTTTGCTTCCCCTACCAGCGCAGGAGAGTTGGCGAAAGTGATCTGTCACTTTATCGAGAAGGATGAGTTCGGTATCTATCATGCGGTTTGTCAGGGAACCTGCAGCCGTTATGAGTTTGTCCAGACCATTCTGGAATATTCCGGCAACACCGGCAAGATAGAAGTAGTTCCCATTCAGGTTGAGGACGAGAACAACCGAAGCGTTGTACTGGATAACATGATGCTTCGCCTGTCCGGCTTACAGCAGCCCGGCAACTGGAAAGAGGTATTGAAGGACTACATCAACAGAACAGGAGGGGACGAGTAAATGGCAACTACGAAAAAGGGCGAGAAGAAGGCTATCAGCCTTTCCAATCTGATTTTCCTGTCACTGCTGTCCGGCATGGTTGTGGGCGTGCTGCTGCATTACTTTGCACCCGCCGGTTATGTGAGAGACACCATTATCATCGAAGGCGTTCTGTATGTGTTCGGTCAGGGCTTTATCCGATTGATGCAGATGCTGGTTGTACCCTTGGTTTTCTGCTCCCTGGTCTGTGGAAGCATGTCCATCGGTGATACCAAGACCCTGGGTAAGGTTGGCGTGAAGACCATCTGTTTCTATCTGGTAACCACTGCGCTGGCTGTTATGTGTGCACTTTCCGTGGCACTGTTGATCAAGCCCGGCGTTGGCTTAAATATGTCTGATATTCAGAAGGCAGAGGTTTCCGCTGCGGCCGAGACCAAGATTACCGATACACTGCTGAACATCATCCCGAAGAACCCCATCAACTCCATGGCAAACGGCGATATGCTTCCCATCATCGTGTTTGCACTGTTTGTAGGTGTTATGCTGGCAAAGCTGGGCAGCCGTACTTCCACGGTTTCCAATTTCTTCAGCCAGTTCAACGATGTCATGATGGAGATGACCATGACTGTTATGAAGCTGGCACCCATCGGTGTATTCAGCCTAATCTGCAGAACCTTTGCAAACCTTGGTTTCTCCGCATTTAAACCTATGCTGAAATATATGGGAAATGTAACGCTGGTACTGTTCATTCAGTGCTTCATCGTTTACCAGATTCTGCTGATTATCTTCACCAGACTGAATCCCTTCAAGTTCATCAGGAAGTTCTTCCCCGTTATGATGTTTGCATTCTCCACTGCAACCTCTAACGCAACCATTCCCATGTCCATCGATACACTGAGCAAGAAGATGGGCGTTTCCAAGAAGATTTCTTCCTTCACCATCCCTCTGGGAGCTACCATCAACATGGACGGTACCTCCATCATGCAGGGCGTGGCAGTTATCTTCATCGCGCAGGCCTACGGCATCAACCTTTCCATGGGCGATCTGGCAACCGTTGTTCTCACGGCAACCATCGCCTCCATCGGTACCGCAGGTGTACCCAGCGTTGGTCTGGTAACTCTGGCAATGGTATTGAACTCCGTAGGACTTCCTACCGAGGGTATTGCACTGATTATGGGTATCGACCGTATCCTGGATATGATTCGTACCGCTGTTAACATCACCGGCGACGCAGTCTGCACCACCATCGTTTGCCACCAGGAAAAAGAACTGGATGTGAATGTTTTCAATTCAGCAAATTAAAACAAAGGTTTAGGATTATTTAAATGACAATCATGACTTACCTGATTGTGTGCCCCATGGTCTTTCTGGCCGGTCTGGTGGACGCAATCGGCGGAGGCGGCGGATTGATTTCGCTGCCTGCGTACTTAATTGCCGGTGTTCCGGCACACAACGCGGTGGCAACCAACAAGCTGTCCTCCGCAAGCGGAACCATCGTTTCTACAATTCGATATTATAAGAACGGGTTCGCCGACATTCGTCTGGCTATTCCCGGTATCATTGCCGCCCTGATCGGATCACAGATCGGGGCGCGCATTGCGTTACTGGTAGATGCGGACCTTTTCTCCAAGATGCTGCTCGTCGTGCTTCCCTGCATTGCTCTGTACATGCTGTTTAAGAAGGACCTGCAGCCCAAGCCCGATGAAATCATCGGCCGAAAGAAGCAGTATATCATAGTGACAATCGCCAGCCTGATGCTGGGCGCTTACGACGGCTTTTACGGTCCCGGTACCGGAACCTTTCTGATTCTGCTCTACACGGGACTTGCAAAAATGGATGTGCTCACTGCGGGCGGAAACACGAAGCTGGTGAACCTGACCAGCAACATTTCTTCGCTGGTGGTATTCCTCCTTGGCGGCGTGGTGTATATTCCCTTGGGACTGGCAGCAGGTGTGTTCAGCATTCTGGGCCATTACATCGGCGCGGGACTTGCCATGAAGAACGGCAGCAAATTTGTGCGAATCGTAATCCTGATTGTGATTGGATTGCTGTTTGCTAAAATTTTGGGAGAATATTTTTGATTTTCTGCAACTTTTATGTGCGAACCGGCGTCTATTGGGGTAGAACGGCTTAGTTCAGAAAAGAAACGGGGGTTTTATTATGAAAAAGAAAACAGTAAAAAGTGTGATGTTGGCAATGATGACAGCAGTCCTGCTGACCGGCTGCGGCAGCAGCGACAGCAGCGGAGCAATGTATATGGCTTCTGACACCGCAGAGTCTTTCTCCTACAACGGTGTGAAGAGTGCACAGACCTATTCGACCGAGGCCTACATGGATTACGGCAATGCAACCATTTCCGGCGAGATGTGCGATTACTCTTACCAGTTCAACGGACAGGGCGAAGTGAAGGATAAGCAGACCGTGCTGGATGTGTATGACAAGGTGCAGGAGTTCGTAATCAGCAAGGAAGGCTACATTTCCAATTTCAATAACAACTTCAACGGTTATCCCATTCAGAGAGACAGAACCAGCTTCTCAAGAAACGAGATTTACTACACCGGTTCCGGTTATCTTTCCTTCTCTGTTGAAATTAAGAACGAGTACGCGGAAGATGTAATCCAGATTCTGGACGATTTCATCAATGAGAACAAACTGTATGTTACCAGATATATCCAGACCGCAACCAACTACAAAAATGCAAAGATTGTTGATTCCTACAGCGATGACTATTATCGCAACTATCGGGAAATCACAGCGGAGGACCTGAAAAGAATGCTGGAGTATTCCACCATCGATGTTCGCCTGTCCTACTATATCCCCAGAAATTCAGTGGAAGCTTTCCGCCTGAAGTGTGTTGATTTCTTTGATGACATCAAGGAAGTAGTGCTGAGCGTTCTCCTTGTGGTTGTTATTATTCTCGGTGTAATCTGGGCGCTGACCTGCCTGGGTGTCGTTCCCATCTACAAGTGCATCAGAAAGTCCATCATGAAGCACAGAAAAAAGAGACCTGAGCTGTATCCTGTGAAGGAACTCAGAATCGTGTCTGATGTGAAGCCTGAGGCAGTACAGACTGTTGCTGAACAGAAGGCAGAAGAAAAAGTAAATCAGTAAATTGATAACAAAAAGAACCGGCATCGGAAATTGATATGTACCCCTTTTTCTGGACATCCAGAGAAAGGGGTTATTTTTATGCATTATTCTTATGAGTACAAACGAAATGCTGTTGAATTGTATCGGCAAGGTAAATGGCCTGAAACACCTTCATGGGTTACTAATAC
>JAZLKR010000055.1:0-25904 GCA_045597705.1 Acetatifactor sp.
GTAAAGAAGAAGCTGGTTAATGTCATTGCAGAGCTCGCTGATTTTGCGGAGAAATATAAGGCACAGCCTACCCTGGCATTCACACACTTCCAGCCTGCACAGCCTACAACCGTAGGTAAGAGAGCAACCCTCTGGCTGCAGGAGTTCTATCTTGATCTGGAGGACCTTGACTATGTACTCGGCTCCTTGAAGCTTCTCGGCTCCAAGGGTACCACCGGTACACAGGCTTCCTTCCTGGAGCTGTTCGACGGTGATCAGGAGACCATCGACAAGATTGATCCCATGATTGCTGCAAAGATGGGCTTTGAGAAGTGCTATCCCGTATCCGGCCAGACCTATTCCCGTAAGGTAGATACCAGAGTTGCCAATGTACTTGCAGGCATCGCTGCATCTGCACACAAGATGAGTAACGACATCAGACTCCTTCAGCACCTGAAGGAGGTTGAGGAGCCTTTCGAGAAGGGCCAGATTGGTTCTTCCGCAATGGCATATAAGAGAAATCCCATGAGAAGTGAGAGAATTGCATCTCTGTCCAGATACGTTATGATTGACGCTCTGAACCCTGCAATCACCTCCGCTACTCAGTGGTTTGAGAGAACCCTGGATGATTCCGCAAACAAGAGACTTTCCATTCCCGAAGGCTTCCTTGCAACCGACGGTATCCTTGACCTTTGCCTGAATGTAGTAGACGGTCTCGTAGTTTACCCTAAGGTTATCGAGAAGAGACTGCTTTCAGAGCTTCCCTTCATGGCTACCGAGAATGTCATGATGGATGCAGTTAAGAAGGGCGGTAACCGTCAGGAACTTCATGAGCGCATTCGTGAGCTCTCCATGGAAGCAGGCAAGAATGTAAAGGTAGAAGGTAAGGACAACAACCTTCTTGAGCTCATTGCAGCTGATGAGACCTTCGGCGTAACCATGGAAGAGCTTCTTGAGACCATGGATCCCGCTAAGTATGTAGGTCGTTCAAAGGAGCAGGTGGATAATTTCTTAAAGAATATCATCCGTCCCGTACTGGAAGAGAATAAGGAACTGCTTGGCGTAAAGGCAGAGATTAACGTTTAATCATAAGAGAAAGAATGGTTTCGGACCATTCTTTCTTGCTTTTCATATTACTTTACTATTTACAATAAAGGAGAACAAAAATGGGTGGTTTTTTCAGCGTAGCGTCAAAAAATGATTGCGTATTCGATTTATTCTTCGGAACAGACTATCATTCACATTTGGGAACCAGAAGAGCAGGTATTGCCGTATTCAGTCCCGAGAAAGGCTATGACAGAGCAATTCATAATATTGAAAATGCTCCCTTCCGTACCAAGTTCGATAAGGACATCAATTCCATGAAAGGAAATCTGGGTATCGGCTGTATTTCAGACTATGAGCCCCAGCCTTTGATGGTTCGTTCACACCACGGTACTTATGCAATCACAACCGTAGGTAGGATCAATAACACCGATCAGCTGATCAAGGAGCTCTTCGCAAAGGGTCATTCTCATTTCCTGGAGATGAGCGGCGGTGATATCAATGCTACCGAACTGGTTGCTTCCATTATCAACCAGAGAGACAATATCGTGGAAGGTATTCAGTACGCGCAGGAAGTAATCGACGGTTCCATGACCATTCTGGTTATGACTCCTATCGGTATTTATGCGGCAAGAGATAAGATGGGACGTACTCCCGTTGTTATCGGTAAGAAGGAGGATGCTTTCTGTGCAGCATTTGAGAGCTTTTCTTTCCTGAACCTTGGATACACTCCCATAAAGGAATTGGGCCCCGGAGAGATTGTTGTTATGACTCCCGAAGGCATCAAGACCTTGGTTGCGCCCGGAAAGGATATGAAGATCTGTACCTTTCTCTGGATTTACTACGGATATCCTTCTTCCTCCTACGAGGGCATCAGCGTAGAGCAGATGAGATACAACTGTGGTTCCAAGCTGGCAGAGCGTGATAATGTAAAGCCTGACATTGTTGCAGGTGTACCCGATTCCGGTACCGCACATGCAATCGGTTACGCAAACCGTTCCGGAATTCCGTTCTCCAGACCTTTTATCAAGTATACACCTACCTGGCCCAGATCCTTCATGCCTACCATTCAGACACAGCGTAATCTGATTGCGAAGATGAAGCTGATCCCTGTAAAGGACCTGATCGAAAATAAGAGCCTGCTCCTCATCGATGACTCCATCGTAAGAGGTACCCAGCTCCGTGAGACCACTGAGTTCCTGTATCAGAGCGGTGCAAAGGAAGTACATATTCGTCCTGCATGTCCTCCTTTGGTATTTGGCTGTAAGTACTTAAACTTCTCCAGATCATCTTCCGAGATGGATCTGATCACCAGAAGAGTCATCCAGGAGATGGAAGGCGCAGATAAGGAGATCGACCTGAAGAACTATGTAGATCCCGATGCTGCAGAGTACAAGGAAATGGTAGAGAGAATCGGTAAGCAGCTTTGCTTCACCTCCCTCAGATTCCACAGACTTGACGATATGATTGAGTCCGTAGGTATCCCCAAAGAGAAGCTTTGTACCTACTGCTGGGACGGAAGAGAATAATTGTTTGAAAACTGACAGAGCACGGCGAAAACCGTGCGCTTGTTGTATAGAGGAGAGACTGATGATTCGAAATATTATTTTTGACATCGGAAATGTGCTGGTGGATTTCTGCTGGGCAGATTTTCTGAAAACAAAGGGATTTGATCAGGCAATGATCGACCGAATCGCAAAGGCATCCATTCTGACCGAGACCTGGAATGAACTGGACCGTGGAGTATGGACAGAGGAGGAGCTGCTGGACGGGTTTGTGAAAAATGATCCGGAGATTGAGAAGGAACTGCGTCTGGCATTCGGAAACATCACCGGCATTGTGCGACTGAGAGACTATGCCTGCAATTGGGTGAAGGAATTAAAGGCGAAGGGATATCAGGTTTACTACCTGTCCAACTACGGTTTAAAGACCAGAAGAGAAACTGCCGAAGATTTGATATTTATGCCTTTGATGGATGGTGGTATAATGTCTTATGAGGTGAAACTGATCAAGCCTTCTCTTGAGATTTACGAGCGCCTGCTGGAAACCTATCGTCTGAAGGCGGCGGAGTGTGTCTTTTTGGATGACACTCTTCGCAATGTGGAAGCGGCGAGAAAGGTTGGCATGGAAGCAATTCAGTTCACCACCAAAGAAGCAGCAGTAGAGCAGTTATTAGCATTGGGAGTGAATGCATGAGTATTAAAAAGAAACTGACCGGCAAGGCATTCGATGCAGTTTGCGGCATGCTGCCGAAGGTGACACCCGCAGGTGTTATTTTGGGCGGTTACTATATGGCAATGTATTGGGGAAAACTGCACAGGGATACCGTGGAGAAGCATTATAACCACAACAGCAAAGCCTGGAAGCTGAGAAGTGACGAGGTAGAGAGCAAGGCGGCAGACGGCAAAAGCTATCTGGAATACCAGGCCAGACTGGGGGAGGCCGGAGGCAAGGTGCCTATCTGGTTCGGTGAGAAGCGAGAGGGCAAGAAAAAGGTGCCCTATTTTGCCAATTACAATTCCTGCGAAGCCATTGCGGTTTATAATCTCTGCAAATATTTTGACGGCGATGCAGCTCCCGATTTCCCGGAATGGGTCAGACGCTTTGAGACAAGCGGAATTGCCATCGGCGGTATGATTGGAAGTGCTCCCTCAGCCATGAAGAAATATCTGAAGGAAAGCGGCAAGGAGACGGAAAGCATTGTGGGCAAGGATTACGAGGAAGCAGATGTGGAGGAATTCTCCGGACGCTTCGACGGATTCCTGGTGAACCTGTATAACAACAGGGAAACCGCAAAGTCCGGCATTCATACCATGTGCATTACCAAGTTCGGCGGCAGCAATAACACCAGATACCTGATTCACAATGATTACGGCACCTACGGAAAGCGAAGCTTTGCATCTCTGAAAGAGGCGGTAGATTCCTACAACGAGGGCAGAGGCGGCGTGATTGAACTGATTGGAGTAAAGGAGCGCGTGTAATGGCGAATCTGAAACAGGAGTTTACGACCCTTTGTTACCTGGAACGGGACGGACAATATCTGATGCTCCACCGTACCAAGAAAGAAAAGGATATCAACAAGGACAAATATATTGGAGTCGGCGGGCATCTGGAGCACGGAGAGTCCCCGGAGGACTGTATCAGACGCGAGGTGCTGGAGGAAACGGGACTGTCGCTGCAGAGCCAGAAGCTGCGCGGCCTGATTACCTTTGTCATCGATGATCTGGATGAATTCTGTTTCCTGTATACTTCTGAGGACTTTTCGGGAGAATGTAAGGAATGTGATGAAGGGAATCTGGAATGGATAGAGAAGAGTCGGGTAACGACATTGCCCATCTGGGAAGGCGACAAAATATTCTTCCGTCTTCTGGAGGAGGGAAGAGAGTTCTTTTCCTTAAAACTGGTCTATATTCGTGATGTATTGACGGAAGCGGCGCTGGACGGCGAACCGCTGCCTTTGCGATAACGACAAAAAGAAACCTCAGTAAGCATGACTTACTGAGGTTTTATTGTTATTGCTCCATTGTATCATCGGAATCGGACCGCTCGTGCAGGCGTCCCCAAAGCCAGGTGTATATCCAGATGATGATGGGAACGATGATGGTGCACATCAGGCATACCCAGAACAGGTTACCTGAGGCTGAGGTGTCAAAAATAGCAGCCAAAAGCGTTATGATATATAAGAGAACCAGCAGAATAACGCCGCACATTGCGACAACCTGCTTCGATGTGACCTTCTTCTTGTTGTTATCTGAACCGGACATGGGTACCTCCAAAACAATGATTATTATCCAATATGATACCATTCGCGGGAGAAAAAGTCAAAGCCCGAGGATTGTCAGAAAACGGCACATTTTTATAGAAAATTTTTCGAAAATCAGTTATAATTAAGTATTAGCAATATAATGAAAGAGAATGAACTTATGAGCGAACAAACTAAGAAAAAAAGTGCTTATCAGACAGTGATAGAGCAGTTGTCCGGAATCTTTTTTCCGGTGATCAATCTGATTACGGCAGCCAGCATTATCAAGAGTGCCATGATTCTTCTGGCAATGTTCGGAGTGCTGACGACAGCCGGTGGAATTTACCGGTTATTCTATGCGGTGTCGGACGGATTTTTCTTCTTTCTTCCCTTTTTTCTGGCCATTACCGCGGCAAAACAGTGGAAGACGGATCCCTTTATTACCATGATGATTGCGGCGGCGATGCTGTATCCTGATCTGACTGCTTATGTCGATCAGACGGAGAGTATGCTGCTCTTTGGAATTGAAGTGCCCCACGCGGTTTATCAGTCCGGCGTGATTCCCATTCTGCTGGCGGTAGGATTGCTGCATTTTGTGGAGATTCCCTGCGACAAGTATATTCCTGAGGTTGTAAGAGGCTTTTTAAAGCCCATCATCTGCTGCCTGATTCTGATTCCGGCAACCTTCCTGGTGTTTGGCCCCATGGGAAGCTGGATTGGAGACGGCCTGACCAATCTGTTCTTCAGAATTTATGATTGGAACCCGATTCTGGCAGGTGCCTTTATGGGATTTGTCATTCAGCCCATGGTGGCGATCGGCGCTCACTGGAGTATTGTTCCTGTCTGCATCAGCAATATTGCGTTGTACGGATATGATGTAATTATGCCGCTGGTAGCGGCTGCGGTTTATGCCCAGGGCGGAGCTGCCTTGGCGGTTGCACTGATGTGCAAGGAAGATAAGCAGAAAAGGCAGATGGCGATTCAGGCATCGGCAACAGCGGTGCTCGGCGTCAGCGAACCGGCGCTGTTCGGCATTAATGTGCCTTTGGTTCGGCCTATGCTGGCAGCCTGTGTTTCCGGAGCCATAGGCGGCGCTCTGGTCGGCACAACGGGCGCGCATTGCCTGTCCTTTGCCTTCCCCAGCATCGTGACCAGTGTGGCATTTGTAGGTCCCGGCTTCGGCATGTTCCTTTTCACCATGCTGCAGGGCTTTGTACTTGGTTTTGTATTTACATATGTTCAAAAGAAAAAGATTCAGGTAAGGTAATTGATTTCTGCAGGTCGTTCGGGACCGGAACAGGAGGAGTATGCCAAACAATTTTCTGAGCGAATATCAGGATAAATTGAGAACACCGGAGGAAGCAGTCAAGGTAGTGAAGAGCGGTGACTGGATTGATTACACCAGCTGCCTTGGAAAACCGGTGCTGCTGGACCGTGCGCTTGCGAAGCGCAAGAGTGAGCTGGAGGATGTGAAAATCCGTGGCAATCTGATGTCCGGACCGCTGGAGGTAGTGGAGCAGGATCCGGAGCAGGAGCACTTTATTTATCACAGCTGGCATTGTTCTTCGTATGAGCGCCAGTTGTGTGACAAGGGACTTTGCTATTACATCCCCATGGTGTTTCACAATAACGCAGCGTATTATGAGTATTTTTTGAATGTCAATGTGGTGATGGTCAGTGTTTCTCCCATGGACAAGCACGGTTATTTCAATTTTTCCGTGAATACCGGAGTTGCTGCGCCGATTACCAGAATGGCAGACATTGTAATTGTTGAGGTGAATGAGCATCTTCCAAAGGTGCATGGCGGATATGATGAATGCATTCATATTTCCGATGTGGACTTTATCGTGGAGGGGGCACATGATCCGTTTGTGAATCAGCCCTATCCGGAGCCCTCGGAGAGAGACAGAATGATTGCGGAGCATTTAATCCCCTATATTGTGGACGGTGCCACACTGCAGCTTGGTATCGGCAGCATCCCCAACGCCATCGGCGAGATGATTGCGCAGTCTGATATCAAGGATCTGGGAATGCACACGGAGCTGTGTTCCGATGCTTATCTGAAGCTTTATCAGGCCGGTAAGCTTACCAACAAGAAGAAACAAATCGACCGGGGAAAGGGCGTCTACGGCTGTGCGGTAGGGTCACAGGCCTTGTATGACTGGGTGGATGACAATCCCGGACTTGCGGCATATCCGCTGGAATATGTAAACAGACCCAGCGTGATTGCGCAGATTGACAATATGGTTTCCATCAACGGCTGTGTGGCCATTGACCTGTACGGGCAGGTGGCGGCGGAAGGGTCCGGCGCAAGGCAAATCAGCGGTACGGGAGGTCAGCTGGACTTCCTGATCGGTGCAAGTGCATCCAGAGGCGGTAAGGCATTCATATGTATGAAGTCTACGCACACGGACCGCAACGGCGTGATGCATTCCAGAGTATTGCCGCAGTTTAACGGCGATATCATCACTTCGCCCAGAAGCCAGGTTTATTTCCTGGCCACGGAGTACGGGGTAGTGAATCTGGAGGGCCGCAGTACCTGGGAGAGAGCGGAGGCATTGATTAACATTGCTCATCCCGATTTTCGCGAGGAACTGATTAAAGAGGCGCAGGAACGCAAAATCTGGCGCAGAAGCAATCGAAGATAAAGAGAGAAAGGCTGGAATACAGAATGAGCAGAAAACAGGAAATCGACCTTTTGATTCAGAATATCGAGAAAGTCATCATCGGCAAGAGAGATACCATTGAACTGGTTATCACTGCTTTGCTGGCAGGCGGACATGTTTTGATTGAGGATGTCCCGGGCGTGGGGAAAACGCAGCTGGCAGCCTCACTCGCAAAGTCCTGCAATGGTATTTTCAGCAGATTGCAGTTGACTCCGGATGTTATGCCGGGTGATATTACCGGATTTACCATGATTACCGGTGAGGACCGCCATACGGAGTTTAAGAAGGGCGCAGCCTTCTGTAATTTCCTGCTGGCAGATGAAATCAACAGAGCCAGTGCGAAGTCACAGTCAGCTCTGCTGGAAATCATGGAGGAGAAGCAGGTCAGCGCAGACGGAACCACCTATGACCTGCCCAGACCCTTTATGGTAATGGCAACGCAGAACCCGGTAGAAACCTACGGCACCTACCATTTGCCGGAAGCGCAGATGGACCGCTTCCTGATGAAGCTTTCCATGGGATATCCCGGCAAGGATAACGAACTGGCTATTTTAAGAAGAGATGAATCCGCAACACCGAAGGCTTTGCAGCCTGTTCTGGACTGTGAGAAGCTGGAAGAGATGATTGCGGAGGCAGCAAAGGTTTCCTGCAGTGAAGTGCTGGAGGAATACATTGTGGCAATTTCCGAGGAGACCAGAAACATGACAGGCGTAAAGCTGGGAGTCAGCCCCAGAGGAAGCCTTGCTCTGTTAAAAACCGCAAAAGCCTATGTATATCTCTGCGGAAGAGATTATGTATTGCCCGATGACATCAAACATCTGGCACCTGTGGTGCTGGCACATCGACTGATGCTTTCACCCGGCGGAAAGGCGGAATACGGCACGGCGGAGGCAGTAATCCGCGCGGTTCTGGAAAAGGTTCCTGTTCCGGTAGAATAAGAGAAAGGTTGAGCCTATGAAACAAAAGTGGAAACAGTTTAGCGCCGGCATGAAGGCACTGTTTCATTATCTGGCAGCTCTTGGGCTTGCGGTCATTTTTGCTTTGTACTGCAGCGGAAGAGTAGGCTGGTTTCTTGCACTGATGTTTGTGCTGGCACCGGTCCTGTCTGTCGCGTATACCTGGTGTATTGCCCGTTTTCTTACCATCACCTTTGAACAGTCCGGAGAAGTACTGACTAAGGGTGAGAAATGTACCGTGACGGTGAAGATACAGAACAGAAGCATGCTGCCCACCCCTCCGGTGGGAATCGTGATGATGGATTCACCGGCACTGACCGCTTCCGTGAAGAAATTCTACACGGAAGTACTTCCTTTTCAGACTGCGGTGGAGAAGATTGAATTTACCGGCAAGATGAGCGGCGCATCGCAAATCGGAATCCGCGAAATCGGTATCAGTGATTTCTTTTCTCTTTTGAATAAAAGAGTTGAACTGCCGAAGAATCAGAAAAGCAGTTGGATGGTGGGTATTGTGCCGGATATAGCCGAGATACCGTTTGAAGGAGATTACATCAGGGAAGTCAGTCAGTGTGCACTGGGAAATGACGAGAGCGAGGAGACCATGGAGTATTCCTCGGCAGTGTTCGGAGGTTTCCCGGGATACGATCACCGCGTCTACCAGCCGGGAGATCCCATCAAGCGCATCAACTGGAAACTGAGTGCGGGTAATGAAGAACTTTTTGTCCGACTGGACGAAGTGAAGGCCGGAGCCGGAGTCACCCTGATTCTGGACCCCTGTATGTACAGCACAGGTGGGTACGGAAATTATAAGGTGTCTGCCCAGTATCGAAATCTGTCCGCAGATGAGAGTGCGGCCCTTTTAAAACAAAACACAATTGAAGATGCGCTGGGACATGTGCGCGTACTGATTGCCAGAGAGCTGTCCGTTAACTTTTATGTGAAGCAAAACGGCGTCTGGAGTCTGTATGTAATCAATGAGGAAAATCAGCTGAGTGAACTTACAAGACAGTTGGCGACAGTGTCCTTCAGCGGAGAGAACGAGGAGAGAATTCCGCAGGAACTCAGTTCCGGAGAGACGGAATCCACGGCGATTCTTTACTGCACGCCGATTCTTGGAGCAGAGCTGGCAACGGTGCTGCAGGCCTGCAAGCATGAGGATGTCTCCCTTGCGATTTATGTGACCGTTTCGGAGGAGGGTGTTGTGCTATGATAAAGAGAAACACATTCCTTCAGACAATCCTGCCGATGGCGCTGCCCTTCGCATTGGTACAGGTAATGATGGCAGCAGTATTTTCTGTTTATGAGTGCCCGGTTCCCATGCCGGTTGTCCTGCTGGGCTCCTGTGTATTGGCAGCATTTTCCTTTGCCCTCTGTCGTTTCACGGAGAAGCACAGAAGAATCGGCGGCCTTCTGATAACCGTTATTCTGATGGGAGTCTATGTTGAACTGCAGTACCTGGTATGGGGCGGTTACAGAGTCAACCATATTTTCTTCCAGCAATGGGCGTTGACGGCAGGTAGTGAAACCACGGACAGCACTTACTTTTTGTGGGCAATGTTTTTGGGCGGTTCCGTATTTTTCAGCGTGACCATCTATTATTTCGCACGCGTCTTATACCGAATGTCCTTCCTGACGCTGATCAGTTTATTGCCCTGCGTACTGTATGCGAAGGTCATGACAGACATTGATAATGTCTATCTGATTCTGCTTGCTATTTTAAATGTCGGTATTTTTATGGTTCACAGAAGTGAACAGAACAGAGACGGTGAACGAAGAGGCCTTGTGTCGATTGTGATTTCTTCCGGTGCCTTTATCCTCCTGGTTTTTCTGGTCTGTGCAATTCTTCCCAAGGAGAATGAGGCAAAGTATTACGACCGTTTTGAAGATACTTTTCTGGGAGGAGATACCAGCACTGTGATGGCACCTGATTTCACAAATCTGGGTGAGTATTCCGGCAATGCCGACCGTTTCAGTAATGTCGGAAACAGGCGTCTTTATTCCTTGTTCGGCGAGAACATTACCTATTTAAAGAGGCAGAATTTTGATTATTACGATTTCAAAAAAGACAGATGGTACCCCGAGTGGGGACTTGTCAATGCGGAGATAGATCCGTCCGAATGGACCGCGAAGCAGGAATCCCTGCAGCTGGAAAAATTGCAGGAAGCAATGCGCCGTGCAGAAAAGCTTTCTCCGGGATTTGCAGCCAAATACGGACTGGAATCCATTGTGAACGGAGCAACGGTAAATGACAGCTACTACAATCTTCATATTACGGCATTGAATTTCAGCGCCGTTTACTATCTGATTCCCACCAGAGGCATCAGCGTCTACACCGCGGATGAGGAACCGTTTTATGTTTCGAAGAGCGGAACCTTCCGCAGAGAAGCGGGACCGCATTCCAGTGACTACGAGTATGACATTTCCTTCTATGATGAGTTCTCCTACCGAAACTTCTGGTTTGAAAACGGCGGAAGCAATCTCACCTATGCGGAAGAAGGAGAAATGCTGAGTGAACTGCTGCAGATATTAAGCGATGCAGATGATTCCTATGCCCGGATTGTGGAGGACTGGTATCAGGACTACACGGAGGCAATCCAGTATTACAGAGTCTGTGTAAACAATAATTTGGAAATATCCGACGAAATCAGAGAACTGGCCGAGAAGATTACCGGTAATTGCGAATACGCCTGGGAAAAGGCGACGGCACTGCAGGATTACTTCCACGGCAACGGTTTTGTGTATGACCTGAAATATGTATCAACCGACACCACGCCGGAATACTTCCTGTTCCAGAGTAAGAGAGGAACCTGTTCCGACTATGCTTCGGCATTTGTGCTGATGGCCAGATCGCTTGGAATGATTGTAAGATATGCGGAAGGTTATGTGCCGGAGTTTGCCAGTCAGGACAATACCTACTATGTTAAGGACAGTGGTTCTCACGCTTACCCGGAGGTATTCATTCCGGGCATGGGCTGGACTATTTTTGAACCGACTACCGCAGCTGAGGACATTTACGGCGGTGTGGATGAGAGAGAAAGTCTCTGGGCGAAAATTCAGAACCTGAAAATGGATTTGGGACTTGCGGGTACCATTCTGGTGTTCGGTGCAATTCTGATTGGCATTGTGATGTTTGTCAGAATGATTTTGCCCTTCGTGATGGAAATTGTTTTCCGCATTCGGATTCGTCTGACAAAGCCGGACAGAAGTGTGCTCATGATTTATCAACGAACGGTTAAGAAATGCGCAAGACATGGCATTCCGGATGCAGATTGCATGACGCCCCGTGAACTGGAGGAGATACTGAAGAGCAGAGCCATTGATGTAAAGATGCTTCGAGAAGCGATAGAAGATGTGGCCTACGGCAACAGAAATCTGAGCGCGGAACAGAAGAAAGAGGCAATTGCAATTTATGGAAAATGCAGTCTGTACCTTCTCAGGAAAGTCAAAAAATAATCATTGTCAATAGTCGGATTTTGTTATACAATGTAACGAGAAATCTTTTAGATTACAATTTTAAAGGTGGTAAATTGAAATGGTATTATTAGATCAGTGGAAAAAAATCGCATATGATGAGTCCGTAGGACAGGCTCAGCTTCAGAAAATCTGGGGTGCATACTTCCAGGCTGAGAAGGAAATTTACGAAGTACTTCTCCAGAACCCTGACGAAGTAGTTAAGGGTACTGTACAGGAGCTTGCTGATAAGTACAATGTTCCTATTATGACCATGACAGGTTTCCTGGATGGAATTAATGACTCCCTTATCGAGAAGAATCCTATTGACACTATGGAAGAGGATACCGTAGTAAACCTTGGCTTTGACAAGGCTCTTCTTTACAAGAACATGGTTGCTGCAGAGGCTGACTGGCTGTACAATCTGGACGCATGGAAGGTTATTTTCGATGACGAGACCAGAAAGGCTCTGTACAGAGAGCAGAAGAACTCAACCACAATCGTTAAGGAATCTAAGGTATACCCCAACGATCCCTGCCCTTGCGGAAGCGGCAAGAAATACAAGAAGTGCTGCGGCAGAAAGTAATAACGAACGGTCAAATGGGACTCTTTTTTCGGAAAGGGTCCTGTTTTGTTAAGTACAATTCGATAAAAATGAGAAAAAGAGGTATTTCTTTATGAAGAAGCTGGAAGATTATGTGCTCAGTATTCCCGATTTCCCTGAGAAGGGTATTATTTTCCGTGATGTAACCAGTGTCATTCAGGACCCTGAAGGATTACATCTCGCAATTGATACCATGCAGGAGAAGATTGCGGATATGGAATATGATGTGGTAGTTGGTGCCGAATCCAGAGGTTTCATATTCGGAACCCCTATCGCTTATAATAATAACAAGCCTTTTGTACTGATTCGTAAGGCAGGCAAGCTGCCCAGAGAAACCGTCAGCGTTTCTTATGATCTGGAGTACGGTAAGGCAACCATCGAAATGCATAAGGACAGCATCAAGCCCGGCCAGAGAGTTCTGATTGTAGACGATCTGATTGCAACCGGCGGTACCACAGAGGCAATGATCAAGCTGGTTGAGGAGCTTGGCGGCGTGGTAGCAGGTGTTGTTGTACTGATTGAGCTTGCGGGCTTAAACGGACGCGAGGTTATCAAGAATTATCGCCTGGAGTCAGCAATTTGCTATCCCGGTAAATAGACAGTCTTTTGGGGTTAACATGGGGCATTAGACAAAACAGATCAAAACGAGAGCGTGATGAGTATGGAACCGGAAAAGACAAGTAACGTTTCGATTGAAAGTAAAACTGAAGAGACCCAGAACTTTAAAACTCCCGAAACCTTATTTCAGGAGCTTATTGATCGTGTGCACAAATATCATCCCAGTGATGATATTTCCATGATTCAAAAGGCTTATGATGTGGCTGCGGAAGCACACAAGACACAGTTCCGTAAGTCAGGAGAGCCTTATATCATTCATCCCCTGAATGTAGCACTGATTCTGGCAGACCTGGAGCTGGATAAGGAGACCATCGTAGCCGGTATTCTCCATGATGTAGTGGAAGATACGGTGATGACAGATGCGGATCTGAGAAAGGAATTCGGAGACGATGTTGCCCTTCTGGTAGACGGCGTGACCAAGCTGGAGAGCATTCCTCTGTCCAACGAGAATCTGAATCAGTCCGATGAAAAGCTGGAGATGCAGGCAGAGAATCTGCGTAAGATGTTCCTTGCCATGGCGAAGGATATTCGCGTTATCATGATTAAGCTTGCGGACAGACTTCACAATATGCGTACTCTGAAATTTAAATCTCCCGAGAGCCAGAAGAGAATCGCGAAGGAAACGCTGGAGATTTACTGTCCCATTGCACAGAGACTTGGTATCAGCAAGCTGAAGATTGAACTGGACGACCTTTCGCTGAAGTACCTGCAGCCGGATGTTTATTATGATCTGGTAAATCAGATTTCCATGCGCAAGAGCACCCGTGAACAGTACATTCAGAGCATTGTTGACGAGGTAAGCCAGTGCATCAGCAATGCGGAAATCAAGGCAAAGGTCGACGGACGAGTAAAGCACTTCTTCAGTATCTACAAGAAGATGAAGAACCAGAATAAGACGCTGGATCAGATTTATGACCTGTTTGCGGTTCGTATCATCGTAGATAATGTAAAGGACTGCTATGCGGCCCTGGGTGTCATCCACGAGATGTACAAACCGATACCCGGTCGTTTCAAGGACTACATTGCAATGCCGAAGGCAAACATGTATCAGTCCCTGCACACCACCTTGATTGGTAGTTCGGGACAGCCCTTTGAAATTCAGATTCGTACCTATGAAATGCATAAGGCAGCAGAGTATGGTATCGCTGCCCATTGGAAATATAAGGAAGCCTCCGACGGCAAGAAGGTTGCTGCACAGGAGGAAGAAAAGTTTGTCTGGCTGCGTCAGATTCTGGAGTGGCAGCGAGACATGGTGGACAACAGAGAGTTTATGAGCCTGCTCAAAAACGATCTGGATTTGTTCTCCGACAATGTTTATTGCTTTACCCCTACCGGTGAAGTAAAGAATCTGCCCGTAGGTTCCACACCGATTGACTTTGCGTACAGCATTCACTCTGCAGTGGGCAACAAGATGGTGGGAGCGAGAGTCAACGGCAAGCTGGTAACCATTGATTACCAGATCAAGAACGGAGACCGTATTGAGGTTATTACCTCTGCAAACTCCAAGGGTCCCAGCCGCGACTGGCTGAACATTGTTAAGAGTACTCAGGCCAAGAACAAGATTAATCAGTGGTTTAAGGCTGAGTTTAAGGAAGATAATATTGTAAAGGGCAAGGACATGGTGCTCGCCTATGCAAAGGCTAAGTCCATCAATCTTGCCGAGTTGATGATTCCGCAGTATCAGAATGTTATCCTGCATAAGTATGGCTTCAGAGACTGGGATGCAGTGTTGGCCGCAATCGGCCACGGTGCATTGAAGGAAGGCCAGATTATCAACAAGATGCAGGAGCTCTATGATAAGGATCATCAGAAGGAACTTACCAACGAGGAAATTCTGGAGGCAATTCGAGAAGCGGGAAATCAGGCTGCAGCAAAGCCCAGCAGCAAGATGAAGCCCAAGAGCGGCATTGTGGTTAGAGGAATTGCCGATTTGTCTGTTCGTTTTTCAAAATGCTGTTCACCAGTGCCCGGTGATGAGATTGTCGGTTTTGTTACCAGAGGCCGTGGTATTTCCATCCACAGAACAGACTGTGTCAATGTCATGAACCTTCCCGAAATCGAGAGAGCCCGTGTCATCGATGCGGAGTGGGAGGCAGAGGCAAATCCTACCGGAAGATATACTGCAGAGATTAAGATTTACGCAAACAACCGTAACGGTTTGCTTGCAGATATCTCCAGAGCACTGACGGAGAAGAATATTGATATTCTTTCCATGAATACCAGAACCAACAAGCAGGGTCTCGCAACTTTGCAGACGACCTTTGAAATTACAGGCAGAGATGAGCTGAATCGTATTATTGATAAGATTCGAGGCATCGAGAGTGTAATTGATATTGAGAGAACCACCGGCTAATCCGGGAAAGGAAATTTTAATGGCTGAGATTAAAATCGGACGCATGGTCTTGAGCGTGTGCCAGACCAATTGCTATTTTTTGTACAGAGAAGGCGAGAAGGAGTGTATTGTAATCGATCCCGCCGACAGGGGCGCAAACATATACAACGCGCTGAGAAAGAACAATTTTGAGGTGAAGGCAATTCTGCTGACGCATGGTCATTTCGATCACATCTGGGGGCTGACGGCTCTGAAGGATGCAGTGAATGCTGCGGCTGAGTGTGACGGACTGGACCCCATCAAAGTATATGCATCCGAGGATGAGAGAGACATGCTGCGCAATGCGAGACTGAATGTTTCCGAGCAGGCAGGACGAGCTTGTGTGGTATCGGCTGATGTGTATCTGAAGGATGGCCAGGAGATTACCGCCGCGGGCATTACCTGCAAGGCAATCGCAACGCCCGGACATACTGCAGGCGGCATGTGCTATTATGTGGAAGAGGCAGGCATCCTGATTGCAGGAGACACACTTTTCCAGGAATCGGTTGGCAGAACGGATTTGCCTACCGGCAGCATGGGAACGCTGGTGCGCTCCATCAAGGATAAGCTGTTTATCCTGCCGGATGAGACAAAGGTCTATCCCGGACACGGTGACAGTACCACCATCGGACATGAGAAAAAGTACAATGCATTTCTTGGATAAGATTTAGAAATGAATAGCGTGGCTTCAAGGCCACGCTATTTTTGAGAGGTTTTCAATGATAGGTGTTGAGTTAAACAAAGAAAATTACGAATATGATGTGCATTCGCTGCTGCAGGCTTTCTTTACCGAGGACAGAGTGCAGATTGTGACTCCCGAAAGCAAGGAGGAGCGAAAGACAGAGCTGGCGGATTGCATGAGATACAGAATCGAGATTACGGAGGAAGGTGCTTCCATTTCCGGCGGAAAGCAGGCGTATTCCTTCTCTTATGAAGGGGAAGATACCTTCAAGAACTGCTTTAAGAGATTTCTGTATCAGTCAATGTGCGCTGAGACCGGTAAGGAGCTGCCCTGGGGTAATCTGACCGGTATCCGTCCGACCAAGATTGCTTACGGACTGCTGGAGGAAGGCAAATCTGACGAAGAAATTCTGGATTTCTATCGGAAGCAGCATCTGGTCAGTGATGAGAAGGCACTTCTTTCATTGGATATTGCAAGGAGGGAAAAGGAATTGCTGTCAGGTGTGCATTACAAGGGCGGTTACAGCCTTTATATCGGCATTCCGTTTTGCCCTACGACCTGTTTGTACTGTTCCTTTACTTCCTACGCCATCGGTGCTTACCGCAGGGTGGTTGATGATTATGTGGATTGCCTGATAAAGGAACTGAAATATGTGGCAGAGGCAAACAAGGACAGAATCCTTGACAGTGTCTACATTGGCGGCGGTACGCCTACCACATTGGAGGCAGAGCAGCTGGACAGACTGATTACCTGTGTGAGGGAAAACTTTGACTTTTCGGAGGTCAAAGAATTTACGGTGGAGGCAGGTCGCGCGGACAGTATCACGGAAGAAAAGCTTCGTGTGCTTTACAAGCATGGTGTTACCAGAATCTCCGTAAATCCGCAGACCATGAAGCAGGAGACTCTGGACATTATCGGCAGACGCGCAACGGTTGTTCAGGTGGAAGAAGCTTACGCGCTGGCAAGAAAGGTCGGTTTTGACAATATCAATATGGATCTGATTCTGGGACTTCCCGGAGAGACGGAGGAAGATGTACAGAAGACCATCGACAGAGTGGTTGAACTGGCGCCCGACAGTCTGACCGTACATTCTTTGGCAATTAAGCGTGCTTCCAAGCTGAACCAGTGGGTGCAGGAGCACGGTGTATCCATGCTGAACAACACGGATGAAACCATGAAGATTGCCGCAGCGGGAGCAAAGAAGCTTAGCCTTGTGCCTTATTATCTGTACCGCCAGAAGAACATGTCCGGCAATTTCGAAAATGTGGGCTACGCGGAAGAGGGAAAGCTTGGTCTCTACAATATTCTCATCATGGAGGAAAAGCAGACCATCATTGCCTGCGGAGCAGGCTCCATCACCAAGAGGGTGTTTGAGGATGGCAGAATTGAGAGATGCGACAATGTGAAGGATGTAAAGCTTTATATTGAGCAAATCGATGAGATGATTGAGAGAAAAAAGGAGTTATTTTCCCTCTAAAACGCCTAAAAATGAAACTGTAAAAAGATGAAATTTGGTACGCCAAAATGGCTTTAGTACACCAAAAGTACCCCGATTTTTTGGTCATTGTGAAATGTCCTGGGCTTTTGTGGCATTTTTACCCGAGGTACGACAAGTCGAAATGGTCATAGCACCGAACTGTAAGGGCATTATCGTTGTGATACGAAAATGCCCTTATTTTATACGCTTTTTAAGGTTTTTTAGGTACGCCACGAGATGGCAGGAGGCAGTTTGATGAGTTTTGAGTTTTATTACGGTAACGAGGCTGAACAGTTCAGCTTTATCAGGATTCCGAAGGCATTAATCACGGAGGAGAAGTTTGCTCCTCTATCTATCCAGGCAAAAATGTTATATGGGATTTTGTTGGATAGAATGAGCTTATCAATTAAGAATAGTTGGTTGGATAAGGAAAACAGAGTTTATATCATTTATCCGATTGCTGAGATACAAGAGGATTTAGGCTTTTCCAAAAAGAAAGCAATCGATTATCTGGCAGAGTTGGAAAAGATTGGTCTTGTAGAGAAGAAACGCAGAGGATTAGGCTTGCCGACGATTCTCTATGTCAAGAATTTCATCTCGGATAAACCAGCCATTTCCAGAAGTGTCGATTTGGGTACTTCTGGAAGTGTCGAAAATGATACTTCAAGAAGTAGCAGATGCAAAACCTTTGGAAGTACCGATAAAACTCCTCAAGAAGTGCCTGAAACGATGCCACATAATAATACTAAAAAGAATAATACTAATGTGAATCAGACTGATGGAAATCTAATCATATCTTCATCGAGAGATAAGATGCGATTGGATGAAGCCATGCAGCTGCGGAAACAGGTTCGCTCGGCTTTAGATATCGATATTCTCATTCAGGCAAGGCCTTTGTCGAAAGAAATGATTCTGGGCATGTATGAGTTGGTTACGGAGATTCTTATGTCTCCAAACCAGTCTATTTTGATTGCGGGTAGTACATATCCGGCAGACATGGTCAAAGAGCGTTTCAGGAAGCTGGATTCCTCGCACCTGGAGTATATTCTTGACTGCCTGAAGGAGAACACATCCAAAGTGCGCAATATCAAGAAATATTTGCAGGCAGCCCTGTTCAATGCGCCTATCATGATTGACAGTTACTATTATGCTGAGGTGCAGCATGATATGGCTGCGTCGTTGAATTGAAAAATTAGTATATCATGACCGCTTGTGCAGAAGGTGTTTCCATTTCCGAAGTTAGATGCTAGTATGACCGTAAGTACTGCAGAAGATTGGAGGAAGAGCAAATGCATTTACAGAAAACCAGAAAAAGATTAGAGGTTTTATTTGTGGCTTTGACTTTGGCAGTTACTGTTTCCGGTTGTGGGACAGGAAAAATGGGGGATTCCGTTCTGACGGGAAAAACACTGAGTCAGACGGAAGATACACCGTGGAATAACGGATATACCAATGTGATGGAAACAGAGGATGGCTATTATTATAACATCGGTGAGAAAAAAGCATTTGCACAATAATCAGCAATTCGGCATTATCGGCTATGGACATTACATTTCGAGGGGGAATAAATGTTAATGAAGAAATTATCGATTTGCATGCTGATAGGTATGCTGGCATTCGAAACTGCTGCCTGTGGGGGAAAAACAGTGCAGGAGCCTATTTTACAGGAGACCTTGGAATTGCGGGCAGGATGCTTTCGTGTAGAAGGAACTGTACAGGCAGAAGAGGATTTTTACGGCATCAGAGAATATATCCTTTGGGAAAAACCGCAATTAAAACCCGAAGAATCCATTCTGTATCGATGCAATTTTATATGAGGAATTGGATGCCATGTACCAGGAGAAAAAGAAGCCGGAAGATGTGGCTGATATAATTAACAGCAGAATGCAATTGTATTTGGATGAAAGATAATTTCCGAGAACAGTGTTGACAAAAGGAAATTCCCTTGCTACTATATAGGTAGCCTATATATAGACAACCTATACAACAAGAAGAAAGGGGAATAACAATGGCAATTGACAAATCATTGATTTCAGGAAGTATGACAATGTTGATTTTAAGACTTCTGGACGATAAGGATATGTACGGATACGAGATGATCGATATCCTGCGCAAGAAGTCAAATAATGTTTTCGAACTGAAGGCGGGCACGCTGTATCCGTTGTTGCACGGTTTGGAAGAGAAGAACTATGTAACCACTTACGAGCAGGAGTACGCAGGAAAGGTTCGTAAGTATTACAGCATTACCAAGGAGGGCAGAGGCGTTTTTGCTGCAAAGAAAAACGAGTGGCAGGAATACCAGACCGCGGTTTCGGGAGTTTTGGCAATGGGGGTACTGTGATGGAAGAATATTTGGAAAAACTGTTATCGCAGATACGCTGTAAAAAGGCGAGACCCTATATCGAAAGTGAGTTCCGAGGACATCTGGAGGACCAAATTGCGGAGAATAAGGCGAGCGGTATGTCAGATGCTGCTGCCGAGAAGTGTGCGGTTTTGGATATGGGAGATCCTGTAGATGTTGGCGTTGCAATGGATCGGATTCATAGACCGGCGATTGCCTGGGGAACTATCGCAGTCGTTGCCATCATCAGCCTTCTGGGGGTACTGATAGAAGCCCGTATTATCAATACATATCGAGAAACTATGGCGACAAGTATCGGCAATGCCATGGTGGATGAGTTGATCAAAAGTGCCATGGTGGTTGTGCTGAGTGGATTAGTTCTAATGTTTTTGGTATGTATGTTGGATTTTACAAGGATTGCCAAGTATGCAAAGTGGATTGGTCTGTTTATGATTGGCTGCATGATAATGACTGCGGTGGGTGTCTTTGGTGGGGACATCAACGGAATTCATTATCGCGTCGGCTTTGGCAGATTCGCATTTACCGCAAACAATTTTATTCTGTTGTATCCGCCGATTTATGGAGCAATTCTATATTCCTTCCGAAGAGAGGGATGGGCAGCATTAGTAAAGGCTATCGGTTGGTTGATTCCGCCTGTGGCTGTGACATTTTTGATTGATAATGCTGCATCCTTAGTACTGTTGGTATGTTTGCTGTCGGTTCTCACCTTTGCGTTGTTCAAGAATTGGTATCAGGTGCAAGTGCGGCTTGCGACCGGCTGTGCCTGGGGAGGTCTGTTCCTTCTGCCGTTGATATTGTTATCTGTTTGGAAGAAGAGAATCCCGTATTTCTCGGGGCTTGGTTCGGCATATAACGGAATAGGCTTGCGAGTGGTAAGTGATTACATGATACAGGAACTCAAACTCCATGATGGAATGGCTTGGGTTCTCTTGACGATTGTGGGTATGGTTTTTCTGATTGCCGCGCTGGGATTTATCTTGCTGAAGCAGAAGAATGAGCTTGGTCTGGCCATGGGAGTCGGCTGCATGGCTGTATTGCTCTTAAGTTTTGGAGCGAATCTTTGCAGTAATAGTGCCTTTTTCGGACGAGTAATCGTGTCAGGTGGATTCCTGCCGTTAGTGTCCTTGGGAAGAGATAGTCATTTCATTACCTACATCCTGATTGGAATTGTGCTGAGCGTCAGCAGAAACAAAAATGTGTATCCAAAGCATGTGGAGTTAAAAAAGAAAAACAATTCCTTACAGGCTTGACCTATAGACGAGGATAACTTGTTTGACTACAGAAACAACAGGTATGAGCTTCAATCCATTATAAAATAAAACGGCATAGAAAATTGGAATAAACAAAAACATTCCAATTTTTTATGCCGTTTATTCCAATTAAGGATTGTATTATGCATAATTTATATTTAGCTTTTTTGTAGTAATGTCACATTTTCGGTATGTTGTTCGTTTTACTATTGTAAGACAAATGAACGGTACCGAAATCATTTGAAAATTACAGAAAGGAACACATGCAATGAAAGAAGCGGAAGAGGTAAAATGTGCAATGGATCAGTTTGGCAATTCCATTTATCGACTCAGCTTTTATATGCTCCATAGTGAACAGGATGCGCAAGATGTAGTGCAGGAAACTATGATCAAGTATATGGAAAAGGCTCCTGCTTTTGTTAGCGCAGAGCAAGAAAAGTCGTGGTTGTTGCGAACAGCCAATCATACCTGCATAGACATGTTGCGATTTAGGAAAAAGTTGCGTTTGTTAGAGCCGCACGAAGAAGCTAAGTTAGCTGAAAGAGTAGCTAATACTGGTGGCGGAGACAATAAAGGGGATTTCATTCGATTTATATTCTCCTTAAGTGAAAAGTTGCGAAATGTTCTTTATCTTTACTATTACGAGGAGTATTCAACGGAAGAAATCGCCAGAATACTACGAATATCCAATGGGGCAGTCAGAAAAAGACTGGAGCGAGGCAGACATTTGATGAAAGATATTTTACAGGAGGAGCATCATGAGGGATGAGTTTAAGGCATTATTCGATACAGTAGAATTATCACAAGGTTCGCAGGAAGAGATTCTTGCTGCGTGTGGAAAGCACAGGCATGTAAAGAACCCACGTGTGCGATATGCTGGACCAATGGCGGCAGTTATGATGATGGCAGTATTTGTGATTTGTTCAGGAACTGTTTATGCAGCAGTTAGTGCATATCAGGCGTACATGGAAAGAATGAGCAAGGAGGAGGTACAGGAAAGATACGAGGTTGTTCAAGCCGGAGAGGTAGAAGCAGACTCGTTTTCGAGAAATCTGACAGCAGGGGAATTGGAAAGAATGCAGAACCTTAAAGTCGCATATCAAAGAGGAGAGCAGTTCCCGGAAGGCAGTATGGAATTAGCCAATGGAGATGAATTATCGAAAGATATCTATTATGATATTGTTTCTGGAACATTTCACTTACCCGCTGAGGAACTTACTGATGAGCAACTGCTGCAGATCATAGATGTTTGGGAAAAGGCGAATTATGTTTTACAGAGTCAGAATGCTGAAATCATCAAAGAAGAGGGAGAACTCTCAGATGCAGAATTGATTGAACAGGCGGCAGAGTTTATGGAGCAGTATAAGCACCCTGTAGCTTTGACAGATGAGGAAAAAGTAATACAGTTTGTAGAGAAACTGATGACGATGCCTTATATGAGAGCGAGCGGAAGCGAATTCTCGATGAGTGATTTTGATTGTAATGTCACATTGTATGGAGAACCAGTACAGAAATACTGGATGACGATGGAGAATGATACCGAAAAATATTCTATCTTCTTTACACCGGACAGTACTGCAGAACAGCTCACAGTAGAAAGAGTGGTGCGCTTTGGAAAACAGAACACTGAATACAAAGAATTTGTAACAAAGGATGCTATTATCGAATTTGCCACTAATGTGCAGGAAATACTGGCATACATGGGGGTTGATAAGCCTATTGTGAAAAAGGAAATCTTCCGTGAAAGAGAACTGGTTTTGACAGATGAAGTAGGAAGTAGGTACAAGTTCAGTCTTTCTGCTATTGATTATTCTGTAGTGGAATATTCAGTATATCCTGTTGGAAAGTATGACAATATCGACCTTAGCGGAGAGGTTATTGAATAGCAAAGGATCAGTACTATGCAGTATCAATAACATATCAGCTGATTCTTTAGATTTATTTTTAATTACGGAATGTTCAAATGATTATTTGGAAAAACATTCTACCGTAATAAGAAATTTTATATTCCTATGAATCCTGCCGAACTTCCGCAACCGGAATTCCGATGCGAAGTGACATTTTGGAAAATGTTATTGTGGAAAATCCAGGTTGGAGTGGTAAAAGAGGTGTTTACTTTGAAATCGGGTACCGCGCCTATTCAGAAATATCCTGTATAAAACGGGACGGCAGCAGTTTCAAAAAAGAATACCGTGAATTCCTGGATTCAGTAGCACCGAAAAATGTTAGGTATGATGACTTAAAAACTGTGATTCAGGAAGAGGCGGAACCATTCTTTGCAGGACAAAAGGATGCAGCTACAGTGGCGGAAATCATACAGAACAGAATTCAGATTTATCTGGAAGAGTAAAAAATGTGCATGGATACACGGAGGATATATGCCATTGCTATGATAGCAGTAAAATCATCGGAAGGAGATTTGGGATATGAAGAAATTAATTAGCCTATGTATACTGTTATTTTGCATGTCAATGCTCGTCGGGTGCGGAAAGAAAAACGGGGAACCGAATGATAAATCGGATTATGAATCGGAACCCTTGGATTTTCTGGATCTTTCGGGGCTAGACGAATTTGCAAACCGGGATAATACACTGGATGCCTACAGCGCGGTCGTGAATGAAGTTCTGGAAGTGGAGCATCCGGCAAATGCAATTTCCGGAGGCGGAGGTGCGATGTTTTTCAGTGAAGGGAAAGGTCACTTCATGAAAAAACATCTGTTCGCAAATCCGAAGGAATGCTGGGATGAAATTGCGATTACCGATGAAGAAGGAAACCGAAAATCCATTCGCCTGGATGTGCCTACGCAGGTGGTTACTGCAGGCGCCGTTATTGGTTCCGATCATTTCCTTTACCAGACCTACACGTTGGACGAGGATGAAAAATTGCGATGGCATGTGATGGAAACAGATGAAAGCCTCACTGTTATCAGAGATATTCCTTTAGATTGCATTGATTCGGAGAACTGGTTTATATTAGACAATCTTGTTATGGATAGTGCAGGGAATCTTCATTTTATCCTGGCGGAAGCAACTTATTCGGAAAACACAGAAAAACCTGTTTATCAATACATGGTGATAACGAAAGAAGGAGAATTATTATTTTCCGTTTCTGAAAAGCCCGACTGGAGGTACATATCCTTATTGACCTTGGCGAACGGAAAAATTGTTCTCGTGGAGGAAGAACATTTAGAAGGTGAGAGTATCACTTACGACAGGAATTATCTCTGTTACGATGCAGAGAGAGGTGAATGTGAATTGCTGTTCGCATTGCAGTGCGATTACAAAACACCGACAGCAATGACCCTGTGGGACGAGGAAACCATACTGTATGCAGATAACAATGGGCTCTATCAATGTGATTTGAATATGGAAAATGTGAAACTGCTGTACTTATTCCGCAATCATGGCATTTCTATCGCCGAAGTGTATGAATTGCAGGCCTTTTCGGATGGCAGTCTGCAAGTGATTTATCGTGACCGGAATGATGTCCTGAATTTTCTTCGGCTAGTGCCTACTGTTGGTCAAAAGGAGATTCCATCCATCCTGTTGGCGGTGGGCGAGAATAATGCTGCTGCTTATAAAAAGGCTGTTGCCGCCTTCAACAAGAGATATCCTTCGTATCACGTAGAATTAGTTGATAATTATGATGAAACGAAATTGTTGACGGAACTGATTGCGGGAGACGGGCCGGTGTTGGTGGATACAGCGTTATCCGGATTCGAGGACAAACAAAAGTTGTGGCTGCCATTGGACACTGTTCTGGAGCAGCTGGGAGTGAAGGCGGACTTGGAGCCGAAAGTCCTAGAAACAGAGAAAATTAACGGCACATTATATGGAGTAGTGCCAGGCTTTTCCATTCAAACTGTGGTTACCGGGGATCCTGATGTGAAAGGTTGGAATTATGAACAGTTTATCCAAGCGATCCAAAAACAGAAGTGCACTTATATCTGTGAAAATCTGGGCATTGGCAGTTCAGCGGGATTCCTTTCTACCTTCTTTTCTCATAGTCTGGATGACAGTTATTATCTGAAACAGAAAGGGGAGTCCCGTGTTTTTGACGCGAAAGCCTTTGAAAAAGTACTCACCGTGGCGATGGAATTTCAAAGGGTACAGGAGACCGTCTATCCGGGGCAGTCTCTTTTGGCCGGAGAAGTGTTCTGCAATGTGCTGACAATCAGTAATCCGGAGGAACTGGCATTGTACCGCATCTGCTACGGAGAAAACTCTAATTATATTGGTTTTCCTACGAAGAACGGCGCTGTGAATTACCTTACAGCGGCAGCACCTCTGACGATTCGAAAGAGTGCTTCGGAGGAGGAAAAGAAACTGGCATGCTTATTCCTGAAATCCTTTTTATCCTATGAGGGTCAGCAGGCGGCTATCACGGATACAAGACTTCCGTTTAGTGTCCGAAAGGATGTACTTGAGGAGCAGTTTGCCCGAGTGACCAAGGAATCCTCTGCTACCGCTTTTGGTTTTGAGCAAATTGTGATTGGTAAGGATGTAAATAATGAGACAGACTGGCAGACATTCCAGACTTTACTCGCGGCATCTGAACCCAAAAGATCATTGCCCGGAGAAGTCATGAATATCCTTTTTGAGGAATTGGTGGCATTGGATAACGGCGAAATCGAGAAAGAACTTGCCGTGTCACATATTCAAAACAGAATGCAGTTATTCTTGGAGGAATAGATGAATAGGGGA
>JAZLKR010000056.1:0-40703 GCA_045597705.1 Acetatifactor sp.
CTTAACATTGTTATAAATCATTGACTTAACTCCAAACATTATTATTTCTTGTAATTCTTGCCGTGATCACTGTCAGCATTTGCGAACAGGTTGCGAAGTACCAGGCCAAGTCCGCCAAACAGCAAAACAAAAATGACAACTGTTGCAAACAGAGAAGTGGTCATCCAACGCAATCTCAGGTTTGCAATGACATTAATGAGAATAATGGCAAAGCTGAGACCACAACAAATCTTTGATACCATATTGTATTTGTAAAACAGGAAAATGATACTTGCAATCAAGGGAACAAAGATCAGTCCGTCCAGCTGAATGCCAAAGGGTCTGAAATAGAAAAAGTTCTCCGTGGTTACCATAACATTCTTCATAAATAAATAGCCACCTACAACAAGCATGGTAAGACCAATGAAGAACTCCATTACATCGCTGTTTGCTTTTCCGCTGTTATTCATTTTCATAATAGTTTCCCCTTTCAAAAATAGATTGAAGCAACGGCGCGCCGCCTCAAATCATTGTGCCCCCATTTCCTTAGCACAGTAAGCATCATAGCATACTTTTTAGTGCTTTACCATAGGAAATCGCGGCACGATATCATGCGAAATAATAGTAAACTGCGGACATTACCGTGCTATTTCCATACCTCGCGCAAAATCCGGGCTCCCTGCCTGATTTTTTCAAGGCTTAAACCACCAAATCCCAGCAAAACATAGCCATCCTTGGGCACATGCTCCGCCATGTAGAGAGACAGTCCGTAAACCTTGATGCCGGCTGCTGCCGCACGCTCTGCCAGTTGGGTCTCACTGAACACCTCTGACTGCACCAGCAGATGCAGGCCTGCATTTTCGCCATAGACCTTGAAGTACTTATCCGAACCCTCCAGCAGCTCCAGCAGAAGGTCGTGCTTCTGGCGGTAAATCTTTCGCATCTTGTTCAGATGGCGTTCAAAATGTCCGTTTTGAATGAATTCGTTCAGAATGCTCTGGTCGATTCGCGATACGGTACAGGAGTAGAAATAACAGTCCTTTCGGAACTTTTCCAGGAGGGGCATTGGCAGTACCATAAAGCTCACACGAATGGCCGGCGCAATTGCCTTGGAAAAGCTTCCCAGGTAAATGACCTTGTCCTGCTCGTCCATGGACTGCAGTGCAGGAATCGGTTTGCCGCGGAATCGAAACTCACTGTCGTAATCGTCCTCAATCAGATAACGATCCGGCGCCTGAGACGCCCAGCCAAGCAATTCACTTCTCCGACGCACCGGCATTACCAAGCCGGTAGGGAACTGATGGGAAGGCATGACATACGCCACATCCGCGCTGCTATTCTTAAGCGCATCACTGCGCATACCGCTCTCATCCATCGCCATGGGTACTACCGTGTAATCAAAGGACTTGAAAATACGGTAGGAACGAAGGTAGGTGGGATTCTCCATGGCCACACTTCTACCCGGTCCCAATATTTTCTCCAGCAGAAGCAGCAAATAATCATTTCCTGCTCCCACAATAATCTGCTCGGGACTGCAAACAACACCTCGTGAGGAATGCAGGTAGCGGCTGATGGTCCGACGAAGTTCCAGATCTCCCTGAGGCTCTCCTCTGGAGAACAGCTCGCTGTTGGCATCGCTCAGTATCTTTTTTGTGATGCGGCGCCAGGTATCAAAGGGAAAACCCTCCATATCGATATCATAGGGAGAAAAATCGTAAGTGTAGGTTTCCGCCGCAGGCTTCATCGCAGGATTCAAGTCGGACAGACCTTCCTCTGCCTCCACCTTACTTTGAGAGGAAAGGGCACTGACCGCATTCTCCGGCACCTGCGTGCCGAGGCCGACCATGCTGCCCAGTTCGCAGACAAAGAATCCACGGTAGGGCTTTGCCTCAATGTAGCCTTCGTCCTGAAGCTGACCGTAGGCCAGATCCACGGTACTGCGGGCCACCTGCAAAAAATCTGCCAATGAACGCGTTGAGGGAAGCCGCTCGCCAGCGAGCAGCTTCCCATCCATAATTTCTTTCTTTATGTGATTGTAGATCTGTTCGTACAGGCAAACATGACTGTCAGCCTGCAAACGAATTGTCATTGAAAACATATCTTATCAATCTTTCTTGGGCAATACAAATGAGCTCTTCAGAGAAACGATTCTGTTGAATACCAGCTTGTCTTCGGTAGAATCCTTGTAATCTACACAAAAGAAGCCCTGTCTTACAAACTGGAATCTGTCAAATGCCTTTGCAGCCTTGAATGCGGGCTCAAGGTAACAGTTCTTTACTGTCAGTGAGTTTGGATTCAGGTACAGCTCACCTTCCTCATTGTAAATGGAGCCCTTCTCATCAGCAACGGTCTCATCAATCAGGTTCTCATACAGTCTTACCTCTGCATTGACAGCGGTAGCTGCTGCCACCCAGTGAATGGTTCCCTTAACCTTTCTGCCGTCGGGGCTGTTGCCGCCCTTGGAAGCAGGATCGTAGGTTGCATGGATGACGGTGACATTGCCGTTCTCATCCTTCTCGCATCCGGTACAGGTTACGAAGTAAGCGTTCATGAGACGAACCTCGTTGCCGGGGAACATACGGAAATATTTCTTAGGAGGCTCTTCCATGAAGTCCTCTCTCTCGATGTAAAGCTCTTTGCCGAAAGGAATCTCTCTGGAGCCAAGCTCTTCATTCTCGGGATTGTTGATACCGGTGAGCATCTCGATCTGTCCTTCGGGATAGTTGTCGATAACAAGCTTCACGGGATCTACAATTGCCATGTAACGAGGAGCCTTTGCCTTCAGATCCTCACGGATGCAGTACTCAAGTGCTGCATAGTCTGCGATGGAATGTGCCTTGGAAACACCGCTCATCTCTACGAAAGCGCGGATGGATTCAGGGGTGAATCCTCTTCTTCTCAGTGCGGAGATGGAAACCAGTCTGGGATCATCCCAACCGTCCACGATACCGTCCAGAACAAGCTTCTTGATGTATCTCTTACCGGTTACCACATTCTTCAGGTACATCTTTGCCTGTTCAATCTGCTTGGGAGGATGAGGATACTCAAGCTCTCTTACAACCCAGTCGTACAGAGGTCTGTGATCCTCGAACTCCAGGGTACAGATGGAATGGGTAATGCCTTCGATAGCATCCTCGATGGGATGTGCGAAGTCGTACATAGGGTAAATGCACCACTGATCACCGGTATTGTGGTGAGTCATATGTGCTACACGGTAGATAACGGGATCTCTCATGTTGATGTTGGGAGATGCCATGTCAATCTTTGCACGAAGAACCAGCTCACCGTCTGCGTACTTGCCGTTCTTCATATCCTCGAACATAGCCAGATTCTCCTCAACAGGTCTGTTTCTGTTGGGGTCTTCCTTACCGGGCTCGGTGAAGGAACCTCTGTATTCTCTGATCTGCTCTGCGGTCAGGTTAGAGATATAAGCCTTGCCCTTCTTGATCAGCTTCACTGCACCCTCGTACATCTGTCCGAAGTAGTTGGAAGCGTAGAACAGTCTGTCTTCCCAGTCAGCGCCCAGCCATGCAACATCAGCCTTGATGGACTCAACGAACTCGATATCCTCCTTGGTAGGATTGGTATCGTCAAATCTCATGTTGAACTTTCCGCCGTACTTCTGTGCCAGACCGTAGTTGACAAGAATTGCCTTAGCATGTCCGATGTGCAGATAGCCGTTGGGTTCGGGCGGGAAACGGGTATGTACGGTATCGTAATAGCCTTCCGCCAGATCCTTCTCAATAATGGTTTCTATAAAATTTTTGCTTTCGATTTCGCTCATAACAAATCTATCCTTTCACAAAAATTGTTTTTCAGCCGAAATTATTCTGTATATTCTACCATAATCTCATTTGCCATTTCAAGCAATTCCTTTGTAGTATAATTCGGCACTAAGAATTGTTCTGAAGAAGTTTTGAAACGGATCATGTTTGTGTCGGCTTCAAAATTGTAGAAATGAGGCATTCTTGCAATCAGCTTATGGTTGGGGCTGAATTTCATGGCCGCTCCTCTGTAGCCTACAAAGTAGTTGCCGTCCTTGTCATAGCCCAGGAACTGCTTGAAGAAACCAGCATCATCATATGCTTCACCCAGCAGGGTATTGTCTGCGGTGTTGTAAATTCTCAGTGATTCATCAAAGTATACAACAAAGGTAAGCTTGTTATCATCACTGAAGAAAATCCTGTTAATCAGTTCGTTGGATTCAAATCCCTTATCCGCCGCGTATTCGGCTGCTTCTTTCATAAACAGATATTCGGGTTCCTTTTCGTCCAGGGTAACCTCCTCCACAGGATCACCGTATGACAGATAACCATACATGGTTATGGCATTTTCCTTGTAAGCGCTCATCATAAAGCCGCCGTAAACCTGAGCGCTACTCTTCAGATTATCGGAATGGCTTCTGAAATTTCCAATCATGTCAATCAGATCGCCGTTATCGCCGTTAATAATCAGACGTCTGCCGCTTCTGGTGAGAGCAATGAAAAGATTTGCATCGTTAACGCCGTACAGGCCGATGATGCTGTCACCCATAGGCAGGTTGGAGATCTCCTGACCGGTCTTCATATCCATCAGAACGGCTGCCCAGCTTAAGCCTACCACAATCTGGGCCTTGTCACCCATGCTCTTCACAATCGCGGAAGCACTGTTGTTTTCATAGATTTTCTCCCAGACAACGCTGCCATCCGACATGCGATATCTGGTGATGATTCCATCGTACTCGGTATTGCGGTTGCGGTACAGAGTGGAGGCGCAGATCAGGTCCTCTCCGTCAAATACCATCTGCTTTACTGTCTTGTTCTTCAGGTCAAATTTTTTGGTTACTCCGTCTGTTGTGTTCATCACATACATCTCGGAGCCCTCGTCCATCAGCGCATATGCACTGACAGCAAAGTAAACATCATCACCCACCTGGTGAAACTCGCCGTTATGCTGCTGATAATACTCACCGGTATCGAAGGAACCCAGTATCTGCTCAGTGGCGGTATCAATGGCTGCAACATGATGATTGTCGGATGCAACCAATATGCTGCCGTCAGGTGAAATATTCAGGAAATAGGGCTTAAAGTCCAATGCCACGGTGTGCTGCTCGTCGCCCTCCACCTTTGCGGCAATCAGCTCGTAATCTCTGTTGATATAGTAGAAATTCTCTTCATCCCGCAATGCCGCACAGGGCTGGTTGCCGTCATAGGCATCCGTAATTCTCTTCACGGTCTTTCCGTGGGGGATATCAATCAACGACAGTATCTTTGCGGAATCATAAACAAGAATATGCTCACTCTTGTATTGGCTCGCAGTCCACTCAACGGTGCCCTTCAGGTGAATCTGATAAACAGGATACATGGTGGTATCTCTGTCATAAACTCTGGTACTGTCAGCCAATGCCAGCTCACCTTCCTCGGTGTAGGGCATAATCAATCCCTTATGATTTGTCAGGGAATCAAGTGCGGTACGGATTGCGCCCACGCGGTCACCGTTTTTCAGCTGTCTTTCGGAAGTTTCTGCCAGAGTCTTTGCCTGAGACAGGAGCAGCGTGTCGTTCTGTTCCTTAATCTCTTCTGCCTGTTCCTTAATCTCTGCATTCTGCGAAACAATCTCCGCATTTTGCGCAACGATTTCCACATTCTGGCTCTCAATCTGCTGCTTCTGCTGACTGATCTGCAGCATCATCAGTGTGCTGACGGTACCGAAGGCGATACCCACCAGACCGGCAAGTACGGAAGCGCCGATAATCTTACGCAGCTTCTGCTCTCTGTGACGCTGTCTCAAACCGTCGTAGGAGGTTCCGAACATAGGCGCCAGAAGTCTGGGCAGCTCTGCCTTGATTGCCTTTAATACTTCTTTGTTGTTTGCACCGCGCATGTCAGCGCCGAGAGGCTCGATATCCTCACGGACAATGGAGGTGGTACCATCCTCATTGGTTACCTCCACATCACGATACAGAAGCTCGGGAGGATATGACTCGGAAGGCTCTCCTTCTGCCAGTACCGCAAGTACCTTGTCTCTGCCATGCAGTTCAATGAAGGTTTCAATCTCCTTACGGCACCACATGGAATCCTTCAGTCTGGGCGTACAGATAACAATCAGGAATTCAGAGGTGTGCAGTGCCTCTGTGATATTGTCTGCCAGATTAATGGAAATCGGCAGTTCCTCACGGTCTCTGAATACTCTGGTAATCTTATTTCTGGTCAGGTGATCTGCCTTTGCCAGATTTGCAGGAAGCTTGAAGGCTTCCATCTGTCTGTGCAGATTCTGTGCTACAAACGAATCCAGTTCGCAATGTCTGTAGCTGATAAACGCGTCATAATGAAACTCTTTCCCCATTTGTATTTTCCCCTTTCTGTGATTCCGGTACCCCTACCCGAATCACGGTCCCCTTTATCAGGTTTCATCATAGGAAGCAAAAAATACTTCCCTGTCTACTACATAAACATCCTTCAGGTCATCACTTCTGACTGCCAGGAAATCTCCCGCATTGCCCAGTAAATAACGATCCGGATTCCACTGTGTGAATATCTTGACACCGCGTGTCAGTTCCCTCGCATAAATAGATACCTCACCGGTAGTAATGCAGGTATGCGCATAGGTCGAAAGGATGTATGATTTTCCATCTTCCTTGTTGCGAATGGTGGGAACATAATCGGAACTGAGAACACTCTTCTCATAATCGTAATTATCGTCAATCACACGATAGGACTTTTCAAATTTCTCTTTGGAGATGTTGTAAACCTCTCCCTTGATACCGATCATGATGTAAACATCATCGTTTGCCTCCAGGTCGATATCACCCTCCATGGTACGAATCATGAGCGGTGTACCTGCCGGAAGCACTTCTGTGGAACAGACATAGCCCACAGGAATCTGCTTCTTGCGATAGGTTTTCATGTCTGAGATATCTGCGTTGTAATCCTTTGCATGGATGATATCAAAGCTCTTGAAGTATTGCGTCATGCGGCTGTTAAAGTAAGCCTCGCCGTGCAGGGAAGCATTGCTCTCCTCATACAGGCGCTTGCTCACGTAGCCGCCGGCCTTCTCATAATGTCCGCCGCCGCTGCCGATACCCTCTGTCAGGAAGGCTGCCAGTTCGCTGGCGTTAACCTCCTTCACGCAGCTGCGCACGGAAAGCTTGTAGCCGTCGTCGGTTTCGTTGAACACCAGACAGGACTTTACGGTGTCCACCTGCAGCAGGAAGTCACTGATGAGACCCAGAATATTCGGGTCACACTGCTTTGCCTTGATGACTGCAAACTCATAGTCTCTGTTAAAACTGTATCTGATCATGGCAAGTCCGGCGATTTCCAGTTCCTCCAAAGAAAGGTTGGAATTGCGGAACAGAGTTACCATGCTGTGATCTACCTTAACCTCATCTCGCATATCCATATCCAGAGGATTGCGAATCTCGGAGAACTGATTGGTATCGGTGTAAAGACCGTAATACAATGCGGTTCCCAGATGAGGATACTTTTCAAAATCAAATTCCTCGTCTCTCAGCATTTTCCACACAAGGGTAGAACAGCTGCCCAGATTCGGAACAATCAGACTCTTTTCGACATCAAAAATCTCCACCTGATGATGATCGATGATTGCCACATCATCGCACTTCAGTCCGGATACATTGCCCGCACCGTACTGACAATCCACAGAGATTAATAGCTCGGGAAGCGGTGCTGCACTACCGGGCTCAAAGTAGGCAACGGGAATTTCCAGATAATCTATCATCAAACGAAGGTTTGATTTCTGAATCAGATTGCGTCCGCTGTAAACCAGACGAACATTTTTGTTATTTTCCTTAAAAAAGCAATAAAGGCCATAGCCAGCCCCGATGGCGTCTGCATCGGGGTTGTCATGGCACTGGATAGTAATATTCTGATACTCTAACAGTTCATGTAATGTCATCGAATTATCCTTTTTCTTTAGGGATGAATTAGTGATGGAACAATCTGATACCTGTAAATGCCATTACCATGTTGTACTTGTCACAGCACTCGATAACAGCGTCATCTCTTACGGAGCCGCCGGGCTGAGCGATATACTTAACGCCGCTCTTGTGAGCTCTCTCAATGTTATCTGAGAAGGGGAAGAATGCGTCGGAGCCAAGGGTTACATCCTGCATCTGGTCGAGCCATGCTCTCTTTTCTTCTCTGGTGAATACGGGGGGCTTTACCTTGAAAATCTGCTCCCAAGCGCCGTCAGCCAGAACATCCATGTATTCATCACCGATGTAAACATCGATTGCGTTGTCTCTGTTGGCACGGCCAAGTCCCTCAACGAACTCAAGGTTCATTACCTGAGGAGCCTGACGAAGGAGCCAGTTGTCAGCCTTCTGACCTGCAAGTCTGGTACAGTGGATACGAGACTGCTGTCCTGCGCCGATACCGATTGCCTGTCCGTCCTTTACATAGCATACAGAGTTGGACTGTGTATACTTCAGGGTGATCAGAGCGATCTTCATATCGATCAGTGCGTTCTCGGGAATCTCCTTGTTTACGGTTACGATATTGGAAAGAAGGTCTCCGTTGATATCCAGCTCGTTTCTGCCCTGCTCGAAGGTGATGCCGTATACCTGCTTCTTCTCGATTGCAGCGGGAACATAGTTGGGGTCGATCTGGATTACATTGTAGTTGCCGTTCTTCTTAGCCTTTAACATTGCCAGTGCCTCGTCGGTATAGCCGGGAGCGATAACGCCGTCGGAAACCTCACGCTTGATGAGCTTAGCGGTATCTGCATCACAGATATCGGAAAGAGCGATGAAGTCACCGAAGGAAGACATTCTGTCTGCACCACGAGCTCTTGCATAAGCGCTTGCCAGAGGAGAAAGCTCGCCAAGGTCGTCTACCCAGTAAATCTTAGCCAGGGTCTCGGTCAAAGGAAGACCTACTGCTGCACCTGCGGGAGATACATGCTTGAAGGAGGTTGCTGCGGGAAGGCCGGTAGCCTCCTTCAGCTCCTTAACAAGCTGCCAGCCGTTGAAAGCATCCAGGAAGTTAATGTATCCGGGCTTGCCGTTCAGTACGGTAACAGGAAGGTCGCTGCCATCCTCCATGAAAATTCGGGAAGGCTTCTGGTTGGGGTTACATCCGTATTTCAACTGAATCTCGTTCATGATTTTACCTCTCAATAGTATTGATATTAAACATTCTTGTTTACAATTCTGGTCTCATAGGTGCCGGTTGCGATGTCGATGAAACGAACGAACAGGGATACCTTGTTGTCCGCATTCAGGGAATTCCATACCATATCGGTGAAGGAATCGATGTCGCCCTCGATGGCTACTACCTTAGGCTCGCCCTGGAAGCTGGGAAGAGGATTGCCGTCATGCATGTAGGTGTGAATGAATCTGCCCTCGCCTGCCTTAGGGTTGTCATAGGTGTAGGTGTATCTGTTGCAGCAATCGGGATCGCCGTTGTTGCTCTTCAGGATTGACATAGCGAAATCGTACTTGCCGTTCTCGATGTGCATATCACCTGAAATTCTGGGGGTGTAGTTGGGGCCGTCGGGCTCGAACTCTCTGCTTCTCAGAGACTGCTCAAAGGTAAGGCCTGCTGCCAGTCCGTCGTAAATGGTATCGGTCTGGTCGCCGTTGGTAACGATGGTGTCATTGCCAAGTACGCGAACAGGTGCATAGATGATCAGGCTGGGATCTTCCAGCTTGGAAGGATCGAATGCCTCGGTACGGATACCTTCGCCCTCGGTTACGAATACACGGTTACGGCTGTTGGAGCTTCTGCCCATGATGAAGTATGCGGTAACTGCCTTGCTTCCGTCAGCACTGCGGCCGATCACGATACCTCTTCCGGGATACTCGTTGCTCTGTAATTCCTGATTGAGTAATAACATGTTTCTTCCTCCTATGAAAAATAAAACCACCTGAGCACACACATGTATAAGGTGGTGCCCAGGCGGTCGGCTTTCTTTTTTGCTGCACTCCCTGTGAGTACTCTCACTTCCGCCAGTCATGCAACCAATGTAATTATTGTACACAGAACCTTGCAAAAAAGCAAGGAAATAAAACAAATTTAAGCGTCTACGCTGTAGTTGGGAGCTTCCTTTGTGATATGGATATCATGAGGATGGCTCTCCTTCAGAGATGCTGCAGAAATCTTAACGAATCTGCCGTTTGCCTTAAGCTCTTCGATGGTCTGGCATCCGCAGTAACCCATACCGGAACGAAGTCCGCCGAGAAGCTGGAACACGGTATCCTCTACATCGCCCTTGTAAGCCACACGACCTTCAACACCTTCGGGAACGAGCTTCTTAGCATTCTCCTGGAAGTAACGATCCTTACTGCCATTTTCCATAGCAGCGATGGATCCCATTCCACGGTAAACCTTGTATTTTCTTCCCTGGAAGAGTTCGAACTCTCCGGGGCTCTCCTCACAGCCTGCAAACATGCTGCCCATCATGCAGACATTTCCGCCTGCTGCGATAGCCTTGGTGATGTCACCTGAGTACTTGATACCACCGTCAGCGATGATGGGAACACCGTACTCCTTTGCAACATTGTAGCAATCCATAATAGCGGTAATCTGGGGAACACCGATACCTGCAACGACACGGGTAGTACAGATGGAACCGGGTCCGATACCAACCTTAACCGCATCCGCGCCTGCTTCAATCAGATCCTTTGCAGCAGCACCTGTTGCAACATTACCTGCGATAACCTGAAGATCGGGATACTTTTCCTTGATCATCTTCAGGCAGTTCAGAACATTCTGAGAATGACCATGAGCACTGTCCAGAACAACTACATCAACATGAGCAGCTACCAGAGCCTCTACACGGTCAAGTACGTTTGCGGTAATACCAACACCGGCACCGCAAAGCAGTCTGCCCTGTGCATCCTTAGCAGCCAGAGGGTACTTGATTGCCTTCTCGATATCCTTAATGGTAATCAGACCCTTTAAGTTGAAGTCCTTATCAACGATGGGGAGCTTCTCCTTACGAGCAGCAGCAAGAATCTTCTTTGCTTCCTCAAGGGTGATTCCCTCGGGAGCGGTAATCAGATTTTCGCTGGTCATAGACTCTTTAATCTTCTTGGTGAAGTCTGTTTCAAACTTCAGGTCACGGTTGGTGATGATACCAACCAGCTTACGTCCCTCAGTAATGGGAACACCGGAAATACGGAACTTAGCCATCAAAGCATCTGCATCCGCAAGTGTATGTTCGGGAGACAATGAGAAGGGATCAGTAATAACGCCGTTTTCAGAACGCTTAACCTTATCAACCTCTTCTGCCTGTGCCTCAATCGACATATTCTTGTGAATGATACCGATACCACCCTGTCTCGCCATGGCAATTGCCATGCGGTGCTCAGTAACAGTATCCATTCCTGCACTCATTACAGGAATGTTGAGCTTGATTTTCTTAGTCAGCCAGGTAGAAACGTCTACCTGATTCGGAACTACCTGTGAGTATGCGGGTACTAACAGCACATCATCAAAGGTAATGCCTTCACCGATAATCTGTCCCATCTTTCTTCCTCCTTGTATATAATCTTTTATAAATATCAGCCCCGGAAAGATTCCCGGGGCGTTCGATTTCATATGAGTTTAACAAAATTAAACATATAAGTCAATGAGTAAATTAGTCATTAAATACCTTTCTGGGAGCGGCATTTTTCATAATTTTCACTAACTCGGGAGATGGGCTTAAAAGAAGCTTCTCGCCGCCTTCATAATAGAGCACGTAACGCAAATCAGGCTTGTCCTCATAGCCGATGCTGTAATCCTTTACATTGCCCTCGCGCTTGCCGAAATTGTCCAGATGATAGCTCTTGATGGGAGCAAAAATCTCGATGCTCTGGAGCTTGTAGGTAGCAACTCTCTTTCTTCTGCTCTTGCCCATAATCTTGTCGATGGAGAGTTCCTTATCCAGGTACAGATACTCGTACTCCACATCACACATCTGGCCTACGAAATATGCACCGACACCGGCTGCAACCGCAAGCAGCATCAGAATAAAGCTGGAGGTCAACAGAAACAGAAACGCCAACGCCACGGTCAGCATGTACAGTAAATATTTAAAGAAGAGATTCAGTCCGGGGGTCTTAGCCTTTACCAGACATTCCACATAAGCTTCGCTCATAAATATATCCACCTTTTCTAATCAAAAATATAACCTAATCATAGAACAAAATGCCTCGATTTTCAAGTCGGCAATCCCATATTTCGGACAAGTTTATCCTTTTTTAAGAAAGGGGTAATCGGCGATTCATTGACATTCCTCTGCAAACTCCTTAAAATGTGATACAGTAATGATACTATCTGTTCTGTGTATCAATTATTTAGGAAAAGAGGTTGTCCCATGCCTGTTATGGATGAATTTCAGGAAGAGCGCGCCACACTGAAAGGTGCTTCCTTCAAGAAAAAAGCGCAGTATTTTTATGACTATTATAAATGGTATGTCATCGTGGCGGTTATCGCCATTATCGTCATCGTGGATCTGGTGCATCATTACTCCACAAGAAAGGAAACCATCTTCCACGCCTGCCTGTTAAATGCCGGCGAGCAGGTCATCACCAATGATGTAGCGGAGCACAGCAAAGGCTTTGCGGAATATATCGGTATGGACTTTGAAAAAGAGGAAATCCAGTTCGACAATTCCATGAGCATCTCCGGCACCTCCAACAACGATTACGAATCCGCACAGAAGCTGATGGTATTTATCGCCGCTCAGGAGCTGGATGTCATGGCCTGTGATGTCTACACCATGCTTCGTTATGCTTACCAGAACGATTTCTTCGATCTGCGCACGGTACTCTCCGAGCAGCAGATTGCGGACTATCAGGATTACTTCTACTATATCGACAGAGCCGTTGCCCGTTCCATGGATGAGAACAGCTACTCTCTGGTCTCCGACACCCTGCAGGAATATCCCAACCCCTACAGGCCCGAGGAGATGGAGGACCCCATTCCCGTAGGCGTTAAGCTTCCCGAGAACTGCAGTCTCAACGAGCATTACATTTTCGGCGGTGAGGCAGGCTTAAGCATTCTGGTGAACACCACCCATCTGGATACCAGCATCAAGTTTATCGATTATCAGATGCAGGTCATCTACGAAAATCAATAGGAAAAAACAAGCCCCACGGCATGTACGCCGCGGGGCTTTTCTTTGCACTCTTGTTCTTAAATCTCTACTTCACCTTCGAATACGGTAACTGCGGGGCCGGTCATGTAAACCACATTGGCTGCCTTGTCCCACTCAATCTTCAGTTCGCCGCCCAGAAGCTTTACGGTGACTGCATCCTCGGTATGGCCGTTCAGGATACATGCAACCGCTGTTGCGCAGCAGCCGGTGCCGCATGCCAGCGTCTCGCCGGTGCCTCTCTCCCACACTCTCATCAGAACATTCTTACGGTCCAGAATTTCTACGAACTCGGTGTTTACTCTCTCGGGGAATCTCTCATGATGCTCGAAGGAAGGACCAACCTTTTCCAGGTCCATCTCAGCTACACCTGTAGTGAAAACAACCGCATGAGGGTTGCCCATGGAAACACAGGTCATCTTGTAGGACTGTCCGTCCACGATGATTTCCTCATCCACAACCTGCTCGTTGGCAGAGACAACGGGAACCTCTTTCGCCTTCAGAATGGGGCTGCCCATGTTGACGCGAACCTTGCTTACCTGTCCGCGGCCTTCGCCCTCTACTGTCAGTGTCAGGTACTTGACGCTGCCGCCGCTGATGATGGTGATTTCCTTGTTGTCTGTCAGACCCTTGTCATAAACAAACTTTGCCACGCAGCGAATGCCGTTTCCGCACATCTGAGAGCGGGTTCCGTCCGCATTGAACATCTCCATCTCAAAATCTGCTTCCTCTGCGGGATTGATGAAGATAACTCCATCGCCGCCGATTCCGAAATGTCTGTCGCTTAAGCGTCTGACAATCTCAGGCTTCTTCTCCTGCGGAATCTTCTCCGCAAAACCGTTTACATATACATAATCATTTCCGCATCCCTGCATCTTTGTAAATTTCATAGGCTTCATTATACCTTTCCAACCATTTGGGTTTTATGTTTTCAATACCTTCTCATGATAATTTCCCCGGGCTTTCTTGTCAACAGAAAGCCGTGCCCAGGCATATCCCTGCGGAATGCGCATACACTGTACAAAAGTGATTCTATCCGGAGGAAACAAATATGAGCGCCAAGACAAAAATCGTTGTTCTTCACAGAAGAGAACTGCTTTATACCGCTGTCTTCTCCATTCTGGGTGCGCTGTTTCTCGCGCTGCTGGTGATGCTCTTTCTGCCCGGGGAGGAGGGCGATGTGAGCGGTCAGGCACCCAACGCCGTGTCGGAAAGCTCCGTATCTCCCACTTCGGCCTACATACCCGGGATTTATACAACTGAGCTGGTATTGGGAAGCCAGTCCTTGGCGGTAGAGGTCATTGTGGATGATCACGCCATTACCTCCATCCGCATGGTGAACTTAAGCGATGCCATCACCACCATGTACCCTTTGCTGCAGCCCACCTTTGATAAGCTTTGCGACCAGGTAATGGAGAAACAGTCCGCCAAGGATATCGTCTACTCCACCGAAAGCAAATACACCTCTCTTGTTTTGCTGGAGGCCATTGACAATTCCCTGGAAAAGGCGCAGCTGCATCCCGATGCCTGACAATCAAAAGACCCGAGCATTCTGAAACGCCCGGGTCTTTTGATATGTTTTTATATAAGGGGTTAGGGGATTTGTCATTAGTAGTTCATCATGTAAACAAAGCCAAACAGTCTCGCGGATTGTGCACCCTCACTGCCCTTGAAGGTCAGAGGAATCACGGTGTGCTCTTCGCCGTTTGCCTTCACGGTCTGTGCGCCTGCCGCTACGGCTGCGGGAATCTTTACTCGAATCTCGAAGGTTTCCTCCTCACCGTCATACTCCAGTACATCCTCGAAGAATACGGTATCACCGGAAGCAATCTTTAAGCTCATGCCGCTGTCCTCCTTTAAGAAGGTCAATGACAGATAGTTGTCCTTCTCCTTGTCCACGCACATATGGTAGGTGAAGGAACCGCCTGACTTTGCATAACGGGTAGTGCCGTGCTCTGTGGAACCGACGGAGCCGCCCCAGTCATACATTCTGTGCAGTTCATCGTTCTCATACTGGCCGTAGCCGGGCTGTACGGTATCAATTACCACACCTTCGGGCTTGTCCAGAAGTGCCTGTTCCTTTTCTTTTCTTGCCTGCTCCATCTCCTCTGCGGTACGAACTACAAAGTAGATACCGTAGCGCTCTTTATATCTGGAGAAATGAGGGCCGAATACCAGACCGTTCACGGTCAGGCGGAATGCAAGGGTATCGCTGTCTGCAGGTCTTTCAAAATACTTCTCGGGATGAGCGATAAATTCCTCGGGAGTGATGCTATCGGGAAGCACCAGATTGTCATAGCCGCTGATCTTGCCTGCGGGAATGGTAACCATCATACCTGTGGTTGTGGTTGTCATATTCTCACAGCCTAAGTTTGCACTGAGTACGGTAGGACCATACTTGAAGGCAACGCTTCTGCCGTTATCGGGCAGAGGACAGGCAGTAATGGTCATGGGCAATGTCAGTGTAATCACACTGCCGTCAGCCAGGCCTGCTCCCAGCAGAGCGTAATCATTTTTAATCTCATATGAAGCGGGAGTGCCGTTGACACAGATGGTCGGTACACCGGCTGTCCATGCGGGGATGCGAAGTGCCACGCCAATCTCCAAAGCTTCGCCGTCCTTGCTGCTTAAGGTAATGGTTACCTTTTCGGAGGTCTGCAGATTTGCTGTCATCTTTGCGGAAAGCTTCTTCTCCTCCCAGGTAAGGCTTGCGCTCTCATAAAGATTTACAATCAGGTAATCGTCGCTGCGGAAGAAAATGCTGTCATTCAGCTTGGTAAAGTTCTCCATACCGGTTCCGGTACAGCACCAGAACTTGTCGAATCTCTGACCGAATACCTTGAAGTAGCCGGTGGACATGGGCTGGAAATAGGTAGTCATACCGGTCTCGGGATTCTGGGAAGAAAGAATGGTATTATAGAAAGCATTCTCGTAATAATTTGCATATTTCACATCGCCTGTCAGTGCGAACAGGGTTCTGGAGTACTTGAGCATATTGTAAATGTTGCAGGTCTCACAGTTACAGTTTGTACGCTCCTTGTCCAGGATATAATCCTTGCCGAAATGCTCCCACTCACTGTTGCCGCCGGTAACATAGGTATGCTTTTCCACTACCATGTCCCAGAACTTCATTGCATATTCCAGATAACGGGAAGCGTCTACCTTCTCGCCTGCGATGGTTTTGCCGTGACAGGTCAGATAACGATGCAGCGCACCGATAAATTTCGGAATGGTTGTATTGGCGTGATGGTTGTTCAGCGCGTCCTCGCCGCCTGCACATACTCTCTCAAACAAAGCAACGGAATCGAAGCAGTGAGCCACAACGGCATATTTCTCTTCTCCCGTCAATGCATACAGTTCGTACAGCACCTCGTTCATGCCGCCGTACTCTACGCGGATTACCTGAGCAGCAGTAGCCTCGTCCCAACCCATGGCTCTGTTGTAGGACCAGTCACCGATCTGCTTTGCAACAGTCAGTGCGGGTTCGTAGCCCATAAGCTTGTAGGTATCCAGAAGACCTGCCAGAAGCTTATGCATGGTGTACCAGGGCACCCACGCCTGAGTGATGATATTGGTCAGATCCTTTTCTACATTATCGAACTGCTTCTCCACATTTTCGGGGTCCACAATGACTGCACCGAAGAGGAAGTTGGGCTTTCCCTTGGAATGTGCCTGACACTCCAGCATACCCTCAATGAGAGCGGCAATCATCTCGAAGATTTTCTTCCTGTCTGCCTCGGAGGTACCGGGATTCACATAAGCCTGCGCAACAGCGGACAGGTAATGTCCCATGGTATGTCCGCCGATCAGGGTAGACTCCCATCCTTCATATCTTACGGCACCCTTGGTGTCCAGGCCTGCTGTCTCGCGGAAGCCTGCCAGCAGTCTGTCTGTATCAAAGCTTGTCAGGTACGCTACATCCTTTGCCAGCGCGTTTTCGCAGTAGGGATCCTCATTCAGTACCTGATTCATGGAAAATTCGGCAATATTCTTAAAAATGCTCATAATCTGCACATTTCTCCTTTTCGATTGCGTTGTTTAGTTATATACTAATCAAAAAGAAGCTGTTTCGGAATGGATTTTGCGTTTCTTTTCATGTATATTTCGGCAAAAGGTGAGTGAAATGAGCATTTTATTGGACATGCAGAGCCGCAGACAGGTGACTCTGTGCAATCACAACTACAGTCTGGAGGGCATTCTGCATCCGGACCGCGTCATGGACGAATATGACCTGCTCTTCATGCAGAACGGCGAATGGGACATTATTGAGGATAAGAAGGAATATCATCTGACACCCGGGAGTGTACTGCTGCTGGAGCCCGGAAAGCATCATTACAGTGTTAAAAAATGCTCTCCTCATATGCGAAATGTGTACATTCATTTTACCCTCTGCGCAGGAGATGTGGATTCGGATGCAGAAGTCTCCCTGCGGGATGCTGCGCTGGAAGACGGTCATCACCTGAGTGTACCAAAGCTGTCCTCAACTGCCGACCATCAGGAAATCCGCCACGGCTTTGAGAAGGTAATCGACGCTTTCTGGTCTGCGGAAAGTGCAAACAAGGAACTGCTCTGCAGCCTGTATCTGGAGGCCCTGCTGCTGCGGCTTGCAGAGCTTGCCCCCGATATTCACGGCACTCGCGGCAAAACCGATGTCCTGATTTCCGAAATCATCCATCGTTTCCACTGCGAACCGGAGACCTTTCTCTCCCCCGAAAAACTGGCCGAGGACTACGGTGTCAGTGTCCGCACCATCTCGGGCCGCTTCAAGGAGCGAACCGGCCTCTCCCTGCACCAGTACCAGCTGCAGTTAAAGCTGGACATGGCATATGACCTGCTGCCCATATCCCCCGGAAGAAGCCTGCATGATATTGCATTAAGCCTGGGCTTCTATGACGAGTTCCAGTTTTCCAAATTGTTTAAAAGAAGATTCGGGATTTCACCTTCCGAAAGACGATAAAAAGAGCCTTGCCATACGGCAAGGCTCTTTCACACTAGGCTCTTGACTTTGATTTCAATTCCTTCAGTTCCTGCACACTGAACTTGTAATGCGTGTTGCAGAAATGACAGTTTACTTCTACCTCTTCACCGTCGTTAATCATGTCGGTAAGTTCCTTCTGTCCAAGGCTGATCAGTACCTTTTCAATCTTAGCGCGGCTGCAGTTGCAGGCATATTCAACGGAGCTTGTCTCGGTAATCTCCAGATCGAAGCCGTCCAGAATAATGCCAAGCATTTCCTCGGGGCTGTTGCCCGCATCCAGCATACTGGTAACGGAAGAGATCTTGGAGAGATTCTCCTCCAGTCGATCGATTACACTATCCTCGGCAAAGGGCATCAGCTGAATGATAAAGCCGCCTGCCTGCTTTACGGTGTTGTCCTTGTTCATCAGAACGCCGAGACCTACGGAAGAAGGCACCTGCTCGGAGGTTGCAAAATAATAGGTCAGGTCTTCCGCAATCTCACCGGACTGCAGAGCAATCTGTCCTACATAGGGCTCCTTCAGTCCCATGTCCTTGATAACGCTCAGGGAACCTGCGCCGATGGCTCCTGCCACATCCAGCTTGTGAATGGCGTTGGCGGGAAGAATGACATCAGGCACAATGGGATAACCCTTCACGGTTCCATTCGCATCGGCAGTTACGGTGATTCCCTGCATAGGGCCGTCTCCGCGAAGCTGCAGGGTCAGCAAATCCTTTTCACTCTTTAACATGCTTCCCATCATACCGCCTGCGGTCAGCAGTCTGCCGAGAGCAGCCGTTACCACGGGGCTTGTCTCATGTATCTGTCTTGCCTTCTCCACCAGCTCTCTGGTTGTGCATGCAAAAGCACGAATCTGCGCATTTGCCGCAATGGCACGAACAATTCTGTCACTCATTGTTAATCCTCTTTCTAAATTCTCTTATGCTTTTTTATTGCCTCTGGCAACCACACAGACTCTCTCGCTTGTCTCGGTCACAGGACCGCCCTGCTCGGAATCCGTCATTTCCAGAACCGTCAGGCCTGCTTTGGTCAGCAGTTCCCGAATCTGTGCGGGTGTATAACCTCTCTGGTAATGCGTTTCCGTAAAGCGTCGGAACAAATCTCCCCGGTCCTTCACAAAAACCGTCAGATCATACTCATTGATGCAGGTCTCTTCATCGTAATAGTTGTCCCAGATAAAACTGCAATCCTCGCGGTTCTCCGCAATCGTAGTATCACCGATTACCTCACGATACTTGTACTCGGTGTTGAAATCAAAAATAAAAATGCCGCCGGGGAACAGGTAGTTATTGACCAGCGAAAAGGTCTGATACAGGTCCTCTTCCTCCAACAGGTAGTTGATGGAATCGCAGACACTGATTACCGTACCGATGGTACTGTAAAGCTCCAGCTCGCGCATATCCTGCAGAAGGTAGAGAATCTCATAACCGTTCTTTGCCTTTTTCTCCATGGCAATGTTCAGCATGGACTCGGAATTGTCCACTCCGATACAGTCATAGCCCTTTTCATAGAGCATCTCTGTCAGAGTACCGGTTCCGCATCCCAGATCCAGCACCAGATTTCTCTCCGATGCCAAAACATCGGTTTCGTTGCGGTTGGGCTCGGATACGCCGTACTGATTTATCAACTGCTGAATCCTGTCGCACCACTCCCCATAGGGCGTGGCATCCATCAATTCGTCATAGACATAGGCGAAATCACAGTATGCACTGCTCCCCATCTCTTCCTCGTCTAAATTATCATCCAATTCTTCAAAATCCTGCATGCTTTTTACCTTCAAAACATTTAGAATACTGCGCCCAGGGCACCGAATACGCCCATGCTGGCAACACCCATAATCACACCTGCCAGCAAAACGCCGAGAGCCGCTGCGGTAACGCTGGACTTAAAGTCCATGTCAAGCAGACTGGCTGCAAGTGTTCCGGTCCAGGCACCTGTGCCGGGAAGGGGAATTCCTACAAACAGAAGCAGTGCAAAGAACAGGCCTCTTCCGGCCTTTGCCTTCAGTCTCTCGCCGCCCTTGTGTCCCTTTTCCAGACAGAAGGTAAAGAACTTGCCGATAACAGGCTTATCGGCACCCCACTCCAGTACCTTTCTTGCAAAGAAGAAAATAATGGGTACCGGAAGCATGTTTCCGACAATACAAACAATATAAGAAGGAATCACGGGTAAACCCATGCCGTGGAACAGTCCGAAAAATGTCATGTCCGCGGGAGAAAGTGCTACGGGAATCGCGCCGCGCAGCTCAATCAACGGTATCATGGAAATGATAAATACAATCAGATATTTAATAATCATCAAATGTCTCCTTCGCTATGCGCGGTCAGCAAGAAAAGTCTTCAGGAAAGCAAGCATGGTATCCATCTGCTCATCCGTGCCGATGGTGATACGAAGGTTGTTGCGAATTCTGTCCTTATCCCAGAAACGAACATAAATGTTCTGCTCTCTCAATGCCTGATAAATCTCCTTTGCGGGAACGGTCTTGTGAGAAGCGAAAATGAAGTTCGCCTTGGAATCGGGGAAGGTAAAGCCAAGCTCTGTCAGCTCCTTCTTTGTTCTCTCTCTGGTTGCCTGAATCTTTGCCGTGATGGATTTGAAATATGCATCATCCTTTACTGCCTCAACGCCAAGAATCTGCGCAGGCATATTCATGGTATAGGAGTTGAAGGAGAACTTGACATCATTCAGGTACTTGATCAGCTTCTCGCTGCCGATACAGAAGCCGATACGAAGACCGGCCATGGCACGGGACTTGGAGAAGGTCTGCACAATCAGCAGATTTTCATATTTCTCAAGCAGAGGCAATGCACTCTTGCCGCCGAAATCAATGTACGCCTCGTCTACCATTACGATGACATCCTGATTTGCAGCAATGATTTCCTCTACAACGGAAAGGTCCTCATAAAGACCGGTAGGCGCATTGGGATTGGGGAAAATCACACCGCCGTTGGGCTGCTTATAATCCTCGGGATTGATGTGCCAGTTTTCATCCAGAGCGCAGGTCTTATAGGGGATTCTGTAAAGGTCTGCCCAGACATCATAGAAGGAATAGGTGACATCAGGGAACAGAATCGGCTTATCGCTGTTGAAGAAGGTCATAAATGCCATGGAAATAACATCATCGGAACCGACTCCCACAAATACCTGGTCGGGTTTTACATGATAATATTCCGCAAGTGCATTGACCAAAGGGGTTGTATTGGAATCCGGATAGAGACGAAGGGCATCGCAGTTCATCTCTGTTGCCAGCTTCTCCACACCGGGTGCCGGTGCATAAGGGCACTCATTTGTATTTAACTTAATCATATTGGGCTTGTTGGGCTGCTCGCCTGCAACATAGGGTACTACTTTTCTGATATTCTCTTCCCACTTCATAATTACACCTCACTGATCACTAAAAAAGCTATTTAGTCAAGTGTAATAATACCAAAGCACCAAAAGGAACGCAATGGTAATATAGGGTAAAAAAGCCACCGGATGTGACAAATTTCCGTCACTTGCCACATTTCTTCGTGCTGCCTGTACTAACGCCAGCAAAAAGAAGGCAACCAGCATTTGCATCAGAAACAGATACAGTCCTGCGCCCAGAGAGGCCAACGCCGCCGCGCAGAGGCAGAAGGCGCGGCAATCCGCACGCCCATAGAAGCGTGAAAACAACAGATGCTGCAGCGCCGTAAACATCAGTAACTCCAATAAGTGAAGTGGTTTTTCTGTTCCGGCCAGCCATAATAAGCATACTGCGGCCACTCCTCCGATCCACCATACAAAACGATAGACCGACTTTGTTTTCATATCCTGCACACAGGCAGCCCCAAGGCAGCCAAAAATCACCGTCCATGTCATCCGCATCACAAGTATCATCGCAGTCTTGTCCTCAGTTCAGACAGCATGCCGCCTTCCTGATTCAACACGAACAAAATTGCCGTTCCCGTACTGCAGGTTCCGTCAGGGCTGTAGGCCTTCACATTTATCGGATAGCTCCTTCCTCCCGGTGTATAGAGGGGCACGAAGAAGGGCACCTCTTCCTCTGCCCCGGGCTTTGCCTCCGGGTAGAGAATGACACGGTTCAGACCGGTGTCCAGATCTGTCATTTCCTTTGGAAACCCGACCTCGATTCGATTTACTTCTCCCGTTACGGTAATGAACAGTATTCCGGCCTCGCCGCCCTTGAAAATAGGTTCCACCGGCTTCAGAACTCTCTCCACCTTAACCGTCAATTCCAGGCCAGACAGGACAATCTCCTTCGTGAAACAGTTGCCTACTCTGTCTGAAGCCTCCACTGTCAGTATCAGTCGGCCGCACCACAACGGCAGCTCCGGATTGCCCGACAAGCGCAGGTGTCCGTCCGCATCCGCCTCAAATGTTTCTTCACAGGTATTGTCCCGATTCAGGACATGCAGGCGCAGTGACTGCAAACCGCTGAGCGAGTCCTCCGCCCAGAGATGCAGGGATGCTTTTCCCATACGAATTGCTTCACCGTCGGCTCCCTCCAAGGCAGTTAATCCGAATACCTCCGGTGCTTCGCCGTCACCGATGATTCTCAAACCGTTTCTTCTGTCTTCCGTTTCCTCTGACCACAAAGTCTCTCCTCTGTATTCCGTGCCTACCGACGGGTAGATTTCATAACAGTTTCCCTGCTGCCGCTTTTCTAACAGCAGGCCCTGTTCCGCAGTCAGCTTCTGCCCAAAAGCATTTGTCTTAACCTGCAGGTGCATTCCCTGTTTCATCGGGAACCCTGCATCCACGGTTTTCTGTACGCTGTTGGGATTTACCGTCGCTTCCTCCATATCGACCGCAGGTGTCGGAATCTGCCACTGCAGGCGCGTTATGTCCGCATTATTGCCGCAGCGCAGCTCTCCGATGGTTACCGCTGTCACGATATCCTGTCCCAAACTGCTGCCTGCAAATATCATCCGAAACGGCGTTTTCCCGTCTGCCCTCACATACCAGAGACGATTGCCGGCACTCCAGATGTTCTCTCCTTCGGCAAGCTTAAGCGGCTCCGTGGCGAGGACCGGCAAACCCTCTCCCTCTTTCTCCTGTCCGCTGAAATGTTCCAGTGCAATATGCAGCGTATCGCCGACATTATCCGCCCTGTCTACCGCTGCGATATGCAGATAATATCCTTTTGCGGCCTCTCCCAGAGCATCAACCTCCCAAAACGGATTGGCTGTGAAGGTGCTGTTCTTCGCCGTCACTTTTGTTGCCGTTTTCCGGTCAACCAAAACCAGATAACCCTTCACCCCGGAGAGCAATGTGTTCTCCGTGCGATTGGATTGCAGTTTGGGAGTCAGGGTATTGTCCTTCTGATACAGTTCAACCTGATGATAATACAGTGTGCCGTAATCCTCCGGCATCTCCCAGGAGATTCTCTTTCTTCTGTTTTGCAGGTTGGTATATCCGAGAGTTTCTTCGGATGGTTTCTCCGGCGGATTCAGATCTCGGGCCGCTGCACCGAGCAGTTCCATGGTCCCCTGCAGTCCGGAGAACAATTCCACAATCCTTGCGCTGCCTTCCACACTGCCGCCGATTTTATTTACTGCAATGTCAGATGCCAAGGAACTGCAGATATTGCTGCCGTCTCCGGCGGGCGCAACCAGCTCCGCTTCTCCGCTCTGTCTGCCGCAAAGATATCCTTGCGGCAATGTGCAGTGAAGATATTCCCGCTCCTCCAGCTCACAGATTCTCTTCGGCTCATGACATTTCTGAAGGTCCAGATACCGCACCGTGTTGTCAAAATGATGCTCCCTGCAGGGGAGTGAATTATAGGTTATGGAGGTCCAGCTGTTCCCACAGCGACTGCAGGTAAAATGATTCCTCTGCACCTGACATCCGCAGGCTTTTCGCTCTACCGCATCATTGTCCGTGTTCTTCACATAATATTCATAGCAGGTGTCCCGATGCCTGTGTTCCGTATAGCAGGCCGCAGTGTGGCTGTGATACTCACAGTCTTCATGGCTGTGATACTGAATGCTTCCGGCAATGCCCCCTCCGGCTTCCAGCAGCAGACCCTTTTGTTCGGAGACAATCCGGGTTGCGCCGCCGTTCCCGGCCTCCTGCCCCGCCCTTGCATCAGCACCTGCAGCCCCGCAGCTTATGGTCAGCGTCTCGCCCTTCTGCAGCCAGAAGGAAGCCTTCACGATACCGCCCTGACCGACCTCAAGGGCGTCACATCTGCCGCTTCCTGCTCCGGTCGCCTCCAGCCGATACAAGCCTGTGCGGGGGATTACCACCGTACTTTCATTGTGCTGCTTCATCGTCAGTTCCAGATTTTCATAACGGGAAGCACTTTCCTGTCCCGCCGCTTCCAGCAGCGACCAATTCACTCCGTCCAGGCTTTGCTTCACGCGGAAAATACTGTTTTCCACGGGAGCAGTATTCCAGTAAAGATCAACTGCACCGCTTCCATCCAGGACCAGATAGTTATCCTCCGCCCGCAGAGCCAAATCCACCCAACAGGCATACAGGGTGAGTGTCTTCGAGGGTGTCAGAGTATCACCGGGCTTTCCCGCAAACTTTGAAGCCTTTCTGTCATAGTACCAGCCTCCGAACAGAAAACCTTCTCGCACGGCCTCCGGCAGCACAATGCTTTCCTTCCGCCAGGTTGCCGTAAGCAGATCCACATGACCCTCTTCTCCCCTGAAATAATAGGCATCCTCCTTCAGAAGACCTCGGAAGGAATCACTCTTACTCCAGCCGTCAAAGCTTTGCGTACTCGTTACCGGTTCCAGAGGATTCCCTCCCTGAACCTCGAACTTTACCTGATATCCCTTCGGTGCAAGCAGATCCTTCATCTGCAGTGTCTGCTTTTCACCATAACCGCCAATCAGTGCAGTCTTTGTTTTCTTTCCCAGATAAGTTCCGCCTGCCGGATCAATCTGCAGTGTGCTGCTGGCAGGCTGCCAGCAGGCATACAGTGTCACAATACCGCTGTCGCTTCCCGGCTGCCAGTTCTCCTCGGAAAGGTTCAGAATCTCCTGCCCGTCGGCAAAGGCTTCCCCCGTGCCGTCCGGCCTGGTATTCCATCCGACGAAGCAGTAACCGGTTCTCCTGAAGCGATTCTGCGGCAGGCTCGTGCGAACCGTCACCTCCTCGCCCTCATAGCAGCCTGCGTTGCCGTAGAGGTACAGTTCATCCTCCATATATCCGGCCACTCCGACCGCACCCGGCAGGAATCTGACCTTATACCGATTGGCTGATATCTTCTTGCAAAGATGCGAAAAAACTGCCCCCTGCTCTAGGTTCGTGCAGAAGGGGCAGATATAGTAATATTCCATGTCGGCGGGCAGATAGTCGATGGAGCACGCCGTTTCTCTTTTCATATAAACATATCCGGCTGCCCGGCTGCCGCAATCGGCACAATACGCCGCCCATCCGGAGAAGTAACCGGTACGGCAGATCTGCCTTCTGAAATCCAGCCCGTGATAGGTCATTCCGTCCGGCAGGTACTGACTGTGAATACACCTTGCGGGTGCATGCTCTACCTGCCAATAGCCGATGGGGACCTCGCCGGTTCTCCTGGTTTTGTAATAATGTTCTCCTGTCTGCAGGTCTCGGAGAGACGAAACAATGCCCGTACCGACACGGGTGCCCGCACTGTACTGTTCCACCTTTTTGTCACCCGCATTTGTAGTCCAGGCCTTCCGATCCGGTGAAAAGGTCACATACGGGCTGTTGTAAATCGTCTCCTTTGCATCAGCCTGCCGACACGGTATCAATGCCAGCGTCAGTACCGTCAGGAGAAACAAAAAATATTGACTTATCTTTCCCAATTCTTCCTCCTATTTTTCTCGATAACATCTTGTACAGTAGGTTATTTCTCTGCTGACAAAATCCTGCAAAGCTTCATCCCAGACCGCGTCCGACAAATCGGTAACCCAATCGTGTTCCTCTCGAAGAAAGGTTTCCTCCCTGCCCAGGTCCGCATCGCAAATCTCACAGAAAGCCTCCACAATACGGTAAACGCGGCAACCGTCCTTGGATTCATAGCTTGTGCTCTTTGGCGTGTGCGCAGCTTCCTCCACGCCGTCGCCGCCGTTTTCTCCGCAGCCGGAACAAATCAGATTATAATAATTGTTCGCGGTGGCACAGCTTGGTGTTCCATACCAGTAAACCTTTTCGTAGGTATGCTCATGCTGCTCCGGAGCCGGAGTTTCCACAGGAAGCGGAGACGCAGAAGGCGCAGAAGCAGACATCGGAGCCGGGCTCACGGTCGGCATCGGTGTAGGAACAGGTGTCGGCGTCAGTGTGGGAGCAGGTGTCGGTACCGGCGTGGGAACAGGTGTGGGCGCAGCTGTGGGAACAGGACTCGGTACCGATGTGGGAGCAGGCGTCGGAGCAGGACTCTCTGTGGGGCTTGCTGTCGGGGTTTCTGTATGGCTTACTGTCGAAACCGGTTCAGCAGAGGGCACGGAGGGTTTTACCTCCTCCGGCACCTTCTGTGTTTCCGCAGGTAATTCTTCCAAAGAGACCAAACTTTCTTCTGCTTCCTCCGTGCTGTTTTTCTCTCCCAAAGCAAGCACAATGCCAACAGTAAACAGCCCCGCCAGCAACAGGAATGCAAGCACAAAAACTACCTTCCGCTTCATCGCATTTCCATCCTTTCACAGACCTTTACCACACGCAGATTGCCGCCGGCCAGTCCGGTATAGAAGTCCTCCACATCATCCTTGTTCATATAGACATTTATCCTCTGAGCCGCCTGCTCTTCGTCACCGCTTGCAATCAGTGCACCGCTTTGATCGAAGACGGACTGTACATACACATTTTCCCAAAGAAGCTCTGTCTCATTTTCCTCATTGACACTGTAGATATGAATGCGGTCTCCCGCGCGGAGCACACCGCCGACTACCTGGAATAAATCTTCTCCCTTAAAGCCCGCAATCACGGGCTGCCGGATATTCTTTAAGATACTGCTCTCCGCTTCGAACATACCCTCCGTCAAAATAACTCCGGGCGCAATGTCGTATAATGCCACGAGGCCTTCCGCCTGCTCCGGGTCGGCGATTGCTGTGGATGCGATGCAGTTCTTGTCAATCGCTCTCATCTCAAAATACTGCTGCAGATTATCCCTTGTAATCAGCTGCCCCTTAGGGATTTCCGAAATGCAGACGCACACAGAGCCCCTCTCGTATTCTGTCAGAAGTCGCTTCTCCATATAGAGCATAAAAAGAAACACCGCTGTCGCCGCAATCAATGCAGCAACCGCTCCTCCCAACATCCATCTGTTCTTCTCCGGGCTGTCACTTTGTTTCCGCACTTTGTTCTTCCTCCTCTTCTCTCACAATATCCACCAGAATTCCTTTCTGTCCTCTGACTGCCAGCTCAAACAATCCGGTCGTCTGAAAGGATAACTCACTGTAGATTCCGGTATGCTCTACCGTTTTACCGTTTGGCGCGGTGACGGTCCCCGTCTTTTTCTGACCGGGCCCCATCTTCCCCGCTCCATTCATTTCATAAACTGTGATTCCCTGCTTCGTCACATTGTAAACAATGAATCGCTCCACGGATACAGGACCCTGCAACCAACCGATTTCACTGTTTTCCCAGGCATCATTCAGGCCAAGATTTCCCTTCACCGCTTCTTTGTAGCGTCCGAAGGCTTCCTCTGCATCCCGAATCAGGACCTGATGGGTAGTACCGTATTCCTCCCGGTCAATAATCGCCGCTGCCAGATTAGAGGCAGCCAGCGTATCCTCCAGACGCACTGCCGCGCTGCGATACACATCCATTTGCAGACTGCAGGTCAGCAGCACACCCAGAAAGAGCAAAAACCAGAGGCTGACTGCCCAGCCAATCTGGCCGGGCTCAGTGCTTTGCAGTGGACACTCTCTTTTCATGAAACTCAATGTCTCCTCTCAGTTTTCCGTTGATGTTCAATGTGATGGTCCCGCCATAGGGTACCTTTGTCTCACTAGTCCCCTCCAGACTGATTTCGGAAACCCCTGCATTTTCCAGTTCCATGCAAAGGTTTGCCTTGTCTGCAGCCGCCAGCTGCCCGCAGGTTTCCATCCGCAGAATATACTTTCTGGCAATCTGATCCACCTCCGCCTTTTCGTTGATTAACCCAACGCTGTCCAGGAAGCTTACCAACAGCACACACATGAGCAGCAGGCCTACACAGACCGCCAGAAAGTCTCCGATACTCCCCTTCTCTGCAATCACAGAAGTAAAGCGCCTGCCAGAATTGTCTGCGCCTTCTTGGTCATGGAAGTAACGATGGAGGTAATGAAGGTGGTAAGGCTGTCCTTCATTACCACGCAAAGCAGCAGAGCGATGATGCAGAGGCCGACTGTGACCAGAATGCCATCGATTCCGTCCTCCTTTTCCATTGCAGCACCGCAGATTGTTTCCTTTGCGGCCCACATCATTCTCATAACATTCATCTCCAGGTTCATCATTTTATCTTTCATGGTATTCATTTTGTTTTTCTCCTTTTTATTTTGTTATTTGTGTTCATTTCCCATAGGGAATTAAAAAAGTACTGCCGACTGAAACATATAATTCACGCAGATGTACAGGGCCAAGCCCAGCACAACTGTCAGCACGCCCAGCTGGCAAAAAGTAATGGCTCGGTCCAGCGAAGCCTTTTTTCTTGCCAGCACCGTCTCCTCCATATCCTTCACCTGCTCGCCGATGTCCCGCAGCAGTTCTACTGCCTGCCCGGACTCCAATGCCTGCAGAATCGTGATACACAGGCTGTCCACATACGGGTTGTCAAACTTACCTTGGAAGCGTTCCAGAGAGTTCACAATATCAGCCTTCATCACAATGTCTCCGGCCATTTCCAGCAGCGCGTTTTTTAATCTTTTTTCCTGCACACTGCCGTAGCATTCCGCCAGTGCGTCCGTCACATAAACGCCTGCTTTAATCTGAATTTCCAAAGCATGATAAATCAGCTTCAGTTCCGGCAACTGCCGCTCCACATCCTGTTTGTTCATCAGCACCAGCAGGAAGGAGGGCAGCGTCCCCGCTATCACAGCCGCAACCGGCCCATACAGGCTTCCCAAGGAGCCGCAGACTGCTCCGGCTGCCACCGCAAGTACAAGCGACAGCGCCGCAAATGCCGTGGGATTCACCCAGTCTCCGTAATGATACGAGGCCCCTTTTTTCCGAAGCCACAGTTCCATCTGCCGGTAAAGACTGCTGCCCTTTTGCTTTTCACGGAGGAGGCCTGTCAGTTCCCGATATGCACTCAGTACTCTTTTTTCACAGGCCGCACCTCTCTGCAGCAACCCGAAGCCAAGCAGAACCGCTCCCGCCGCTGCAGCCTCCGCACAGTGCATTCCCAGTAATATTTCCTGTTCCGTCATTGTTCCTCCTACTCCATCCGATTCACTTTTCCCTGAAACATCAGGAATATGAAAATCAACAATCCCAGACCGATTCTTCCCGGCCAGGTCTGTGTCAGCAGCGGCACCATCTCTGTCCCCGTGAGATTCCCCACGGATAACAAAACGATAAATGACATCGCAGCCAGCAGGAACAGGTTCACATAGGCCTCACGCACCATGCCGCTTCTCTCCTGCACCGTGTGCAGATAATCTCTGAGACTTCGTCTGCTGCTGTTTACCAAAATGGAAAAATCCGCACAGTATCTGATACTGATTTCCATGTTGCGCACCAGTTCCTTGAATTTCGGATGCTCCACCTGTTCCGCCATTGTCATGAGGGCCGTGGAAGAATCTCCCGTCGTGGTCGCCTCGTAGTAACAGGCCGTCAGCGCTCCTTTGATCGGTTCCTCCATATATCGGGCTATCTGATCAAAGATGCCGGTGATCTCACCCGCGGACACGCTGTAATTGCCCAGAAAGTCCAGCAGCTTCGTCAGGTCTTCTTCCGTGCGTTTCAGATTTCTCTTCCGCAGCAGGGAAAGAATCATCCATTCCACGGCAAAGACTGCTGCCGTCAGTGCAAGGCCGAAAAGTAACCCTCCCGGGACACTCGCCCCCAGGAAGCAAAGTAACCCCAACAGGAGATTGCCGGTAAGCCACCACTCCGCAGACAGGTTGGGAAACCTTCTGCGAAGTCCGCTGTAGGTCAGCTGCTGCTCCAGGCGGTACCAGAAGGAGTGGGTTTCCTGCAGTTTCAGAAGATTCTGCCTGTCGGCCAGGTTTCTCTGCCTTGCCGCCGCATTCAGTTCCTCGCCCTTTTTGAGCAGCCCGCGATAAAGCGTCGCCAGACCTCCCATGCGGAGGAACAACAGTCCGAATCCCACCAGAAGCAGGATAAAAATAAGTCCTTTCTTTTCCATCGCATCCCCCTTAAAAAACTCTGGTGAAATTCAGATTCTTGCGCTCCTCATTCCACCCGGTGCAGAAGAATATTTCCTTCACCCGATAATGTTCCATAAAGACAAGCGTCTTAAAGCAGTCCATCATCTTCATCAGTTCGTTTCGGGAATATTTGCTGACGGAAAGGCAATAGTCCACCAGCTTGTCGGTGGCTCTGTCCGCCGACGGAGCATGAATGGTAGCCGCGCAGAGCTGACCCGTGTAAGCGGCGTTCAGAAGGTACTGCGCTTCCGCACCCTTGACCTCACCCACAATGAAGAAATCAACATCCATCGTCAGGCCTGCGATACTGATATGCTCCAGGTCGTAATTGACCTGCTGTTCTCCGGTGCCCGGCAGACTGTGCAGGAACATCATATCCGGATGATACATGGTAGTCAGTTCGTCCGCCTGCTGCGCAATGAGCACCGCGCAGTCATTTGGCAGTGTCTCCTTCAGGGCATTCAGTATGGTCGTTTTCCCGGAAGAATTGCCCCCGCAAATGAGCGTTGAGCCCTCGCGAAATCGTCGAATCAACAATTCCGCCGTCTCTCGGGAAAGCATATTTCTCCGAATCAGCTCTCCCATTAACGGGAAGTTTTTCGGCACCTTTCGAATGCAAAGATACGGCTCGTTTGCCGTATTAACCAACGGCATTGACAGCGTAAATCGCAGAATGAAATCCGGATGGCTGTCATTGTCGGTGAAACGCTGTATGGCGTTCAGATTGCTGATATTCACCTGATTTCTGGTTGCAATATAGTCGATGAACTGACGGTACTCCTTAGGTGAGGAAAACCGCACTCCGGCCGCCTGTCGCCGCCCCAGTTTCTTCATGCGGATGTTGTCGAAGCTGATCACTCTGATGTCTGAAACCTCCGGGTCATTGATCAGTTCCGACAGCGCCGCATAGCCAAAAATATACTGTTCAAATCGCGCAAGCAAAGCTTCGTCCTCCGCTTCACTCACATGATAGTAGGCACGGATATGCTCCAACGCCTCGTTTAAAAAGTCCTCCTTTGACTGGATTCCTTTTTTCATTTGCATCAAAGACTGCTGCTTTCTCGTGGTGTACTCATCCACCAGAAGCTGCAAAGAATCCTCTGATGCAGATTCCTCATTCTTGATACTCATCCCTCCCAACCGCAGGCATAAAAATACCGTGCACTCGTACCAGATGTCTGCTCTTAAATTGTAAAAAATGAATTGTCGGCGGAAATCGCCATTGATAAAAGAAAATAGAATCCGATAGATTTATCGGATAGTGATAACTTACAACATTTTGAACGCCGTGTCAATAGAAAGTGTTCAGTTTTTAGTTAATTTCTTTCATTCTTAAAATAATTGACAAACAAAAAGAACGACACCCGATGGAGTGTCGTTCTTTCTTTCATTTACTGAATTGCTGCAAAGCCTCTCTCGAAGTCTGCGATGATGTCATCGATATGCTCGGTACCGATGGAAAGACGGATGGTGTTCTGCTTGATGCCCTGATCAGCCAGCTCCTCATCATTCAGCTGAGAGTGAGTTGTGGTTGCGGGATGAATTACCAGGCTCTTTACATCTGCTACATTAGCAAGCAGAGAGAAAATCTGCAGGTTGTCGATGAACTTGTGAGCCTCTGCTACGCCGCCCTTGATTTCGAAGGTGAAGATGGAACCGCCTCCGTTGGGGAAGTACTTCTCATAGAGTGCATGATCGGGATGATCTGCAAGGGAAGGATGATTTACCTTCTCTACCAGAGGATGGTTGGAAAGGTACTCTACAACCTTCTTGGTATTCTCTGCATGTCTCTCAAGACGAAGAGACAGAGTCTCAACACCCTGAAGGAGCAGGAATGCATTGAAGGGTGAGATGCAAGCGCCGGTGTCACGGAGCAGAATCGCTCTGATATAGGTAACGAATGCTGCAGGTCCTACTGCATCAGCAAAGGAAATACCATGGTAGCTGGGGTTGGGATCTGCGATTTCAGGATACTTGCCGCTCTTCTTCCAGTCGAACTTACCGCTGTCAACGATGACACCGCCAAGGGAGGTACCGTGACCGCCGATGAACTTGGTTGCGGAATGAACAACGATGTCTGCGCCGTGCTCGATGGGACGAATCAGGAAAGGTGTTCCGAAGGTATTGTCAATCACAAGAGGAAGTCCATGCTTGTGAGCGATTTCTGCGATAGCGTCGATGTCGGGAATGTCGCAGTTAGGATTGCCGAGAGTCTCAAGGTAGATTGCTCTGGTGTTCTCCTGAATAGCGTCCTCAACCTCTGCCAGGTTGTGTGCATCAACGAAGGTGGTTGTCACACCATAGTTGGTAAGGGTATGTGCCAGCAGGTTGTAGCTGCCGCCGTAGATGGTCTTCTGTGCTACAATGTGTCCGCCGTTTGCTGCAAGTGCCTCAATTGCGTAGGTGATGGCTGCTGCACCGGAAGCAACCGCCAATGCTGCAACACCGCCTTCCAAAGCTGCGATTCTCTTCTCGAAAACATCCTGTGTGGAGTTTGTCAGTCTTCCGTAGATGTTACCTGCATCTGCCAGTCCGAAACGAGCTGCTGCATGTGCAGAATTCTTAAATACATAAGAAGTGGTCTGGTAAATGGGTACTGCTCTGGAATCGGTTGCGGGATCGGGCTCTTCCTGGCCAACATGTAACTGTAATGTCTCAAATCTATATTCGCTCATAATTAAAATCTCCTATCTGCCCGAGGCTCTTTGTGCCTGTCGGGTCTTTCATATTGTTTTGTATTATTCAGTTGTACCGTTTCTCTCCCGGACAAAACTGCATCTGTTTGGCAGCTTATTCATTCACCCGGGAGCCTTGCATTCGGCAACAACACAAATATCGAATGTGGAAAGAAGATTTGTTTTTCATCTTTGTTTCGCTCCTTCTGTAGAAGATGTTTGGAGTATAACTCTTAATTCCTACTATGTCAATAGGTTTTGTATAAATTATTTTTAAAATTTTTTTGCCCGGGTTTTCAGTGTTTTTATTGTCCTTGGGAAAAGAAAATGCTATACTGATATTGTTGTTGAAAAATCAGGTAATCATTCATTTTTTATATAGAAAATCGGAGGTTTTAAGTATGTTCATTTTGATGGCAGGTTTATTGTTGATCGTTGTCGTTGCTGTTGTCATCGCAATCGTAAGTGCTGCGGCAGCTGCTGTTGCCACCGAAGGCGGCGCAGAGGACGAGGAATAAATCATTCCAAACAGGCAAAATAAAAGAGCAGCTCACAGGCTGCTCTTTTTTTTGCTCTATACCATTTCTCCCGCTTCAATTCTGGCTGCCAGATCCTCCAGATACATCCAGCGGTCCATCTTCTCTTCCAGTTTTGCCTCTGCTGCTTCCTTCTCCTTGGTGATTTCATTCAGCTTCACAAATTCATGAGAGAATTTCAGGAAGTCTTCTTCCAGCTTTGCAATCTTCTCCTCCAGCTTCGCAATATCAGACTCGATGGTTTCATAGTCCTTCTGCTCCGCGAAGGTCATCTTCAGCTTCTTTTTCTGACCGGCCTTCCAGTCTTTTGCACCGGTCTTTTCCTCGCCCGCTGCCTGGCTGTCGGCTTTGCTGCTTCCCGTTGCCGGTTCCGCAGCATCGAAGGCCTTCTTCTGCGCATAATCGGTATAGCCGCCCTCATACTGCACAGGGGAGGTACCGTTGCCCATCTCGAAGATTCTGCGAACCGTTCTGTCCAGGAAATATCGGTCATGAGAAACCACAATCACGATACCCTGAAAGCTGTCCAGGTAATCCTCCAGAATCTGCAGGGTCGCAATATCCAGATCGTTGGTAGGCTCATCCAGAATCAGTACATTGGGTGCACCCATGAGAATCTTGCAGAGATACAATCGTCTTCGCTCTCCGCCGGAAAGCTTACCTAAAAGACCGTACTGGTCCTCTCCCGCAAACAGGAATCGCTCCAGCATCTTTGCGGCACTGATTTTGCCGTCGGGAGTGTCCACAAATTCCGCCACATCACGAATATAATCAATCACACGCTGGTTAGGCTTCATCTCGCTCTCGTTGATTTCCTGAGAAAAGCACCCCACCTTTACGGTAATGCCAAGCTCCACACTGCCGCTGTCCGGCTCTACCTCTCCGGTAATCAGCTTAATCAGAGTCGATTTGCCGGAACCGTTGGGACCAACGATTCCAAGTCTGTCATCCTTTCCGAACAGATATGTAAAGTCTTCAAAGAGTGTTCGATCGCCGTAGCGCTTTGTAACGCCCTTGATTTCCACCGTAGTTCTGCCCAGACGGGTTACTGCGGAGGCCATCTCCACTCTGCCGTCGTGCTGAGGTGCATCCTGATTCTTCAGCTCCTCAAAGCGCTCCAGTCTTGCCTTCTGCTTGGTGGTGCGGGCCTGTGCGCCGCGCTGCACCCACTTCAGCTCGTTTCTCAATATGTTCTGGCGCTTCTTCTCCGTGGATTCCGCCATCTCCTCACGCTGCATTTTCAGTTCCAGAAAACCGGCGTAATTGGCATCATAGGAATAAATGTTGCCCTTGTCTATTTCAATAATGCGGTTGGTCACACTGTCCAGGAAATAACGGTCATGGGTTACCATAATCACCGCACCCTTGCGCTTCTTTAAGGTTTCCTCCAACCAGCCGCTCATCTCACTGTCCAGATGGTTGGTGGGCTCGTCCAGAATCAGAATCTCCGCGGGGGACAGCAGCACGGAAACCAGTGCCAGTCTCTTCTTCTGTCCGCCGGACAGCTGTCCGCAGGGCTGGGTAAAATCAGTAACCCCCAGCTTTGTCAGCATGGTTTTGGCATCTGCCTCAATATAATCCGCATTGGTCTCTGTTTTACAGCCTCGAAGCACTGCCTCCAGCACCGTCTCCTCTGTGCCGAAATCCGGTGTCTGCGGCAGGTAACGCACCATACAGTGGTTGGCAATGATTACCTTACCCTCGTCCGGCTCCTCAATCCCTGCTATGATTTTCAGCAGAGTGGACTTGCCGGCGCCGTTGATGCCGATGATACCGGCCTTTTCACCCTCCTGCAAAAAGAAACTGGAGTGATGGAACAGGTTGCGCTCGCCAATGTGCTTTGTTATATTTTCAACCGTTAATATATTCATGAAAGGTCCTCAATTCTTTTGTTGTCTCAGTCTGCGAAGGCCACGGTAAACAAAGTGTCTGCCAACAGTTTTCCCGAATCATCGGTAAGCTCCACCAGATAGATGGCAAGCTTTCTGCCTGTCTTTCTCTCAGATACGGTGGCATATAGTGTCTTGCCCAATTCTGCGGGACGATAGTAATGAATGTTGGCATCCGCCACTGCACCCACTCTGCCCATACCTGTCACATATCTTCCGATGGCTTCATCGCAGAGCAGAAAAGAAATACCGCCATGCACCTTGCCGTTCACATTTGCATTCTTCTCATTCGGGCAAAAGGAAATACAAAACTTCTCCCCGGGAACCTGTACAATATCGATATCACGCAATTCAAACATTGCCGTTTCCTCCACTGTTTTGGCAGTTATCGGTTGTCCTCATCCTGCTTCTCGTCCACAACCTTTTTTGCCTTGATTCTCATCTTAATGTAGTCTTCCACATAACCAAGCCAGACAGCGGGCACCAAGAAGCCCAGCAGGTAGTTATGCAGATAGAACAGGCTGTTGTTCATTATTGCTGCCGCAACAGCTGTCACAATATAGAGTACCCAAACAATCCAGCAGGTATGCCCTTTTCCAAAATAAGTAAGATAATAGGCATTGTATACCAGAAATACAACCGCCATCAGAATCCAGCCGATGATATTGATAAGGGCAATTCTACTGTCATTCATGCCGTTTACATACAGCACCGTAAACCCAATGATGGCAACCGGTCCCAGTCCCTGCAGCCAGCGTCTCCACTTCTCCCTATGCAGGAAAATCTTCAGCGCAAATGCAAGCGCAAAAACCATCAATGCCAGCAAAAGAGCAATTACCAGGATAACATCAAGAAAGCAGTCTCCTCCGAAGAAATGATTCTCCCAGGAATGGATAAAATAAATGACTCCCAAAACAGCAAAAGCTGTCATGGAAATAAACTCCCATTTTTTACATTTTTCCATAAATCTGTCCATACAAAATAACCTCCGTAAGTACCTGATTCGCATCGGATGAGCATAAGTATATCCTATTTGCCGGAAAAAAGCAAAAAGACTGCATAGGGACGTTCCTTACTGTCACGCGTCTTCCAGCGTGACAGAAGGAACATCCCTATGCAGCTTACTTTCCCAAATAAAAATCAATCATATAGCTGTGAGCAAGCTTCATGGTGTTCAGGTCCTGGAAACGATGGTCAGCGCCTTCGATGGGAATAAACTCAATGACATTATCCTCTGCGAAGGTTTTCACGCTCTCAGGGTCCACCAGCTCGTCCTTGGTACCCTGCAGGAGCAGAATATCGTCCGCAAAATCCAGGAATTCCCAGCTGCGCACATCATTCTCCTTCAGTGCTTCCAAAAACGGCATATCAATCAATACCTTGCGGTCGAATCCGGCCTGTACATCCTTCCCTTTTTCCAGCAGTGCTTTGTTCTCGCCGGTCACAATGCGCCCCCACATAATATCGCCCATTGCGATTGCAGGGCAGCGCAATGCCACCTTTTCAAAGGGATTACACGCATGGTCGTGAAGATATTTGAGCAGCAGATACCCGCCAAAGCTGGTGCCGTAGGCAAAAATCTTCTCTATCAGCAGCTGTTCCCTCACATACTGAAGCACATAACCAAGGTACTGGTCACAGTCCTCCAGCGTCAGTTTTTTCTTTACATCGCTGCCATGGCAGGGCCAGTCAAAAATGATAATGGCGCACTTCTTCATCTTGGACAGGGCGGCTTCCGCGAAACGCTCCGCCGCCTTGTTGTCCTTATGACCACCGAAACCATGCGCAAACACAACGGCCTGCTTATTATCCCGAACGGCATCGCAGATCATTTTGCACTTGATGCTGACGCCGGGTTGATTGATATCAAAATACTTAACCATTCAGATCCTTATTCCACTTCCATCTCGATTTGCAGGATGCTGCAGGCAGGAAGAGTGAACTTCACCTTTCCGCCCTCTGCGGTCACTGCAGTGAAAGCTTCTGCCTTAACTGCTTCAGGGGCATCAAAGGTATTATAAGCGTTGATTGCCGCTTTGACAATCTGTGCCTTCACAGACTTTACATTTGTCTCGGTGAGAACCATCTCAATGTCCTCGCTGTCGGTTGCGGAGGTGTTTGCAATAGTTGCATACAGCTTGCCGTCCTTGCCGATGGAAACAGACTCGGAAAGGTTAGGAACCATGAATTCCTCGTCCAGTCCGATCTCCTTGGTCTCAACTGTGGACTCAACCAGATCTGCGTCCTGATGTACCTTGAAGAGGTTGAATGCGTACCAGGTAGGAGTCTTCACCATCTTGTCACCGTCAGTGAGAATGACAGACTGCAGTACATTGACAATCTGTGCAATGTTTGCCATCTTAACACGGTCACAGTTCTTGTTGAAAAGATTCAGGTTGATGGCAGCTACCATAGCATCTCTCATACTGTTCTGCTGATACAGGAAGCCGGGATTGGTTCCGGGCTCAACATTCACCCAGATGCCCCACTCATCGATAATCAGGCCAATCTTCTTCTCGGGATCGAACTGGTCCATGATTGCGCCATGCTTCTTAATCAGTTCTTCCATCTTCAGCGTTCTCTTTAAGGTCTCGTACCACTCCTTCTCGCCGAACTCGGTCGCAGAGCCCTTGTCTGCCCAGTTGCCGGAGGGAACGGTATAGTAATGCAGAGACAGACCGTTCAGCATGCTGATGCCTGCGCTGTGGTCGCAGATGGTCTCAAGAACCTTGCTGGTCCAATGATAATCGTCCGCATTGGGTCCGCAAGCCACCTTGTAAATAGGCTTGGAAGAATCATAGGTGCGCACATAGGTCTGATATCTGCGGTACAGATCACCGTAGTACTCAGGTCTCATGTTTCCGCCACAGCCCCAGTTCTCGTTGCCTACGCCGAAGTAATCCAGTCTCCAGGACTTCTCACTGCCGTTTGCCTTACGAAGGTCTGCCATGGGAGATACGCCGTCAAAGGTCATATACTCTACCCACTCGCTCATCTCCTGCACGGTGCCGCTGCCCAGATTGCCGGTGATGTAAGGCTTACAGCCGAGCTGTCTGCACAGCTCCATGAACTCGTGTGTACCGAAGCTGTTGTCCTCTACAACGCCGCCCCAGTGCGTGTTAATCATTCTCTTTCTGGTCTCCTTGGGGCCGATACCATCCTTCCAATGATACTCGTCCGCAAAGCAGCCGCCGGGCCAACGCAGTACGGGAATCTGAAGTTCCTTCAGAGCCTCAACCACATCGGTACGCATGCCGTTTACATTGGGAATGTCGGAATTCTCGCCAACATACATTCCCTCGTAAATACATCTTCCCAGATGCTCAGAGAAATGTCCCTGAATTTCGGGATTGATGTGTCCTTTTTTCACCTTGGGGTTCACATACAGTTTTGCCATTATTTGCTCTCCTTTTTATTATTTGGTCTCCGCGTAATTTAGCTTCTTACGGAGTTTATTTCGTACATAAAAGAATGCGGGAATCAGGAAGAAATCTGCCAGAATCCACGCGGAAGGGCTGCCGAAGCAGACGCCGTCAAATCCGAACACGGGAACGAGGAAGAAACCCGCTGCCGATCTTGCAACCATCTCAAACACACCGGAGAGAATCGCAAAATAGGGGAAGCCCATGCCCTGAATCAGGAATCGCACGATATTTACCAGCGCCAGGGGGAAGAAACATGCTGTGGCAATTACGATGAACTGTCTCACATTAGCGATGATTTCCACCTCTTCCGCCCCCACAAACATTTTTGCCAGGGACGAACCGAAGAAGAAGGTAATCAGGAATGCCAGCACCGAATATCCTGCGCCAAGCAGCACGCAGGTCTTCAGACCCTGATCCAGTCTGTCCAGCTTCTTTGCGCCCACATTCTGTCCGCCGTAGGTTGCCATGGTAGATCCCATGGCATCAAAGGGGCTTGCCAGAAAGCCATTGATTTTCGCACCGGCTGCCATGGAAGCAACTGCTGCGGAACCCAATGTATTCGTCGCACTCTGCAGAATGACACTTCCGATTGCGGTGATGGAGTACTGCAGTCCCATGGGAATGCCCATGCCCAGCAGCGAACCTGCCAGGTGACTGTCGAAGCGCCACTCTTCCTTCTGAATATGAAGAATCTCAAATTTAAAAATCATGAATAACAGGCAACAGGTACCTGAAATACTCTGGGAGATAACCGTTGCCAGAGCCGCACCGCGCACGCCCAGGTGCAGCTGTGTGATGAACAGCAAATCCAGCCCGATGTTGATAATCGTTGACATCATCAGGAACATAACCGGCGTCTTGCTGTCTCCCAGCGCTCTGATGATGCCGGCTGTCATATTGTAAAGAATCGTCACCGGAATACCCAGGAATATCAGCCAGATATAGGAATAAGAAGCCTCGATAATATTGTCCGGAGTCTTCATCAGAACCAGAATATTCCTGCAGTAGGTTGTTGTCAGTGCCGTCATAATGAGGGCAACCGCAATTCCCAGCCACAGACAGTTTGCCACCACTCGTCTCATGCCAGAATAATCCGCTGCACCGAATTTGTGTGATACCGGGATGGAGAAACCGCTACAGATGCCCATACAGAATCCGATGACAAGAAAGTTCACACTTCCCGTAGCACCTACCGCAGCCAGATTGTCCGTTCCCAGAAATCTTCCCACGATAATGGTGTCCATTACATTATAAAACTGCTGCAAAAGAAATCCAAACAAAAGAGGGATGGAAAATCCCAAAATCAATTTCAGGGGTGACCCTGTGGTCATATCCTTAGTCATAATTGCTCCTTGATGCCTGAAGGTTGTGAGTGACTTGCTATGCTGTGGTGTTCCATTCCGGACGCGCTTTCGCTCAGAACTCGCCAGTAGCGGACACTAGGCTCGAAAGTACCTCGCCAAGTGCCGACGGCGAGTATGGTCCGAAATCGGAACATCCACAGCCGCCGTCACGCCAGAGTTTCTCAGGACATCTATCTACAGATTTGACATGAGTATATTCCCCACAGGGTCATTCTACAATGTACTTTTTTGACTGAATGTTGTGTTTTCCATGCCAATGTAAAAAAGAACCGAACTTGCGGCAGGCTGTGGTAATTTGGCAGGACGCGCCGAGGAATGAATTACGGCGGGCGGCAGGCACCGCAAGTTATGTCAAGCAAACAATTTGCTTTGCGCCTTTAGCTGCTTGCGAAATCCAGTGCTTACGGAGACTTGGAATCGAAGCCATTGCTTCGATTTCAATTAGTCGCAGTTAGCACTTAGTTTGCAAGAGCGTTGCAAAGGTTTGCGGACATACTTG
>JAZLKR010000057.1:0-26051 GCA_045597705.1 Acetatifactor sp.
TACACGTAATGCAGATATAGATGCAAATGAAATGTATGACGAAGACATGGATTATAGAGATGTAATGGAAAAGCTTATCAAAAAGAGAACAAAGCTAACGCCTGTTCGAGTTGAATTAAGCAGAAAGATAAACGAAAAAGAGAAGAAGGAATTGTCTAATTACCTTGAGGTAGGTATGAAGCATTTTATTAATGTTGGAACTCCTCTTGATTTATCATTTGTGTTTAGTCTTCAAAATTACTTAAAGGAAAAAAGTGAGTTCTTCTATGAAAGACGTTCTCCAAGAAATTCAGCCAGTGTTGATATGAAACTCGGAATGATGGAGCAGATTGAGAAAAAGGATGTAATGCTGTCATATCCGTATGAGTCTATGAAACCATTCTTAAAATTGCTAGAGGAGGCTGCTCAGGATGAAAGTGTTGTTTCTATAAAAATGACTTTATATCGTGTAGCTGAGAGAAGTCAGATTGTAGAATCATTAATTGAAGCAGCTGAGAATGGAAAAGAAGTGGTTGTATTAGTAGAGCTTAGAGCGCGTTTTGATGAAGCAAATAATATAGAAATGTCAAAGCGACTTGAAGAAGCAGGATGTCAGGTTTTATATGGTTTAGGAGATTATAAAGTCCACTCAAAGTTGTGTCTGATTACAAAGATGAATGAGAATATGGAACAGAGTTACATCACTCAAATCGGAACCGGTAATTACAATGAAAAGACAGCAAGATTATATACTGATTTATCTGTAATGACAGCGAATCAAAAAATAGGTGCAGAGGCAGCGAATGTATTTGCTGCTCTTCAGAAGGGTGAGACGGTTGATCAGACGGAATATTTATTGGTTGCTCCAAAGTGTCTACAAAATAAAATTGTAGAATTAATCGATAAAGAGATTATTAAAGGAAAAGATGGTTACATAGGAATTAAAATCAATTCATTAACTGATAAGGTTTTAATAGACAAACTTGCTGAAGCCAGCAAAACAGGTGTAAAGGTTGAACTAATAGTTAGGGGGATTTGTTGTTTAAAGCCAGGGATAGTAGGGCATACAGAAAATATACGTGTGGTTAGTATTGTGGGAAGATTCTTAGAGCATTCTCGCATCTATATTTTTGGTACTTCGGAGGAAAGAAAGGTTTATATAGCATCAGCAGACTTTATGACAAGAAATACGGTTAGGCGTGTTGAAGTAGCATTACCTATATTAGATGAAGATATAAAAACCCGGGTTATTGATATGTTCGACTTGCAGTTTAGCGATGATGAAAAAGGCAAAGAGCAGGATGCCACCGGTAAATATAATGCTCGCACAATCAATAATGAACCTATAAATTCTCAAGAAGTGTTTTATGAGAGAGCATACGCTATGGCTGGAGAAAAAGTATGATAATCTATTCACTTGGGATTACATTAGAAGAAACAACGATAGGGCAGGATTTGTTTTTCCCTGAAACAGATTAGTAAGAAGAACAGAGGAGGAAAAAGAAAACATGTTGGGGTGTTACTAAGGGGTGTTACCAATTTCCGACACCGGTAAACCTCCTTATTCATGACAATATAATTTCTCGTGAAGCGAGAAATTTATTGTATTATTCGTGTTTTTTAAGGTGCGAGTTTTCAAATCCGGCTCGCACCTCCGAAAAGCTTAGGAGATGTTTCCTAAGCTTTTTTCATTGACAATTATCTACTTAAATAGTATTATAGGGAATCATAAGACGAAGAGGTCTGTCAGCAATGACAGGCCTCTTTTTTTATTTCGGAGGCAGCATGATCACTTTGAACGACTATCTCTACAGCGGAGATACGGTTTTGAAAATTCTGCATAAGTATTCCAAGGACCTGCGTGATGATGCCAGGAGCACCAACAATCCCATTGATGTGGTGCACAGCAATTTTCTGGTGCATATGACGGAGATCCTGGAGCATAATGACTTCCTGACGGCGCAGTCCCAGCGAATGAGGGAACTGTATAAGTATATGGCAAAGCATTATTCCTTCCTGTCCTTCACCTTTAAAGGCAGAATCAAGTCACTGATGCGAGCGGAGGAGAAGTTCAACGGACGATTGGTGAGCTTTGTGAATGATTATTATGCGGAGCACGGTGATTTCCCTCCTGTGGCGGAGGTTCGAAGCCGGATGACATTTCGTGATCTGATTGCCTATCGTATTGTGGTGTCCCTGCCAAGGTGTCATGTGGAGCCCGGTGAGGATAAATCGGCAAAGGAGATAGCGTATCTCTATGAACTGGCCAATATGCTGCCGGAATTCCTGGAGGAAAACGGATTCTCAGTGGAACTGGCCACAGAAAGGCTGTCTTCCCATTTATCGGAGGAAGCCAGACCTTATTATAAGGATTATATTGAGCACCCCAGCAGTGTGGGGTATCGCTCGTTGCATATCACATTGTATGATAATATTTCCCGCAGTCACTGCGAATTGCAGCTCCGTACCAAGGAGATGGATGATTACGCGGAAATCGGACGGGCAAACCATTCCGTGTATGAGAAGATGCAGGAGGCGGAGCGCAGAATAAAAGTGGATGCTCCCAAGGGTGCCTGTATCTGGTATGACGAAGCCTGTGAGAGAGTGGAAAAGCTGTTGTCTGTGGAATTGAAGGATGTGGAAGTAGATATGTTTGCGGCGGCCAACAATATGCTGATTAATGACGGCTGTGGGCTGTTTCGAGGAAGGCAGATTACTCCTTTCGAGCATTTGTCCCGATTCCAGAAGGACTTTGTTGATTAATTATTGTCTGTGATACTGTGCAAACGGTTTGGAGGTAAGTTATGAGATTATTGGAGACAAACGATTGGATTCTTTTAAACAACATGATTTACAAAATATATACGACGAGCAATGCGGATGAGATGAGGCTGCAGTTCATGGAGCAGCTGCGACTGCTGATTGATTTCGACAGTGCGGAGTTCAGTCCGGCTGCGGCTGACAGTCAGGATAAGCCGGTGGTTTACAACTGTGGGCCTGATGAGAGATATCATTCCCTGCGCATGGAACTGAATGAGGAAAAGGAAATGGTGGGTGTTGTCACCCTGTACAGAGCAGTGGGTAAGGAAGACTTCGCTTATGATGATATTTTCATTCTGAATTCGCTGAAGGATCATCTTGCATACAGACTGTATCAGTATAAAAAGTTCGGCAGCACCGTTGACGGCAAACTGACGGTAAGAGCTGCCAGCGAAAAGTTCCGACTGACCAGACGGGAGGAGACGATTCTGAGACTTCTCATGGACGGAAGGGAGAATGCCGCAATCTGCGAGGAGCTTGGCATCACGGATAACACGCTGAAAAAGCATATTTTGAACATTTACAGAAAGCTTGGCATTCGGAATCGCGTCGGTCTGTTCAAAATGATACGCGAAAAGGGAGAAACAGCATAAAAAATCTCCGAAATACCACTTGTGCATTCCTGAAATCTTTGTTATAGTGCGGGCAAAGAGCAAATTGTGATATGGATGACAAGCAATAGGAGATTCAATTTATGAGTTCAATGGTTGATGCAAGCGAAGAATATGAACGAGCATTAAAGCTGGGCAGAAAGGAAGGCGAGCTGCTTCCTTCCCTGGAAGAAATATTGGAAGAGAAACATGAGCATATCGTGGGCGAGATTCCTTTGGGACTGGTACAGATTCCCATGGAACTGATTGCAGGTACCAGAACCGACGGCAGAAGCGGAGCACTCAGCAAGAGCTTTTACCCTCTGCTTAGTGCAGGCAGTGAGTTCGGCACCAAGTGGAGAAACCTCTACATGGCACATTTGGAGGAAGGTATCCGCGAGCCCATCAAGGCTTATGAATATATGAATAAGTTCTATGTGCAGGAGGGCAACAAGCGCGTCAGCGTTTTGAAGTACTGTGGTGCAGTATCTGTTCCCGGCACAGTAACCCGTCTGGTACCCAAGCGTACAGATGAACCTGAAAATGTCGTTTACTATGAATTTATGGATTTCTATGCGCTGTCCGGCGTAAATTATATCTGGTTCTCCAAGCCCGGCAGCTTTGCGAGACTGCAGAGTCTGGTGGGAAAGCGTCCCGATGAAGCGTGGAGTGATTCCGATAAGCTGGATTTCAGTGCTATTTTTACTCGTTTTTCCACAGAGTACGCTGCTCTGAAAAAAACCAATCAGGCAGGAGCGGGAGATGCCTTCCTCTGCTTTATCGGTGTGTATGACTATAAAGATGTATTGGAGATGACCTCCGCAGAACTGAAGAGCAAGATTGAATTGGTGCAGGAGGAGTTCCCTCTGCTGACCACGGAAGAGTCCTTGGAGCTGCAGATGGATCCTGCCAAGGATAGCAAGAACATTGTTTCAAAGTTCTTCTCTGATATTATGTCAGGAGGAAACAAGGAGAAGGTTGCTTTCGTCCATCAGAAGACCGCGGAAAGCTCCGGTTGGACCTACAATCATGAATTGGGAAGACATCATGTTGACACTGTTTTTGAAGGTCAGATTCCCACACAGAGCTATTTCGGTGCAAACGCCGAGAATGCGGATGAGATTATCAAGCAGGCCATCGAGGACGGCAATACCATTATCTTCTCCACTGCACCTCCTCTTTTGAAGGCAAGTTTAAAGGCTGCAATTGAGCATCCGGAGGTAAAGATTATGAACTGCTCTCTGAATGCTTCCCATAAACATATTCGTACCTATTATGCCCGCATGTATGAGGCAAAGTTCCTGATGGGCGCTATCGCCGGTGCCATGGCATCCAACGACAAGATCGGTTATGTGGCAGACTACCCGATTTACGGTATGACTGCAAATATCAATGCCTTTGCATTGGGCGCAAAGATGGTAAACCCTCGTGCCAAGATTTATCTGGAGTGGTCTACCGTAACAGACGGTCAGGATATTCAGATGAAATATCTGGCCAACGATATTAAGATTGTTTCCGGCCTGGATTTCCTGCCTTTGGATGAGGCCGGTCGAGAGTTCGGTCTGTATCGTGCTACCGATACCTCCTTCCGCAGTCTGGCATTGCCTGTGTGGAACTGGGGTAAGTTCTATGAAAAGATGATTCGAAATATCTTAAACGGAAGTTGGAAACAGGACGAGGCATCCAGCGACGCCAAGGGCCTGAATTACTGGTGGGGCATGTCTTCGGAAGTAATCGATGTGCTTTGCTCTCATCATTTGCCCATCGGTACCGCAAGATTGATTGATCTGCTGCGCAAGACTATCTGCAGCGGCGATTTCAATCCCTTCTCCGGTGTGCTGTATTCTCAGACCGGAGTGGTACAGAAGGACCCTAACGGGGTTCTGTCACCCGAGGAAATTATTCGTATGGATTGGCTGGCTGAGAATGTTATCGGACACATTCCCAAGCTGGAGGAAATTGAGGAAGAGGCGAAGGCCGTGGTTTCTCAGTCCGGTCTGGACAAGGTAAGTGATGACGCAACTTTAGTCTAAGTCAGAGAAAGGCAGCAACCCTATGCGAATACTGGTGATAGCAGACGAGGAGTCCAAGTATTTCTGGGACTTCTATGAGGATGGGAAGCTGAAGGATATTGATTTGATTCTTTCGGCGGGAGATTTAAATCCCAACTACCTTTCCTTTTTGACAACCTTTGCGAATGTGCCTGTTCTGTATGTGCATGGAAATCACGATGATAAGTATGAGACAAAGCCCCCTGAAGGCTGTATCTGCATCGAGGATACCATTTATGTTCATGAGGGCGTTCGCATTTTAGGTCTGGGCGGATCCATGCGATATAAGCCCGGTATCAATCAATATACGGAAAAAGAGATGCGCAGACGTGTGAAGAGGCTTTGGTTTCAGCTGTTCCGACACCGCGGCTTCGACATTCTGCTCACTCATTCTCCGGCATATCAGCTCAATGACGGCCGTGATATTACCCATCAGGGCTTTCAGGTATTTCTGGAGCTGATGAAAAAATACAAACCGAAATTCTTTGTCCATGGGCATGTGCATATGACCTACGGACGAAAATATAAGCGCTATGACAAGTATGAGGATACTCATGTCATCAACGCCTACGAGCGCTGCATCTTCGATTTTGAGGAAGAGGATGTGGAACATAATCTGAGAACACAATAAAAGCGTGCCTGTGAGGGCACGCTTTTTGCGTTTATTTCTGACGGAACAGATCCAAGCGATGCAGGGCTCTGGTGCAAGCCACATAGAGCAGCTTCCTATCGTCTGAGGTGTGGTAATTTGCTTCACTGAAATCAGCCAGCAGAACTGCGTCGAACTCCAGTCCTTTGGACAAGTAGATGGGCATCAGCATGGAGCCGGTGAGGTCCTCGCCGGTGTAGTCCAGAATCAGGCGGGGCAGCTTCTTTTTCAGATCCTCGGGATAGTATTTCTGCAGCATTGCATGGATGGCGGAGGCCTGTTTGCCGGATTTGGTCAGCAGACAGATACTGCCGTAACCGGCCTGCTCACATGTTTCGATTTCCCGAAGCAGCAGATTTGCCAGCTCCTGTTCATTTGCAGCTTCCAGGACCTGAGGAAAAGCACCCTCGCGGTTGAAGCTTTCAATCTTGGGATGTTGGTCCAGATACTGCAGGCTGTACTGCAGTATTTCACCGGTACAGCGGAAACTCTTGTTCAGGGTAATCAGGGAGGTTTTCTCTTTGCGGAGAGCTTTCTGCACGCCGTGGTAGAAGTCCATGGTCTCCTGCTTGGCAAGGGTCTGGTTGATGTCGCCCAAAACGGTGAATTTGGCAGCGGGATAAAGCAGTCCCAAAATCTCAAACTGCATGGGATAGTAATCCTGAGCCTCGTCGATGACAACTTGCCTGATCTGGCGCTGAAGCCCCTTCTCTCGAAGTTTCAGATCCAGGTAGGCGATGGCAATGGCGTCCTCGTAATGCAGGGGGCCGAATTCCAGAGTTTCCAGCGTGTCCGCGATGATTTTGTCCAGCTGTGCGCTGCTGTCACATTCTGTCAACAGTTCCTCGTAGTAAGCCTCAGAGGCGAAAAAGTTCTTATAGAGCAGAATGGGGTCAAGGGTCAGGAACTCCTGCAGCTGCAGGGTCAGATTCATAACCTCGTCACCGTGACCCTTGCGGCTTCCTGTGCCGAAGGCCAGCTCCAGTACAAACTCCTGCAATTGCTTCAGCCTGGTGTGGAGTGGGGTATAAGGGCGCTTTAGCAGCTGTTCCTGCAGCTGTTTGGCGGAGATTAAAAGGCGACCCTTGTAATAGATATTTCGATATTCAATGCCGAACTCCGGGATGGTATCCATATAGAAGCGCAGCAGCTCCAGAAAATGCGTGGAGGTCTTTAAGGTCATGCTCTTGCGACGGCGTCGGCTCTCCCTGGTGTCTGTCATGGAGAGCTCCAGAAAATCTCTGTGGGACTCAAAGGAGCGGTCTTTGACGACCGTCTTCAGCAAATCCTCGAAGGTGACGGAGGCAATATTGTCTTCGCCGAGCTCCGGGAGAACACCTGCAATGTAATCCTCAAAGGTAGAGTTGGGAGAGAGGATGACGATGTTGTCCGCCTTCAGTCCCGCCTGCGTTCCCTGATACATGAGAAATGCCGCGCGGTGCAGTGCGATGGAGGTTTTACCGCTGCCGGCAACACCCTGAACCATCAGCAGATCATTGTCCATATCTCGGATAACCACATCCTGGTCCTGCTGAATGGTTTCCACGATGGCTTTCATTTTCGGAGAAGTGTTCTGAGAAAGCAGCTGGCGCAGAATCTCATCCTGAATGGTGCGGTCTGCGTCAAAGAAGTACGAAAGCTTTCCCTCCTTGATTTCAAACTGGCGCTTTAAGAGCAGTTCGCCGTCGATTCTGCCGGCGGGAGCGTCATAGTAGGCCGGACCGGGCAGAAAGCGGTAGAAGACACCTGCGATGGGCGTACGCCAGTCGTAAACGACCGGATCACGGGTGATCTTGTCGGAGAGAGAGCGGCGGCCGATATAGACGGAATCGGTAAAGCCGTCATCAAAGAGAAAGTCGATGCGGGCGAAATACGGGGATTTCATCAGATTGCGGAGCATCTTGGCTCTGGCCTTATATTCATCGTAGTCGGAGACCATCTTATCGATATGACTCATGCTCTGGCTCAGTTCCACAAAGGCCTCGAAATCATCGGGGCTGGACATGTCCTGAATGCCGTAGGTGATGTTTTCTCGGGCCTCCTTTTTCTCCTCCTCCATTTCCTCTTCCATGGATTTGAGATTGTCCAAAACGCCGGCCAACTCTTTCTCCGCAACCGCGAGCGTGTGCTGTAAATATTCAGTTTCCTGTTTCTGTATCAGTTCCTGTTGTTCCAATGAAAAACTCCTGTTGCTTCTGTAATATATTAATCCAGCTCGCCGAAGACCTGACCGATGGGAGCATTAATCAGCAGGTCGGCTGAGGAATCTCTGGGAGTGGATGCTTTGTTGATGACGATTAAGTGTCTGCCGCGGAAGTAGTCGATCAGTCCGGCAGCAGGATAAACGGCAAGAGAGGTGCCGCCGATAATCAGTACATCCGCGTTGCTGATATAGTGAATGGAGGAACGGATGGTTTCGTCGTCCAGACCTTCCTCGTAGAGGACTACATCCGGCTTTACCGGGCCGCCGCACTCTTCGCAGACGGGAACGCCCTGGGAATGGAGCATGTAGTTCATATCATGAAAATGGCCGCATCGTTCGCAGTAGTTGCGGTGAACGGAGCCGTGAAGCTCCAGAACCACCTTGCTGCCGGCTGCCTGATGCAGACCGTCAATATTCTGGGTGACGATGGCGCGCAACTTGCCCTGCTGTTCCAACTCTGCCAGCTTGCGATGAGCGGTGTTGGGCTCTACGCCGGTAATCAGCATCTTGTCGCGGTAGAAACGGTAGAATTCCTCCGGCTTTCTGCGGTAGAAGGTATGGCTTAAAATGGTCTCAGGCGGGTAATCGTATTTCTGATTGTAAAGGCCGTCCACACTTCGGAAATCAGGGATGCCGCTCTCGGTGGAAACGCCGGCGCCGCCGAAGAAAACGATATTGTCGCTTCCCGCAATGATTTCCTTGAAGGATCTGATTTTTTCTTCATATGATTCCATAAAGTACCTCCCGTAAATTTCATAATGGTTTATCCCTAATTGTAGCAGATTTCCCGATGCAAGGAAATAATAAAACCTTAAGAAACAGAATAGCGGGCACATGTTATAGTAGAAGAGTAAGAAATGGGGGAGAAATATGAAACTGAAAAAAATTCTGATAGTCTGCTGCGGCATTCTGTGTATTCTATACTGTATTGCCAGCCGTTTTGCCGGCGTAGGCACTAACTTTTATCTGATCTGGGGTGTGATGGGGATCGGACTGATTCTCTGCGGTCTGTTGGCAGGCCACCTGCCCTTTCTGAAAAAGCTGCCAAAGTGGATGACGGGCACCGTGAAGGGACTGCTTTTGGTGGGCGTTCTGATATTCATTGTGACGGAGCTTCTGGTCTGCTCCAAATTTCATGCCAAGGCGAAACCCGGCGCGGATTACATGGTGATTCTGGGTGCCCAGTGGAAGACCTACGGCCCCAGTGATGTGCTGCGCAGAAGACTGGATACAGCAATCACTTATCTGAAGGCGAATCCCAATACCCAGGTAATTGTTTCCGGAGGACAGGGCAGTAACGAGCGTATCTCAGAGGCGGAGGGCATGGCGGGATATCTGCAGGCAGCAGGCATTGATGCCGGCCGTATCCTGCTGGAGGACAAGTCCACCAACACCACGGAGAATATGGTTTTCTCCGCAAAACTGTTTGATGTGAAGAAATCCCGCACGGTCATTGTCACCAATAACTTCCATATGTATCGTGCGCTGAAGCTGGCCGGAAAACAGGGCTACAATGCGGAAGGTCTGGCAGCAGACTCCGTGTGGATTATGGTACCCAACAATATGCTTCGGGAGTTCTTCGGCATCTGGAAAGATTTCCTTTTCGGACATTTTTAAAGGAAAACTCTTGGGAATTGTACTCCTTTTGTGGTATGATAAGGAGCAGGAGGGATTCGGGATGGAAATAAATGTCGGCGATACCTTAAAATTGAAAAAGCAGCACCCCTGCGGCAGCAAGGAGTGGGAGGTGCTCCGTGTGGGCGCAGATTTCAGAATCAAGTGCAAGGGCTGCGGTCATCAGCTGATGATTGCCAGAAAACTGCTTGAGAAGAACGTGAAAGAGATTGTGCCGTAAAAACCTTGAAAATAGTGCATTTTTTTGAAAAATGCTACTTGCATTGCGGCTTGAAATATGTTATCATTTCATTTCGTGATGAATCATATTCCTTGCTCACACATGATGTGGGCCAGAGACCAAAAGGAGGTAACAAAGCATGAACAAGTATGAATTAGCCGTAGTTGTGTCCGCTAACATCGAAGACGAAGAGAGAGCAGCAGTTGTTGACAAGTGCAAGGCTCTGGTTGAGAGATTCGGCGGTAACATCACAGAGGTGGACGAGTGGGGCAAGAAGAAGCTTGCTTACGAAGTTCAGAAGATGAAGGAAGCTTTCTATTACTTCATCAGATTCGAAGCTGAGACTACTGTACCCGCTGAGATCGAGAGCCGTGTTCGTATCATGGACAACGTAATCAGATACTTGATCGTTAGACAGGACGAGGCTTAATTAGAAAGCGAGTATAATTATGAACAAAGTAATTCTTATGGGACGTTTGACCAGAGATCCTGAGGTTAGATACTCTCAGGGTGCTAACTCTATGGCAATTGCAAGATATTCACTGGCAGTTGACCGCAGAATGGCTAGAACCAATGGCGGAGATGATCAGCAGAACACTGATTTCATCAACATCGTTGCATTCGGCAAGAGCGGTGAATTTGCAGAGAAGTATCTGCGTAAGGGAACCAAGGTATTGGTTACAGGCCGTATCCAGACCGGCAGCTATACCAACAAGGATGGCGTAAGAGTTTACACCACCGATGTTGTAGCTGAGGATCAGGAGTTCGCTGAGAGCAAGAATGCTCAGGGCGGCAATGGGGAAGGCAATTACAATGGCGGTAATAACTATAACCGCGGCGGCTATGCTGCTCCCGCAGCTTCCGGCGCAGGTGATGGCTTCATGAACATTCCTGACGGAATCGATGAAGAATTACCCTTTAACTAAGAGTTTGATAAGTAAGTAGAATAGGAGGCACCGAAATGGCTTTTAATAAGACTGAGAAATCCGATATGCCTATGAGAAAAAAGGGCGGACTTCGTAGAAGAAAGAAAGTTTGCGTTTTCTGTGGTAAGGACAACGCTATTGATTACAAGGATACCAACAAGCTGAAGAGATATGTGTCTGAGAGAGGTAAGATCCTTCCTCGTCGTATCACCGGCAACTGCGCTAAGCATCAGAGAGCACTGACCGTAGCTATCAAGAGAGCTCGTCACGTTGCACTTATGCCTTACGTTCAGGATTAATTCCAAACACAAGGACCAATCACTTCGGTGGTTGGTCTTTTTTGTTCTGCTTTTTGAAAAGATAACTGTTTACTACATCGTATTTTGCGTTTTGGTTTGCTATAATAGAGGAAGAAGGTTTCGGTTTGACCGGACATAAAGGAGGAACCCCTATGAGCAGCAAGAAAGCAATCAAGGCACCCTTTACCAAGGGCGTAAATTTTTCCAACTGGATGGAGTTTAAGAACGCGGATCAGATTGATCCCGATTTTTTCGGAAAAGCTGATTTTGAGAATGTGAAGAAGCTTGGCGGTGATGTTGTCAGAATCCCCATTCACTTTGAACAGATTTGTTCCGGTACCAAGGAACTGATTATTCCCGACAATATTTTTGCGATTCTGGATCGTCTTGCACAGTGGGCAGAGGAACTGAAGATGTACTTAATCTTTGACTTCCATAACTCCACACATGCGGACTCTGCAACAAGTGAGTCTGTTGAGGATGTGCTGACTCCCATCTGGACCCAGATGGCAGAGCACTTTAAGGATTCCACCGAATATATTATTTTTGAGCTGATGAATGAGCCTCATAACATTGAGGTGGCTCTCTGGAACGGGATCATCGAGCGCGTGTTCAAGAAGGTCAGAAGCATCGACAAGAAGCATTACATCGTAGCCGGCGGTGCAGACTGGAACAGCTTTGCAGCCATGAAGACCCTGCCTGATTTTCAGGATGATAAGGTGATTTACACCTTCCATTTCTACGATCCTCACACCTTCACCCATCAGGGTGCTTCCTGGTGTCATATGGAGCGTGTAATCGGCATTCCTTTCCCCTATGATCCGGAGAAGATGCCCCCTCTTCCCGAGAATCCGACCGAGGAGGAGAAGCAGAAGTTTGCCGCATATCCCAAGCAGGGCAGCGTAGAGGCAGTAGCGCAGTTCTTCGACCAGTATGTGGAGTTCAGTGTGGAGAGAAATGCTCCCATTTTCTGCGGAGAGTTCGGATGCTTCATTCCTTTCATTCCCAAGGAGGTTCGTACCAACTGGTACAAGATTGTCACAGACCTTCTGGTGGAGAGAGGTATCTCCAGAACCAGCTGGGATTACTACGGAGGCTTCGGTATCTTCGAACTGACAGGTCATCGCAGACCTTCCTTCCCTGAGGATCTGAACAGAGATGTGGTAGAGGCTCTTGGCTTGAGCCTGGAGAATATTTAAACAAACAACCCCGGCACCGTAAATGGCGTCGGGGTTTTCTTATGCTTCCTATTCGTTTTTCATTTCTTCCTGCTTTTTCTTCATGGCAAGCTCATCCAGATGTCCCTGGAGAATTCTCTGGGCGGCAATCATGTCCACATATTCCTTCCATTCCTTCTTGGGAATGCCGAGCTCCGTCATGATTTCGTAGGCTTCCACGGTGGTCAGACGCTCGTCGCGGAAGGTGACGGGCAGTGCGGTGCGGCGTTCCAGCGCTTCCTTGAAGATTTTGCACATCTCCACGCGCTCTCCTTCATCGCCGGAAAGCATGATGGGGTAACCTAAAATGATTTCCTCCACGCCGTATTCCACGATGATTTCCTCGATTCTGGCGTAGGTTCTGCGCAGCTTGTTTTCCTGCTCTCGTCTGATAATCTCTAAGCCCTGCGCGGTCCAGCCAAAGGGATCGCTGATGGCAACGCCTACGGTTTTGGAGCCGTAGTCCAATCCTAAAATTCGCATTTTTATCTCACCTCAAAATAGTAGTTCCTTCACTGTATCCTATTCTAATCCATTTTGCGTAATTTGTCTTGCATGATTTCATTTTTCTTTTCTCTCACAGGGCCGGTCATGGTATAATAAAGTCAGTATCAGTTTACTCTTGCGGAGGAGAAGCAGAATGGTAAAGAAGTATATTTACGGCACGACCTTTGAGACGGAAGCGATCGTAAATGATGTGGAAGCAGAGAGCGGTGCGCCTGCATTCGGAACAGTCAGCCTGGAGGATGGTTTTTCATTTACCTATCATATGGGCGCCGGGGATGCAGTGTATGGTCTGGGCGAGAATGTGCGCGGCATCAATAAGCGCGGTTTTGAGTTTATCAGTGACTGCTCGGACAATCCCCATCATCTGGAGGATTGCAAATCTCTATACGGAGCGCACAATTTTCTGATTGTGTCCGGCGAGCAGCTGTTCGGCCTGTTTTTGGATTATCCTTCCAGGATGTCCTTTGATGTGGGATATACGAAAGCGGATGAGTTAAAGATTTCCTGTGAGCACGCGGATTTGAAGCTTTATGTCTTCACCGGTGCAACTCCCGAGGAAATCGTGAAGCAGTTCCGCAAAATGATTGGACGCAGCTACATTCCTCCCAAGTTTGCTTTTGGTTTCGGCCAGAGCAGATGGGGCTACAAGTGCCCGGAGGACTTTGAAAAGGTGGCGAACGAGCATCGTGAGGCTGGTGTTCCCATCGATATGATTTATATGGATATCGATTATATGGACCGCTACATGGACTTCACGGTAGATGAGAAAAAGTGGCCTGATTTTCCTAAGTTTGTGGCTGACATGAAGGCGAAGAATATTCGTCTGGTACCCATTATCGATGCCGGTGTAAAGATTGAAAAGGGATATTCGGTTTACGAGGAAGGCGTGGAGAAGGGATATTTCTGCAAGAGAGAGGATGGTTCGGATTTTGTGGCAGAGGTTTGGCCCGGTTGGACACATTTTCCCGATGTGCTGAATGCGGATGCCCGCAAATGGTTCGGTGATAAGTACAAGATTTTGCTGGATGCCGGAATTGAGGGCTTTTGGAATGATATGAACGAGCCTGCCATCTTCAAGACTCCTGAAGGGGTTGCCAAGGTGAAGAAGGCCATGCAGGAGTTTATCGATGCACCGGATGAGACCAACGCCTTCGCCATTCAGGGCGTGATGGGAATGCTGGCAAACAATCCTGCGGACTACAGAAGATTCTATCACAATGTGAACGGCAAAAAGGTCTGTCACGCCGATGTACATAATCTGTTTGGCTACAATATGACCAGAGCGGCAGGGGAAGCCTTTGAGCGGATTTGCCCCGATAAGAGAATTCTGATGTTCTCCCGTTCCTCCTATGTGGGAATGCACCGCTACGGCGGTATCTGGCAGGGAGATAATTTCTCCTGGTGGTCACATCTTTTGATGAATCTGAAGATGATGCCCGCCTTAAATATGGTTGGTCTTTTATATACCGGTGCGGATCTGGGCGGTTTTGGTTCCAATACCTCCAGAGATCTGGTGCTGCGCTGGCTGGCACTTGCAGTATTCACGCCTTTGATGAGAAATCACTCTGCACTTGGTACCAGGGAGCAGGAGTTCTATCAGTTCGAGGGCACCGAAGATTTCAAGCATGTGATTGGCGTGCGTTATCGTCTGCTCCCTTATCTGTACAGCGAGTACATGAAAGCGGCGCTGAGAGATGACATGATGTTCCGACCCTTGGCCTTTGTCTATCCCGAGGATGAGATTGCGGCGGAGATTGAGGATCAGATGATGCTGGGCAATGAGCTTATGATTGCTCCCGTATGCACTCAGAATGCTTCCGGCCGCTTTGTGTACCTGCCGGAAGAGATGATGCTGGTAAAGTTTACACCTGCGGGTCTTACGACAGAGGTTTTGCCTGAAGGTTCTCATTATGTAAAGGTGGCATTGAACGAGGTAGCATTGTTTGTGAGAGCAGGCAAGGCAATTCCTGTAGCGAAAGCGGCAGAGTATGTGGATGCGGTGGACTATGGCACCATACAGATGGTAGGCTTTGCGGGTGCTTCCTATGAGTTGTACAACGACGACGGCTTCAGCAAGGATTACGACAAGAAAGAAAATATTACTGTTTTAAGGAATTAGTATTACAATGAAATATTGGAAAAAATGGATGGTTGCTTCCGCGGCAGTGCTGCTGCTCGGAGGCTGCGCAGAGGCGCCTGAAGGGTTGGTTGACGAGTCGGTGTCGGAGAGTGTGATGCAGTCTGTCAGTTCGACGGAAGAGGTAATTCCGGAGAGCACCGCAGTTACCTTTGTCGATGCGCTGGGCAGAGAAATCACCGTGGACCGACCGGGGAGAGTGGCTGCGCTGATCGGCAGCTTCACTGATGTGTGGATGACAGCCGGCGGGCAGGTGGTGGCCTGCGCGGGGGATTCCTGGGAGAATTTTAATCTGGATCTGGCGGAGGATTGTGTAAATCTGGGCAGTATTCTGGAGCCGGACTATGAGGCACTGATTGCGGCAAAGCCGGACTTTGTCATTGCCAGCGCGGGAACAAAGAAACAGGTGGAGGCTCTGGAATTGCTGGAAAATGCTGGCCTGAATGTGGCATATTTTGATGTCAGCAGCTTCGCGGAATACCTGCATATGCTGGAAATCTGTACAGCCATTACCGGCCGTGAGGATTTGTATCGGGAAAAGGGATTGGCAGTACAGCAGGAGATTCAGGCAACTCTGGAGCGGGTTGACGGAAGTGCTCCTAAGGTACTGTTCCTGCGAGCTTCCGCAAGCAACGTGAAGGCCAAGGGCAACAGTGACACGGTACTGGGCGAAATGCTGCAGGAGCTGGGCTGTGTGAATATTGCCGAGGACGGCAGCGCGTTAAGCGCGGAACTCAGCCTGGAGGCAATCCTGGTGGAGGATCCTGATTACATCTTTGTGGTGGTTCAGGGCTCTGACGAGGAGGCTGCCATGAAACAGGTAGATGAACTGCTCACAAACAGTCCCATCTGGTCGGCGCTTTCGGCGGTACGGCAGAATCATTATTATGTACTGGATAAGGCACTTTATCATTTGAAGCCCAACGCAAGATGGGGCGAGGCATATCGGAAACTGGCGGATATTCTTTATCCGGCAGAATAGCAAATAATCGTGAACAAAAGAAAACGGAGGATAAAAGCATGGTAATCGGAAAAGCAAAGGATGCACATTTTACAGCGTCAGTAGGAGGCAAGGAAGTTCAGTTTGATATTATCTTTACCTTTGAGGATGATGCAACCGGCAAGCAGTATATCGTATACACAGACAATGAGACAGATGAGGACGGAAGCCTGAGAGTGTTCGCTTCCTACTATAACCCTAAGGCAGAGAAGATTGAACTGCATGACATCAAGTCCAAAGAAGAATGGGAGCTTGTTTCCAGCGCAATCAGCCAGTATGCAGAGGCTGAAGAGGAAGAAAAGGGGGAATAGCGCCATGGAACTCTGTGGAGGTAATTGCTGTGCAAATTGTCCGAAGGCAGTATCCTGCGGCGGCTGTGAAGGCAGCTGCCCCGAGGTGATTGTTTACAAGAAGAGATAAGGAGGCATCCTGCATGAGTTATTTTCCTTTTTTCGTGGATTTGGAAGGCAAGAAAGGCCTGATTGTGGGCGGTGGATCAGTTGCGCTGGAAAAGTGGCAGCAATTAAAGAAATTTGGACCGAAGGTTACTATTGTAGCACCGGATATTGTGCCGGAACTATGGAATGATTCCGAACTATCCTGCCTGAAGAGGGAATTTGCTCCGGAAGATATTCAGGGGATGCAATTTGTCATCACTGCGACGGACAGCGACGCCGTCAACAGTAAGGTCAGCCGCCTGTGCAGAGAACAGGGAATTCTGATTAATTCTGTGGATGATGTGAAAAACTGTGATTTCATTTTCCCGGCGCTGGTGCAGAAGGGTAAGCTGACAGTGGGTGTTTCCACCTCCGGCGCGAGTCCTTATGCGGCAACCATGGTGAAGGAGCATCTGCTGGATTATCTGCCGGATCGCACCGATGAAATTATGGACTATCTGGCATCTATTCGTGAGCCGGCAAAGGCGCGCATTACCAACAAAAAACACAGAACAGCCTTCTTCAAGAGTACGGCCGCTCTGTGCATGTATATCGGCCGCCCCCTGGACGAGGAGGAAACCGAGGAAAGATTACTGGAATATCAGTCAAAGAAATAATATGTCTTGTCGCCTTCTCGGAATTGGTGAAGGTTGGTATGGAATATGTTTTGAAGGATTTGCTGCTGCAGGCACTCTTCGGGGGAGCCTGCGGCGGCTATTTTTTTGTCCTGCATGACGATGATGCGGTCTGCATGGGTCAGAGCCTGGGCAAGGTCATGGAGCACAAGAATGATGGTTTTCCCTTTGGCCTTCAGTTGATGGAGCATATCAAAGAACTCACGGGAGGCCTGCGCGTCTAAGAAGGTTGTTGGTTCGTCCAACACCAGCAGCTCCGTATCCTGAGCCAGGGTCATGGCGAAGAAAACCTTCTGGCGGATGCCGCCGGACAGTGTGTCAACAGACTGATCTGCATAGGAAATGATGCCGGTGAAATCCATGGCTTCCCTGACAAGCCGAATATCATCCGCTGTCTTTCTGCGGTTGAAGCCCATGTGCGGAAAACGGCCGTGCTCTACCAGCGTGTGAACCGGCAGGGCAGGGATGATGGAGCGAGTCTGGGGAAGAAAGGCCAGCGAGGCAGCGCGTTCCTTATCTGACAATTGGGAAAGGTCATTGCCCTGCAGGAGAATTCTTCCGGCAAGCAGGCGGGAACCGCCAATCAGGGCTTGAAGCAGGGTTGTCTTGCCGCAGCCGTTGGGGCCCACGATGGCTGTGATTTCACCCTGATTAAATGTGACATTGATGTCAGTTAATATCGGGCTTTTCGTATATCCGATGGAAGCAGTTTCATATTTAAGCATTGATTCTGCGGCCTCCTTTCTTTCTTAAAAGCAGGTACAGGAAAAAAGGACCGCCTAAGAAGGACATGAGGATGCCGGCGGGCAGCTCGTAGGGCGCGGTGATGACGCGGCCCAGCAAATCACAGGCCAGTACAAAGCAGGCACCGGTGAGGGCACTTGCGGGCAGAAGCAGTCGAATGTCATTGCCGAACAGCTTGCGGCAGATGTGAGGCACAATCAGGCCCACAAAGCCTAACAATCCGGCGTAGCAGACCACGGAGCCCGCGAGAACGCTGGCCAGAAGCAGCAGGAGAAATCGGGTGGCGGCAACGGAAAGGCCCAGGGACCTTGCGATATCCTCGCCCAACAGCAGCAGGTTCATCTTCACGGTGAAGCAGAGGGAGATGACCAGAGCCGCACCGATGAGAATGCAGGGCAGCAGGATTTTACCGGCGGTCAGGCCGTTCAGAGAACCAATCAAAAAGGTGGTCAGGTCCACGGTGATGTCGGAATGGGTCAGCTTAATCAGATTGATGCCGGCACTTAGGAAGCCGGAAACAGTGACGCCGGCCAGGACGATGGTGGTTCTGGAACTGTCGCCCAGATAAGCCAGCGCGAAAATCAGAATGGCGGTGACGAAAGCTCCCAGAAAGGCCGCAGCGGACTGCATGCCGATATTTGCGGGAAACAGAAGCAGGGAAAGCATCACTGCGAAGCCAGCACCGGAATTGACACCGATGGTGTTGGGACCGGCCAGGGAGTTGTTCATGACGGTCTGGAGAATGACACCGGCGCTTGCCAGGCCGATGCCGGCGAACAGGCCGCCGAACAGTCTGGGAATGCGCAGGCTGCGAATGAGAATATAGGTTACGGAGTCTGCCTGACTGCCTGTCAGTGCCGCCAGAATATCGGAAGGCTTCAGGGCGACACTTCCGAACATCAGGCTTGCCAGAGAGAGGAGGCACAGCAGAACTGCGAGACTTAAGAACAGCAGTATATTTTTACGTTTCATGGAAACCTCTTGTCAGTTGTTTTTCGAATCAAACATAATGGTAGCACACTTTCGGACGCCTTGCAATGTGCGTAAAGGGAGGGTGGCTATGGTGAAATTGTCGGGAGAATCCTGTCGAGATGTACCACTATTTACCTATAGAATCTGAAAACAATGTGTGATATAATAGGTTAATATTGGCGAGGTATGTTTATGAAGAAGAGAATCAGGCTCAAGGGCCATATTAAATCTTACATACAATACAGTATCTATCTCGGCGTTCTGTTGCTGGTCATCGATCTGGCAATGTTTTTGATTGATATCAGAGCAGGCCTCTTTTTAGGCGGATACACACTGGTTTATTTCGCAATCACTTTGTCGCTGTACTTCTACAACAAGCCGATCATCATCAATGAGCTGGTCAGCTTTGCTACGGAATACGGTCAGATTCAGAAGAAGCTTCTGCGCGATATGGATTTGCCCTACGCGCTGTTGGACGATTCCGGCAAGGTGGTCTGGACAAACACGGCCTTCGAAGAACTGGTACATCAGCCCAAAGGCTACCGCAAGTCCTTCACTGCTCTGTTCCCCACCATCACAAGGGACAAGCTTCCCGATGAAGAGGGCATGGATGAGGCTCAGTACGAGCTGAAATATGAAGACGGTGAGTATGTTGTAAAGTTCAAGAAGATTTCCTTAAGGGAAATGGCTGAACACAGCGACATGATTGAAGCGCAGGGCTACAACGGCTACCTGATTGCAGTTTATTTCTACGACGAGACCGCACTGCACATTGCATTGCAGGAGGTTGACGACCAGAGCCTTGCTGTTGGCATGATTTATCTGGACAACTACGAAGAAGCCCTGGAGAGCGTTGAGGAAGTCAGACGATCCCTGCTGATTGCACTGATTGACCGAAAGGTGAACAAGTATATTCTGGCTATTGACGGCATCTGTAAGAAGCTGGAGAAGGACAAGTATCTTGTTATCATGCGTAAGAAGGCAGTCAGACAGCTGCAGGAGAGCAGATTTGATCTGCTGGAAGAGGTTAAGACCGTAAACATCGGTAACGAGATGGCAGTGACCATCAGTATCGGTGTAGGTCTGGACGGACTGTCCTACGCACAGAATTATGAATTTGCCCGCAACGCCATCGACCTTGCACTTGGACGAGGCGGTGACCAGGCTGTTATCAAGACTCCCGAGAGCATCACCTACTTCGGCGGCAAGAGCCAGCAGGTGGAGAAAAATACAAGAGTTAAGGCCCGCGTTAAGGCACATGCCCTTCGCGAGATTATCACCGGTAAGGATACCGTGCTTGTCATGGGACACAGAATGCCCGACTCCGACAGCTTTGGTGCTGCGGTTGGTATTTATCGCGTGGCGCAGGCATTGGGCAGAAGAGCACACATTGTATTGAATGAGTCCACTGCCGCAATTGCTCCCATGGTAGACCTGTTTAAGAACAATCCCGAGTACGACGAGGAGATGATTATCTCCAGCGCGCAGGCAATCGAGCGTGCCGGCAACAACTGTGTACTGGTTGTGGTAGATGTCAACAAGCCTTCTATCACAGAGTGCCCCGACCTGATTCACTGCTGCAAGTCCGTAGTGGTTCTGGATCATCACAGACAGGGCACAGAGACCATCGAAAATGCAACCCTTTCCTATGTGGAGCCCTATGCGTCCTCCGCTTCGGAAATGGTTTCCGAGATTTTGCAGTATACCTACGACAATATCAAGATTCGTTCCGAGGAGGCAGATTGTCTCTACTCCGGAATTATGGTTGATACCAACAACTTTATGACCAAGACCGGTGTTCGTACCTTTGAGGCAGCAGCTTTCCTGCGCAGAAACGGTGCGGATGTTACCAGAGTCAGAAAGCTGTTCAGAGAGGATGCACTGGCATACAAGGCCAAGGCAGACGCTGTCAGCCAGGCAGAGATTTACAAGCAGTATTTTGCCATCTCCGTCTGTACCGCCGAAGATTCACCCAATCCTACCATTATCGGTGCGCAGGCAGCCAATGAGCTCCTGAATATCAAGGGTGTAAAGGCCAGCTTCGTACTCACGGACTATCAGGGCAAGATTTACATCAGTGCCCGTTCCATCGATGAGGTCAATGTACAGATTATCATGGAGAAGATGGGCGGCGGCGGTCATTTGAGCACTGCAGCCTGCCAGATGGAAAATTGCGGCATTATCGAGGCAATCGGTGCGCTGAAAGATACCATCGATACCATGCTTGAGAACCACGAAATATAAGACAGAAAGGAATTGACATCATGAAAATTATTTTGTTACAGGACGATAAAAAGTTAGGCAAGAAGGGCGCAATCATTGAGGTTAGCGAGGGTTACGCAAGAAACTTCGTGCTTCCCAAGAAGATTGGTGTAGAGGCAACTCCCAAGAATCTGAATGACTTAAAGCTTCAACAGGCAAATGATGCCAAGAAGGAAAAGGAGCTGTTGGAGGCTGCACAGGCACTGGCAAAGGATCTGGAGACCAAGATTGTTGTCTGCAAGATTAAAGCCGGCGAAGGCGGCAAGATTTTCGGTTCCGTAGCTACCAAGGAAATTGCTACCGCTTTGAAGGCACAGTTCAATATCGATATCGACAAGAAGAAAATTGTGCTGGAGGAAAACCTGAAGAGCTTCGGCAACTTTGAAGTTCCCGTAAAGCTTCATCCTCAGGTAACCGGTAAATTAACCGTAAAGGTAACAGAAGAGTAATCCGCAGACGCAACCGATAGTTAGGGAGTAGACGATGGAAGAAAATGTAATTAAAAGAATTCTGCCCCACAGTGTTGAGGCAGAACAATCCGTAATCGGCTCCATGATCATGGACAGAGAAGCGATTGTGGTTGCTTCCGAAGCGATTACGGCGGATGATTTTTATAATAAGTCCTACGGCATTCTGTTTGAGACCATGGTGGAGCTCAATGATGCGGGCCAGCCGGTTGATCTGATTACCCTTCAGAACAAGCTGAAGGAAAAGGATGTTCCCCCTGAGGTGAGCAGTCTGGAATTTGTAAGAGACCTGATTACCGCGGTTCCTACCTCCGCCAATGTAAAGTATTATGCCAATATCGTGGCTGAAAAGTCCACGCTGCGCAAAATGATCCGACTGAACGAGGATATCGCCAACACCTGCTACGCAGGCAAGGAAAGCCTGGAGTTCATTCTGGAGGACACAGAGAAGAGAGTATTCTCTCTGGTACAGAAGCGCAATACCGAGGATTTCGTGCCCGTCAGACAGGTGGTAATGAACGCCATCGACAAGATTGAGGCGGCCTCAAAGACCAAGGGTAATGTAACCGGTATTCCTACCGGATTTATTGATCTGGACTATCGTACCGCGGGCATGCAGCCTTCCGACCTGATTCTGGTGGCGGCTCGTCCTTCCATGGGTAAGACCGCGTTTGAGCTGAATCTGGCGCAGTACATGGCCTTCAAGAAGAACCTGTGCGTAGCACTGTTCAGTCTGGAAATGAGTAAGGAACAGCTGGTAAACAGAATGTTCTCACTGGAGTCCAATGTGGACGCGCAGAAGCTTCGTACCGGTAACCTGAACGATCAGGACTGGGAGCGTCTGATTGAGAGTGCCGGCGTTATCGGCAAGTCCAAGCTGATCATCGATGACACGCCCGGTATCAGCATTTCAGAGCTTCGTTCCAAGTGCCGTAAGTACAAGATGGAGCATGACCTGGCAATCATCATGATTGACTACCTGCAGCTGATGTCCGGAAGCGGCAGAAGTGAGTCCAGACAGCAGGAGATTTCCGATATTTCAAGATCCTTAAAGTCTCTGGCCAGAGAGCTGAATGTGCCTGTTGTGGCATTGTCCCAGCTGTCCCGTGCCGTTGAGCAGAGACCTGACCATAGACCCATGCTATCCGACCTGCGTGAATCCGGAGCGATTGAGCAGGATGCGGATGTAGTAATGTTCCTCTACAGAGATGATTACTACAATCACGATACTGATAAGAAGGGTATTTCGGAAGTTATTATTGCAAAACAGAGAAACGGCCCCATCGGAACCGTTGAGCTGGCTTGGCTGCCTGAGTACACCAAGTTTGCAAACCTGGAACATAAGAAGTCAAATGATTTTTAATTTCAGAATGTGATTACAAAAGAGAATGCGTCAGAGTGCGCATTCTCTTTTTTGCATAGAAAGGAGTCCTATGGAAGAAACACTGTTCATTTCGGAGGCTGCAAAGGAGATAGACGTGGAAAGTCACGTGCTTCGATACTGGGAGGAGGAATTACAGCTGCCCATCAAACGAAACGAGCTGGGGCATCGCTATTATACGGAGGAAGATCTGGATATATTTCGGCAGATTAAGGGATTGAAGGAGAGGGGACTGCAATTGAAAGCAATCAAAATGATTTTGAGGGACGGTAATCCGGAATGGATCACAGAGGAAAAGGAAGAGAAACAACCTGCGATGGCAATTGAAATTGTGAAGGGACAGGAGGATACCGAACCGGCAGAGCGTGAAGAGAAATTCAGAAAGGTGCAGGCCTTGCTTCGCACGATTTTTCAGGAAGCCATGGAGGAAAACAACAAGGCATTGGCCACGGAAATACGCGAGAGTCTGGTGAAGGAACTGGATTATCAGTTCAGATTGCGGGAAGAATGGGAGGAGGCTCGTGAGAAGCGCCTGGATGCCAGAGATGAGATATATTACAAGAAGATGGACGAACTGCTGCGGAAGAAGAGTCACAGGCTGTTTCGGGCAAAAGAAAAAGGGAAGCAATAAATTGCTTCCCTTGCTCTTTCAATATGCGTCGGTTTAATAAAAATTAAGCCTCTTCGATAGCGCCAACGGGGCAGCCACCTGCACAAGCGCCACAGCTTACGCACTGTGTCTCGTCGATTTCAAACTTTCCATCACCCATGGAAATAGCGCCAACGGGGCAAGTACCCTCACAAGCACCACAACAAACGCAACCGTCTTTAACCTGGAATGCCATATTAGTATCCTCCTTAAAATCTAAACTTGTAAAGAACCTTTACATCAAGGTAATTGTAATATATCCACCCCTTAATTGCAAGAATTATTGAGAAAAAATATTATAGGTGTCGAATAAATCTAGTTCGCCATCTCTGCGCGGCGAGCCTTGATTCCCTGCAGAATTGCCTGCTTTTTGTCCAGAAGCTTGTTCTTGTCCATGGAGGGAACACCCTTCAACTTGTAGGCCATGCCGAGACTTTCATACTTTTTCTCGCCCATGGTGTGGTAGGGGAGAACATCCAGTGCCTTCAGGTTGGAGAACTGACCGATGAAGTAGCCCAAATCATACAGGTACTTTTCATCGTCTGTGATGCCGGGAACTACAACATGGCGAATCCACATGTCCACATGCTTTTCGTTCAGGTATTCTGCAAATTTCAGAATATTTTCGTTGGGCTGCTGTGTCAGCTCCTTGTGATGCTCGGGATCAATGTGCTTGATGTCCAGCATAACCAGATCGGTTAAGGACATCAGCTTGTCCATCTTTGCCATCAGCTCAGGGTTCCTGGGATTGAATGCAATACCGGAGGAATCGATACAGGTGTGGACATTGTCCTTCTTAGCCAGAGTAAAGAGGTCGATGAGAAAATCAACCTGCATCAGAGGCTCGCCGCCGGTTACGGTTAATCCGCCGCCGTTTGCGTAGAAGGGCTTGTTACGGTTGTATTGTTCCATAATATAAGAGGGCTCCATCAAAGTGCCGCCGTTCATCTCCCAGGTGTCGGGGTTATGGCAGTAAGCACAGCGCATGGGACAACCCTGCACAAAAACGACGAACCGGGTTCCGGGTCCGTCAACAGTTCCAAAACTTTCCAGTGAATGAATTCTGCCTTGCATGTCAGGTCCTTTCTTTTGGCGTTTGCCAAACAACAATCTTGATATATTATAGCAGATTTTTCGATAAAACGAAAGATTAGAATTAGTATGTGAAGTTTGTGACAGATTATTTATGGAACAGGTGAGTCACAACTATCAAGGAACATAAAAAAATCGCGCAGGATAAATCCTGCGCGATTCGTGCGTTTCAGTTATCTATGAAACAATTAGATTGCCTCATGGAAGGTACGAGAGATAACATCAGCCTGCTGCTCGGGAGTCAACTTGATGAAGTTAACTGCGTATCCGGAAACACGGATAGTAAGCTGAGGATAGTTCTCGGGATGCTGCTGAGCATCGAGAAGCATTTCTCTGTTCAAAACATTAACATTAAGATGATGGCCGCCCTTAGTTGCGTATCCATCAAGTAAGTTTACAAGGTTGTTAACCTGTGCGGTACTTGCTGCCATGGTATATATCCTCCTGTTAGAATTTACTTATAATCGTCCAGACCCTGATGCAGGGTAGGAACACTGCAGGCTAAAGGAGTTCTGGAACAATCGGTACATCCCATAGTCTGAACACTCTTTGCTTTTTCTTCTGTTTCGTCGCAGTCCACATTGATGTGGCCAACGCCTTTACTCATTCCGGCATCAAGCATCTTGATGAGGTCATCGATTTTGTTCTGGTCCTCCATATTAGCCTCCGTGATAATTTTTAAACTGATTCGATATCAATGGTGACATCGAAGTCCGGTGTTTATCGAATTATTTCAGATCTAATTCGATATCGCCTGCGAATACCTGATCCTCTTTACCAAGAGCTCCGGGAATGATGGTGAAGGTATTTGAGATACCATCCTGTGCATCATTGAAAGGAAGCTTAGATACAGAAGAAAGGGATGCAACTGCACCATGAGTATCACGGCCGTGCATAGGGTTAGCACCGGGTGCGAAAGGCTGGCCCTTCTTACGTCCATCAGGAGTATTACCGGTAGCCTTACCATAGGTAACGTTAGAGGTAATTGTAAGGATGGAAGTGGTAGGGAAGCCATCTCTGTAGGTGTGATGTCTTCTAACAGCGGTCATGAACTTGTGAACGATATCCTGAGCGATCTCGTCTACGCGGTCATCATCGTTACCATACTTAGGGAACTCGCCGGTTGTCTTGAAGTCAACGATGATACCATCTTCGTCACGAACAACTTCAACCTTAGCG
>JAZLKR010000058.1:0-7176 GCA_045597705.1 Acetatifactor sp.
AGAAGCCCTTCTCCTTACGGGATATTCTGGAAGGCTGCAGGATGTATTATGTAAATGAAATGAAGGGTGAAAAGGAGAACTTTCGGATTTACTGCGGCGAGGGAGTGGCAGCAGAGTATATTGAAGATTCCGCCAGACTGATTCAGGTCCTGAATGCACTTCTGACACCGCTGTATCGATACAACAGGGGAGAGAACATTACGCTGGAGGTTATCCTGGCAGAGCATACAGAGAATGGAGACATTCTGCAGTTTACCGGAAAAGGGGGAAACGGTACTGCAAGCGCGGAGTATCGCTCTGCCGTGAGAGCTGTTTTCCCGGTTTCCCTGGGAAATGAGACGGCAGGCGAAGTACAGACGCCCAGCCCTGCTGAGATGGCGTTGAACTCCATGATGGGGCGGGTTTCCCTGGAGGATGGCCTTGACTGCAATCAGTTTTCTCTGCAGGTGAGACTGGAGCAGATGGAAAGAACGGCGTAGGAATTGATAATTAATGGAGGGTTACGATATGGGGAAGAAGAGTCTGGGAAGAATCAGAACACTGATATACGGAAGAACCTTTGTTATAGTGCTGGGGTTTCTGCTGCAGTTTCTGTTTATGATTGGGGGCTATGTCAGACTGAAAAACTACAGTTTACTGGTCTATGCTTTCTTTGTGCTCATCAGTACCGGTACGGTACTATATATTTTTAACCACAGCGGCAGTCCGGATGTGAAACTATCCTGGTTACTGCCGCTGACCGTTTTTCCGGTATTTGGGGCGGTATTTTATCTGTCGCTGGTCTTTCAGCCGGGTGTTGCGGTGCGGCAGGCGAGACTGCAGAAACTCTCCGAGGAGACGGCAAGATGCCTGCACTCAGACAAAAATGTCTGGAAGGAGCTGCGGAGCATAAGCCCGCACATGGGGCAGCTGGCTCATTACCTTTATCGCCAGGACCACAGCCCGGTATACAGCAACACGAGGGCGGAATATTTCTCTTTGGGGGAAGATATGTTCCCGGCAATGCTGGAGGCCATGGAACAGGCGGAACGGTTTATTTTCCTGGAGTACTTTATTGTCTGTGAAGGCAAGATGTGGGAGGCCATTCACGAGGTGCTGAGAAGGAAAGCCAAAGCGGGTGTGGAGGTCCGGCTTCTTTACGACGGCACCAATGTGCTGTTCAACCTGCCGAATTATTATCCACGCGAACTGGAGCAGGAGGGGATACACTGCATGATGTACGCCCCCATTCACCCGATTTTTTCGCCCCATTACAATAACCGTGACCACAGAAAGCTGCTGGTGGTGGACGGCAGGGTGGCGTTTACCGGCGGATTGAATCTGGCGGACGAATACATTAATGAGCTGGAGAGATTCGGCCATTGGAAGGATACGGGGCTGAAGCTCACCGGCGCTGCAGTGGAGCGCTTCACCTGCATGTTTCTGGAAATGTGGAATGCGGAAGGGCGCACGGTGGAGAACTTTGGCCTGTACCGCTGCCTGAAAGGAGAAGAAACGGAAGAGGACGGCTATGTGATTCCCTACAGCGTAAATCCTCTGGGCAATGAAAGGGTGGGCGTGCAGGTGTATCTGGACATGATCAATACGGCACATACCGGCATTTCTATAGCGACGCCCTATCTGATTTTGGACTATACCATGCTGTCGGCTCTATGTTATGCTGCAAAGCGGGGTGTGCGGGTCCGATTATTTCTGCCGCATATTCCGGATAAGAAATACATTTATTATCTGGGCAAAACCTACTACTCGCCTCTGATGGAGGCCGGCGCGGAAATTTATGAATATACACCCGGATTCATACATGCTAAAATGTTCGTAGTGGACTCGGCCAAGGCTGTAATCGGCACCGTGAATCTGGACTACCGCAGCCTGTACCATCATTTTGAATGCGGCGTGGTGCTGTATCGGGCATCCGCTGTGCAGGAGATGGAGCGGGACTTTGAGGAAATGAAACTAAAATCCGAGAAGCAGAGCCTGCAGGGCCTGCGTGAGTTATCGCCGGGAGTTCGGCTGACGGGCTGGGTGCTGCGGCTGATAGCACCGCTTTTGTAGATACGGCAGATTTTTTGAAACTAAAATATGTTTTGGGGAAACTTTTTACTCCGGATGCAGTCTATCTGTGTGAAGGGGATTCAAAGGAGGAAATACCATGGAAGATACAGCGATTATTGAACTGTATTGGAATCGGGATGAGCGCGCAATCGAAGAATCTCAGAAATCCTATGGGAAATATTGTCATACCATTGCTTGGAATGTTTTGTACAGTCAGGAGGATGCGGACGAGTGCGTAAACGATACCTGGCTGCGGGCCTGGGGCACCATACCGCCTACCAGACCCAATAGACTGGGCATTTTTTTGGGTACAATCACCCGCAATCTGGCTTTGGACAGATGGAAGGGGAGCAGACGATTGAAACGAGGCAGCGGCGAGATGCCGGTTGTACTGGATGAGATAGCAGAGTGCGTGCCGGATAAGAATACAACAGAGGACGCGGTGGAAGCCGCAGAATTGCAGCGGCAGATCAATGCCTTCCTGCATGAACTTCCGGAGCGGGACTGCAATATTTTCCTGCGCCGATACTGGTACATGGAAGAATATAACGAGATTGCAGACAGGTACAGTCTGAATCTGAACACTGTGAAGAGCAGTCTGTTCCGCAGCAGGAATAAGTTAAAGGACTATTTGGAGAAGGAGGGCATTACTGTATGAGTCGGTTGACAGAAGAAAAAGAAGAGCAGGCGATTCGCATTCTGGAAGCAATGTCCGGCGTAGATGAAGAATTACTGGCGAGAAGTGAGCGGAAGGCTCCCGCGAAGCAGTCGGGGAAGGTCGTAAGCTTCTGGCACAAATACGGCAAGGCCATGGCGGCCTGTGCCTGCCTGGCGGTGCTGGGTACTGCTTTTTGGGGCATCGGAAACTTAAGCAAAAGCAGTGATAATGCTGCAGCGGAACCGCATGGCATGGCGCTTGTGGCGCAGGATACCGCTCCGAAAGCAGAAACATCCGGACCGGAGTCGGTACAGGAAGCGGCAGCAGCGGATGCTGCGGAAGAAGTGGAAGAGGAAACATGGAGCTCCACGGAGGGCGGCGAAACCGCAGGGGTTACCACCGAAGAGGATCAGGGACCCCGAGAAACTTCCGGTGCAACCAAGGAAGCATTTGAAGATAAGAGGAACTATCTCAATTATGCTTCTGTGAAGGCAATGGACAGGACGGCATGGGAAAATGCGGCAGGAATCTCACTTGAACTGCCGGCCGATGCACAGGACGCAGAGTATTCAGTTCTGGACGGGGACATTACCGTTTATCAGGTGCATTATTTGCTGGGTGCGGATACCTACAGTATGCGAATGACCAAGGATCCGACGGATTCCGATATTTCCGGAATGGTTTACGATTGGAATGATTACTGCGAGTTTATTGATGAGTACGGAACTTATTACTTTGCACTTGCCGATGCCGGACAGGGTGTGTGCTTCTGGCAGCAGGGTGAATACACCTGCACGGTGGCAATGAATCAGCATGCGACAATGCAGGCTCTGACGGAAGCCAGACAGCACTTTGCAAAACAGTTGGCAGAATAAAAAGAAACACCTTTGCGGCGAGGCCGTAAAGGTGTTTTTAATTGTTTTCATTCTCCCGCATGCGGTAGCCTACGCCGATTTCAGTGAAGATGTAAACCGGCTGGGCGGGATTCTGTTCCAGTTTTCTGCGCATGTTTGCCATGTTTACCCGCAGAATCTGATTGTTGCTGTCCATGTAGGGACCCCAGATTGTGCTCATGAGATAGCTATAGGTTAGTACTCTGCCGGAGTTCTCCGCGAGCAGAGTCAGAAGCTGATATTCAATCTGGGTCAGATGAATCTCTCTGCCTTTCAAAGTGACCAGCCGCTTGTCGAAATCGATGGTCAGATCCAGGGAAGAGTACACATGCCCCACGGAGAGTGCGTGGTGATGGCGAAGACCGGTGCGGATTCTGGCCTTTAGCTCTGCTGTGCCGAAGGGCTTGGTCAGATAGTCGTCGGCGCCCAGGTCAAGGGCTGACACCTTGTCATCCTCTTCGGCGCGGGCCGAAATGACGATGACGGGAATCCTGCTCCAGGAGCGAATCTGTTTTAAAACCTCCAGACCGTCGATATCAGGAAGACCCAGGTCCAGCAATATGACATCCGGACAGTTGGAGGCGGCCAGGCTTAAGCCCTCCGTGCCGCTGTGGGAACTTACCACCCGATATCCGTCGGCGGAGAGAGAGGTGGTGATGAAGGAGCAGATGCTTCGGTCATCCTCTATTAATAAGATGTTTGTTTTCGTATCCATAGTTACGCCTTTGTCTTTGGAAGGGTGAAGCGGAATTCAGCGCCGTCTTCATGATTGCGTCCGGAAATCGTGCCCTTATGTGCGGAGATAATGGTCTTGCAGATAACCAGCCCGATGCCCATGCCCTTATACGCATCGGAGGAATTTCCGGAATAGTCGCTGCCGTCGAATAAGTGCGCCAGTTTCTCCTCGGGGATGCCAACGCCATGGTCACGCACCAGAAAGGAGACGCAGTCAGGTTCGTTTTTCACAAGCAGTTCCACAGGCTTTTCCGAACGGGAATGAAACAGGGCATTTTCCAGCAGATTGATGGTAACCTGCTCGATCAGAATGGCATCCATGGGGAGCAGAATGAACTCCTCCGGCAGGGTGGCATTGATAACGGCATTCCGATGGCGGGAGGTCACACTGGAAATAGCGCTCTCCATGACTTCCTCCACAGATTCCTCATTTGTTTTGATGGCAAGGTTCTGCCCTTGAATGCGGGTGACGGTCAACAGGTTTTCTACCATATTAATTAACCATGTGGAATCGTCGTAAATATTGCGCACAAGATTGTCGCGCTCGGTGGGTTCCAGATGGGATCCGTTTTCCAGGTAGGCGAGGCAGTTGCCCACAATCCCTGTTAAGGGAGTACGGATGTCGTGAGATACCGCACGCAGCAGGTTGGCTCGCATTTTCTCTATCTCAGCCTCGGCCAGCTTGTTCCTGGCCTCCGTGATTTTGGCGGCCTGGTCCCGCAGTCGTTTGGTTAAAAAGAAAATGCAGAGGCAAAGCGGCAGCACCAGACAGAAAAGTATACCAAATACTAAGAGACATATTTTGACTGTAGGTGACATAATCAATCCTCTTTTGCATAATCTACCTGTATTATAGTCTTCCGGGAAAGAAGCGGCAATATGTTTTCATCGCGTAAAAAAGCGCGCCCGGACAGGCGCGCTTTTTTGTGTTTCTTCTATATATAATAAGTTACTGTCTGGTCCATCTGCCGGAAGCACCGCAGGGAAGTACCAGACCGGATTCCTTGACGGGAAGACCGATTTCCTCCGCTTCCACATGACCGCCGAACTGCTTGGTGATAGCGGTGTTGATCATGTAGTTCAGAACAGCGGGCTGAAGACCGGTGGTGTAGGAGTTGATCAGGAAGAACAGAGGATCATCGGAAAGAATTTTGCCTGTCAGTTCGATGAAGGGCCAGATGCTTTCTTCAATCTTCCAGATTTCGCCCTTGGGGCCTCTGCCGTAGGAAGGAGGGTCCATGATGATGCCGTCGTATTTATTGCCGCGGTGGATTTCTCGCTCTACAAATTTCACACAGTCATCAACCAGCCAGCGGATGGGAGCATCGCCGAGACCGGAGCTGACGGCATTTTCCTTTGCCCAGCCTACCATGCCCTTGGAAGCATCCACATGAGTGACATTGGCACCCGCTGCTGCAGCAGCAAGAGTAGCGCCGCCGGTGTAGGCGAACAGGTTCAGCACCTTTACGGGGCGGCCGGCGTTTTTAATCAGACCGGAGAACCAGTCCCAGTTGGTAGCCTGCTCGGGGAACAGACCGGTGTGCTTGAAGCTGAAGGGCTTCAGATGGAAGGTCAGCTTGTCACAGGTGGGAACGGCAATGTTGGGAAGAGGGTACTCGATGGTCCACTCGTTGGGGAGGTTGAAGAACTCCCACTCGCCGCCGCCCTTGGTGCTGCGGTGATAGTGACCGTTTTTCTTCTTCCAGCCGATATGGTCATGAGGGGTGTTCCAGATGACCTGGGGATCGGGACGAACCAGAGTGTAATCACCCCAGCGCTCCAGCTTTTCGCCGTTTGATGTATCCAGGACCTGATAGTCCACCCAATTATTTGCAATCCACATATTGAAAATCCTTTCGTGTGCGATTATAATAAGGAAAGTCTGAACGCGTTTCTTCTATATATAATGCACTTGTATTTATCTATGGGGTATTATATCGGAAGTTGTGAAATGTGTAAAGATTGTACTTAAAAAAGTACAAAAAACTATACAAAAAATATCTTGCATTTTTGTGGAACTTAATTTATAATCATTCTTGCTGTGGCATGATAGCTGTGAAGCGTGAGGTTGCCGGCTGCCAGAGATGGCAAACGGGTTTTCCGTGGAGCGAATGTCAAGTTTAGAAACTGACGGCAAGTCACTGTACCGAATTGAGAGTCTGCGAAATGCAGAAACGACGTGTGAATGATCTGAAGACCGGAGATGTTGCGTAAGGGTTTAGGACACACACGGGAGAGTGTACAGTCACCGCTTGTCGTACTTGAAAGAAAAGTGCGAAAAGGAGGCGACTTTTTTTATGGCAAATGTAATGAGAATTACACTTAAGGCTTATGAGCATCAGCTTGTTGATGCATCTGCTAAGAAAATCATCGATACTGTAAAGAAAACCGGAGCTGAGGTAAGCGGACCTGTTCCCCTTCCTACTAAGAAAGAGGTTGTAACTATTCTGAGAGCTGTACATAAGTACAAGGATTCCAGAGAGCAGTTCGAGCAGAGAACTCACAAGAGACTCATCGACATCATTGCACCTACTCAGAAGACTGTAGATGCACTCCAGAGAATGGAGATGCCTGCCGGTGTTTACATCAACATCAAGATGAAATAAGAAAAGCAAAAAAATTAAGTAACTAAAAACAAAACCTCTACTAGACGTAAGAACACGTCTCCTGGCCAAACAGGAGAAAGGGATTCGGTTCCCGGCAGTCATATCGCAACAGTGATTGTGTGGTCCGCTATGTAGAAAGTCCGATGGGACAGAAAGAGAGGAAAAATGAAGAAAGCAATTTTGGCAACCAAAGTCGGAATGACACAGATCTTCAACGAAGACGGCGTACTGG
>JAZLKR010000059.1:0-18283 GCA_045597705.1 Acetatifactor sp.
GATGGCAAAGGCTGAGAGCCTTGGCAAGAAGCTTGTTCTTCCTGTTGACTCTGTAACCATCGCTGAATTCCCTAATCCTATCGATGCTCCCGTTGATGTTGAAGTTTACGATGTAGAGGCTATGCCCGCAGACAGAGAGGGTTGCGATATCGGACCTAAGTCTCAGGCAATGTTCGCTGAGGCAGTTGCATCTGCTAAGACCGTTGTTTGGAACGGACCTATGGGCGTATTCGAGAATCCTACTCTTGCAGCAGGTACCATCGCAGTAGCTAAGGCTCTTGCAGAGACCGATGCAACTACCATTATCGGTGGTGGTGACTCCGCAGCAGCTGTTAACCAGCTTGGCTTCGGTGACAAGATGAGCCACATCTCAACCGGTGGCGGTGCTTCCCTTGAGTACCTTGAGGGTAAGGTTCTTCCCGGCGTTGACGCAGCTGACGAGCAGTAAATAGATTTTAAGGAGATATTATCATGGCAAGAAAGAAAATTGTTGCCGGCAACTGGAAGATGAACATGACTCCCAGCCAGGCAGTAGCCCTTTGTGCACAGCTTAAGGATCTCGTAGTAAACCCTGATGTTGATGTTGTTTACTGCGTTCCCGCAATTGATATTGTTCCCGTAGTAGAAGCTGTTAAGGGTACCAATGTTCAGGTTGGTGCTGAGAACATGTACTTCGAAGAGAAGGGTGCATACACCGGCGAAATCTCAGCAGAAATGCTTGTAGATGCAGGTGTTAAGTATGTTATCATCGGACATTCCGAGAGACGTGATTACTTCAAGGAGGACGATGCTCTTCTGAACAAGAAGGTTAAGAAGGCTATCTCCGCAGGTCTTACACCTATCCTTTGCTGTGGTGAGTCACTGGAGCAGAGAGAGATGGGCGTAACCATGGATTGGATTCGTTTCCAGATCAAGTCTGACCTTGTTGATGTAACCGCTGACCAGGTTAAGGATATCGTAATCGCTTACGAGCCTATCTGGGCAATCGGAACCGGAAAGACCGCTACTACCGAGCAGGCTGAAGAAGTTTGTAAGGGTATCCGCGAGTGCATCTGTGAGATGTACGACGAGGCAACTGCAGCAGCAGTTCGCATCCAGTACGGCGGATCTGTAAATGCAGGTAATGCAGCAGAGCTGTTCGCACAGGCAGATATCGACGGCGGACTTGTAGGCGGCGCTTCTCTGAAGGCTGACTTCGGCAAGATTGTTTGCTACAAATAAGTCCAAGCTGAATAAGTGAAAAATGTACCCCGATAGTATATGCTATCGGGGTATTTTTTGTATGGTAAACAGGTCTGTTGTGTGATATGCTATTAGTGTTTCGATTGATTATTTCCAAACTATTTATGGGAAAGGAAAACACACTATGTTTTTTAAATGTAAAAACTGTGGGGGAAATGTAGTTTACAGTCCCGAGAAACATACGATGTACTGTCCTTACTGCGAGGGTGAGAAGAGCGAAGAAAGAGTAGACGAAAATCAGCAGATTGAAGATGCATTCGCTAATCCGGAGGAAGGCAGAAAAGCAGTGTCCTGCAATAACTGCGGCGGTGAGATTCCTTTGGAGCAGTTTACTTCTGCCACTCAGTGCCCGTATTGCGGAAGCTACCATATTATTGAGAGCAGAGTAGAGGGCGAATATGAACCGACAAAGATGATTCCCTTCCAGTTGGGAAAGGAAGCGTGCAAGGCGGCAATTAAAAATCGTCTGACAAAAATTACCTTTGCTCCGGCTGATATTCTGGCGGAAGTTAAGCTCAACAGTGTGCAGGGTATGTATGTTCCCTACTGGTTATATGACTACGATACCAAGTGCACATTCAGCGGCGAGGGTACCAAAATCAGAAAATGGACCAGCGGCAGCTATGAATATACAGAAACTTCCATTTACAGCATTACCAGAGACATGGATATTGCTTACAAGGAGGTACCTGCGGATGCTTCCATTCAGATGCCGGATCATATCATGGATCTGGTTGAACCCTTTGATTACAAAGATTTTGTACCTTTCTCACCGGAATATATGTCCGGTTTTGACGGAGAGGTTTTCAATATGCGTTCTCAGGACATCGGGCAGAGAGCGGTTGATAAGACCAGAAGCAGTGCGAGAGGAATTCTGGAGGGTACTTATTCAGGATACACCTCAGTGAAGACAATCCACTCCAATGTGCAGCTCCTGTCTGAAGACGCGAACTACAGTCTGCTTCCCGTATGGAAATATGAGTACAGTTATCGAGGTGAGAAATTCCCCTTCTATGTAAACGGTCAGACAGGTAAGGTTGTTGGTCTGGCTCCTTTGTCCAAGAAGAAGGGCCTTGTCTATTCCCTGTCAGTATTTGTTTTCATGGCTTTGACAATCATGATGATTGCAATGCTGATGTTTTTGTAAGGAGGGCTGGACATGTTTTCAGAAGAATTAAAGCAATATTTAAAATATTTCCGTGTCTGGCTGGTGATTTTGGTTATTCTTGGTGTCTGTGTGGGCGTTAAGATTGCGAAGACTCCCAAGGATTTGGTAATTGAGAGAACCAATTTTGAAGCACCTGCGGAGAGAGTTTATGACTATGCCGATATCCTGACCAATGAGGAGGAAGAGAGTCTTCGTTCTTACATTGCGGTGAAAGAAATGGAGATTCAGGCTGATTTTGTTATCGTAACCACAGCAATTCCTGTGGAAGGTCCCGAGGCAATTGAACTGACCGGACTTAATTCCAGAGACTGGTCTACCAATATGATGAATCTTGCAGATGATTTCTGGGATGAGAATAAGTACGGCTATAATGTTTCCTTCAACGGAGACGGTTCCCTGCTTTTGGACAATCGTTATCCCAAGCAGATGGGAGAGTGGCTTTCCACCAGCGGTAAGATTTATCGTAAGCTCAGCGATGATGAAATCGACAGCATCCTGGATGCAGTGGACAGATATTACAACAACGATCCTTATCAGGCTTATGTGGCATACATTGATGCGGTAGTGGCGCAGGTTACTCCTCATAAGTTCGGTACCGGTGACAAGGTGTTTGCCTGCATCGTTGCCTTCTTTGTAGCCATTGGATTTTATGCAAACAAGATATCACAGAAGCAGGCTCCCGATACGGTAACAACCCGTCAGTATGTTGCCGGTGATCCTGTGGTACATCTGAGTACCGATAACTTCATGCGTAAGTACACAACCAGCCGTAAGATTGAGACCAGCAGCGGAGGCGGCGGAGGCGGCCATCACTCCAGCAGCGGTGCAAGCCATGGCGGCGGTGGACATCGTCATTAACCAAGACAGTAATCCCCGAAACAGCGAAAGAGTTGTTTCGGGGATTTTTGTGTACAAAAAAAGTACCCACATGACGGTATGGGTACTTTTAAAGATTCTATATTGTTCGGAAGGATTAAGCCATCTCGTTAACAGCCTTGCTGATACGAGCAACCTTACGAGAGATGTTGTTCTTGTGGTAAACACCCTTGCTGCCAGCCATCTGAATGGTCTTGGTTGCAGCAACGAGCTCTGCCTGAGCAGCTTCCTTGTTGCCAGACTCGATAGCAGCATATACCTTCTTGATTGCGGTCTTAACGCCAGACTTGATAGCCTTATTTCTATCAGCCTTGATCTGGTTTACTGTAATTCTCTTCTTTGCGGATTTAATGTTAGCCAAAGTAGTATACCTCCAAAATAGTATTAAATGATTTATTGTTCACCGTTTCACCTTAGCCAGACACGGAAGACTAACGTAAACATACTCTAGTAGTTTAGTTAATTTGATTTGGTTTGTCAATACATTTTTCACGAATTTGCAAAGGAAAAGTAAATAATGAATGAACGCAGAGCGGGAATCATATAGTAAAACAAAAAACAGAGGGAGATTGACCGATCAGCAATCAGGAAAAACATGTACAGGCGGGAATATTGCGGCTGCTTCTGTTAATTCTTCTGGTTTTGTTTCTGCAGGGAATTATAGTAGATGGGCGACTTGCTGTCAAGGAGACTGCAAAAGGCAGAAGCGCTGCAGAACTTGTTTTGGACGGGTTTCGTTCGCAGCTTGGCGTCACCTGGAGGGTGTTCTGCTTCCCTGTGATGGATTTTCGGGAAATCACTTCCCAAAAAGGAAAAATCTTGCTATAATATATGCAATTTTGTGCGGCTGAAAGCCGTTTGATTAAAGTGAAATGAGGATACAACAGCTAAATGGACCAGAGTAAAATTCGTAATTTCTGTATCGTTGCCCATATTGACCACGGCAAATCTACCCTCGCAGACCGAATCATTGAGAAGACAGGACTTCTGACCAGCAGAGAAATGCAGGACCAGATTCTGGACAATATGGATCTGGAGAGAGAGCGTGGTATTACCATCAAGGCCCAGGCGGTTCGTACCGTATATAAGGCACAGGATGGAGAGGAATATATCTTCAACCTGATTGATACTCCCGGTCATGTAGACTTTAACTATGAGGTAAGCCGTTCACTGGCTGCCTGCGACGGAGCCATTCTGGTAGTAGACGCTGCGCAGGGTATTGAGGCACAGACCCTTGCCAATGTATATCTGGCACTGGATCATGATCTGGATGTATTTCCAGTTATCAATAAGATTGACCTTCCCAGTGCAGAACCCCAGAGAGTTATCGAGGAGATTGAGGATGTCATCGGTCTGGAAGCGCAGGACGCTCCTCTGATTTCCGCAAAGAACGGTATCGGTATCGAGGATGTTCTGGAGAGAATCGTGACCCATATTCCCGCGCCTAAGGGAGACCCTACAGCGCCTCTCAAGGCCCTGATTTTTGACTCTGTTTACGATTCCTACAAGGGTGTTATCATTTTCTGCCGTATCATGGAAGGCAGCGTGAAAAAGGGCACCAAGATTCGTATGATCAATACCGGAGCGGTGGAGGATGTTGTTGAGGTTGGTTACTTCGGCGCAGGCCAGTTCTTCCCCTGTGAGGAGCTGAGCGCAGGTATGGTAGGATATATCACTGCTTCCATTAAGAATGTAAAGGAGACAGAGGTCGGTGACACCGTTACCGACGCGGAGAATCCCTGTGCAGAGGCATTGCCCGGTTATAAGAAGGTTCAATCCATGGTTTACTGTGGTCTGTATCCTGCAGACGGTGCAAAGTATCCCGATCTTCGTGATGCACTGGAGAAGCTGCAGTTAAACGATGCTTCCTTGAATTACGAGCCTGAGAGTTCCATTGCGTTGGGCTTCGGTTTCCGCTGCGGATTCCTGGGACTTTTGCATCTGGAGATTATTCAGGAGCGTCTGGAGAGAGAGTACAACCTGGATCTGGTAACCACAGCTCCCGGCGTAGTATATAAGATTTACAAGACAAACGGCGAAGTCATCGAGCTGACCAATCCTTCCAATATGCCTGACCCTTCGGAGATTGAGCATATGGAGGAGCCCATTGTCAGCGCAGAGATTATGGTAACGCAGGAGTTTATCGGTTCCATCATGGAACTGTGTCAGGAGAGACGCGGTCGCTATCTTGGTATGGAATATACTTCCGGAAACAGAGCGCTGCTTAAATATGATCTGCCTTTGAATGAAATCATTTACGACTTCTTTGATGCGCTGAAATCAAGATCCAAGGGCTATGCTTCCTTCGATTATGATATCAAGGGCTATGAGCCTTCCAAACTTGTGAAGCTGGATATCCTGATCAACAGAGAAGAAGTAGATGCACTTTCCTTTATTGTACATGCGGAATCTGCGTATGAACGCGGTCGTAAAATGTGTGAGAAGCTGAAGGATGAGATCCCCAGACATTTGTTTGAGATTCCCATTCAGGCAGCTGTCGGCGGTAAGATTATTGCCCGTGAGACGGTAAAGGCAATGCGTAAGGATGTATTGGCAAAGTGCTACGGCGGTGATATCACCCGTAAGAAGAAGCTTCTGGAGAAGCAGAAGGAAGGAAAGAAGCGTATGCGTCAGGTAGGCAACGTGGAGATTCCTCAGAAGGCATTCATGAGTGTTTTGAAATTGGATGACAAATAATATGAAAAAAGAAAACCTGGAAATTTATATTCACATTCCTTTCTGCGTGCGGAAGTGCTTTTACTGCGATTTTCTCTCCGCGCCTGCGGATGATGCCACCAGAGAGCGATATGTGGAAGCCCTGCTTGCGGAAATCGCAGGCAGAAGTGCTGAGTTTGCGGGATATGAGGTGGTGTCCGTCTTCTTCGGAGGAGGGACACCTTCTGTATTACCGGCAAAATCAATTGAAAAAATAATGAATTGTCTGAAGGAGCAATTCCTCTTTGCTGAACAGACGGAGATTACCATTGAGGTGAATCCCGGAACTGTGGATGAGGAGAAGCTTGCGGTTTACTATGCATGCGGTATCAATCGTCTGAGTATCGGACTGCAGTCATCTGTGGATGAAGAACTGAAGCGCATCGGCAGGATTCATGACAGGGAACAGTTTCTGGCAACCTACAAGGCGGCATGCCGGGCGGGCTTTACCAATATCAATGTGGATCTGATGAGTACGCTTCCGGGACAGTCACTGGAAAGTTTCCGGGAAAGCCTTCGGTTTGTAACCGGACTTGAACCGGCACCGACTCACATCAGTGCCTACAGCCTGATTCTGGAAGAGGGAACACCTTTGTTTCAGGCGGTGGAAAAAGGTCTGGAAGCAGTTCCGGACGAGGACCTTGACCGGGAAATGTACGGGTTGGCAAAACAGTTCCTGCAGGAAGCAGGATATGAGCGATATGAGATTTCCAATTATGCCGGGGAAGGTATGGAGTGTCGCCATAACTGTGGTTATTGGACAGGCACGCAGTATATCGGCTTTGGAATCGGTGCTGCCTCTTATGTGCAGGGAAAACGATTCTCAAATGGAGAGAGCCTGGCGGAATATCTGGAGCATCCCCTCGAATGCAGAGGAGCGGAGAATATTCTGACTGAGCAGGACAGAATGGAAGAATTTATGTTTCTGGGGCTTCGCATGACAAATGGCGTGTCGAAAAAACGCTTCAAAGAACGGTTTTCTGTTCCGATGGAACAGATATACGGCGATGTAATAGCGAAGAATACGGAGGATGGGTTATTGAAAGAGATCAGACGGGAGGAAACCGGAGAAACCTTTCTTTCGTTGACGGAAAAGGGGCTGGATGTCAGCAATTATGTAATGGCCCAGTTTATACAGGACAAATAAGGAAAGTGCGGTTTGTGAAAGCCGCACTTTTTTGATGACCTGACAGGCACTGAAAAGCGGAATCGGTCATAGAGTATAAGGAGATGTTTTCCCAGGAGACGGACGCTTTGAAAACCTTTCAGAAACCATTGACACAGGCAGAGGAGGCAAAATACATTCGCTTGCTGCGGGAAGGAACCGGGGAACAGGTAAAAGAGGCGAAGGAGATTCTGGTGGAGCGCAATATGCGGCTGGTGGCTCATATTGTGAGAAAATATCAGAATACGGATGAGGAGCTGGATGATTTATTGTCCATAGGCTGTATCGGACTGATTAAAGCCATTGACTCTTTTGATGACAGGAAGGGAAGACTGGCGACCTACGCCTGCCGTTGTATTGATAATGAACTTCTGATGCTGCTGCGGGGCAAGAAGAAAATGGCCAGAGATGTTTCAATCTACGATTCAATCGGGACCGATAAGGAAGGAAATGAAATCAAATTGCTGGATGTGCTGGAGATGCCGCAGCGGGACTATCTGGAACAGATTGAGCTTTCGGATGACATTAAGCGATTGCAGGTGTATTTTGGGGAATGCCTGACGGACAGAGAGCGGGAGATATTGATTATGCGCTATGGTCTTGGCGGAAACAAAGCCTACACACAGTTGCAGGTCGGCGAGAAGCTTAAGATTTCCAGAAGCTATGTTTCCAGAATCGAGAAAAAAGCACTTTTGAAGCTTAAATGCAGGTTTGAAACAGAATAAATGAAATAGTGATTGCAAATGTACGGCAAATGAGTTATAATGCAAGCATAAATCGAATCTGAGGTCATTCGGTGTCGTTTCAGGCTTTCTGCCCGATACCGGATGTGCCTTCTGTTATTTTCCCATTTTTTACATTATGACAGGACAGGAACCATTCCGGGGGATGGCTTTCTTTTTGTGTCCGCAGATAAGGAGGTAATTATTTGTACAGTACAATTTTATCCGGCGCAATCCAGGGGGTAAGCGCCATTGCAGTGACCGTGGAGGTGGATATTGCCCAGGGACTTCCGGGCTTTTCCATGGTGGGACTGTTGGGAGCCGAGGTAAAGGAATCCAGAGAGAGAGTGACGGTCGCTCTGAAAAATACCGGTTTTGACCTGCCGCCCAGAAGGATTACAGTCAATTTGTCGCCGGCCGATCGCAAGAAGGAGGGAAGTGCCTACGATCTTCCCATTGCGGTGGGAATTCTGGAAGCGATGGACTATTTCCCAAAGAAGGCAGCGGAAGGGATCCTTTTTCTGGGAGAACTGGGGCTGGACGGCGAAGTGAAAAAGGTCAGAGGTGTGCTGCCCATTGTGATGGAGGCGGCAAGAATTGGGTTAAAGGAATGCATTGTGCCCGCAGCCAATGCGAAGGAAGGAGCTGCCATAGAAGGGATTACGGTGCGTGGGGCGGAAAATATCAAGGATGTTTACAGTTTCCTGGCGGAAGAGGAGGAAGAGGCCCGCAATCGCATTCTGCCGCCTACGGAGACAGGTCGGGAGACGGCGGAAAGTGCAGATTCCCGCGTACCGGATTTTGCGGAGGTAAACGGGCAGGAGGTGGCAAAGCGTGCTGCGGAGATTGCTGCCGCCGGTTTTCACAATCTGCTGATGGTGGGACCGCCCGGCGCGGGTAAGTCCATGATAGCCAAACGAATTCCGGGAATCATGCCGCCGCTTACGCTGAATGAATGCCTTGAGGTGACCAGTATCTACAGTGTTGCAGGGCTTCTGGAGGAGGGAGCGGGACTGATGCGAAAGCGTCCCTTCCGCAATCCTCATCATACAATCTCTCAGGGAGCGCTGGTGGGCGGTGGGGGCAATCCCAGACCGGGGATGATTTCTCTGGCCCACAGAGGCGTGCTGTTTCTGGACGAGCTTCCGGAGTTCCAGAGAATTGCCCTGGATTCTCTGCGGCAGCCGTTGGAGGAACGCAAGGTGTCCATTGCCAGAACCGCGGGAAATGTGACCTATCCCAGCGATTTCGAACTGGTTTGTGCCATGAATCCCTGTCCTTGCGGGTACTATCCGGACCGCAATCGATGCCGATGTACGGAGCCGCAGATTAAGAAATATATGGGCAAGATTTCCGGGCCGATTCTGGATCGTGTGGACCTCTGCGTGGAACTGCATCCTGTGGATGTGGTGGGACTGCAGGGGAAGACCATGTCGGAGAGCAGTGAAACCATTCGGAATCGGGTACTGCAGGCAAGAAAACGACAGGAACAGAGGTTTCAGGGAACCGCTTATCGATTCAATTCCGATATCGATGTGGCAGACCTGGAAAGATTTTGTGCGCTTGGGGAAGAGGAGGAAGCGTTTATGGAGCAGATTTATCATTCCCTGCAGCTCAGCGCAAGAGCCTATCATCGCATACTGAAGGTGGCCAGGACCATCGCGGACCTGGAGGGCAGCGAAGAAATCAGAATTTCGCACCTGACGGAAGCGGCGGTTTACAGACCATCGCTGGAATACTGGATATAGGAGAGCGGCAGATGCAGGAACAGAAAGATACGATGAAAAAGGTGATTTGGGGAGAAGAAGGATATCCGAAACGGCTGCAGAATCTTTCCGGGGCGCCAAAGCAATTGTTTTACTATGGAGAATTGCCCAAGGAGGACCAACCCACGGCAGCAGTCATTGGGGCAAGAGATTGCTCGGAGTACGGTATCGCGGTGACGAAGAAGCTGGGAGAAACTCTGGGCAGAAACGGGATTCAGGTAATCAGCGGTATGGCCAGAGGAATAGACGGAATAGCACAGAGAGCTGCGCTGCAGGCAGGAGGAACTTCCTATGGTGTGCTTGGCAGTGGTGCGGACATCTGTTATCCAAACTCTAATCGGGGCCTATATGAGGAATTGAAGCAAAAGGGCGGTATCATCTCGGAATATGAACCGGGAATGCCTCCCCTGGCGCAGAATTTTCCTCCCCGCAATCGAATTGTGAGCGGGCTGGCGGATGTGTTGATTGTGGTGGAAGCAAGAGAGAAAAGCGGCACCCTGATTACAGTGGATATGGCACTGGAACAGGGGAAGGATGTGTATGTGGTGCCGGGACGAATCACAGACCGTCTCAGCGACGGCTGCAATCGACTGATTCGGATGGGAGCAGGCGTGCTGACCGATCCCGTGACCTTTGTAAATGAAGTCTGGGGTGTGGCGGCCCAGATGACGGAGGAGGATGCTGCTTTCGGTCTGGACGGAGAACTGCTGGCTGTGTATCGGGCACTGGAGTATTCTCCGACCGGGCTGGAACAGATAAGACACAGACTTCCTAAAAAATATGTCGGCATTGACCTTACCACCAGACTGGTAGAACTATGTATCAAAAGTCTCGCCGTTCAGGTGAGCCCGGGAAGTTTTTGCCTGCGAAAGCAATAAAATGATTACCGAAATATGGAATCTATAAACACTTTATTAAGAATGCATTATGTTTCGCTAAAACCTATTGTACCCGAAAAAAGGTTATGATACGATGCGATTATCACAGGGGAGAAACCTGTGAGGGGACGACACCCATAACAAAAAACAGATGACAACTTCATAACAATCGATTCAAAAGGGGGAGGACACCCATGGAAAAAAACATTTGTATTTTGAACGAAACAGGACAGATGATTGGCCTGACTTACCCGAAACGGGCAAAGGGCCTGGTGAAAAACGGTCGCGCAGAGTATGTAAACGACTGTACGATTCGCATCTTGCATACCTCTGATACGACCGTCATAGAAGATGATACAGGGGGTATCGATATGAGTCAGATAGTTGATTTTAATGCAAGAGATTATAAGTTTGACAAGAGCTGCACCGGAGTGAATGTGGGCAGCAGAACCTTTGTGACAGACATGACCGGCAGAAACTGCGAAATCTTTCAGATTGGCGATGAGCAGTGGAACTGGACACAGATCTGCAGAGAGCTGGACCTTGCAGAGGACGAGGAATATATCTTCCGCTTTGCGGTTCTGAACGGATTAAGTGAAGAGAAGAACGAGACCGCACAGTTTATTATCGTTCCTTACGATGGAGAAGCACCCGATGAGGATGACTGGGAGAATCGTTATGTGTACGATTTATCACAGTGCAGATTTAATCCTACCTGGTGCAAGCGCTGGAGCAAGGATATCGTGAGAGTGTATGAGATTCCTTTTCAGGCAGGAAACAGCCGAAAGGCTCGCCTGATATTTGTGATGCAGCATGCGGTTGCCGGTATTATGCCTGTGACGGAAGGAGTTATGGCACTTCCCGATTACTCCTATGAGGAATGGCTGAAGAATCGCGCAGGCTTCCGCAGCAGACTGAATCCGGACGGCATCAGCGGTAAGGTGGTTCACGAGTTTGACCAGTTGGATGCTCAGCAGCTGTTCAGAAGCTTTGAACAGAAGGTCAATGATTTTGACGGACAGAAGCTGGTACAGGACAGCAAGCAGTTTGCTCTGGAAATGGGCGGCAGATTCGGACAGAAATTTAAGAGCGCCATGGACACACTGACCAGAACCGTAAAGGATGCATTCCCTGATGCGGAAACGGAAGGGTCTGAAAATGCAGGAATTTATCATGCAGGAGAAACTCTGGAGGGGAATGTACTGGCAGAAGTTCTGAATATGGTTGAGGACGGCGGCGATGTGGCCCTGAATGACTGTCGGTTAATGGCAGCAGGCGACATGAGCCCTATGTCAAAGAGCGCAGACGGAGCGGATTTCTTTGTATGTGGTTCTCAGATGGACGGGGAAGCGTTTGTCAGAATTGTGGATAAGGCGGGAGACGGCTGTAAACTGGATTTCAGCAACAGCACCATCGCAAGTATTTCCGGAGGTATGCCTGTGTTGAACGGCAATGCCATTGACGGTGTGGATGTTATTATGGTAAACACCACGATTTCTTCCTCTGCCTTCGATATTCTTATGGAGAAGCTGGGGGACGGCTGCAGGCTGGATCTTCGAAATGCCGTGATTATTGAGGACAGCGTGCGTATGAATTACTCCAATAAAGCCGACGGACTGTTCGTGGATCTGGGCAATGCTACCGTTCCGAATGCGGTATTGACCAGAATCAAAAACAAATTTGAGGACGGCTGTGTAATCAACACCACAAATACAACTATTTCGTAACCTGACACAAACTGGTTAATTGCAAAAAAAGAGAATCGGACGTTACAACAAACGTCCGATTTTTTTGTGCTATTTTTGTGCAAAAGTAAACCCTTGGTTTCTTTGCAAATTATTGTCGGTTGAGGTATTATAGAAAGGTATCAGCATCTACTTAAAGGAGATTATTATGTTCAGAGATCATACCCGTGTGATTCAAATCGGAGACAGAAAAATCGGTGGCGGAAATCCCGTCCTGATTCAGTCCATGACTAATACAAAGACAGAAGATGTGGAGGCGACCGTAGCGCAGATTTTGCGCTTGGAGAAGGCCGGCTGCGAGATTATCAGATGTACGGTTCCTACTATAGAGGCGGCGGAGGCAATTAAGGAAATCAAGAAGCAGATACATATTCCTCTGGTTGCGGATATTCATTTTGATTATCGCATGGCAATTGCGGCAATGGAGAATGGCGCAGACAAGATTCGTATCAATCCCGGAAACATCGGCGGTCCTGAGAAAATCAAGGCGGTGGTGGATGTGGCCAAGGCACGCAATATTCCTATCCGTGTGGGCGTAAACAGCGGCTCCCTGGAGAAGGAAATCGTCGAGAAATACGGTGGCGTTACCGCAGAGGGAATCGTGGAGAGTGCGCTGGATAAGGTGCGTATGATTGAGGAGTTTGATTACCGCAATCTGGTCATCAGCATCAAGTCCTCCGATGTCATGATGTGTGTGAAGGCACATGAGCTGCTGGCAGATAAAACGGATTATCCTCTGCATGTGGGAATCACCGAATCAGGTACCGTACAGAGTGGAAATATCAAGTCCGCAATCGGGTTGGGCCTGATTTTAAACCAGGGTATCGGCGATACCATTCGTGTATCCCTGACAGGAGACCCTGTGGAGGAGATTAAGTCCGCAAAGCTGATTCTTCGCACGCTGGGACTGCGCAAGGGCGGTATTGAAGTGGTTTCCTGCCCTACCTGCGGCAGAACTCAGATTGATCTGATCGGACTTGCAACAAAGGTGGAAGCACTGGTAGAGGATTATCCTCTGGATATTAAAGTTGCCGTTATGGGATGCGTGGTAAACGGTCCCGGAGAGGCAAAGGAAGCAGACCTCGGCATTGCCGGCGGCAAGGGAGAGGGACTGCTCATCAAGCACGGCGAAATCGTGCGTAAGATGCCTGAGAGCGAGCTTTTGGGCGCATTGAAGGATGAATTAGATCACTGGACAGGGGAAATGTAATGAACAAACCTTTTTTTGAGGTATTTCACACTTTAAAACTGAATAGTCCGCTGCGAGACATTATTGAGCAGACAGAGGTTGAGAGAGTTTCCTCCAACAAGCGTAAGGATATTTTGCATATTTATCTGTTCAGCAGAAAGCTGATCCAGAAGGAAGATATCTGGAAGGTGGAGAACGAAATTAAGTCCCAGCTGTTCCCCAATGCCATGATGGAAATCAAAATCCATGAGCATTTTGAACTTTCCTCTCAGTACACGCCGGAAAATCTGATGAAGGTGTATGCGGAGAGCATTCTGGAAGAACTGAAAAAATACAGTCACATCGAATACAATGCCTTTCGAACTGCGGACATTACCTATCCGGAGTTTGGCCAGGTGGTTGTCACTGTGGATGACACCGTATTAAACCGCAGCAAGGAGGCGGAACTGATTCGCATTCTGGAAAAGATTCTGGTAGAGCGCTGCGGTATCAGCTGTAAGATTACCATGGCTTACCGTGAGGCGGCAGGGGAAAAGTATGCCGAGGACAATGAACTGAAGGTTCGTATGAAGGTAGATGAAATCCGCAAGCGTATCAAGGCTTCCGGCAGCAGCCAGGAGGGCACCGCAAGTCCTGCACAGGAACAGCCGGAGCAGCCTAAGGAAACGGCGGAAACAAGCGCAAAGCCCGCGGAAGCACCTGCACAGAACAAGCCTGCGGGCGGCACTACAAAACCCTTCGGCGGGGAGAATAAACGCGGCGATTTCAGAAAGGGCGAATTCAAGAGAAGCGGCGGTGATTACACCAGAACCCTGAAGCAGTCTGACAATCCCGATGTGGTATACGGCAAGGACTTCGAAGAGGAGGCCATGCACATTGAGGACATTATCGGTGAGATGGGCGAGGTTACCATTCGCGGTAAGGTCACCAAGCTGGACAGCCGCGAAATCAAAAATGAAAAGACAATCGTGATGTTTGACATCACAGATTTTACGGATACCATTGCGGTTAAGATGTTTGCCAGAAATGAGTTCGTGAAGGAACTGATGGGAGGGCTTAAGCCCGGCTCCTTCCTGAAAATCAAGGGTGTGGTCAGCCTGGATAAGTTTGACCATGACCTGACCATCGGCTCTGTTTTCGGCATTAAGAAGATCACCGATTTTACCACCACCAGAATGGATACCGCTCCTCACAAGCGTGTAGAGCTGCACTGCCATACCAAGATGAGTGATATGGACGGTGTCAGTGAGGCGAAGGATATCGTAAAGCGTGCCTACAAGTGGGGACACAAGGCCATTGCCATTACGGACCACGGTGTGGTACAGTCCTTCACCGATGCAAACCATGTCTGGGACGATCTGTGGAAGGCGGAGAAGGGCAAGCGCGCCGAAGCCGGAGATGCAAACCCCAACAAGCAGGATTTCTTCAAGATTCTCTATGGCGTTGAGGCGTATCTGGTAGATGATTTAAAGGAAATCGTAACGGGAGACAAGGGTCAGAGCCTTCAGGATGACTTTGTGGTGTTTGATATCGAGACCACGGGCTTTTCCCCTGTAAATGACCGCATTATTGAAATCGGTGCGGTAAAGGTCAGCGGCGGTGAGGTTGTAGACAGATTCTCTACCTTCGTGAATCCGAAAATCCCCATTCCCTTTGAAATTGAAAAGCTCACCGGCATCAAGGATGAGCAGGTGCTGGATGCACCGGAAATTGAGGAGGTTTTGCCATCCTTCTTACAGTTTGCGGAAGGTTGCGTTCTGGTAGCACACAACGCAAACTTTGATATGAGCTTTATTATGGAGAACGCCAGAAGACTGGGGTATCCTACAGAATATACTTATGTGGACACCGTGGGTATTGCGAGAGTCCTTTTGCCGAACCAGAACAAGCACACTCTGGATGCGGTGGCCAAGACACTTGGCATATCTCTGGAGAACCATCACAGAGCAGTAGATGACGCGGAGTGTACTGCCTGGATTTTCGTGAAGTTTATCGAAATGCTGGCGAAGGATGATGTGGTGAATCTGGCACAGATTAACGCTCTTGGTGCAGCCAGTGTGGAACTGGTGAGAAAGCTTCCTTCCTATCATTGCATTATTCTGGCGAAAAATGATCTGGGACGTATCAATCTGTATCGTTTGGTATCCCAGTCTCATCTGACCTACTTTAACAGACATCCCAGAGTGCCTAAGAGCTTGGTGATGAAGTACAGGGAAGGTTTGATTATCGGTAGTGCCTGTGAGGCGGGAGAACTGTACAGAGCCCTTCTGGACGGACAGAGTGATATGCAGATATCCAGACTGGTTAACTTTTACGATTACCTGGAGATTCAGCCCACCGGCAACAACAAGTTTATGATTGCCTCCGAGAAGATTCGAAATGTGAATTCCATCGAGGACATTCAGAATATGAACCGTAAAATTGTGAAGCTGGGCGAGCAGTTCCACAAGCCTGTGGTAGCTACCTGCGATGTGCATTTCCTGGATCCCGAGGATGAAATCTACAGACGCATCATTATGGCCGGCAAGGGCTTTGATGACGCCGACGACCAGGCGCCGCTGTATCTGCACACCACCGACGAAATGTTGGAGGAGTTTGCGTATCTGGGTGCCGATAAGGCCTATGAAGTCGTAGTCAAAAACACGAATATGATTGCGGATATGTGTGAGACCATTGCACCGGTTCGTCCGGACAAGTGTCCTCCCGTCATTGCCAACAGTGATGAGATGCTGCGCAAAATCTGTTATGACAGAGCGCATGAAATCTACGGCCCAGAGCTCCCGGAAATCGTTGCGGCAAGACTGGAGAGAGAACTGAAGTCCATCATCGGCAACGGTTATGCGGTTATGTATATCATCGCACAGAAGCTGGTATGGAAATCAGTGGAGGACGGTTATCTGGTAGGTTCCCGAGGATCGGTAGGAAGTTCCTTTGCGGCAACAATGTCCGGTATCACCGAGGTAAATCCGCTGAGCCCTCATTATTATTGCAGTAAGTGCCATTATGTGGACTTTGACAGCGATGAGGTAAAGGCTTATGCCGGCAAGGCAGGTATCGATATGCCAGACAAGCTTTGTCCGGTCTGCGGAGAGCCTTTGCACAAGGATGGTTTTGATATTCCTTTTGAAACCTTCCTGGGATTTAAAGGAGACAAGGAGCCTGATATCGACCTGAATTTCTCCGGCGAGTATCAGTCCAAATCGCATAAATATACTGAGGTTATTTTCGGCGCAGGTCAGACCTTCCGAGCAGGAACCATCGCGACCCTGGCGGATAAGACAGCCTTCGGTTATGTTAAAAATTACTTTGAAGAGCGCGGCAAGCACAAGCGAACCAGTGAGATAGAGCGTATCGTTGCCGGCTGTACCGGTGTCAGACGAAGCACCGGTCAGCACCCCGGCGGTATTGTTGTTCTTCCTGTGGGAGAGGATATCAACTCCTTCACTCCGGTGCAGCATCCCGCAAATGATATGACAACGGATACTATCACCACCCATTTCGATTATCACTCCATCGACCATAACCTGCTGAAACTTGATATTCTGGGACACGATGATCCTACCATGATCAGATGCTTGCAGGATATGACGGGAGTGGATCCCGTTACCATTCCTCTGGACGGACATGATGTAATGAGCCTGTTCCAGAATACGGATGCTTTGGGTATTACACCGGAGCAGATCGGCGGCACAAAGCTTGGCTGTCTTGGTATTCCGGAGTTCGGTACCGACTTTGCGATGCAGATGGTTATCGATGCGAAGCCTCAGGCCTTTTCCGATCTGGTACGAATTTCCGGTCTGTCTCACGGAACCAATGTATGGCTGGGCAACGCACAGGACCTGATTATGAGCGGCGTGGCAACCATTTCCACCGCAATCTGTACCCGTGACGACATTATGCTGTATCTGATTCAGATGGGCGTAGAGTCCGAGAAGTCCTTCAAAATCATGGAGGCTGTCCGTAAGGGTACCGTTGCGAAGGGCAAGTGCGGTAACTGGGCAGAGTGGAAGCAGGATATGCTGGACCATAATGTGCCCCAGTGGTATGTGGAATCCTGTCAAAAGATTGAGTACATGTTTCCTAAGGCCCACGCGGCTGCGTATGTTATGATGGCGTGGAGAATTGCATACTGTAAGATTCATTATCCTCTGGCCTATTACGGTGCCTTCTTCGGAATTCGTGCCAAGGCATTTTCCTATGAGGCAATGTGCCAGGGCCAGGCCCATATGGAATCCATCATGCGCGAGTTTAAGCGCAGAAAGGAAGCGGTTTCCAACAAGGAGGCCGGTGCGGTTCCTCTTTCCAACAAGGAGGAGGATATGTACAGTGATATGAGAGTAGTACAGGAGATGTATGCCCGCGGCTTCGAGTTTGCTCCCATCGATATTTTCACGGCTAAGGCAAAGTCCTTCCAGATTGTGGGAGATAAGCTGATGCCTTCCTTGAGCAGCATCGACGGTCTGGGTGAAAAGGCTGCGGATGCCATTGTGGAGGCTGCAAAGGATGGTCCCTTCCTGTCAAAGGACGATTTCAGAGAGCGTACCAAGGTTTCCAAGACAGTAGTGGACCTGATGGCTTCTATGGGACTGCTGGGAGATTTGCCCGAATCCAATCAACTGAGTCTGTTTGATTTTTAAGGGGAATCTGTCGGAAAATAAATTTTCAAAATTTTCAAAAAAATACTTGCAATTTGAAAAGGAATAGGTTATATTATGTGAGTATCGCAAAACGGTACTCACAAATGGCTGGTTGGTCAAGCGGTTAAGACGTCGCCCTCTCACGGCGAAAACAGGGGTTCGATTCCCCTACCAGCTGCT
>JAZLKR010000060.1:0-97962 GCA_045597705.1 Acetatifactor sp.
TCTCACTCCCACTATTTCTCCTAGACTCTGTGCTACAGTTGTGCCATAAACAAAGAACGCACCGGGAAACGGAGCAATGCAAAGAAAAGAGAGGGCACAACTTATGAAGAAAAATTTGACTGAAATCGTATTTATTCTGGACAGAAGCGGTTCCATGAGCGGACTGGAGAAGGACACCATCGGCGGATTCAATTCCATGATTGAGAAGCAGAAGAAGGAGGAAGGCGAAGCGCTGATTTCCTGCGTCCTGTTCGATGACAAGATTGAGGTGCTCTACGACAGAATTCCCTTGAGCAGAATCGAGCCCATGACCGACAAGCAGTACTATGTGAGAGGCTGCACCGCACTGCTGGATGCAGTGGGCAGTGCAATTAAGCACATCGGAACCATCCATAAATACGCGAGAGAAGAGGATAAGCCTGACAAGACCGTATTCATCATCACTACGGATGGCTGCGAAAACGCCAGCCGCCAGTATTCCTATGAGAAGATAAAGAAGATGGTTGAGAAGAAAAAGGCAAAGCACAACTGGGAATTTCTGTTCCTGGGTGCCAATATTGATGCCATTGCAGAGGCCGGCAGGTTTGGTATCGACGCAAAACGCGCCGTCAACTACAAGTGCGACGGCGCGGGTACAAAACTGAATTATGAAGTTCTCGGCAAGACGGTGGCCAGAATGAGAGCCTGCACCAGTGCGAAGGAGATGAATGACCTGATGGAGGAGGCTGACTGCCTGGCAGAAATCCGTGCGGACTATGCCGAGAGAGGCTAATCCTGCACCGGTTTGATGCCGGAAATATCACTGTCGATTGCCATGGAGAAGTTTGTGTAGTAAACCACGAAACCGGGTTTTGCGCCGGCGGGCTTTTTCACATTCTTCTTCTGCAGGTAATCGATCTCTACCTTTTCCTGTTCGCGACCCTTTGAGTAGTAGGCGGCCAGTCTGGCTGCCTCCTCGAAGGTGCGGTCGGGAAGTTCACCTGCATTCCCCAGCTTTACTACAACATGTGAGCCGGGGATTTTTTTTGCGTGGAACCACCAGTCGTTGCCGTTGGCAAACTTGAAGGTCAGCTCATCGTTCTGCAGATTGTTCTTGCCCACATAGATGTGGAAGCCGTCACTGCTGATGTAATGGAAGGGCTTGCTGGTAATCTTTGCTTTCTTGGTGCCGCTCTTACGGCGAATGTAGCCGCTGTCGGTGAGCTCCTCCTTGATTTCGGCAAGGTCCTCCTCATGGAGGGCGATATCCAGCGCGGTCTGAATGGACTCCAGATGGTCGATTTCGGACTTGACTTCCTCGGTCAATTGAGACAGAGCCTCAAAGGTACGCTTTAATTTGTTGTATTTTTCAAAGTATTTCTTGGCATTCTCGGTAGCTGTGAGAGTGGGGTCCAAAGGAATGACCACATTCTCGTTTGTGTAGTAATTCAGAGCCTCCAGAGACTTGGCGCCGGGCTCGGCACTGTAGCCGTAGGTGTTTAAGAGCTCGCCGTAAATGCGGTAGGTGTCGCGCTTTTCGGTGTCCTTCATCTGGCGCAGCTGCAGGTCGTATTTTTTCACATTACGCTCCAGGGCAGTCTGTACGATACGGCGAAGGTCCACGGATTTCTGACGGATGCGGGAGATGGTATTGCGCTCTGCGTAGTAGCTTTCCAGCAGAGCAGACATGCTCTCGCGGGTTACGGTGCGGTCACCGGAAGCGGAGGGTCCTTCCTGACCGAAGCCATAGAGGGTCAGAGGCAGGGCGCAGAATTCCACGGGCTTTGCACCGGTGTAGGCGATATTGGGGGTGAAGTGTTCTTCCTTGATGGCGGTTGCCATTTCATCGAAGACCTTGTAAAGAGACTGATAGCCTTCCTCGTCCAGAGCAGCGGTAGGTGCTTCGCCGTCGATGTCTGCGCGATGGCAAAGCTCCTGAGCCAGAATGGGAGAGATACCGGTAAAGCTGCCGTAGAGAGCCTTGAAGGCGGGCTGGGGCTTGGCTGCCAGTGTCTGTCGGAAGGTATCGAAATCACAATCCAGAGCATTCAGCTTGTCCTGGGTCTGAGCCACAAAGTAGGGCTTGCCCGGCAGAACCTCACGGACGCTGCTGACTGCAGCGGAAACACGCTTGATGCTGTCGATGATGATATCGTCATCATTGCAGAAAATGATATTGCTGTGCTTGCCCATGATTTCCACAACGAGTGTCTTGTGGCGAAGGTCGCCCATCTCGTCCAGATGCTCCACCTGAATGCGGACAATTCGCTCCAGGCCCGGCTGGGAGATGTCGGTGATGCGGCCGTTCTGCAGATGCTTGCGCAGCAGCATGCAGAAGTTGGGCGCAGTCATGGGGCTTTGCTTGTTGGTCTCCGTGAGATAGATTAAGGGCAGGGAAGCACTGGCAGAGAGAAATAATCTTTTCTGTCCGTTCTGGGTCTTTATGGTTAAGAGCAGTTCGTCCTCCTCGGGCTGGGCAATCTTATAAAGCCTGCCGCCAATCAGGTCCTGTCTCATCTCACTTACTACATTTGCTATGGTAACACCATCAAAAGCCATGGTTCATTCCTCTTTCTGAAACAATCACAATTTAGACTCCATTATAGCATATTTTTCTGCATTCTCAACAGAGCATTTTTGATGCTTCACGGGAGGATTTATGGTAGAATGGAACTGATAGTTTGGAACAAAGGACGGGCAGGAATATGATAGTCAGAAAACGATTCAGGTTCACGGGAAGAGTGCAGGGCGTAGGCTTTCGCTATCGGGCAAAATATGCGGCAAACGGCATGTTTGTCACCGGCTGGGCCAAGAATGAATGGGACGGCTCCGTGATTATGGAAGCCCAGGGCACTCCGGAGGCCATCAATCAGGTGCTGGTGATGATTAACCGAAGCGATTATATCGAAATTGATTCCATTGAGACCAAGGAAATTCCCCTGGAGGAGCACGAGACATCCTTTTATGTGCGCTAGTTGCCTGGAGGGAACTTTATGGGACAGGTCTTATGAGACTCTGATAGAGTCGGGAGCAGTATGTGAAAACCGACAAGTATCAGAATGAAGTTGAGGGAAACAAATGAGTCTAAAATTTGTGTTTGGCCCTTCCGGGGCGGGCAAGAGCAGACTGCTCTACGAAAAACTGATTGCGGATGCCGCTTTGCATAAGAAGAAAAATTATCTGGTCATCGTGCCGGATCAGTTTACCATGCAGACCCAGAAGGACCTGGTAACCTTAAGCCCTACCGGGGGCATTATGAATATTGATGTGCTGAGCTTCGGCCGACTGAATCACAGAATCATGGAAGAGGTAGGCAGGGAGCCAATCCCCGTGCTGGATGATACGGGCAAGAGTCTTGTACTGCAGAAGGTGGCTGCCGGTGTTGCGGATCAGATGCCTGCTCTGGGAAGCTTCCTGCAGAAGCAGGGCTACATCCATGAGGTGAAGAGTGCCATTTCGGAGTTCATGCAGTACGGCATCAGTGCGGATGAAGTGACCAAGCTGATTGATTACGCCGGCAAGCGCGGTGCTCTGGCACAGAAGCTGCGTGACCTGCAGGTGATTTATCGAAGCTTTCTGGAATATATTCAGGGCAGTTTCATTACCACGGAGGAGACCTTGGATGTGCTCTGCAAGGCACTGCCCAAGTCGAAGCTGCTGCAGGGAAGTGTGGTGGTATTTGACGGTTTCACCGGCTTTACGCCCATTCAGTATCGCGTTATCCGGGAGCTGATGGTGCTCTGCGACCGCGTCATTCTCACAGTGAGCATGGGCGCAGGGGAAAATCCCTACGAGCAGGACGGAGAGCAGAAGCTGTTCCACCTCGGCAAGAAGACAGTGTCTGATCTGGACAGACTGGCGAAGGAAGCCGGCGTTGAGCGGGAAAAGGATTGGTTTGTTCTGCCTGTCGGAGAGAAGCAGGAGCATGCGGCCTGGATTTCCTCTCTGGAGGAGAAGGCTACAGTCTGTCTGATGGAGCGCAATCGTTTTGAGCAGGCGCCCGCGCTGTATCATCTGGAGAAGAACCTGTTTCGTTACGGGCAGGAACCCTATACGCAGCCCCAGTCGGAGATTTGTCTGTTTGAGACGACAAATCCTGCCATGGAGGTGCGCCAGACCGGTCTGAAGATTAAGGAGCTGGTTGCGAAGGAAGGTCTTGCCTTCCGCGATATTGCGGTGGTAGTAGGCAATCTGGAGAGCTATGCGCCCTATGTGGAAACCGAGTTTGAGCAGATGGAAATTCCCTGCTTTATCGATAGAACCAGAGGGATTGTACTGAATCCCTGTGTGGAATATATCAAGAGTGCGCTGGCACTTTACCTGCACGATTTTGCTTATGATGATGTGTTCCGTTATCTGCGCTGCGGTCTGAGTTCCCTCACCGCTGCGGAGGTGGACGAGCTGGAGCTTTATGTGCAGGCCACCGGCACCAGAGGCCGCAAGAACTACGGCAGAATGTTTGTGCGCAAGCCCCGTTATATGAAGAATAACCAGGAGGCACTGACTCGCGTGAACGAGCTTCGCGAGCGCATGATGAAGGAACTGGAAAAGCTGCAGCCCGCCTCCAAGGCGCAGGTCGCTGAGTACGTGAACATGCTCTACGAATTCCTGGTGGACAACGAGGTGCAGAACCGCCTGCAGGCTTTCGAGAATTCCTTCGGGGAGCGGGGGGAGCGCACCAGAGAACGAGAGTATGCCCAGATTTACAGACTGGTTATGGAATTGCTGGAGCAGGTTTATGAACTGCTGGGACAGGAGACCATTACCCTGCAGGAATTCAGTGATATTCTGGAAGCCGGCTTCGGAGAAATCGAAGTGGGAGCCATTCCGCAGAATGTGGACCGAATCGTTGTGGGCGATATGGAGAGAAGCCGCCTGAAGCAGATCAAGGTCTTATTCTTCCTGGGAGTGAACGACGGCAACATTCCGAAAAATGTCTCCAAGGGCGGTCTGATTTCCGATGTGGACAGAGAGTTCCTGCGGGAGTCGGAGCTGGAGCTGGCACCCAGCCCCAGACAGCAGATGTACATTCAGAGATTGTATCTCTATATGAATATGACCAAGCCTTCCATGCGGCTGTATCTGTCCTACTCCAAGATGGACAGTGCAGGAAAGTCTCTGCGCCCTGCCTACCTGATAGACACGGTAAAGAAACTGTTCCCGGGACTGACGGCGGCCTACCCGGAGCTGGAAAGCCCCATCCGGCAGATTGTCACCGGCAGAGAGGGAGAGGCTTATCTGGCGGCGGAGCTGCGGGAATATGTGCAGGGTACCCTGGCACCGGAAAAGGAAGGGGAGTTCTTCACCATTTACGATGTGTTCAATGACGGCTCTCTGGCGGAAAAGCGCGGCTTTCTGACAGAGGCAGCCTTCAGACGCTATCGGGAAAGCACGCTGTCCAAGGCAGTTGCAAAAGCATTGTACGGTCTGAATCTGGAGAACAGTGTATCCAGACTGGAAACTCAGGCGGCCTGTGCCTACAGGCAGTTCCTGCAGTACGGCCTGTCCCTGCAGGAAAAGCAGGAATATGGTTTTGAGAGAGTGGATCTGGGAAATGTCTACCATGAGGTTCTGGAGAAATTCGGAAAGACCCTGGAGGAGAAAAAGCTTTCCTGGTTTACCTTTGATGAGGAGTATGCCCGCGGTTCGGTAAAGAAGGCCCTGGAGGAGTGCGCCGCCGAGTACGGTGAGACGGTACTGTATTCCAGTGCCCGAAATGTGTATGCGATCTCCCGCATGGAGCGCGTGCTGGTGAAAACGGTGCTGACGCTGCAGGAGCATCTGAAACGCGGCAGCTTTACTCCGGAATCCTACGAGGCATCCTTCCATTTTACAAATGATCTGGACAGCTTGAACATTGCTTTGTCAGACACGGAGAGAATGCGCCTGCGCGGTCGTATCGACAGAATTGATACCGTCACTGCGGAAGACAGGCTGTATGTGAAAATTATTGATTACAAGTCAGGTGACAGAAGCTTTGACCTGGCGGCATTATACAACGGTCTGCAGCTTCAGCTGGTGCTGTACATGAATGCGGCATTGGAGCTGGAGAGCAAGCAGCATCCGGATATGGATATTGTTCCTGCGGCGATGCTCTATTACCATATCGATGATCCTGTGGTTAAGTCCGAGGAAGAGCCCTCCGAGGAGGAACTGAATGCTGCCATTCTGAAGGAATTGAAGATGAAGGGTGTCATCAGTGCCGAGCCCGGTATTGTGGATCGTCTGGACGGTGAGATGGATAAGTCCTCCGATATTATTCCCGTGGCCAAGAAGCAGGATGGCAATTATACCAAGGCTTCCTCCGTGTTAAGCGGGGAGGATTTACAGACGCTGTCCGCGTTTGTGACGAAGAAGATTACGAAACTGGGTCGAGACATTGTGGGTGGAACCATCTCCTTAAATCCCTATGAGAAGGGGCAGGAGAGCGCCTGCACCTATTGCCCTTACAAGGATGTCTGCGGCTTTGAAACCTCCATGCCCGGCTGTGAGAAGCGTGTGATTCCCCAGCTGAGCAAGGAGGATGCGATGGAACTGATCAAACAGGAAATGCGCGAGGAAGGAGGAGAGCAGTAATGGCAGTAAAGTATACCCCTGACCAGCAGAAGGTCATTGACCTTCGCGACAGCAATATACTGGTGTCCGCAGCGGCGGGCAGCGGCAAGACGGCGGTTCTGACAGAGCGTATTGTCAACATGGTCTGCGATGAGAGCAAGCCGGTAGACATCGACAGGCTGCTGGTGGTTACCTTCACCAATGCGGCAGCGGCGGAGATGCGTGAGCGCATCGGCGTGAAGATAGCCGAAAGGATGGAAGCCAACCCTCTCTCCGAGCACATTCAGAAGCAGGCGGCGTTGATTCACAATGCCCAGATTACCACCATTGACAGCTTCTGCCTCTTCCTGCTGCGCAATCATTTCCAGGAAATCGGCATCGATCCCGCCTTCCGTATTGCGGACAGCGGAGAAATCACGCTGCTTTCCGCGGATGTGATGCAGGAACTGATGGAGGCAAGATTTGCTTCCGAGGACCCGGCCTTCAGAGAGTGCGTGGAGTTTTTCTGCAGTGACGGCAAGGAGAGTGCTCTGGAGACAAAGATTACCGATCTGGCAGAGTTTGCGGCAAGCTTCCCCTGGCCCGAAAAATGGCTGGAGGAACGAAAGGAAGATTATCCCGCAGCCGAGTCTGATTTCGAACAGTCGAAGTGCGGTAAATATCTGGTGAAATATCTCGGGAAAATGACGGCAGGCTGGATTGAAAAACTGACCCGCGCAAAGAAACTCAGCGAGGAGCCGGACGGACCGCATATGTACGGCGCCTCCTTTGATGCCGAGATTGAGATGTTGGAGAAGGTGCAGAAGTGCAAGACGCTGGAGGAGTTTGGAAGCAGACTTCCCGCTGTGAATTTTGCAAGTCTTTCCGGTGCCAGAGATTCCAGTGTCAACAAGGACAAGCGTAAGCTGGCAGCGGACATCAGAAACGAAGTGAAGGAAAGTGTTCTGGATGCAGCGGCGGTTTTCTTCAAAACTTCTGCGGAGACTGCGGGAAAGCGTTCCATGGCCTGTCACGGACCGGTGAGTACCCTGATTGACCTGACGCTGGATTATATGGCGCGCATGGCGGAGAAGAAGCGGGAGAAGAAGATTGTAACCTTCTCGGATGTAGAGCACTTCGCACTGGATATTCTGCTGCGGTCGGATGAAAACGGCAATCCTGTTCCGTCCGATGTGGCGCTGGAATACAGAAAACACTTTGCGGAGATTCTCATCGATGAATATCAGGACAGCAACATGGTGCAGGAGTATCTGCTGAGCGCTGTGTCCGGCGAGCAGGAGGGAAATTACAACCGCTTCATGGTAGGCGATGTAAAGCAGAGCATCTACAAATTTCGTCTTGCGAGACCGGAGCTTTTCCTTGAAAAATATAAGTCCTACACGGCTGACGGAAGCTGCAGACGAATCGATCTGTCCAAAAATTTCCGAAGCCGCGTACAGGTTGTGAATACCGTGAATCAGGTCTTTGAGAGACTGATGAGCGATGAGGTCGGCCGCATTGAATATGATGCTTCGGCGGCACTGTATCCCGGGGCGGAGTATCCCGAGAATTCCGGCTGCGAATCAGAGTACCTGCTGATTGAAAAACCGGAAAAGGGAGCGGAGGAGAATAACAAGGAGCGGGAAGCACTTGCGATTGCCAATAAGATCAAAGCGCTGAAGAAGGACTTCAAGGTGACCGACAAGACCACCGGGCAGCTGCGGGATCTGAAGTATTCCGATATTGTTATTTTACTGCGTACCACCACCGGCTGGGATGAACCCTTCAAGAAGGTTCTGGAGTCACAGGGTATTCCCGTGTTCATTTCCTCCAAGTCAGGTTATTTCAATGCAACGGAGGTGCAGGAGCTTTTGCAGGTGCTGGCGGTGCTGGACAATCCTCGCAGAGACATTCCGCTGTACGGTTGTATGAAATCTGTGTTCGGCGGCTTCAATGAGGAGGAAATTGCGCTGATTCGCGTGACAGATCGTACTGTTTGCCTGTATGAAGCGCTGCAGCAGACTGCCGCGGGCGAGGAGAGAACGCCTTTGGCTGAGAAGGCGGCTGCCTTTTTGGAAACCTTGGAAAAATACCGTAAATACACGGTTTATATGCCTATCCGCGAGCTGTTGACCAAGTTGGTCACAGACTTCGATTACTTAAATTATGTGACGGCGCTGCCTGCGGGAAGCAAGAGACGGGCCAATGTGGAGCTGCTCTTCACCAAGGCCTCCGATTTTGAGGGTACCAGCTATTTCGGACTGTTTCATTTCATTCGTTATATGGAGCAGTTGCAGAAAAAGGAAGTGGATTTCGGTGAGGCGGAGATGCTGGATGAGAACGCGGATGTTGTTCGTATCATGAGTATCCACAAGAGCAAGGGTCTGGAATTCCCGGTAACCTTTGTCAGCTCCATGAGCAAGAAATTCAACAAGCAGGACATTCATGGTTCGTTGTTACTGGATATGGACTATGGACTGGGCGTTGCCTATACCAATCCGGAGAAGAGAGTGAGCGGCAGCACCTTGCGCAAAGCGACGCTGGCCTGCAAGCTGACGGAGGATATGCTGGCGGAGGAACTGCGCGTTCTGTATGTTGCGCTGACCCGTGCCAAGGAGAAGCTGGTTCTCACCGGCGTGGTGGACAAGCCGGAGGAGCAGCTGGGATTAATCAGGCAGCAGGCTTCGGAGCATATCACCTATGCGGACTTCATGGAGAGTGAAACCTACTATGATTTCCTGAAACCGATTCTCGGAAAAACAGACATTGCGCTGCAGGTTGTGCCCGCGGATGAACTGAAAACAGAAGAGCTGACAGAGCAGCTTGAAATGGCAGAACGCAGAGAGAAGCTGGAGCATGCGGCAGATTTTTCAGAGCCGGCTTCTGCGCAGGAGCTGCGTGACAGACTGCGTGCGGTTTATGCCTATGAGCATCTGAAGGACCTGTACACCAAGACAACGGTTTCCGAGTTGAAGATTGCAGCCATGGCGGAGAAGGACGAGGCGGCCTTCCATACCTTTGAGGAGAAGGAGCCCACTCCTTATATTCCCGCCTTCCGCAGGGAAGAGGAGGAAGTGACCGGAACCGTGCGAGGCAATGCCTACCACAGAGCCATGGAGCTGCTGGATTTCAGCGTACTGTTGAAGGATAAGGCATTTGAAACCCATGAACAGTACAGCGCCTGTGTCGGCGAGGAAGCATTTGCGCAGGAACTACATCGGTTCCTGGAGCAGGAGGTTGCCGAAAAGCGTCTGTTGCCGGAATATCTGCAGGCAGTCAAGGAAGAGAAAATTCTGCGATTCCTGGCATCGCCCCTGGGCTTCCGCATGTGGAAAGCTGAATTGGAAGGCAAGCTCTATCGTGAGCAGCCCTTCATGCTGGGTATCGGAGCAAATCGCGTGAATCCGGACTTTCCCGAGGAGGAGAAGGTTCTGGTGCAGGGTATTATCGATGTATTCTGGGAGGAAGAGGACGGAATTGTTCTCCTGGATTACAAGACCGATTCCGTACAGTCTCTGGATGCATTGTGGAATCGCTATGCGACCCAGCTGGATTACTACGGCGAGGCCCTGGAAAAACTGATGGGGCAGCCGGTGAAGGAGAAGTACCTTTACTCCTTCCGCTTGGAAAAATATTAAAAGAGGCTTGTTATGATACAGTTGATTTTTTCTACAGTGGCGGTGATGCTGCTGTATATGATAATCGGATATATTCTGTGTAAGGGAAAGAAGGCGGTGGTGGCCCATGCGAAGAGTCTGTCGGCTATTCTGATTTATGTGCTGGGACCGTCCATGATTCTGAATTCTTTCCTGAACCTGGAATGCACGCCGGACAATCTGGTGAAAATCGGGCAGTATTTTCTGATTTCTCTGGCGGTGCAGATTGTTTTCTTCGGTGTGCTGTATGCGGTGCTGCATCGCAGATATGAGGATGCCAAATACCGCATTATGACCGTAGGCGGCGTGCTCGGCAATGTGGGATTTATCGGGATGCCGGTGCTGGTCAGCGTGTTCCCGGACCATCCGATTGTGATGGTGTACAGCTCCATCAATGTCATGTCCATGAACCTGATTGTGTTTACCATCGGCACCTACCTGATCACCAACGACAAGAAATACATTCGCGTGAAGAATGCCATTCTGAATCCGACGACGCTGGCAATTCTGGTGTCCTTGCCGGTGTTTCTTCTGGACCTGCATTTCCCGGAACAGATTGAAAGCGGTATCGCACTGCTTGGCAAAATGGTAACGCCCATGTGCATGTTTATTCTGGGCATGCGCCTTTCCGAGGAAAAGCTGAAGGTAATCTTCACCAGAGGTTTTGTGTATGCAACCTGTTTGCTGAAGCTTGTTGCGTTCCCTGCGGCAGCGTACCTTTGCGTACACTGGCTGCCTTTCGCAGATGAAGTTCTGAAAACATCCGTGGTGGTACTTGCCATGACTCCCGCGGGAGCTATCATAGAGTCCCTGGCAGAGCTTCATGAATGTGAGCAGGAACTTGCGGCAAATGTAGTCCTGCTGACAACCATTCTGAGCGTAATAACCATTCCGCTGATGGCGATGATTCTGGTATAAAATCTTTCAATGATTATTGTATTTGCCCTCCTTACCGGATGCCCGGTAAGGAGGGCTTTTTATTTTGCTTCTGCGGATTAATTCATGTTGAAAACATGTCAAAATATTGATAATATATGTATGCAATTCTAATTTTTTGATAATGCATATCTGAATCATTGCCTGCGATTCATCGAAAACTTATCAGGGTTTATTATCCGATGATGGTTTTCGTCTCTTATTTTCATTGTCTCATCGAATTCCCAATTTGCACATTCAATCGATGATATAAATGTTTCCTATTCGCTTGTACAATCATCGATAATAGTTATTAATTCATAATCGATGAGGGAGAGTAAGAAAAAGGGATGATTTCATCATCGCAAGGTAATCATGTTCCTGATATCGATGAGAGTTTGAAAAATAAATTGAAATATGCGCATCGGAAGAATACAGAATTGTGAAATTCGATGAAAATAGGAGGAACCAAGAACGAAAAAACGAAATATTGAAACCAACAAGCCTTTATGAGGAAGCGGTCAGAAGGCAGGAGGAACTGCGCGAGGCGGTGCAGCGTCTTGAGAGAGCAGTACCTAAGTATCCGGCGGGTAAAATTCATATTGTCCGGAGGTCATCAGGGTCGATGTATTACCTGCGCATGGATGCAAGGGATAAGAGCGGTACTTATTTGAACGGAAAACAGAAATCTAAAATCAAAACATATCTTCAAAAGAAATATGACGAAGCAATTCTGAAAAATCTAAAATTCGAGTTACAAAATCTTGAGAAATTCACTCACAAATCAGAGAACATAATAGCTAATATACAAGAGGTTTACTCCTCCTTGCCTGCGGATGCAAAACAGATTGTTTGCCCCATCGCAGTATCGGATGAAGATTATTGCGCAGAATGGTTGAAGCAGGAGTATATCGGAAAAGAAACTGTCGAGACCGGTTTGAATTTCGTTACGCACCGCGGTGAAAGAGTACGATCAAAATCAGAACTGAATATAGCAAACGCTTTGTACATGCACGGAATTCCCTATAGGTATGAATGCCCGCTGATACTGAAGAATGGTCACACGATATATCCGGATTTCACGGTACTTAACCTTGAGACAAGGGAAGAGATTTATTGGGAACATCGGGGAATGATGGATGACAGAGAGTATATAAGGCATGCGGTATTGCGCGTGAAAGATTATCAGAAGAGTGGAATCTATCTTGGAAAGAACCTGATCATCACAGAAGAATCTTCGCTGCAGCCGTTGGGAACAAGCGAGATTGAGGAAGTGATTCGGGAATATTTCGGCAGGAGAGGAGCGGAACATTCTGAGGGGAGATGAGCTAATCATTTTGATAGGAGATGAAGTGATTATTCCGGCAGGAGATGTGTTGAGCATTTCTGGAAAGGGTACAGGTTCATCGAGAATCTTCAATGACACCTTTTCGATGAAGTTTCTTGCGCTCATTTTGAGATTGGTCATCGGATTTTAGCGTATTCAATCATTTCGATGGCAAAAATACATTAATCATCAAGCTGAGTGCATCGGGATGATTGATTCTTGATTTATCGATGATGAAAACATACAAATGAAAGCCAAATTTGCATCGAAAAGGAAATTAATTAGAAAATCGATGATTACATGCGTAATGAAGGGATGATTTACACATCGGATTTGGAAAAAGAAGAATAATCGATGAAAAGAGCGAGAAAAGAAGGGATAAGAGCCTATAAAATACCCTCCCGACCGGGTGCGGCTGGGAGGGTGATTTGTTTAGAAGTAGTATTCTGAAGGGGCTTTTGATTTGCAATGATTCAGAAAATGAATCAGTCCTTCAGCAGAAGCTTTCTGGTCTGAGGGGTCTTCAGAAGAACGACAGCACCGATCATGGTGAAGATCATTTCGGGAAGCATGTAAGCACCGTTGTACAGGAAGCTGTAGAGAACGCTGTTGTCGGTAGAGAAGCCGTTCCACAGTTCACCGAAGCTCTTCCAGATGATGACACCACTGAGGAAGTGGCAGACAAATCTGAGGCCTACAGCTACGAAAATGCCGATCAACCAGCCAACAAGGTTTTTCTTGCGAAGAATACCTGCGAGACCGAGAACGGTGAATGCTACCAGGTAATCCAAAAGGATGCAGGCAATGAGCATTCCGGGAGTCAGTCCCCAACCGAACAGGCCGTCCATAATTCCCTGCACGAACTGTACCAGTGCAAATACAAAGGATGCCAGCAGACCGCTCTTTACGCCGCGTCTGATGGAAAACAGTGTGATGGGCAGCATGGAAAGCAGGGTGATGGAGCCGCCCCAGGGCAATTTAAATACTCGAATGAAGCTGAGTACGGTGGCGAGGGCAACCATTGCAGCGCCTTCTACCAGAATTTTGGTTTTTTCGTTACGCATAAAAAAATCCTCCTTAATAATCTGCTAAGGAGGGGACATCCGAAACAAGCCACAGGAGTGGATTGTTTTGCTTCCTTACGCCGGTATTACCCGGTTCAAGTAGTGAGGGTTAGAAAAGAATTTCAGTCTCAGCGATGTGCTCCCCTAGCGGTATTTATTTACAAAGACAATATAATCGTGCAAGCAGGCACTGTCAAGTCGAAATACATGGATTTTTGTCGAAATTACTTTGATTTATCACAACGAATGAGTGGTAATGAAGGAACTGATTATGTTATAATATTAATTTGAGAAATTGCGAGAAAGGAGCTTCCGTCAAATGGTAGGTTCGAAGACAGTCATTGGAATATTGGCCCATGTAGATGCCGGCAAAACTACCCTGTCGGAGGCTTTGTTATATACCACGGGAGCCCTGCGTAAACTGGGACGTGTGGACCACAAGGATGCATTCCTGGATAACTTCACTCTGGAGCGGGAGCGCGGCATTACCATCTTCTCCAAGCAGGCTAATCTGACCTGGCAGGGAATGGAGCTGACCTTGCTTGACACTCCGGGACATGTGGACTTTTCTGCGGAGATGGAGAGAACCCTGCAGGTGCTGGATTACTGTATTCTGGTCATCAGCGGTGCGGACGGCGTTCAGGGACATACGAAGACCCTGTGGAAGCTTTTGCAGAAGTACAGAATTCCTACCTTCCTTTTCATCAACAAAATGGACCAGCCCGCGGCGGACAGAATAAAGCTTCTGGCAGAGCTGCAGGACAAGCTGTCCGGCTTCTGCCTGGATTTTCAGCCGGAGGCGGCGGACAGAGAAGCCTTCCTGGAAAATGCGGCCATGGCAAACGAAGAGATGATGGAGGAGTTTCTGGAGACAGGAGAACTGTCAAAGGAATCCATTGCAGCTGCCATTGCGGACAGAGAGCTGTTCCCCTGTTACTTCGGCTCCGCGCTGAAGCTGGAGGGCGTGGTAGAACTTCTGGAGGCATTAAAAGAATATACCCTTCCCCGGGAATATCCCGAGGAGTTTGGTGCAAGAGTTTATAAGATTTCCCGCGATGCCAACGGCAATCGTCTGACCCATCTGAAGGTCACCGGCGGCACTCTGCGGGTAAAGCAGATGATTGGCAATGAAAACAGCGAAAACAACCCCGACAAGGTCTGGTCCGAGAAGGCGGATGCCATTCGTATTTACGGAGGCGGCGGATTCCAGGCGGCGGACCATGTGAAGGCCGGCGGTGTCTGCGCGGTGCTTGGTTTATCACAGACCTTTGTGGGACAGGGACTGGGGCATGAGGCGGTCAACGCCCTGCCGGTACTGGTGCCGGTGCTGACCTATCGTTTGCTGCTGCCGGAGGGCGCAGATCCCGTGAAGGTGCTCGGACAGATGCGGGCGCTGGAGGAGGAAGAGCCTGAACTGCATGTGGTATGGCAGGAGAGCATCCGCGAGATTCATGTGCAGGTGATGGGAGAGGTGCAGACCGAAATCCTGAAGAGTGTCATTCTGGAGCGCTTCGGACTGGAGGTTGACTTCGCGGACGGAAGACTGCTGTACAAGGAAACCATCAAAACCCCTGCGGAGGGTATCGGACATTTCGAACCGTTACGACATTATGCAGAGGTACATTTGCTGCTGGAGCCCGGTGAGCTGGGAAGCGGTTTGCAGATTGCAACCGTCTGCAGCGAGGATGATCTGGACAAGAACTGGCAGAGACTGATTTTTACGCACCTGGAGGAGAAAACCCACCTGGGTGTGCTGACAGGCTCGCCTTTAACCGATATTAAAATGACGCTGCTCATCGGCAGAGCGCATATCAAGCACACCGAGGGCGGCGACTTCAGACAGGCAACCTACCGTGCCATCCGACACGGACTGATGCAGTGCGAGAGCGTGCTGCTGGAACCGATTTTCGCCTTCACTCTGGAGGTGCCCACAGAGAATCTGGGACGCGCCATGTCTGACATTCAGAAGATGAACGGAACCTTTGCCCCGCCTGTGACGGGCACTGAGATGAGCGTGCTGACGGGCTCGGCTCCGGTGGCCACCATGAAGGATTACCAGAGAGAGGTCAACTCCTATACCAGAGGCCTGGGAAGGCTCTCCTGTACCCTGAAGGGATACGAGCCCTGCCACAATGCGGACGAGGTGATTGCGTCCATCGGATACGATCCGGAAAGCGATCTGGAAAATCCATCTTCTTCCGTATTTTGTTCCCACGGAGCGGGATTTGTGGTACAATGGAATGAAGTGGAAAATTACGCCCATCTGGAGAGTGCCTACGCGCTGGCCAGAAAGCGGGAGGAGCAGGGAGACGATGCGGATACCCTGCAGAATGCTTATATGGGAAGCAGCTCCGGAAGCGGAGAACGCTACATTTCCCAGGAGGAAATTGACGCCATTTTCAAGCAGACCTACCGCAAGTCCAAGGAAGATTATGAACCCTACCGATACAGCGGTGCCAGAAGCGGCAAGTATCACGGCACAGGCACGAAGCTGCTGGAGGCGGAGGAGAAGCCCTACAAGTACAAGCCGGTGGAAAGGACAGAGGAGTACTTCCTGGTGGATGGTTACAATATCATCTTCGCCTGGGAGGAATTAAGGTCTCTGGCGGAGCGCAATATTGACAGCGCGCGAGACCGACTGATTGATATCTGCTGCAACTATCAGGGCTATATCGGAGCGACGCTGATCTTAGTATTCGATGCCTACAAGGTAAAGGGCAATCCCGGTTCCGTTACCAGGTTCCACAACATCTATGTGGTCTATACCAGGGAAGCGGAAACTGCCGACCAGTACATCGAGAAGACGGTTCACAAGATTGGCAAAAAGCATCAGGTGACGGTGGCAACCTCCGACTCGCTGGTTCAGATGATAATCTGGGGCGAGGGCGCGGTGAGACTGTCGGCAAACGGCTTTTTGGAAGCGGTAAACGAGGCAGGAAAAATGGTGACGGATTATCAGACACCCGACATCAATTTTTCTAACCCCATTGTGGTACCGGAAATCAAGCAATAAAGAATTATTTATCCCGAAACGGATGACAGAATATATTTTACGGAGGAATTTCGTATGAATGGCAACATGTTATTACCTTTTTATGACAACTGGACTTTCCTGAAAACAGACAACAGGGTAACCCTGGGCATGATCGAGATGCAGAAGACCCGATTCCAGCCCATCGAGCTTCCTCACGACTGGCTGATTTACGATTCCAAGAATCTTTATCAGAACAGCACCGGATGGTACCGCAAGGAGTTCGATCTGGAGAACGGCGAAATCGAAGACCTCGGTATGGACCTGACCCAGAGAAAGGTCAGACATGACTCTGAGGTGGAGGTTGTATCTGCAAGAACCGAGAGAGGCGAGAAGCTGGTGCTTCGCTTTGACGGTGTCTACATGGACTCTACCGTATTTGTAAACGGACATAAGATCGGCGACTGGAAGTATGGTTATTCCACCTTTGATATGGATATTACTCCCGCGCTGGTAAAGGGCAGAAACAACATTCTGGTGCAGGTGCGTCATCGTTCCCCCAACTCCAGATGGTATTCCGGCGCAGGTATCTACCGTAAGGTATTCCTGAAAATCTGTCCCGTGACCTATCTGCCTCTGGACGGAACCTATGTGCAGACCAAGGCCTGTGAGGGCGGCTTCAGCATCAAGGCTGAGACCGAAATCGGCGGCAAGCTGAATGACAAGCAGGTAGGCGTTACCTACAAGCTGATGCAGAACGGAGAGCCGGTGAAGGACTTCGGCTGGCATCCCATCGATAAGGACGGCTTCTGCAGATTTGAGGGCATGGTAGAAAACCCCAAGCTTTGGGACATCGATGATCCTCAGTGCTACAGACTCTGTGTAGAGCTTGGCAGAAAGGACCGTCCCGTTATCATTGACCGTCAGGACATCACCGTCGGCTTCAGAACCATCGAGTTCACAACCGACAAGGGCCTGTTCTTAAACGGCCGTCATGTGAAGATTCACGGCGTGTGCGAGCATCACGATTTCGGATGCTTAGGCTCCGCTTTCCATACACCTGCATTGATTCGTAAGATTGAAACGCTGAAGAAGATGGGCGTTAATGCCATCCGTACCAGCCATAATATGCCCGACCCCGGCTTCGCAGAGATGACCGATGCCATGGGTATGCTGGTTCTCTCCGAGGCATTTGACATGTGGGAGAAGCCCAAGACAGAATATGACTACGCTCGTTTCTTTAACGAATGGGTAGAGAAGGATGTGCGCAGCTGGATTCGCAGAGGCCGTAACCATCCCAGTGTCTTCATGTGGTCCATCGGCAACGAAATCGTTGACACCATGGAGCCTCACGGACTGGAGATTACCGAGCGTCTTCGCAAGGCAGTCAGAGAGCACGATCCCTGGGAGAACAATCCTATCTCCATCGGCTCCAACTATATGCCCTGGGAGGGTGCACAGAACTGTGCGGATCTCTTAAAGACAGCGGGCTACAACTACGGCGAGGCTTACTATGCAAAGCATCACGAAGAGCATCCCGACTGGGTAATGTACGGCAGCGAGACCGCTTCTATCGTACAGAGCCGCGGCATTTATCATTTCCCCTTCGAGCAGTCTGTGCTGGCTGATGAGGACCTGCAGTGTTCCGCACTGGGCAACTCCAACACCAGCTGGGGCGCTAACAGCTGGGAGGAGTGCATCACAGACGACAGAGATGCAGAATTTATCTGGGGTCAGTTTATCTGGACCGGATTTGACTATATCGGAGAGCCTACTCCTTATCACACCAAGAATTCTTACTTTGGACAGATTGATACGGCAGGCTTCCCCAAGGATGCTTTCTATGCATTCCAGGCTGAGTGGACCGATGTAAAGAAGGCACCCATGGTGCATGTATTCCCTTACTGGGACTTCAACCCCGGCCAGCTGATTGATGTGAGAATCGCGTCCAATGCTCCCGAGGTAGAACTGATTGTAAACGGTGAGTCACAGGGCAGAAAGAAGATCGACCATGTGAAGGGTCTGGAACTGATTCCCACCTGGAAGGTTCCTTATGTGCCCGGTTCCATCACCGCAATCGCTTACGATGAGAACGGCAAGGAAATCGCAAGAGAGACCAGAAAGTCCTTCGGCGACTCCGCTAAGATTGTTCTCACCTGTGAGAAGCCTTACATGAAGGCAAATACAAGAGACATGTGCTTCGTTACCGTATCCGTTGAGGATAAGGACGGCAACCCCGTAGAGAACGCAGCAGATTATGTAAAGGCAGAGATTATTTCCGGGCCCGGCAGAATTCAGGGTATGGACAACGGTGACAGCACTGACTATGACCAGTACAAGACCACCGTTCGTAAGCTCTTCTCCGGCAAGCTTCTGGTTGTTGTGGGAAGTACCGAGGAGGAAGGCGAAATCGTTCTGCGCGTAACAGGAAAGGACCTTGAGCCTGCCGAGATTACTCTGACAACCAAGATTGTTCAGGATGAGGATAACTTCAAGAAGAAGTACTTAGAGGATTGCAGCAAGCTGGTAAAGGCAGAGCTGCCCGACCGTATTCCCGTGAGAAAGGTAGAGCTGCAGGCACAGGCTGCAACCGCTCTGACACCCGAGAATCCCGAAGTAATCGTGAAGGCAGTACTGTTCCCCGCAAATACCACAGATACAAAGCTTGAGTGGCATGCAGTCAGCACCTCCGGCGTTGATGTAAACTTCGCAAAGGTTGAAGGCTTTGTGGACGCTGACGGCTGCCCCGCAGCAAAGGTAACCGCTATAGGAGACGGCGCATTCTACATCAGATGTATGGTGAAGGGTGAGGACAGAGCACTGTTGATTTCTCACATCGAGGCAAACGCTGAAGGCTTCGGCTGTGCAAACATCGATCCCTATGAGTTCGTTTCCGCAGCTCTTTACAGCGATTCCATCGGTGAAATCGGCAACGGCAATGAGAAGGGCATCAGCTTCGACAGAACCGGCAAGAGTGCAGTTGTATTCTCCAACCTTGATTTCGGCGACTTCGGAAGTGATGAAATTACAATCCCTATTTTCAATCTTTCCAATGATGAGATTACTCTGGATCTCTGGATCGGCAAGCCTTTTGAAGAAGGCAGCAGATTCGTGACCAAGCTGAAATACAAGAAGGATATGATCTGGAATGTTTACCAGGAGGAGACCTTCAAGCTTCCCGAGAGAATCAAGGGACTGACCACCATCAGCCTTCTTGCCGAGGAGAAGTTCCACATGAAGGGCTTCACCTTCAATAAGCTGCAGAAGACCTATGCACTGCTTCGCGGCGACGACGCAAACAAGGTTTACGGCGACAACTTCCGCATTGACGGTTCTGCCATCAGAGAAATCGGAAACAATGTAACCATCACCTTTGACGGTATGGATTTCGGCAACAGAGGTGCGGTAAGAGTGAATATCACCGGAAGCACTCCTCTGGAGTCCAATGCCATTAACCTTCTGTTCACCAATAAGAAGGGTGAGACCGGCAGACGCATGGTTGATTTCAAGGGCAACGGCACCAACAAGAGTCAGGAGCAGAGCTTCAATATTGAGAGACTGAAGGGTCAGGGAAGACTGGAACTGGTATTCCTTCCCGGCAGCAACTTTGATCTGGAAGCAATCCAGTTCTCCAAAAATTAGTATTGGCAGGTAATTTGTTATGTTACATCTTTGGATTTCAGATACCTACATGCCGTTGTTGGCATTGCTTGGCATTCTTTTCGCATTCGCTGCCACAGTGATTGCAACCAATAAACTGCAGGGGTATCTCCCCAAGGACGGCGGCAGAGAGTTCGCTCACGACGGCAAGCTCTCCGCAGGCAAGCCCAGAGGCGCAGGCATTATTTTCGTGCTGTGCTATGTGGCAGCAGCCCTGGTATTCGCACCGCTGTCCGCGGAACTGATCATCTATCTGATTCTTACGGTCATCTGTATGATGACAGGATTTCTGGATGATGCAGCCAAGATGCCCTGGGGAGAATATAAGAAGGGCTTCCTTGATTTGTGTGTTGCGGCTTTGGTGGCAGTAACTTACCTCAAGTACAACAGCAATGTAATCAACCTGCCCATGTTCCATACCACTCTTGCAATCCCGCCGGTGGTATTTGCCATTCTGGTAGTGATTCTGGTGTGGGGCTCTGTGAATGTAACCAACTGTGCAGACGGTGTGGACGGTCTGTCCGGCACCCTGACATTGATTACTATTATGTCAATCTATGTTCTTTACGGTATTCTGGGCACCGGCAGTGACTATGCGCTGTTCATTCTGCTGTTTGCCGTTTGTATTCTGGGATATCTGTGGTACAATGCGACTCCCAGCAAACTGATGATGGGAGATGCGGGTTCCCGTTCCATGGGTCTGTTCATCAGCATTGCCATTCTGAAATCAGGAGCACCGCTTCTGTATATTCCTGTGGCATTGGTGCTGATTCTGGACGGCGGTCTTGGTCTGGTAAAGGTATTCTTGCTTCGTTTCCTGAAGATTCATATTTTGAAGAATACCAGAACCCCTCTGCACGATCATGTGCGCAAAATCTGGGGCTGGTCCAATACACAGTGTGTATTCCGCTTTGCCATTATCCAGATTATTCTTGCAGCGGCTGTATTGCATGCCCTGCGACTGTAGTAGTGAGGAAGGAAAGTTTATGTTTGACAAATTGACAGCAGGCGACATCAAAAAGATGGAAGAGGAAATCGAACATCGTAAGCTTGTGGTTCGCCCCAAAGCACTGGAGGATGTAAAGGAAGCCAGAGCACAGGGAGATTTGAGCGAGAACTTTGAGTATTATGCGGCGAAGAAATTCAAGAACCAGAACGAGAGCAGAATCCGTTATCTGGAGAAGATGATTAAGACCGCTACCGTTATTTCCGATGAGTCCGCCGATGATGAGGTAGGCATGAACAATACCGTAACCATCCGTTTTGTGGACGACGGAAGTGTGGAGACCTATAAGATTGTCACTACGGTGAGAGCCAATTCGCTGGACAATCTGATTACCAACGAAAGTCCTTTGGGCAAGGCCCTGCTTCGCAAGAAGGTAGGAGACATTGCCACGGTTCAGGTGAATGACACCGTGTCCTATGAGGTGGAGATTCTGAAAATCGAGAACACCATGGACGAGGATGACAAGCTGAGGAGCTTCTAATGAAAAATTATTTGTTATTCGATCTGGACGGCACGCTGAGTGATCCGAAGATCGGCATTTGTACCTGCGTGCAGTATGCCCTTGCTTCCTTTGGAATTGAGGAGCCGGATCTGGACAAGCTGGAGTGCTTCATCGGACCGCCCCTGAAGACCAGCTTTATGGAGTTCTATCAGATGCCGGAAGAGCAGGCAGAGGCTGCGGTGGCAAAATACAGAGAGCGCTTCAGCGATGTGGGATTGTTTGAGAACGCCCTGTATCCCGGTATTCCCGAGATGCTTCGCGCACTGAACGCCAAGGGAATGCATCTGGCGGTAGCCTCCAGCAAACCCACTGTTTTTGTAGAGAAAATTTTAGAGCATTTTGAGATTAAGAGATATTTTCAGGTCATTGTAGGCAGTGAACTGGACGGCACGAGATCCAACAAGGATGAGGTAGTGGCGGAAGCCCTGCGTCAGCTCTTTGGGGAGAAGGAAGTGGACCGCGAGGATGTCTACATGATCGGTGACAGGAAGTTCGATGTGGAAGGCGCCAAGGTTCAGGGCGTGGAAAGTGTAGGTGTCACCTACGGCTACGGCTCCATGGAGGAACTTCGGGAAGCCAGAGCAGACTTTGTTGTACAGTCTGTGGAGGAGTTGAAGCGGTTCCTGCTTCGCGGCACGGACGATGCTCCAAAAGGACTGGATTTGCAGAGACTTTGGAAGACGGCATATCCGCTGGTACTGTTTCTGCTGGTGAAGACCTTCGTTACCTTGCTGGGACGAAGCATGATGCAGTCCATGGGCGGTTCCTTCTTCGGAGTACAGCTGCTTTACAGAAATGCGGACGACATCTTGGTTCCAACGGCTAACGGCGGTGCCATTTTGAATCTGTTTGGGTTTGCGGCCGGTGCGGCTGCAATCTGGAAGGGTTCCCGGATTATGATTGCCAGAGCGGCGGAGGAATCCAGACTGCTGCATTTGCGAAAGGATCCGGTCTCTTCCTATGTTTACATCGCTTTTGCGGCAATGGGCATCATGTTCTCCATGAACCTGCTCCTGCAGCTGGCGGGAGCGGCGAAGTATTCCAGCTCTTTCCAGGAGGTTTCGTCGTCACAGTTTGCCGTGAATCCGATTCTGGGAATTCTGCTCTACGGAGCGGTTGCCCCTTTCGCGGAGGAGCTTTTGTTCCGCGGTATTATTTACAACGGTTTGAAGAGAAGCCTGAAGGCAACCCAGGCAATGCTGCTGGCTGCTGCTGTTTTCGGCGCTTACCACAGAAATGCGGTGCAGGGCATCGCTGCCTTCCTGATGGGCTGTCTTTTCATTTACGCCTACGAGTACTTCGGAGACTTCAAGGTGTGTGTGGCGCTGCACAGCGTGTGCAACCTTTTGTCCTTTTTTATGGGTCTTTGGATCAAGGCAGATTCCCCTCTGCTCAGCTGGCCGGTGCTTTTCATCGGAGTGATGCTTGTGGTTGTCTGCATGGTTCCCCTGCTCAAGTCCAAAAAGGTTTTTAAAATCAAATAGGAAAAAGGCAATATTTGCCGTCTTTTCCACAATTTATGCTATTTGACCTCCATTTTGCCTATGGTAAGATGGGGGTAGAGTGTGAAAAATAAATTTTTCACACGCAAATTTGTGCCTGCGGATAGCGAACGATGTTCGCATGAAAGTTTGCAGGCTGTGAAAAGTGAGGGAATAGCATGGAGAAAAACTGGACGAAAGTCTGGCTGAATTACGGCAGGAGAGCAGGCAAGGGAAATGAACAATTCTTTGCGGGCTTTTCCATGGAAGGCTTCAGTGTAAGCAATATAGTGGTAAAGAATGCGTTGGAAGAGCTGAAGATGGGCCTGGCAGGTATGCTGGGAATCGAGCTTCCCGAAGAGGGAACAACAGGTGAAGGCTGCCTTCTGATTAAGAGCGATTCTTCTCTTGGTGCTGAGGATTATGTGCTCAGCGAGGAGAAAGGGAAGCTGCTGCTTCGCGCAGGCGGAGAGAACGGTCTGCTTTACGGTATCTTTCATATCCTTCGTCAGATCGGCTGCGAGAAATCACTGGCAGGCATTTGCGTAAAGGTACATCCCGACTGTCCCATGCGTATGATGAACCACTGGGACAACATGGACGGCAGCATCGAGAGAGGTTATTCAGGCCAATCTTTCTTCTTTGAAAATAATGAAGTGGTTGTCAATGAGCGCACCAGAGATTATGTGCGTATGGCGGCAAGCGTTGGCATCAATGCAATTGTTATCAACAATGTAAATGTAAAGCAGGCAGCGTCCTATCTGATCACCGACAGATATATGGACAAGGTGGCAGAGATGGCGCAGCTGTTCGGCGAATACGGCATCAAGTTCTACATGAGCTTAAACTATGCGTCCACCATCGAAATCGGCGGCATGGACAGTGCAGATCCTCTGGATCCCGCAGTTATTGCCTGGTGGGAGAAGAAGATGGAGGAGGTGTTTACCAAAATCCCCAACCTGGGTGGTTTCCTGGTAAAGGCAGACTCCGAGGGTCGTCCCGGTCCCTTCACCTACGGCAGAACCCAGGCAGACGGTGCAAACATGCTGGCTGACATCGTGAAGAAGTACGGCGGCATCATCATCTGGAGATGCTTCGTTTACAACTGTAAGCAGGACTGGAGAGATTACAAGACAGACAGAGCCTGTGCCGGCTACGATAACTTCATCGGCATGGACGGCGATTATCATGACAATGTCATTCTGCAGATTAAGAACGGTCCCATGGATTTCCAGATTCGTGAGCCCATTTCTCCTTTGCTGGGCGGTCTGAAGAAGACCAACCAGATGCTGGAGGTGCAGATTGCGCAGGAATATACCGGACACCAGATTGATGTCTGCTACCTGATGCCCATGTTCAAGGAAGTACTGGATTTCAAGACCTACTGTGCGGAGGAGAATGACCTGGTACAGGATGTCATCAGCGGCAGAGCAAACGGCAACAGCAATTGTGGTATCGCAGCAGTTATCAATACCGGTAATGATGCGAACTGGACCGGCAACGATCTGGCGGCAGCTAACTTCTACGGCTTTGGCAGACTTGGTTTTGAAAACAATCTGACCAGCGAAGAGATTGCAGAGGAATGGATTCGTCTGACCTTCGGCAATGACGAGGAGGTAGTGGAGAAGATTCTTTCCATTCTGCTTCCTTCCAGAGAAATCTATGAGAAATATACCAGTCCCCTGGGTGTCGGCTGGATGGTTACCCCTCACGAGCACTACGGTCCCAACATTGACGGTTATGAGTACGACAGATGGGGCACCTATCACAGAGCAGATTACCTGGGCATCGGTGTGGACAGAAGCCACAACGGCACCGGCTATGCACAGCAGTACTTCGAGCCCAATGCTTCCATGTACGACAAGATGGAAACCTGTCCCGAGGAGCTTCTGCTGTTCTTCCACCATGTACCTTACACCTATATGCTGAAGACCGGCAAGACCCTGCTGCAGCACATTTACGATACCCACTTCGAAGGTGTGGAGGGCGTAGAGAAGATGATTGCAACCTGGGAGAGCCTGAAGGACAAGATTGCCGAGGAATCCTACAGAAATGTCCGCGAGCGCTTTGACCGCCAGCTGTATAACGCAAAGGAGTGGCGTGATCAGGTGAACTCTTACTTCTATCGTAAGAGCGGCATCCCTGATGAGAAGGGCAGAACCATTTATTAATATTTGAACGAAAGCGTGATTGGAAAGCCAATGCAGAAAACTTATTTCTGTGTTGGCTTTTTTGATTACTAAATGTTGTTGCTGTTTCGGCAGATTGGTGCATTACGGAGAATGTGCTGAGTAAGAAGAAATTCTCCGTAGGGAAAATAGACTTGCTACGGAGAATAGGTGAAAGAAACGAAAATTCTCCGTAGGAAAAATGGATCGACTACGGAGAATAATAGGAATAGGTAGAAAAACTCCGTAAAAATTTGGAAACTAGTACGGATGAAAAAGAGAAATAGCAGGAAAACTCCGTAAGGAAAGCAAAAACTGTACGGAGAATAGAGTTGTTTTTGAAAATGCTCCGTAATCACGGTGAAAAGACTACGGAGGAAATTAATAATTGTGCCATGGCACCGTAATCTTCTCGGATCAGAACACTCAGACACGAATTCGTTTGATGAAACAAGAAATAAGTATTACATTTTGCTGAAAAGGTATTGACTCTTACGCTGCGTAATAGTTTATGGTAAGATTACCGAGTGAAGGGAGGAAACAACAATGATGACGGTACATGAAGTGAGCAAGCTTGCCGGGGTAAGTATACGTACCCTGCAGTATTATGACAAGATCGGCCTTCTGCGTCCGACGGGACACACCGATGCGGGATACAGGCTGTATGACGATGCAGACTTAGAACGCCTTCAGCACATTTTACTGTTCCGGGAGTTGGAGTTTCCGCTGAAGGACATCAAATCAATTTTGAACAGTCCCGATTTCGATAGAGGAAAGGCTTTGGAGCAGCAGATAGAGCTTCTGAGATTGAAAAAAGAGCATATTGAAAATCTGATGAACTTTGCACTCGGAATAAAAATGTTAGGAGTGAAACACATGGATTTTAAGGCTTTTGACAGGAGCAAACTGGATGAATATTCCAGACAGGCAAAACAGCTTTATGGTGATATGCCTGAATATAAAGAAATGGAAGAAAAACAGAAGAATCGAACAGAGGAAGAAGACAGATTGTTGGCAGATAGATTTATGCTGTTATTCAAAGAAGCAGGAGAGATGAAGGACACCGATCCAGCATCACCGGAGGCTCAGAATCTTGTAGAAAGAATTCAGAATTATATTACAGAAAACATGTATACCTGTTCTGATAAGATTCTGAGAGGATTGGGAAAGATGTACTCCGGCGGCGGAGACTTTACGGAGAATATTGATGCATACGGCGGCGAAGGAACTGCTGTATTCGTCGATCGTGCAATTCAGATTTACTGCGACAATGCGGGGAAATAAAAACCAAACAAATTAGAAAGACCTTCACCGGGTGGTGAAGGTCTTTTTGATTTCTCTAGCGGGCATCTTCATCAAATAACTTACGGTAGGCGGTGGGGGTACAGCCGTTCACAGCCTTGAAGGTGCGGTTGAAGGTGGTCAGATTGGCGAAGCCGGTCTGCAGCGCAATGTTTATAATAGGAAGATCCGGCTGCAGCAGCAGTTCTGCCGCATGCTTGACCTTCTGCTTGCGCACATAGTCGTAAAAGCTTAAGCCCGAATACTCCTTGAAGATTCTGGAGAAGTGATACTTGGAGAAGCAGGCTACCTTTGCAACGGTCTCCAGAGTCAGATCATCGCAGATATGTGCGTCAATATAGTCGTAAACCATGCTGAAGCATTTCTCCAGCTCGCGCTGTTTGGTGCGGTTGCTGCGGGAGTAGCCGTTCAGCTCGATGACGGAAGAGGAGTATCTTGCGTAATTGACGAAGAAGGTTAAGAGTCTTGCGGAAATTGCGGTGTCGCGAAGACTGTCCTCACCGAAGTAATCTTTACAGATCAGGGAAATCAACTCACACTCCTGACGGTACAGCGCAGGATTCAGCTCCGCGTTGATAAGAACCGGACTTGAGAAGTAGGACTGAATCATGGAGAAGTTATGAATGGACTCAAATTCGCTGAAATCGAAGAGCAGCAGCAATCTGTGACCGGTGGGAGGGGCTTCAATCGAATGGAGCTCGCAGGAGGGGATAATGAAGATGTCACCGGGGTGCAGGGTGTAGCGCACATTGTTCATGGTGACATAATAATCATTCTCCAGAGGAATGATCATCTCTGCGGCGGGATGCCAGTGCAGGGAATAGCTCAACGCTTCCTGGTTGATCCAAAGGCGGAAGATGGAGCCCGGAAGATAGGTGACGGACTCGGATTCCTCAGAAAGGATACGGCGGAAGCCGTAACCGTACTGCATCTCCTTATATGTAGTTGTGATTTCCTTATCCAAAGCTGCAAGAACGGACTTGCCCATCGGTAACCTCCTCAAGATGTATTTTGGTCAAAAATTGCGGCGAAATGTCAAAACTGCACCGCACGATGTGAACATAGCAATTTTTGTTATTTATAGGCATTTTTTTCGCAATAATCGTAAAAACCACACATGAATCGTATCATTCTTGCCTTTTCTTGACAAGCCTTTATGCGAAATTGCGAAAAAGGAGCGCAATTTTTGTGCATTCGATAGCAATAAGTTACAAGTTAATTCGATTTTCCTAATATACAATTATTGTGGTTGTAAAACGATTTTCTAAGGAGGTATTGTTGTGAGCAAAAAAGACAAAGATTCAAATGCGCTCCCTGCAAAGAAGAAAGTAAGTGCAGGTGTGTATCTGAAGAGATATTGGCAGTTATACGCGCTGCTGGCTCTGCCCATGATTTATTTAGTCGTATTTAAGTATGCACCTATGGTTTATATCCAGATTGCGTTTAAGAAGTATAGTATCGTTAAGAGTATCTGGCAGCAGCCTTTGGCAAAGAATCACGGCTTCGAATATTTCATCAAGGCATTCTCAAACAACGACTTCCGTTACGCTTTGCGAAATACATTGACCCTGAACCTGTTGGATCTGTTCCTGGGCTTCCCGGCACCGATTATCTTCGCACTTATTTTGAACGAGCTTTGCTTTAAGAAGTTCAAGAGAGTGGTACAGACCGTTGCCTACATGCCCCACTTCCTTTCCTGGGTCATCATCTACAGCCTGGCATTGCAGCTTCTTGCTCCCAATGCAGGTCTGATCAACATGGTAATCAAGAGCCTGGGACATGATGCAATTCCTTTCTTAAATGATCCTTCTCACTGGATCGGCACTTACATCAGCTTCGGTGTATGGCAGAACTTCGGTTGGGGTTCCATCGTATATCTGGCAGCAATTGCCGGTATTAACCCCGAGCTTTACGAGGCAGCCAGCGTTGACGGTGCAGGACGTTTCCGCAAGATGTGGCACATTACCCTGCCCGGCATCAAGCCCACCATCGTAGTGCTCCTGATTATGAATCTTGGTAACATCTTAGGCAGCGGCTTCGACCGTCCTTTCGCATTCCAGAACAATCTGGTTATGAAGGTTGCTGATGTTATTTCTACTTATGTTTACAGAGTTGGTATTAAGGGTCTGCAGTTCTCTCTGACCACAGCGGTTGGTTTGTTCCAGTCAGTAGTTGGTGTATTCTTCCTGCTGATGGCCAACTGGATTTCCCGTAAGCTCGGCGAGCGCGGTATTTGGTAAGGTAGGAGGCGCAGCATGAAAGTAAAATCATCTAAAGACAAATTAATCGACTGGATTTTCGTGTTGGTTTGTATCATCATCAGCCTGATTTGTATCATTCCCATGATTAACCTCCTGGCTAAGTCCTTAAGTGGTACAGACTACTTGATTCGTAACGAAATTTACTTGCTTCCCAAGGGCTTTAACCTGGATGCATACACCACAGTACTGAAGGATATGAAGTATGTCAGAGCATTCTTCTGGACTGTATTTCTGACCATTGTCTGTACTCTGGTTTCCCTGACAATGACCACCTTGTGCGCATACCCTCTGATTTTTGAAAATCTGAAGGGCCGCGGTTTTATCAATGTGTTCATTACCATCACAATGTTCTTCAATGCAGGTACCATTCCCAACTACCTGTTAATGAAGCAGTTAAATCTGCTGGATAATCCCCTTGTATTGATCATTCCCAGCTGTCTGAGCGTTTATAACATGATCATTATGAGAAGCTTCTTCTACGGTATCCCCGATAGCCTTCGTGAATCCGCGGAGATTGACGGCGCGACGTTCTTCCAGATTATGCTGAAGATTTATGTACCTCTTTCAAAGCCCGTTTACGCAACACTGGCTCTGTTCTATGCAGTAGGTCGTTGGAACGGTTACTCAGATGCTTTGATGTACATGAAGGAAGCAAAGTATTATCCTCTGCAGCTGTTGCTCTACAATATTCTGAACAACATCAATCAGGTTGAGGTTGCAACTCAGGAGGGCTTCTCAGCTCCCGGACTTTCAGAGTCTCTGAAGGCAGCAATCGTTATGTTCTCAACCATTCCTATTCTGATGATTTATCCTTGGCTTCAGAAGTATTTCATTCACGGTGTAACCCTTGGCGCTGTCAAGGAGTAATCCGGCAACTTATTTCGGAATATGCGGGATAGTCCCGTTATTCATAAACTCATTATTATCAATTTTTTATTGGGAGGAAACAATGAAAAAGAAAGTATTATCCATCTTACTTGCAGCAGCAATGACAGCTTCTCTTGCAGCTTGCGGTAGCGGTGATGCAGCAACTGGGGAATCCAGCAGCACCGCAAACAACGCTATTACTTCTGACACCCCTGTTGGTGAAGTAGTAGAAGTAGCACCTGCAGAATTTGAAAACGGCAAATTCGCAGAAACCAGAAAAATCAGAGTAGAGATTTATGACCGTGGTAACGACGGCGGTTCCGATCCTACCAACAACATGTACACCGATTACATCAAGAAGGGCATGCTGGAAGATCACAATGTTGAAGTTGAGTTCGTAAAGGTTCCCCGTTGGACAGAGGTTGATGATATCAACAACCTGCTTGCTGCAGGAACTGCTCCTGATGTATGTGTAACTTACAGCTATCCTACCATTCAGACCTACGCTGACATGGGCGGTGTTATCGACCTCAGCGGCTATGTAACCCAGTACAAGGATGATCTTCCTAACCTGTGGAACTGGCTTGGCGATACCAACATTAACTGGGACAGAGATCCTGTATCCGGTAATCTGTGGGCAGTAGAAGCTAAGCTTGCTACCAGCAACAGAATCGTAACCTTCGTTCGTAAGGACTGGCTTGATAAGCTGGGTCTTGCAGAGCCTACTACCAAGCAGGAGTTCGAGGATATGCTCGTTGCATTCAAGGACAACGCTGCAACCCTTCTTGGCAAGGATGCTGATAAGATGATTCCTTACTCTGTAAGCTACGATGTAGGTTGGAGAGCAGGTACTCTGATCGAGTCCTTCATCGATCCCGCTATCTCTGATAAAGAGTACTATGTAAACGGCTTTGATGACAGAAAGCTCACTCAGAACGGCACCAAGGATGCTGTTAAGCTCCTTAACAAGTGGTACAACATGGGCCTTATGTGGGATGATTTCGCTCTGTACGGAAGCGGAGATACCACCGAGGATTCTATGATGAAGGCTGGTTATGTTGGCGCATTCACACATAACTGGGATTATCCTTTCCGTAACGGTGAGGACAGCATCAACGCAAACCTTCAGAGACAGGTTGGTCCTGATGCTGCATTCGTAGCTATCGATCCTTTCGAAGACAAGAACGGAACTCACACCAAGTTCGTTCCCGGTCCTGTTGACCGTAAGGTATTCTTCCCTACCACAAACACCGAGCCTCTTGCATCTATGCTGTATCTTGACTGGATTTCAGCTCCTGAGCACATCAAGTATCTGCAGATTGGTGACGAGGGTGTTACCCATAACGTTCTTGAGAGCGGCGCTATCCAGACTATTGCTGCAACCGGCAACGCTATCATGAACTCCGGTATGAACATTGACTATACCATTACCTGTAACGGTCTGAACCTTGGTGATGACGAGCTTACCGCTCTTTCTAAGGCTTATACCTACGCAGCAATCGATCCTGAACTCGTTAAGAAGGCAAACACCATCGCTGGTACAGACCTCAAGGTTGGCAAGAATGTTAATGTTGGCGCTATCGAGGCTGAGGCAGGTGTAGGTGATACCCTTTCCGCTAAGAGAGACCAGGCATTCGACAATGCAGTAGTTTGCTCACCCGACAAGTTTGACGCTGTTTGGGAAGAGGGCATTTCTGACTACCTGTCAGCAGGCGGCCAGGCAATTATGGACGAGCGTGCAGAGAAGTGGGGCGTATACTTCAGCTCTGACATGCTTCCCTAATCAAATCCACTAGTTTTATCTAAACAAGCATACAACATTTTTTACTAGCTCCTTTCGATGAAGGCTGTCACGGGTACTTTCCGGGTGACAGCCTTCTCTTATTGTCAGAAACATTTCGTCGCCCTTGATATCCTAAGAAAATCTACAGAAATCCTTAAGAGAACCCATTTTGACTTATGTTTCGGCGGATGATATAATCAGGAGAGATTGGTATTATGGGAGGAATTTGCATGACTCAGAAAAAGAGAATGGCGAATTTGGAGTTGCTGCGCTGCGCGGCAATGATGATGGTAATTGTGCTGCACTTCCTGGGGAAGGGCGGTCTTCTGACACCATTAACGGAAGAACAGACAGCGGTGAGCATTCTTGCCTGGGTACTGGAGTCCTTCTGTATTGTGGCCGTAAATGTCTACATGATGATCAGCGGTTACTTCCTGTGCGAGTCTTCCTTTAAACTGAGCCGGCTGCTGCAGCTGTGGCTGCAGGTAGAGTTCTACTCCCTGACGGTCGGTGCGATCGGTGCCCTCGCGGGTGTGGTGCAGGAAACAGCCGTGGACACACATTATTATGTGACTTTACTGTTCCCGGTTTCCATGGAGCATTATTGGTTCCTGACCGCTTACATTTACTTATATTTGCTGCTGCCCTTTGTGGGAATGGCAGTCAAGCGCATGACGAAGGAACAGCTGAAGGCTGCAATTGCAGTACTGCTCTTTGCCTTCTGTGTCCTGAAAAGCGTGCTTCCCGTCAGACTGGATATGGACGAGAAGGGCTATGATTGCCTCTGGTATCTCTGTGTGTTCCTGATTGCCGCCTATATCAGAAGGTTTGGCTGTCCTGCTCTGGAGAAGAAAGGCAGAGGAGTGCTGCTGTATCTGATTGGAGCGCTCCTGGTGTTCGGTGAGACCTTTGCGCTGCATACCGTTTATATGAAATCAGGCAGACTGGAACTGATTCTGGGAATCAGTTTTGAATATAATCATTTGTTTGTGCTGCTGGCATCCCTGGGGCTGTTTGCGGCCTTCCTGAGGGTAAAGCCGGGTGAAGCCTTCGGCAAGATTGTTGTAAAGATTGCGCCTTATACCCTGGGAGTATATTTGCTGCATGAGAATCTGGGACTGCGCTATACCTGGCAGAACTGGCTGGGAGCAGACCGCATTTCCTCACCGGCAGAGCTGCTGCTTTTCACGGCGTTGGCGGTTGTGATTGTTTTTACGGTGGGAATCATTGCGGAGATGATTCGTTCTCTGCTGTTTGGAGTGCTGCATAAGGGATTCCTGCATGTGCCTGCTTATAAGGCTGTTAACGAGAAAATAAAGGCTGTGGATGCCTTCTTTAAGGAATAGAAGAATGGAAGCAATCAGAGAAGAGAAAATGAAAATTGATATCATTCACAGAAAAAGCTCCGGATTTGATGATGTGCTGTTTGCGCTTTTTCTGCTGATTTATCCCATGCGCCATGTGCTGACAGGGCTGGATTTCTGGGATACCGGCTATAACTACGCCAACTTCCTGTATATGGGGACAGAGCATATGGACCCCATGTGGCTGTTTTCCACCTACCTTTCCACGGCGGCAGGGCATTTGTTTACTTTATTGCCTTACGGAACCACTCTGGTGGGCTTAAATGTGTATACGGGGCTCACGGTGAGTCTGATTGCGCTGGTGGCTTACGGATTCTGCAGAAAGCAGCTGGAGCTGTCTCCGGCAGTTACCTTTGGAGGGCTGGTGCTGGCGGAGAGTCTGTGCTGGTGCCCTACGGCACTTCTGTACAATTATCTGACCTATTTCCTGCTTCTGGTATGTGTCTGTCTGCTGTTCAAGGGACTGACGGCGGAGAAAAAGAGCTGTCTGGTGCTGGCGGGAATCTGCCTGGGACTGAATGTGTTTGTGCGTTTCTCCAATTTGCCGGAGGCTGCGCTGATTCTGGCAGTATGGTTTTATGACCTGGTTGTCTGGATGGAGTGGAGAAAGGAGATCAAGGCGGAGAAATATTACGGCAGCGATGCGGATGTCAGAAGACAGAAGGCGCCCTTTGGCATGTGCCTGTCTCAGATGCTGTCTCACACTGGCTGGTGCCTGTTGGGCTATCTGGCCGCAGTGGCAGTGATGCTGGGCTTCATCAGCGTAAAATATGGTTTTAGCGAATATACAAGCGGTATCGCGAGACTGTTCGCCATGACCGATACGGCGGGAGATTATACTCCGCTGTCCATGGTAATGGGTATTGTAAATGCTTTTCGTGAGCAGCTTTATTGGGCGGTGAGAGTGGTATTTGTGGTAGTGATGGGAATGTTTATGTACCCCATTGCGTACTTCTGCAGAACCAAGCTTCACACCAGCCTTCTGGCGAAGCTTTCCACGATACTGGTTTTCCTGGGAACCATGGGTGTCCTGTTCCTGGCGGAATTAAAAGAATGGCTGCCGCAGCTGCTTGCACTGCGCACTAATCCCCAGTTTATGAAATATGCCGGATTTGCAGCGGTGGTTCTGGTGCTGATGTTGCTCTGGGCGAGACTGCAGTGGAATTTCTTTGCGGAGCGACTGAGCCTGCTGATGGCAGTCTGCACGGTTGCATGGCTTTATCACAGAGGCTTCTGCTCCTTCTTATTTTATTCTTATGACTCCATATTGCGGCCGGGAATTCTGTTCCTGATGCTGTTCCTGTTCATTGCACTGGTGCGAATCCTGCTGCCTCGTGTGAGCAGTGAGGAGAAGCTGCTCAGCGCACTTTTGGTCATTCAGGTTATGATCAGTGCCATCGGCAGCAACAACGGTATTTATCCCAGCCTGAACAATCTCTTCCTGGCGGCACCCTATGTGCTGTGGGAGCTTGGTAAACTGAACCGAATCAAGCATGTTACCGGAAGACTGGAAAATATCGTTTCTTCGGCTCCGGCGCGATATATGTGCGGAATGTTCCTGCTGCTCTGTGCAGTACAGTTCTGCGGCTTCGGATACAAGTTCGTGTTTGCGGAGGCCACAGGCGTGCAGAACGCGGATACTGTGATTGAGAACAATGAGGTGCTTACATGGGTGAAGATGCCTGCGGAAAAGGCAAACTGGATGAAGGCAACCTCCGATTATGTGAAGAGAGAGGGGCTTGCGGGTTCTGAAGTAATTCTCTACGGAGATATTCCTGCTCTGTCTTTCTATCTGGGCATGCCCTCAGCCTTCAATCCCTGGAGCAGCCTGGATTCCTACAGCCTTGAAGCCATGCAGGAGGCGATTACAGGCCTGCAGCAGGAGAGACCCGCCATTATACTGATTCATGGCTACAGCAGGCTCTACGAGGGCGGCAGAAGCGCTCTGGCAGGTGAGGAAGAGAATGAGGCTGTGGTGGAAAAGATGGCAAATGACAAGAAGTTTGCGGAGCTGGCTTCCTTTATGAAGGAGAGGAAATATAAGAAGAGTTTTTCAACCGAACTGTTTGTGATTTATCGCTAGTGTGAAAAAGCAATAAGAAGCAAAAAATAACCCGGGCGCTTAAGCGTCCGGGTTTCTTGTTGTTCAAAAAATAATTACAGGAGCTGAAGTCCCTTCTCCTCAGCAAGCTTCATGGTATCGTCGGGCCAGAGTGAACACTGAACCTCACCGATATGAGCCTTTCTCAGGAAGAACATGCAGATACGAGACTGTCCGATACCACCGCCGATGGTGTAAGGAAGCTCACAGTTCAGGATTGCCTTGTGGAAGGGAAGGTTTGCACGATCCTCACAGCCGGCCTTTTTCAGCTGCTCAGCCATTGATTTCTCATCTACACGGATACCCATGCTGGAGAGTTCGAGAGCGATGTCCAGAACAGGATAGTAAACAAGGATGTCAGCATTGAGAGCCCAGTCATCGTAGTCGGGAGCGCGGCCGTCATGGGGCTCGCCGTTTCCGAGAGCATCACCGATCTGCATGATGCAGACAGCACCCTTCGCCTTGGCAATGTAATATTCTCTCTCCTTGGGAGTGAAGTCAGGGAACATAGCCTCCAGCTCGGAAGTGGTGATGAAGAAAATGTCATGAGGAAGAATTTCCTCGATTTCGTAATGGATGAACATGAACTTCTCGGTCTTACGAAGGGCCTTGTATACGGAACGAACGGTTTCTTTCAGAAACTCGAGATTACGGTCTTCCTTGGTGATAACCTTTTCCCAGTCCCACTGGTCAACATAGATTGAGTGAATGTTGTCGGTCTCCTCATCTCTGCGGATTGCGCTCATGTCTGTGTAAAGACCTTCACCTACGGAGAAGCCGTACTTCTTCAGTGCGTAGCGCTTCCACTTTGCAAGAGAGTGAACGATTTCACCGGTCTTGCCTTCCTGGTACTTGATATCAAAAGTAACGGGACGCTCAACGCCGTTCAGATTGTCGTTCAGACCTGACTCGGGAGATACCACGAGAGGAGCGGAAACTCTTAAGAGGTTCAGACGCTCGGACAGCATGGTCTGGAAGAAATCCTTAACGGTTTTGATTGCGACCTGAGTTTCATACAAAGATAATGCGGATTTGTAATCCTTCGGTATAGTTGTTTTTGCCATAAAATAACCTGCTTTCTGGAAACATTCCTATAATATTTAACTCCTTTTTGGGGGAGAATGCAACATTTTTTTGCATATACGGTATCAAAAATGAGTAAGAAAATACTTCTGTTTCAATGGGCTTGCCATATTCGAACATATGTGCTATTCTAATAGAGAACAAATGTTCTTTTTAGCGAATAACAGGAGTGTGGATTGACATGGAATACATGATTTCTGAGGGCAGATCGGCCCTGATGGAGAAGCTTACCATATTGACGGATGCTGCGAAATACGATGTGGCCTGTACCTCCAGCGGCGTGGAGCGGAAGGGCAACGGCACGGACATGGGCAACTGCATCAAGGCGGGCATCTGCCACAGCTTCAGTGCGGACGGCAGATGTATTTCCCTGCTTAAAATTCTGATGACCAATGAGTGTATTTACGATTGCAAATACTGTCAGAATCGTGTGAGCAATGATGTACCCAGAGCGACCTTTACCCCGGAGGAAATCTGCACCCTGACCATGGAATTTTATCGCAGAAATTATATAGAAGGACTATTCTTGAGTTCCGGCATTATCCGTAATCCCAGCTACACCATGGAACTGATCTACAAGACACTGTACCTGCTGCGCAATCAGTACCGTTTCAACGGCTATATTCATGTGAAGGCGATTCCAGGAGCAGATCCCAGACTGATTCAGCTCACCGGTTTTCTGGCGGACAGAATGAGCGTGAACCTGGAGCTGCCCACGGCGGAGGGATTGAAGAACCTGGCACCCAATAAGCACCGCAAGACCATCCTGACGCCCATGCGCCAGATTCAGGAGGGCATTAAGAGCAATAAGCAGGAGCTGGCAGTTTACCGTCATGCTCCCAATTTCGTGTCCGGCGGCCAGTCTACCCAGATGATTGTGGGCGCCACTCCGGAGAATGATTACCAGCTGATTCAGGTGGCGGAGAATTTATATCAGAAATTTGATTTAAAGCGCGTGTTTTATTCCGCGTTTGTAAATGTGACGGGAGACAAGGCATTGCCTTCCATTCCCGGAGGCCCGCCGCTGCTGCGGGAGCACAGACTGTACCAGGCGGACTGGCTGCTCCGTTTTTACGGTTTCCGTGCGGATGAAATTCTGGACGAGCGTAGACCGTTTTTCAATGTGCTGCTGGATCCCAAGGAGGACTGGGCGGTGAGACATCTGGAGTGCTTTCCCGTGGAGATTAACAGGGCCAGTCTGGAGGAACTGCTGCGAGTGCCCGGCATCGGCGTGAAGAGTGCCCAGAGAATTGTGGCGGCCCGCCGCAGTGCGAATCTGACCTTTGCGGACCTGAAGAAGATGAATGTGGTGCTGAAAAGAGCGGTTTACTTTATCACCTGCAGCGGACGGATGATGTATCCGGTAAAGCTGGAGGAGGATTATATTGTGCGGAATCTGACGGACAGGCAGGCAAGAATCAATCTCGGCACGGACGGCATGAGTTATCGTCAGATGTCTCTGTTTACCGACAATCTGTTTGAGCAGCCCGTCTCACGGGAGGAGAAGCTGGCGGCGGCTGTGGGCAGGCTGTAGCCGCGGGAGGGACTATGGTAGTTTATCGATGCGAAGATTCGCTGGAAAGTATTTTCACGGCAATCTATCTGGCATATGAAGAGAAAAGAAATTTAGATGATACGGTGCTGGTGCTTCATGACGATCCGATTCTGTTTGCGGAGGATGTTCGGGTGCAGGCGGACGAGGAGAAGACAAGGAAGGTAGGCCGAACTCTGGAGCGTACCTTCGGAGAGCAGGACTATTTCAATATCTGCGCTGCATTGGCATCTGAGGATGAGGAGAAGGCTCAGGCAGTGTTTCAGACTGTTCGACTGGGACTGGCGGGAAGAGTTGCCAAGGGGCATCTGTTGGACAACCTGGCCAATGACCATGTACTCAGAGTGCTAAAGCTTTCTCAGCGTGTGTGGCATGAGATTCATCACCTTCAGGGCTTTGTGCGGTTTGGGGAGCTGGAGAACGGCATCCTCTATTCGAAGATTGGACCGAAGAGCAACTGTCTGACCTTTCTGATGCCGCATTTTGCGGACCGGTTTCCCTCGGAAAATTTTGTGATTTATGATGAACTTCACGGACTCTTCGGTGTCCACCCCGCGAGGCAGAACTGGTATGTGCTGCGAAGCGACAGGGAACCTGAGGTGGTTTATTCGGCGGGAGAGATTCACTTCAGCGAATTATTTAAGGGCTTCGTGGAAACCATTGCAATCGAATCCAGAAAAAACGCCGATTTACAGCTGAATATGCTTCCGCTGCGCTTCAGAGACTACATGACAGAGTTCCAATAGGCGTTGACTGAGCCAGTACCAAAATGGATATTTGGAAGATGTTGTGGGGTTAATTGACAGCGCATACGAGATATAGTACGATGTAGCGAGGAAGAAATACAAGCAACAAAGGAGCTTTTCGGTGGAGGATTCAACCCAAAATCAACTGAAAACTACATACAGTGAAGTGTTGGATACCCCTAAAGAGGCACCGAGGGAGGAGATTCAGCTGTCCGTGCGAGGGTTGGTGGAGTTTATTCTCCGCCACGGAGACATTGACAACAGGCGTCAGGTTTCTCCGGAGGCAGCCTGCAGAGAGGGCAGCAGAATTCATCGAATGATTCAACGCAGAATGGGCGCAGAGTACCAGGCTGAGGTACCACTGCGCTTTTCTTTGGATACGGAGCGGTATCGACTGATTCTGGACGGCAGAGCCGACGGCATCATCACCCACGAGGGGCGAGTTACCATAGATGAAATCAAAGGTACCTACAGGCATCCCGGCAGATGGGAGGCACCGCTGCCGCTGCACCTGGCCCAGGCGAAGTGCTATGCCTATATTTATGCCTCTCAGCAGGGATTGAAGGAGATTGAGGTGCGCCTGACTTACTGTCACATTCCGACGGAAGAACTGCGCTATTTCTACGAGTCCTACGAGTTCGCTGAGCTGGAGGAATGGTTCCTTGACCTGCTGGGTTCTTATCGGAAATGGGCCGATTACAGCTCAGACTGGCGGCATATTCGCCAGGATTCCATTCAGACGCTGCAGTTCCCTTTCCCTTACAGAGAAGGGCAGAAGGAGCTGGTTACCCATGTATATCGAACCATTTATCACGGCAAGAAACTGTTTCTGGAGGCTCCCACGGGCGTAGGCAAGACGATTTCCACGGTATATCCCGCCATTCAGGCCATGGGAAGAGGCATGGGAGAGAAATTATTCTATCTGACGGCCAAGACCATCACCAGAACCGTTGCGGACGACACTCTGAAGCTCTTGAGAGAGAAAGGGCTTCATTTAAAGAGCGTAATCCTCACAGCCAAAGAGAAAATGTGCTTCATGGAGCATGTTGACTGCAATCCGGAAGCCTGTCCTTATGCGAAGGGCCATTTTGACCGAATTAATGACGCAATTTACGATTTGCTGACCTCTACGGAGAGCTTCAGCAGAGAAATCATAGAAGAATACGCGGTAAAGCACTGTGTCTGCCCCTTTGAGATGTGTCTGGACATGAGTCTCTTCGCGGACGCAGTGATATGCGATTACAATTATTTATTTGATCCGCATGTGTATCTGAAGCGGTTTTTCGCCGAAAATATCAAGGGAAATTACATTTTTCTGGTGGATGAGGCCCATAACCTGCTGGAGAGAGGGCGGAGCATGTACAGCGCCGTGCTGTTAAAGGAAACCTTCCTGGAGCTTCGACATGAACTGAAACAGACAATCGTGTCGGAAAGTTCGTCAAAATCTGGGAAAGCCCAGATTTCAGGGCAGGTGACACTTGATTTGACGCAGGGAATGATGCCCTTGTCATCCGACCCTGACGAGGAAGATGACATGGAATTACCCGCAGAAACCGATCCTAACACCCATGTCAGCGGTGGAAGGAGCATTTTGGTCAAAAAGGGCTATGCGGAGAAGATGATTTACCAGCTGGAGAAGTGCAATAAGGTGCTTCTGGCCATGAAACGACTGGGTGGAGATGGCAGAATTCTGGATGAAATTGATACTTTTGTGCAGCCGCTGCTGCGATTGCAGGGAGTAATCAGTGATTATCTGGAGGAGCAGGAGAACAGTCAGCTGGCCGTAAGGGAGCCGTTGCTGGACTTATACTTTGATGTCAGCCATTTCCTGGAAATGTACGAGCTGACTGACGAGAATTATGTGAAATATACCCAGCCCTGTGACAACGGGGACTTTATGATAAAGCTGTTCTGTGTGGATCCGGCAGATAACCTGCGGCGCTGCATGGATCGGGGCAGAAGTTCGATTCTGTTTTCGGCGACCTTCCTGCCCATTCAGTACTACAAAAAGCTTCTAGGCGGCACCCCGGAGGATTATGAGGTCTATGCACAGTCCGTCTTCCAACCGGAGAAACGGGCCCTGTTCATAGCCGAGGATGTGACCAGCAAGTACACCAGACGAAGCGAGGAGGAATTCTACAACATCGCCTCCTACATTGAGCAGATTGTACGCAGAAGACACGGAAATTATATGGTTTTCTGCCCTTCCTACGCTTTTCTTCGTACTGTTTACGATAAGTACATGGAGTACTTTGCGGATGAGGAGCGAGAATGCATTATCCAGAGTGAGTCAATGAACGAGGCGGAGCGAGAAGAGTTTCTGGCCAAGTTCAGAGGCAATGCGGTGGACTTTGGCTCGAATATCGCCATGGAGGTGGAGGAAGAGGACAGCTTCCTGATTGGTTTCTGCGTTTTGGGCGGTATTTTCGGTGAAGGAATTGATTTGAAAAACGACAGCCTGATTGGTGCCATTATCGTGGGAACGGGGCTTCCGCAGGTTTGTTTTGAACGGGAGATTCTGAAAGCCTACTTTGATGACCAGGGAGATGACGGTTTTGACTATTCCTATCGCTATCCGGGCATGAACAAGGTGCTTCAGGCGGCGGGAAGAGTGATTCGTACCGTTGAGGATGTGGGTATCATTGCTCTGCTGGATGATCGTTTTCTGCAATTCTCCTACAAGAAGCTGTTCCCCAGAGAGTGGGACAATTATGAGATTGTAAATCTGGACACAGTGGCATCCCGCGTGGACAGATTTTGGAATGAATGGCTGTAGACACGAAATATGACATGCACGTTTTATTCATATGACATGTGTACATTTTTTTATGACACCTGTGTATAAGTGGATAACTATGTGGATTTTTCGGAATTTTTCTGCTATAATGACAAAGGTATCTTTTTTGCGGCTAAAATTTGAGAGAAAGAATGTGGATAAGTCGAAAACCCTGTGTTTAACTCAGAGATTGACGAAAACCATGTGAATAACGCATTTTGGTACTGAACTGGTCAATAAGGAAAAATGTAAGTGGTGGGGACCCAAAACTAACAGAAAAGGACCTCTGAAACCGTTCAGAGGAAAGGTAACAGCAAATGTGGGCTTATGAAAGTGTGTTTTATCAGATTTATCCCCTGGGATTTTGTGGGGCACCCTTTGAGAATGACGGAGTGCTTGAGCATCGAATCCTGAAGGTGATGGACTGGATTCCTCATCTGGAGAAACTGGGAATCAATGCAGTCTATTTTTCACCGATTTTTGAGTCTGATACACATGGTTATAATACGAGAGATTATCGCAAGCTGGATGTGCGTCTCGGTACCAACGAGGACTTCAAGCAGGTAGTGGCTGCTCTGCATGCCAAGGGAATCAAAGTTGTTCTGGACGGCGTGTTCAATCATGTGGGCAGAGGCTTCGGACCTTTTCAGGATGTTTTAAAGAACAGAGAATCTTCTCCTTATGTGAGCTGGTTCCACAGAATTGCCTTCGACGGCAACTCCAATTACAACGACGGCCTGTGGTACGAGGGCTGGGAAGGCAACTATGATCTGGTTAAATTGAACCTCTATAATGAGGATGTAGTTCGTTACCTGTTTGAGAGCATCAAATTTTGGGTGGATGAGTTCGATATCGATGGACTTCGTCTGGATGTTGCTTACAGCCTGACCGAGGATTTCCTCCGCAGACTGCGCGATTACACCGGCGGCCTGAAGCAGGACTTCTATATTTTAGGAGAGATGCTGCACGGAGATTACAATCGTCTGATGAATGACTCCATGATGCATTCCGCTACCAACTATGAGTGCTACAAGGGACTGTACAGCAGCTTTAACAGTATGAATATGTTTGAAATCAATCATTCCCTGCTGCGCCAGTTCGGTCCCGAAAACTGGACCTTATACAGAGGAAAGCATCTGCTGGCCTTTGTGGATAACCATGATGTAACCAGAGTTGCAAGTATTCTGCAGAATCCCAACCACCTGCCCTTGATTTACGCTTTGGCATTCGGTATGCCCGGCATTCCTTGTGTATATTATGGAAGTGAGTGGGGTGAGAAAGCGGAAAAGAGCCAGGGAGACCCCGCACTGCGTCCCTGCTTCGAGGCACCTGTCTTCAACGAACTGTCCGAGTGGATCAGCAAGCTGGCAGCGGCGAAGAAATCCTCCGAGGCACTGAACTATGGCGCCTTCCGTTCCGTGCTGCTCACCAACAAGCAGTGCATCTTCGAACGCAAGTCTGAGCACGAGCGTGTATTGGTGGCTATCAATGCGGATGGCTGTGAGTTTGATGCACACTTCAATGCAGAGTGCGGCCAGGCAATCGATCTGATTACCGGCGAGCCTCACGATTTCGGCGGCGGCAGCAAGCTTCCCGCCTACAGCGCTTATTTCTGGAAGTGCGAGCGATAAAGTGCAGCACTCTTTTGAACGCTTATATCTTTATTAGTGTGATTTATAAACGAAAGTGATTTGGCGCAGCCTGCGGGCTGCGCTTTTTTATTGCTATTTTCATCGAAACGGATTTCAATTCAGAATTCCGATGCCTATTTTGGAGCATTAAGAGTAGAAGTTCATCGATATTTCAATTTATTTGGTATCCGATGGCAAAATTAGTGTTTTTTAGGGTAAAGACTCATCGGGAATCTTTTTATGCTCGTTTTCGATGAACCTTCATTTGGAAAATACTCAAATTCTGCATCGAATTTGATAAAAAAGGAAAAAGCGATGAGAAAAAGTGAAAATTGATTCAAAATGCTCATCGATATGCCCTGAAACAAAAAACTCGATGAAAAATAGAAGAACAGGAGCATGCTTGAACGAAAAAACCTCTCAAAGTGCAAAATTATTTGTTGACATACAATATTATATGCCGTATAGTATGCATATCGAACGATATTATACGCTGTATAGTATAGGGCGAGGTAAGGAAGGAGCGAGCCTATGGTATTTAATACAGGAGCGGCTCTCCTGGATGCGATTGTACTGGCTGTTGTTTCCAAGGATCCGGAGGGGACCTATGGTTACAAGATTACCCAGGATGTACGGCAGGTAATTGAGTTGTCTGAGTCCACCTTGTATCCGGTGCTGCGACGACTGCAGAAGGATGAATGTCTGGAGGTTTATGACATGGAGTTCGGCGGTCGAAACAGACGCTATTACAAGATTACCCCGGCGGGTTGGGCGCAGCTGCAGTTGTACGAGAGCGAATGGAGAGAATACGCTGACAAAATTACAGGATTATTTGAGGGGAAAGCATAGAGATGCCATAGGCATGTAGATGCCTTGGGTACATAAATGCTTAGCACATTTCGAGTCAGGAAAGGAACAGAGTCATGACAAGACAGGAGTATATGAAAGAATTGGAGTTCTTGCTTTGCGGAATCTCCGAGGGGGAGAGAGAAGAAGCTCTTCAATATTACAATGATTATTTTGATGATGCCGGTGTGGAAAATGAAGAGGAAGTAATTGCTACACTGGGTGAGCCTAAGTTGGTAGCCGAAAATATCAGAAAGGAGCTTTCTGACGGCAAAGCGCAGCAGGCGGCAGTAACGGCTGCGGACCGCGCTGTGGTGGAATACGGTACCGTTCAGGAGGAACCGGAATTTTTACATAGATTTGAAACAAAGGAAGCAGTGGTTCCCGTTTCCGAGGTAAGAGACGAGAGCAGCCGACAGTATCAGAACAATGGCGGATTCGGCGGCAACGGATTTGGCGGTGCCGGTCAGGGTGGCCAGGCAGGCTACGGTGGTCAGGCGGGTCAGCCCGGACAGCCCGGCAGAAGCGTAATCGGTACCTTGCTGATTATCTTCGCTCTGATTGTACTGGCGCCGGTGTTAATCGGATTAGCCTGCGGTGTGTTTGGAGTTCTGGTAGGCCTCCTGGCAATGTGGTTCGCAATCGTAGTGGCATTTGGTGCTGTTGCCTTAGCAATGTTCCTTAGTTTTGTAGTATGCATGGTAGTAGGCGTGCTCAGCGCCTTCGTAAACCCCATAGTAGGAGTGGGCGTGATTGGTGCGGGCTTTGTCTGCGGTGCAATCGGATTGCTGTTCCTGATGATGACGGTAGGACTTACAGGTACAATGACACCTGCAATTTTCAGAGGGCTTGGCAAACTGTTCCGCAGAAAAAAGAAGAATCAGGGCGCAGCTGCGGTTTAAAGGGGGGAAGTGTGAAAAATAAATTTTTCACACGCAAATTTGTGCCTGCGGCCCAAAGTTTGCAGGCTGAGAAAGGCGTAAGGGATTATATATTATGAAGAGATTTATTAAAGGCTGTACCATTACAATGGTCATTCTCCTGATTGTGGGTGTGGTGCTCGGTGGAGTGGCAGTCAGCAAAACAAACTCTGACACAATCAATCAGGTAGTACAGCAGGTAACAAACGGAAAAGTGGAGGTTGCTCTGGACAACTGGAAGAACTTCGGCATTCGTTACATTGACAAGATTCAGACGGAAGTGGATTATGATATTAAGGATGCCTCTCATTTCAGCTCAGAGTATGATATTTACAAGGGAAATGTGCAGAAATTTGCGGTAGGCGACAGTGCGAAGGAACTTGATATTGAGGTCGGCGACTGTAAATTCATTGTGAAACCTTCCGGTGATAATCAGTTTTATGCGGAGGCAACCGAAGTAGAAAAGATTCAGTGCTATATCGAGGGCGATTGCCTGAAGCTGATCAGCACTACAACAAATCAGACCTGGGACAGCACAAAGAGCAAAACGGAAGTAATCCTCTATGTGCCTGAAAATGTATATTATGAAAAGATTGATATGAACCTGGGTATGGGCAGCGCAGAACTTTCAAAGCTTACCGCACGGGAAATTAATCTGGAGGTAGGTGCCGGCAAACTGGAGGCTGCCGCTCCTGTGGCAGACCTTCTGAATGTGACTGTCGGCATGGGACAGGCTAAGATTACCGCTATGAGAGTTGCAACCTTTGACGGTGATGTAGATATGGGATCTATTGAAGCAGAGGGTATCTGCCAGGGAAATCTTCGCGCAAAGTGCGCTATGGGCAGCATCGATATGGAACTTGAAGGCAAGGAAGAGGATTTCAACTATGAACTCTCCAATGCGATGGGTACCTTAACCGTAGGCAGCTACAGCTCTAAGGGCATGTCCTCTGAGAAGAGCATTGATAACAATTCTGAGAAGACCATTGAAGTAGACTGCTCAATGGGCAGCGCAAAGGTGTCATTTAAATAGGGGAGAATCCTCGCTTGTTTATTACAAAGGCTTCATTGATAAACATAAACGAGAATATTGCCATTGCCTGGTTGTTGAATTTTTTCGCAGGTTGTGAGGGCATTCTCGGCAAATGGGGTAGTATGTCATACGCTGCCGCCTTTGAAGAATTGCCTTTGCAATGTTTATGAGAAAGCAATTAAGATTTAAGAAGAGTGAGATTGTTTGGCTTATTATTTTTGCATTGATAGCATCAGTTTTGGGAACGGAAACGTTAATATTACATGCGTTTGGCTTTGTTTTGGGTGTTATCTCGGGATTCATATTAATCCGAAAGAATGATGCAAAATAAGCTGCGAATCTCAGCTTGCAGAATTCAAATGAAAGGAGAACGTGGCAGACAGTAGTACAGTCTACCGCTAAAAATAGAGAATGGGATTATTTGATGTGATTCGATATGACGGGGATAACAATCAGGAATGGGTATTGTACCGCTATCCGGGACAGAATATTACCACCGGCTCGCAGCTGGTGGTACGGGAAGGTCAGAGTGCCGTGCTTGTGCAGGAGGGTATCGTGGCTGATGTGTTCGGACCGGGAAAATATGAACTGACAACGGATAATCTTCCGATTCTGAATAAAATCGTGAACCTGCCCTACGGCGGAAAGACACCCTTTCCTGCAGAGATTTATTTTGTAAATACCGGTGCAAGGCTTTCCTTTTCCTGGGGAACGCCGGCGCCGATTCAGGCTTCCGATCCCGTGACGGGCGAAAAGTTCCTGGTGCGCGCGTTTGGCCGAATTGACTTTCAGGCAGCAGATGAAATGACTGTTTTCTTAGAGGCCATGAGCAGCATGGAAAAGGATGGAAGGATCGATGTTGACAAGATCAAGGAATTCTTCCGTGCCATGGTGCAGGTGAAGGTAAAGCAGGGCATCACTCAGATGTTTCATGAGGGCGGTAAGAGTGCCTTTGAAAATCCGGACAGCATGCAGGATCTGTCAGACTGCATTTTGGGCTTTATTGCTCCGGAGATGGAGCAGTACGGGTTTATCGTGACGGATTTCAGGATTCAGAATGTGAATGTGGAGCAGGACCGCAGACTTTCCGGCAGCAGACGATGCCTGAAGTGCGGAAAAACCATGCAGGATGATTTCTCCTATTGTCCTTACTGTGGAACTCGGTTGTAGTAAAGTTACAGAATATATTGCTGATTTTGAGCAATTATCACGAAACGCGAAAAACAACCGTAAATATAATTGACGACTGCCACTTTAGCGTGCTACTCTATTAAAAAGTAAATACGCAAGAAACTTATGATTAAGAATAGTAGGTGTGCCTGATGCATACAGAGAGCTGTGGATGGTGGAATCACAGCAGCCGGGGTACATTCGAATGGACTTATGAAGGTGGTAAGAACGGAAATTTTCCAAGTAATGACCAACGGAGGCTCACCGTTATCGGAGAATATGTATTGATGGATACATAGCAGAGGATACCCGAGCAGGGTATCGAAGTAAGGTGGTACCGCGAACCAATCGCCCTTATAATCGATGAGATTATAGGGGCTTTTCTATACCCAAAATTACACGAGCCCGGCGCTCAAAAAGGAGGAAACTATGTACAAGGACATTTTAGGCAAACTCACACAGAATCAGGAACTGTCAAAAGAGGACATCTATGAGATTATCAACGACATCAACGAAGATAAGCTTACAGAGGGTCAGATCTCAGGCTTCCTGGTAGCTCTTCTCATGAAGGGAACCACTTTGGCAGAGACAGCACATATTGCAAATGCAATGCGTAATGTATGTGTTCCCCTGAAGCCTCAGGTTACGGCAGAGATGATGGACACCTGCGGAACCGGCGGCGGATTGAGCACCTACAATATTTCTACCGCAACCGCAATTATTGCGGCAGCAGCAGGCATTCCCATTGCAAAGCACGGCAGCCGTTCCATCTCCAGCCTTTCCGGAAGTGCTGATGTACTGGAGGCACTGGGCGTTAATATCAATCTGACACCTGCTCAGGCAGAGGAACTGATTGAGAAGATTGGCATCGCATTTATTTATGCACCTTTGTTCCATCCCGTTATGTGTAAGGTTCTTCCTCCTGAGGCAGCGCTTGGTATTAAGACCATTTTCTATACCATCATCGGTCCCCTTATCAATCCTGCTTTTGCACCCCGCCATCTGCTCGGCGTTTACAAGCCTGAACTTCTGGAGCAGGTTCCTCAGGTTGCAAAAGAGGTTGGCTATACCAAGGCAATGTTCGTTCACGGTCAGGATGGCCTGGATGAGATTTCCCTGCTCGGTGCTACCACAATTGTAGAGTTAAATAACGGCGAATTTAAGAGATATGAAATCACTCCCGAGCAGTTCGGTTTGAAGAGATGTACCCTTGAGGACATCAAGACCGGTACTCCTGATGTGAATGCTGCTACCATTCGCGGTATTTTTGAGGGAACCATTGACGGCCCCAGAAAGGATGCTGTATTGTTAAATGCAGCAGGAGCTCTTGTTGTTGGCGACAAGGCAACTGACTTTGCGGACGGTATCGCGAAGGTACGTGAGATTATCGACAGCGGTGCAGCTCTGAAGAAGCTGAACGAGCTTGTTGAACTGTCCAATTCTTTTAAGTAGGAGAATTTGAACATGAAGTTTTTAGACGCATTGCAGGCGGCAAAAAACAGCGGGAAGAATATTGTTATTCCGGACATCAAATGCTTTTCACCCAAGGAAGGCGATCTGATGAGAGGAAGAAATCCCGTGGAATATGCGCTTGTATGTGAGGCGGCAGGTGCTCCGGTTGTGAGCGTGGTTACCGAGGAGAAGGAGTTTCACGGCTCCCTGCAAATGTTGCGTGAAATAGCAGCTGCGGTAAAGGTACCCATCTTGCGAAAGGACTTCATTCATACCAGAGAAGATTTAATAGAGACCAAAGAGGCGGGCGCATCGGCAATTTTGCTGATGTGCTCTTGTCTTGCCCGAGAGGAATTGAAAATGCTCTATGAGCAGGCGCTGGAATTAGGTCTGGATCCTTTTGTGGAGACGCATGTAAAGGAAGATTTTGAACTGGTAAATGAGTTGGGTGCGAAGCTGGTGGGAATCAACAACCGCGATATTCTGGTGCTGGAGCGAGATGAGGGCGATGTGAGCAACACGCTGTCTCTGGCAGGCTTGGCGCCAGAGGATGCTTTTCTGGTGACGGAGAGCTCCATTAAAAATCCCGCGCAGGTGCGTGCAGCGATTGCGGCAGGCGCAGACGCCGCACTGGTGGGAACCGCCATTTTGAATGCGGAGTACACCGACAGCTTTTATCGTATGATGTGCAGAAAAATCAGTTTGAAGATTTGCGGCTTGATGAATGCCGAGGATGTTCATACCTGCGTCAGACTGGGTGTGGAACGAATCGGAATTGTTGTGGAATATCCCATTCCGGTGCCCTGGAGCATTTCCACCGAACAGGCAGCTGCTTTGCGCAGGGAAATTCCGGAGGGCTTTCAGGCAGTTATGGTAACCGGCGGAACGGAAGAGGAGTTTCTTGAGAGGCTGGATGCCATCAAACCTTCCATGGTGCAGATCCATTATCAGGAGCCCATAGATGAGACAATTCGATTGACGGCGGCCTGCAAAGAACGCGGCATCGAGGTAATCAAAACGATTCCCGTCACACCGCAGGGATGTATTGACCAGTTCGGTACCGATGATTTGCGGGAAGTGTTGAAGCAGGTGAATGAAACGGAAATCGATGAAATTCTGGTAGACCCCAGACAGGGAAGCGATGTTGCAGGAAAACACTTGAAACTCGATGTGGAAATGGCTAAAATGATACTTAGAGCTTCTGAGAAAAAGGTAATTCTGGCAGGAGGGCTGACGCCCGACAATCTGGCAGCAGTTATCAGAGAGACAGGATGTATTGCGGTTGACATTATGAATGGCTCCGAGGATGCACCCGGACAGAAGAATGAGAAAAAAATTGCAGATATCATTATTGGAGTAGAGTGATATGAACATTTTCAATTGGGTTGATTATTCCTGGGAAGTGCAGAAGGCACATATGTCCAGACAATCCGTGGTGGCTATCGAAACTGCGGGTGTTTTCGAAGCTTTTCCCTATCCGTTGAATATTGAAGTTGCAAAGAAGGTATCCGATGCCATCCGGGAGAAGGGTGCTCACCCCGCGTTCATTGGACTGGTAGGCGGCAGAATCAAAGTGGGTCTGGAGCAAAAGGATATTGAGCGTCTTGCAAATCCGGAGAAACCTCTGATGAAGGCGTCAAGACGAGATATTCCCATGCTGCTTGCGAAGAAGGAAGATGCACTTACCTCTGTGGCAGCTACCATGATGATTGCGGATCTTGCCGGAATCCGCGTGGTGACAGGCGGAGGCATGGGCGGTGTACACCGCGGTGCCGAGACATCCTTTGACATTTCGGCAGATCTGACAGAACTGACCAGAAGTCAGGTGATTGTGGTTTGCTCCGGTATCAAATCCATTTTGGACCTGAAACTGTCCATGGAATATCTGGAAACCCATTCCGTCAGCATTGCGGGCTACAGAACCAAGGAGCTTCCCGCATACATGGCGATTCATAGCGGCATTGAACTTGATTTCAGACTGGATTCCCCTGCGCAGGCAGCAGAGGCATTCCGCGCGAAGAGGGATCTGGAGGAGAGGGGCTGTCTGGTTGTGGCAAATCCCATCAATGGCGTTTATGCGGTGGATTCCGATGCCATGAATGTCGCTATTGAGAAAGCACTGGTAAAGGCAGAAGAGGCCGGTATCAGAGGCAAAGAGCTGACGAAATTTATCTTGGGAATCGTGAGAGAAGAACTGGGAGCAGATTCTCAGGAATCCTCCATCCAGATGCTGATCGGCAATGCGGTTCTGGCAGCAAAGATTGCCGACGAACTGTAAATAAGAATCATAAAAGCGTGGCTTTAAGGGCCACGCTTTTTTAGTGTCTAATGATTCAATCGATTGACCAGAAGAGGAAGTGCCTGCTCGAACTTGACGCCGTACCAGTGAGTCGGGTCATCTGCGGTTTTGCGGATGCATTCCAGAACAAAGTCGGCGGCCAGGGAAGCTGCACCCAACAGAGTTTCACCCTGCATTAAGGCACCGGTAAAGGCTGCGGCAAAGCAGTCGCCGGTTCCGTGAGAATTCTTCTGTTCTCGGTCGGTGAAATAGTACTGTACGGTATCTGTGACAGTATCATAGACGGCAATGCCAATCTGTTCGGGTGAGAAGGAAATGCCCTTGAGCACAATTTTTTTGGCACCCAGTTCGGCCAGTCTGCTGAGCAGAGTCTGAATGTATTCCTTCGTATGACCGTTTGGAATAAATTCGGTGCCGGTCATCAGTGCAGCTTCGGTGAGGTTGGGGAGAATGATATCCGCAGCACCGCAGAGGGATGCCATCTCGCGAACAAATGAATCGTCAAAGCCGCGATAAAGCTTTCCGTGATCTGCCATGGCAGGATCCACAATCAGAATTCCGTCAGGCTGCAACAGATTTTCTTTCAGCTGACGAACATAATTCATCTGGGCAGAACTGCCGAGATAGCCGGTGTAAATACAGTCAAAATGAATGCCCTCGGACTGCCAGTGCTGCAGAATCCCGGGGATATCTTCGGTGAGATCGCGGAAGGTATTGCCGGTAAAACCGGTATGTGAAGAAAGAACTGCGGAGGGCAGAACAATGGTCTCCACGCCGCAGGCAGAAATAATGGGCAGTGCAACCGTTAAGGAGCACTGCCCGATGCAGGAAATGTCCTGCAGAGTCATTACTTTTTTATTTGTCATTTTTGGTTTCCTTTTCGGGACTTACCTGGACAAACAGGCCGGACTTCTTCAGTGCGGGACGAAGTGCCAGGTAGAATACGGAAGCGAAGATAACAGCGACAACAGCGTTTACGGTAGTGGTAAGCGCGGCAATCTTAGCAAGTGCCTTTGCCAGGTCCTGAGGAACACCTAACAGATAAGTCTTGTAGAAGTAACCTACCACAGGGTCTGCCACAATGTTGAAGGCCATGCCGGCTGCAGAAGCAATGATAGTAGAGGTCAGTACGTACTGCTTCTTGTGATCGCGGCTGATTTTGAAGATATTATGTGCAACAAAGCCTACGATTAATCCGATGAAGAGCTTCAGCAAAAAGGTCTTGGGAGCGCTGGTTACATAAGCGGTGGTCAGGTCGCCGATGGTCATGCCGATGGCACCGGAGAGACCACCCCAGAAGCCGCCCAGCAGCAGGGCTGCCAGAACACAGAAAACATTGCCGAAGTGGAAGGCTGTTTTCTCGGTTCCTACGGGAATGTCAATCTTAAAGAAGGCGAATCCGATATAGCAGAGGGCTGCCAGCAAACCTGCCTGCGCAACACGCTTTACATCAGCCTTGCCTGCGGGGGTTACACCGATGGTTGCATTTAAGATACCCTTGATGGTCAGCAGAATGCCGAAGAATACAAGGGCCAGGCTGTAGGAGTAAGGCTTTTCCTGTGCAAGTTTCTGATCGGTCAGAGTAGCCTGGGTAGCCTTGAGAGCTGCCGCATCACCGGTGACGGTGCCTGCCTCGATGTCCTTCAATGTATTTTTGATTTCAGTCAGGTGCTTGCCGGTGGCAATGGATTCCTGATAACTGGAGTTGTAGGTGTAGATGGCAAAAATGATGCCGAGGATCAACAGTACCGCACCCACAATCAGTACGCTGTATTTCTTTTCTTTTTTCATAATATTTCCTCCTTGTTGGGGCTGTGAAAATCCTAGCGGATATCTATGGATTCGACTTTATCTCAAAAGTGGATTGAGAAAAAGTACCAGAATATATTTTTTCGACCATGCCAGTTAAAAAGATTTATCAGAATAGCAAGAATTGATTATCACTCCACAATGAATAGTAAGAAACCGAAGAGAAAAGCCGATAAACTGTTGTTAATCGAAAAGCTTATTAAGGAGGATACTGTCATGACAGGACCGAAAGCACCCAAGGATGCGGAGAAAAAGAGAAAGAGTTTTTATGTACTTCGAAATAAGGCTGTTGCAGGCTCACCCCAGCCCGGCGGAACCGGCACACAGTTTATCTATTTAAATGACGGAAGAATGGTCAGCTTTGCGAAAATCGTAGGCGGCATTACCGATGAGGAGATTCTGAATCTCATCGTAACCACAGAGGGCTTCCGCAAGCTGGTTTATTCCATCGGTGTTACCGTTGAGATGGACAACCCCAAGGAAGAGGTTAACTTCTGCTATCAGATGTACGGAAAGACCGACCCCAATGTTTCCGGTACCACCATTCGTGTGCCCGTTACCGCTGACGGCATGGAGAAGGTAATCAAGCTGGAGGAGGTAAACTGGTCTGATGATGACAATATCCCCGGTCAGTTCCGTTTTGAGTTCCCCAAGGCAGGCATGATGGCAAAGGTTGCTGTCAGATATTATCTGAACGACGGCTTTGATGCTCCCGAACCCGAGGAGGAGAATCCCGTTAATTTTGATTGCCCTGAATACAAAGAAATCGTGGCTAAGTCCCTGATGAAGCTGGGCAACAATGTGAGAATCAAAAAGGCCATCGAGAAGGCACGCAAGGGCGAGGATGTTACCGTAGCATTTATCGGCGGCTCCATCACACAGGGTGCCGGTGCGATTCCCATTAATAAGGAATGTTATGCATACAAGACCTTCGAGCGCTTCTGCAAGCTTTGCGGCAAGGGTACCGAGGAGAATATTCATTATGTAAAGGCAGGCGTGGGCGGAACCAGCTCCGAGCTCGGCATGGTTCGTTACGACCGTGATGTCTGCAAGGACGGCGAGATTAAGCCCGACCTTGTGATCGTAGAGTATGCTGTAAACGATGAGGGCGATGAGACCAAGGGTCATTGCTATGACAGCTTGGTTCGCAAGATTCTGCTTTCCGAGCAGAAGCCCGGCGTTATCTTACTGTTCTGTGTATTTGCATATGACTGGAATCTCCAGGAGCGTCTGTCTCCCGTAGGTGAGGCTTATAACCTGACCATGGTCAGCGCCAAGGATGCGGTTGTAGAGCAGTTCTACAAGAAGACCGGCGAGGGCAAGGTAATCAGCAAGAACCAGTTCTTCTATGATGTATTCCATCCCACCAACTACGGCCACACCATTATGGCTGACGGCATTGAGAATGCTCTGAAGCAGATGGATGCTGCTCCCGTGGACGCTGAGGATGTTGATGTAACCGGCATCGAGCCTGTATTCAGCAAGGAATTTGAGACAGTTGTTCTCATGGACAAGACCAACACCGAGCTGGCAGTCTGCATCGACTGCGGCGATTTCACCGAGACCGATACCGAGCTGCAGGCTGTTGAGCGCAATCTGGATTTACATACCACTCCCGAGTTCCCCAACAACTGGAAGCATGCGGCAGGCACAAAGCCCTTCGTGATGGATATCACCTGTTCCGCATTGTTGATTGTTGCCAAGGACTCAGGCTCCGTTGATGCAGGTACCATCGACGCGTATGTGGATGGTGAGAAGGTTCGCTCCATCAATCCCCGTGAGGTAGGTTGGACCCACTGCAATTCCCTGATTCTGTTCCGCGGTGCGGAGAACAAGCAGCACCATGTAGAGATTCGCATGGCTGAGGGAGACGAGAATAAGCTCTTCACCATCTTAGGATTTGGTGTGGTTAAGTAAAGGAGTAGTTGTTTCATGAACTGGAATTTGATTGAAGAGGGCAAGATTGTCCCTGTTTTAACCGAGAAATCAAGCTTCGAGGGAGTAAAGAAAATCGCCTCCATCGTGGCTGATGATATCATGCTGGTAACCGGCAGAAGACCTGAGGTGATTGACGAGGACGGTCTTGGCAGTGCCAAGAGAGTGATTCTTGCCGCAACTCTGGGCAAGAGTGCTCTGGTTGAGGAGCTGGAAGCAAAGGGCCTCCTTTCCACCGCTGATTTAAAGGGCAAGAGAGAGTGCTATCAGATTTGCTTCGTAGGCAATCCCTTCCCCGGCGTGGACAGCGCGCTGGTGATTGTGGGAAGCGACAAGCGCGGTACCATCTACGGCATGTTTGCTCTCTCCGAATATATCGGCGTTACTCCTCTGGTTTACCTGGGAGACTGTGCTCCCGCAATGATTGAGAATCCCGTCATCGGAACCGACATTCAGGTGCTCTCCAAGGAGCCCAGCGTTCGTTACCGCGGTTTCTTTATCAATGACGAGTGGCCCTGCTTCGGCAACTGGGCAATGTCTCATTTCGGCGGCGTCAATGCCAACATGTATGAGAACATTTTTGTATTTCTGCTCCGTATGAAGGGCAACTATATGTGGCCTGCCATGTGGGCTTCCCGCTTCCCCTGCGACGGACCCGGAAGTGCCAATGAGGAGCTGGCTGACACCTACGGCGTTGTGATGGGATACTCCCACCATGAGCCCTGTCTGCGTGCCAGCGAAGAGTGGGACGATGTGCGCGGCGTAGATACTCCCTACGGCAACGAGTGGAACTTCTATACCAACGAAAAAGGACTTTTGAATTACTGGACCGACTCCTTAAAGAGAAGCGGCAAGTATGAGAATATTATTACCATCGGCATGCGCGGAGAGAGAGACTCCTCCATGCTGGGTGATCATTCCTCCATCGAGGATAATGTCAATCTGTTAAAGGATATCATCCGAAAGCAGCGTCAGCTGATCCGTGAGAACGTCAATGAGGACCTTTCCCAGGTGCCCCAGATGCTGGCTCTTTACAAGGAAGTAGAGGCTTACTTCTACGGCGATGACAAGATTGCAGGCTTAAAGGACTGGGACGAGCTGGACGGCGTTATCTGTATGCTTTGCGAGGATAACTTCGGACATATGCGTACCCTGCCTACCGAGGCAATCAGAGACCACAAGGGCGGCTTCGGTATGTACTATCACTTCGATTATCACGGCGGCCCCATCTCCTATGAGTGGGTGGATTCCACACCTCTTTCCCTGGTCTGGGAGCAGATGGGCAATGCATATGAGTACGGCATCCGTGATTTGTGGATTGTTAATGTGGGAGATTTAAAGTTCCACGAGGTTCCGCTGACCTATTTCATGAGCCTGGCTTATGATTTTGATAAGTGGGGCACAAGCAACCCCAACAGCTGCAAGGAATATGTAGAAACCTGGGCAGCAAAGTGCTTCCCCGCAGCAAGCACTTCCGTAAGGGAAAAGATTGGCGAGATGTTCAAGACCTACATCGATATGAACCATCTTCGTCGTCCCGAGTCCATGAACGAGAATATTTACAGCCCCTGCCACTTCGGCGAAGCAGACAAGCTGTTGGCAATGGCAATCAGAATCGAGATGCTGGACGAAGAGATTCGTGCAGAGCTTCCCGCTTCCGAGCTTCCCGGCTACTACAGCATGGTTGGCTTCTCTGCAACCGCAAGTGCAAACCTTGTGAAAATGCACCTCTATGCAGGCAAGAGCACTCATTATGCAAAGCAGGGCAGACCGGTTGCAAACCGTTATGCTGACCTGGCTGAGAAGTGCATGGACAAGGATATCGAACTGGCAAATACCTTCGCTGAGTTCGAGCAGGGCAAGTGGAACGGCATGCAGCTGGCTTCCCACATCGGTTTCACCAGATGGAACGACGATGGCTGCAAGTATCCGATTGTAAGCCGCATCCGTCCTCAGGCAAAGCCCAGACTCAGTGTCTCCAGAAAAGATGATGAGCGCATCGTTGTTAAAAATTACGGTGCTCCCGATAAATTATTGGCACATGATTTCTGCAATGAAGGCGTAGAGAAGGTAGTCATTGAGCTGTCCAACGACGGTGGAGATTACCTGAGCTTCACCGTAAAGGCACAGTCCGGACAAATCCCCGCATGGCTGAATATCAGCGCAGATTGCGGTATTGTAACAGAATTGACCGAACTGGTACTGACCTGTGACAGAAGCCTTTTGCCCGCAGAAACCGAGACCTGCGTACTTTTAATCAGTGATGGCAACACCACTGCCGCAGTAGAGGTAAAGGGTAAGAAGAACGACCTTTCCGCACTGGCTCCGGGGACCTTCCTGCCCGTTAATAAGCTGGTAGTCATGAATGCTGATCACTATGCAGAGAAGAAGGATACCGCTAAGGGTGCCTTTACTGTAATCCCTGATTACGGTAAGTATGGCGTGGGCGTAAAGGTTATGCCTTCCACCGCATTCTTCACCGAGGAAGAGGAGAGACCTTCCCTGACTTACCGCTTTGCAGTGGAAGAGGCAGGCATCTATAAGGTAGTGCTGATGGCAGCACCTACCAACCCCGCTGTGAATGGACAGGGTATTTATGTGACCGTACAGTCCGGCCCCGCCGTTACCACCATTCCTTTCGTTGAGCCCAACTTCCAGGCAGGTGCCAACTGGGATCCCAACTGGAACAGAGGCGTTCTGGACCAGATTCACAATGCGGAAGTAATGCTTCGTTTTGAGGAAGGTGTCAACGAGCTGACCGTACTTCCTCTGGAAGCAGGCATGGTTCTGGAGAGAATTCTCATTGCACCCGAAAGAGCATGGATCAAGCAGTCTTATCTGGGACCCGATGAAACTGCTTTTGTAAAGTAATATCGCAAAAAAAATAAAGAGAATGAGAAAGATAGCACGAATTGATTAGTCACAAACAATCGGTTTGTGCTATCTTTTTATTATGAATGTCTGCGCCACGCAGGCAGGTGGTTTCGGTTAAAAGAGAACCCCGGAAAGGAACAAACAATGAGAAACAGAGAAGAGGCACTTCGCAGAGCAAAAGAGCTCGTAGGAAAGATGACCCTGGAGGAGAAGGCTGAGCAGTTAAAGTATGATGCGCCTGCCATTCCCAGACTGGGTGTTCCCGCATATAACTGGTGGAACGAGGGTCTGCACGGCGTGGCAAGAGCCGGCGTAGCAACCGTATTCCCTCAGGCAATCGGTACCGCAGCTGCATTTGATACCGAGCTGGTAGGCAAGATTGCAGATGTTATCGCTGTGGAAGGTCGTGCAAAGTACAACGCATACGCAGCAGAAGGCGACAGAGACATTTACAAGGGACTGACCTTCTGGTCACCCAATGTTAATATTTTCAGGGATCCCAGATGGGGTCGTGGTCATGAGACCTTCGGTGAGGACCCTTATCTGACCGGTGAGCTGGGCAAGGCTTTCGTAGAAGGTCTGCAGGGCGATGGTGAGTACTTAAAGGCAGCAGGCTGTGCAAAGCATTTCGCAGTGCATTCCGGCCCTGAGGCACTCCGTCATCAGTTCGATGCAAAGGCTTCCGTTAAGGACATGAGAGAGACCTACCTTCCCGCATTCGAGAAACTGGTTAAGGAAGCAGATGTTGAGGCAGTTATGGGTGCTTACAACAGAACCAACGGCGAGGCATGCTGCGGCAGCAAGACCCTGATGAAGGATATCCTTCGTGACGAGTGGGGCTTCCAGGGACACTTCGTTTCCGACTGTTGGGCAATCAGAGATTTCCATACCGCACATATGGTAACCGATACTGTAGAAGAGTCTGCAGCACTGGCTCTGAAGACAGGCTGCGACGTAAACTGCGGTAATACTTACCTTCACATGATGAAGGCATATCAGCAGGGACTTGTTTCCGAGGCTGATATCACTCTGGCAGCAGAGAGACTGTTCACTACCAGATTCTTACTGGGTCTGTTTGATGAGACGGAATATGACAAGATCGGTTACGATGTAATCGAGTGCAAGGAGCATGTAGCTCTGGCAAACAGAGCAGCAGCTGAGTCCGTTGTACTGCTGAAGAATGACGGCATTCTTCCTCTGAAGAAGGAAGGCCTGAAGGCAGTCGGTGTCATCGGACCCAACGCAAACAGCCGCGCAGCACTGATTGGTAACTATCACGGAACCTCTTCCAGATATATCACCATTCTGGAAGGTATCCAGGACGCTATGGGCGACGATGTAAGAGTTTACTACTCAGAAGGCTGTCATCTGTTCCAGGATCGCGTAGAGCATCTTGGCATGCGTCAGGACCGTATCAGCGAGGCAGTTGCCGTTGCTAAGAATTCCGATGTTGTTATCCTTGCTCTTGGTCTGGATGAGACACTTGAGGGTGAAGAGGGAGATACCGGTAACAGCTATGCTTCCGGTGATAAGGTTGACCTGCTTCTTCCCGAAGTACAGAGAGAGCTGCTCGAGGCAGTTGTCAAGGTTGGCAAGCCCGTTATCCTTTTGAATATGACCGGTTCCGCTATGGACCTTCGTTACGCACAGGAAAATTGTGCAGCAGTTGTACAGACCTGGTATCCCGGCGCAAGAGGCGGCCAGGTAGTAGCAGATATTCTGCTCGGCGCAATTTCTCCTTCCGGTAAGCTGCCTGTTACCTTCTATCGCGATACCGAGGAGCTTCCCGCATTCGAGGATTACTCCATGAAGGGCAGAACCTACAGATACTTTGAGGGCGAGGTCCTTTATCCCTTTGGATATGGTCTGACCTATGGTGATGCAAAGGTTGCTTCCGCAGATGTTAAGATTGAGAACGATACTCTGGCAGTTACCGCAGAGGTTGCAAACACCAGCGATATCGCAATCGAAGAGGTTGTTCAGGTTTATGTAAAGGCAGAGTCCGCAGACGCAACTCCCAACGCAAGACTGGTTGGCTTCGCAAGAGTAGCAGTTGCAGCAGGCGAGACCAAGACCGTAACCGTTCCCGTTGACAAGGATGCCCTGATGGTAATCAACGATAACGGTGAGAAGGTTTCCGGCGGCAGCAAGTACGCTGTCAGCGTTGGCTTCGGTCAGCCCGACAAGAGAACCAAGGAACTCTCCGGCAAGGATTGCATCCAGGTTACCGTAACCAAATAGTTTCAAATAAGCGCAAAAGTAAGGCGTCGATACCAATTCGGTATCGGCGCCTTTTATTGTGGAAGAATGTTTAGAAACTATTTGAACAGGTCGATTCTCTGACCCTCAGGAAGATAGGAAGTGCCATCAGGATTAATATCGTAAGTTTCATAGAACTCAGGGAACTGACTGAGGATTGCGTTTACTCGCTCGTGGTCAGGCAGGTGGGTGTCGGTGCTGAGTATATAAGCCTCCACGCCTGGACGAGAGACACTGGCGAAGCTTCTGGCAAAGGTTTTAAAGAAGGTATTATAATCAGGATTGTCCTCGTGGCTTAAAATGCGGAGGCAAACCTTTGTGGCAAACAGGTCTGCAAAGATTTCGTTGCTGCATTGGCTGACATTGATATGATTGCCGTAGCTGGTAATCATATCTCTGTAATTTTCAAAAATGGACTTATAATAGGAATGATAATGGTCCCACTGATCATCGTCGAAGAAGGTATCCTCGTAGAGACCGTTGCTCATTCTGTCGATATTGTTGGACTGGAAAGCATGTCCGACCTCGTGAGCCAGGATAAAGCCGAAGGAACTCATCCACTCATCGAAGGATTCACTGAATCGAGCAGAGGTGCTGACAAACATACCGTTGCAGATGGCGATGGAGTTGGTTTCATGAATATAGTAGGCATTGGTAGCATTCAAATCCGCATATTCAGTAATCTTTTCCTTCTGCCCCACAAGATGATCTCTTCTGAAATCCATATTGCTGTTGGAAAGTGTAAGCACGGTATCAATGGCATTGTCACCAATTTCTACGCCGTCGAAGGTATTGTACTCGGGATAGCTGCCCCAAACCAGTTTGATGGTCTTAACCTTAACCTTCAGACGCTCTCTCAAACGGGGAGTGAGCCAGTCTGCCTCGTCTACGATTTCGGAGAAGGCGGACTGAATCCGACCAAGATATTCGGTGAGCTTATCATAATTTTCCTGGGAAATATAGTTGTCGGCATAATATTTGGAAAGATTTCCCTGATCCACACCGAGACAGATGTTTAAAGCAGCCATTTGCTTCCAGTTGTCCTGCAAGGGTTCCTTGCGGGCATCCTCCTCAGAAATACCGCAGAACTCGGATTCCATGACATTGCCTTCCTGAACCAGTTCTCGGCTGGCGAACACAGCCAGATAGCCCATCATTTCTACCGTGGAATAATCCTTCAGGGCCTGGAAGTTTTCCTTGGAGCACAGGTCATTCAGTAAATCGAGATATCCGGCATAACACCAGAAACCGTCCTCGCCGCTCAGGTATAGATTTTTGGGAATATCGAAGCCGAAGGAGGTCATGATTTCCACCAGATTGATACTGCAGGGTTCTTCTTTCAAGGTTGCTTCGGTGATGAAATGATAGTAGCCGTCATCCTTCTCGTAGAACTCGAACACCATATCATTGACTTTCAAGGTATTTTCAGCCATTCGAACAGCATCCTTTTCGGAGTAACCAAGCAGCATCATCTGCTTAGAGGTGTGTCTGATATAGATTTCTCTTTCCTCATCCGTGAAACCGCAGAAGCGTCCCTCCAAAGGATATGCATAGAGAGTGGGCATATAATGTCCCCAATTGTCCGGATTATAATACAGATAGAACAGGTCGTTGGAACGGAAGTAGGTTTTGTCATGCAGAAGCTTTTCATATTCCTTGACGGAAGAAACCTTCTGACAGGCATCGGTGTAGGCCTTGATGCGAGCCATGGAGCCTTCTTCATCTTCCAGAGCCTCTAGGGACTGATGATACAGCATATTCAGTTTATAGTTGGGATTGTCCTCGGAGAGTGTAGTCGGGTCACTTTCCAAAAAAGAAATCAGAGCGTCGTTTATTTCGGAATCGGTGGCATGCATATCGCGGTATTCCCACTCGTAATCCTCTAACGGATGTGCAGCAGTCCAGTCTGCATTAACCTCCGCATAAAAGTCAGAAAAGGATTCCTTGACGACAGGCGCAGGAGATGTTTCCGGCTGCTCTTCACTTGATTCAATTGGAACAGTAGATGGATTGTCTACCGAAATGTCGGTAGGCGCAACGTTTTCGGACGAAGCGACGACAGGCTGTTTGGCGGTTTCGGAACCGCAGCCCATAGAAGAAAGTGCTAATGTGCCGCATAAGAGCAGCATTCCCATTCGTTTGATTAACGATTTGTACTTCATATAATGTTCCCCCATTAACATTAGTAATTATTAGTTAATTACAGTATATCATATGACTAAAATCCGTTAAAGCGCAGATGATGCACTTTACCTACGCCAAAAGTGCATTTGTTGTGGGGACATTCCTTTTGTCACGAGGAGTGTCCCTCTGCCATGGAAGCGGACCCGTGCGAAACTCCATTTCTCATCGATACAGGAATTTATGGGAAATCCGATGAGGTAATAATGTTGTTTTTTGGTTTTTATCATCGAAAAACCCCACATTGAAGAAAAGCGATGTATATTAAGGCGATTTTTTGTATAAGGTTTCATCGGAAAAGGATATTTGATGTTTTTCGATGCATTTGTAATTGATTTCACTGTAAAATACACATCGAGAAAGATTATTTGAGTGAAATTCGATGCACGATAATGAACATGAGGATAATTGTATCATCGAGAAATTGGTACATGAAATAATTCGATGCAGTAGGAGATAGAGAGAGGGGTAATTCGAAGAGAATGGGCTGTAGCAATGAAGAATTGGGATGTGTTATAATAAACATGGAATTAGAATGTCTGCGTAATTGATGATAGATGCAAAAAAACGCAAAAAAAAAGTATTGATTAGTCTGAATAAAGGAGTTGATACATATGGGACAGATAGCGAATCAGATGGCGCTGGAATTGTTGCATAAAATGAAACAGAGAATCGCCGAGAAGAAGGCGCAGAAAAAGGTTGCAATTATAATACTGGTGCTGGCGGTGATTGCGGGTGTGATTCTGTTGTTGACCGGCTGTGTGCAGGATGCCATTAAGGATGTAAAGAAGGATGATTACGAACTTACTTTTATTCGGTGTGAGGATGAATATCGTGTGGCAGGCTCCAGCATCAATGAGGTATTTCCGGAATGGGGTATGAAAGGTGAATTCCCGTCCATGGAAGACGGACAGTTTGCTTGTATGAAGGCAGATATAACCATCAGAACCGGCGGTGAGGCGGGATATTATGAGGATGTGTTTATCCGCGAAGTAAAGTCTTTTGAGATATTGTCAATCGATGAAGTGGTAGAGAGAAATCTGATTACCAAATATACGGACGGCATAGTTGGGCATAATGGATTGGAGGTAATTCAGGCAGAGGAAAAGACTTATTATATCCAATCGTACAAAGGGAACCGCAGAGTCTATTTGTACCATCAGCGAATGCAGGTTTGCCTCGGTGAGTATACCGATAAGGAATTGTATTCCAAAGAAAAAATGGAATTGCTTGCGGAGATGGAAGAGAAATACAACATGGCGCTTGCTGGGACAGCAGAGGTACCCATCGAAGAAGCAGAAAGTAAACCCACAGAACCGACAGAGATTGTTCCTGTGGCAGAACTTGTAAATAAACAGACTGATGGTCAGGGAGTGGAGAAAACTATGCCGGAGACACTTCCGAAAAAGGACTATACTGCACCGGACTGTGTAGTGATGGTGCCCACAGAGGCGAATCTGACGGGAATGCACAGCGGTTATTTGTTCCTGCCTGTTGACGGAGCGGTTTATCGATATGAGCCAAACGATACCTCGGAAGATTCGTTCACGATGGGTGATCTGATTTACGAATGCTCAGAATTTGATGTGCTTGGAACAACAAGGTACTGGGAAGTGTATGAACTGGAAGAATTCCCGAACCACGAAAAAATCAAGTGTGTTCCGAAAGGAGAAAGTGACAGCTGCATCTTCAAATATGCGCCTGCGCTCAGGACAGACAAGGAAGTTTACGAGGAGGCTGAAAAGCGCGGCTTTGTGATTATAAAAGGCTTCCGTGATGAAATCATAAACAAGGATAACTGGTTTACTTTTCTGGACAAGGTTGCAGCCGGTAAGCCCGCTTCGGTGTGCATCGGCAATTTATATTCCAATGAGGAAATGAACATGTCAGCTGACATCAGAGAGGCAACCAATGAAGACTATTCCAACTTTTTTCTAACAGAGCTGGTCTATGACGGAGTGGAGTTTACCGTGTCCCCCGTCAATTGGATGGACGGAAACTTTGTCCAGTGCGAGATTCCGGGATACAACTCTCCGGAACAGACCTATCCTTATCTGATGCACTATGTGGACAAGGGACGTACCGGAATGGAGAGCTTTGTCTCTTATGATAAGTATGTGCTGACGGATCGCGACGACGTTACCTGGAATGATCTGGAAATGGATATGATTCTATGTACCTTCAGCATGCGGTATTATGAGGTGTATGCTGAATATGTGATGAAGTAGAGAGAAATGCTGTGATTTGTAAAAATCGAATAATCAGTGTTAGTGGGAAATATTGTTGCTATTAAGATAATCATTCTGATTTCATCGAGGAAAAGGATTAACACGATTTTCGATGTGAAAAAAAGGGGCTTACTCGGCAAAACTCATCGGGATGTTGAATTTTCCGTATTCCGATGAATAATATGACTATATTTCGGAAGATAATTCATCGAGAATTAACGAGTGAAGAATATCGATGAGTTGGCAAACTAAAATGCCTTGAAATATTCATCGGAAACAACAGGTAGAAGATATCCGATGATATTTTTCTGGAAGACCGAATGTTCTCTCATCGGAAATTAGTAAAAGAATTGTTTCCGATGAAAGGTGCTGTGAGAGTTTCTCATCGGAAACCCGCGAAAGAAATGCTATCGATGAAGCGCGCCGGCGAGAGGCGGGCGAAACGGCGAAATTGTACCGAAAAACAGCCTGTATTTGACGAAATAACCTATCCATTATAAAATATGGGTAGGTTTTTCTCATTTTAGAGAAGATAAGTATTGGATAATCCATCAGAATATGGGGAATTGCCGGAATTCGGCAATGGAATGAAACAGGGGGAAACAAAGAGATGAAAATATTATTGAAAATGGATGAACACGACTACGATCCTGAGATGGATGAGATTCATAGAACAGCGGTCAGAGGCATCATTTTTGTGGAAGGAAAGCTTCTGATGATTCAGGACAAGGCCGGTGAAATCAAACTGCCGGGCGGCGGTCAGGAGGAAGGCGAGAGCGATCTGGATACCCTTTGCCGTGAGGTCAGAGAAGAGACAGGCTGTGAAGTCATTCCTGAGTCGGTTGAGGAGTTCGGCGCCATTGTGGAGCGCAGACTCAGCATGGAGAAGGATACAATCTGGCATCAGGTCAGCAAGATTTATTTTTGTAAGGTGGGTACAGAGTCAGCGGGCACTTTCTATTCAGAGAACGAGAAGGCGCTTGGTTTTGAACCGGTGCTGATGTCCATTAAGGAAGCACTGGATACTCACGGAAAGATGTTTGACAGAGACGGTCTGCAGCCCTGGAATCAGAGGGAATACAAGACGCTTTTAATGCTGCATGACTACATGCTGGAGCAGACCTACGCAGACGAGGAACTCTAAGGGTAACTCGCATCAGGGAGAAATCATATGAAGAAAATAATTGGTTTGATTCATAAATCGCATTTCTTTGCAATGCTGGTTGTCGGGTTCTGGGGATGGCTGGCTATCGACAGCACGCTTCTGCTGTCACTGTATTACAATAAAATTTTGAGACAGGCGCCCATGGGACTTCTGGCAGCTGCGGAAGCGGCCTGGGTCATCGGCGGCATCATTATCACCTGGAGATACTTGACGGCGACTGAGAAGAAGGGCAGATTTGCACTTGCACTTACCTATAATCATATCCTGCCGACGGTATTCGGTATTTACCGCGCGGCGACCTTCGATGCACTGTATGAAGGATATTCCGGATTTATGCCCGGATTGGAGGCGTTGGGTGATTACCTTTCCGCCGTGTTTGCAATAATCATTGCGGTGGTTACAGGTGTGATTTTCCTGATTTGCGGGCTGGTTGCAAGAAAAAGAAAAGCGGCAGGCAAGGCACCCTTCAAGGCGATTCAGACAATCGGCAAAATTCTCAATCTGGCTGCGGCAGCAGCGGTTCTGCTGGTGATTCTCTATTATGTGATTTTCTTTGTGACAGACAGGGCAAAGGACGCACTGGAAGACAGAGATGTTCGTCTGGCAGAGGAATACAGAGACAGTCTTCTGGGTAAGGAAGACCCTGAGGACAGGGAAGAGGAATACCGCTATAAGGGTATGATGGCAGCAGTTTATACCGAAATGGCAGCCGCTCAGGGAAGCATTCAGGACCTTGGAGATGAGCTGACCGACACAGAGAAGGAAGTTATATCCCGCGGCGCAGCACAGTGGAAGAATCTGAACCAGCATCTGGAGCTGGCTCGAGGTGTGGAAGGAATCAACATCGGGACCCATTATGACTACAAAAATCATCATGTCATCTGCATTTATCCCATTGATTTCATCGACAGAGATCTTTCCGAGTATGTGTACTATTATTGTGTGGTAACAATGTCCGAGGAAGCGGAAATTCTCTCTGTGGATTATGTGGAGGAAACCGTGGGAAAGGAACCCTGGGAACTTTTGCAGTAGGCTATTGACAAATAAACAGTGCTATACTATATTTCTTGTATAGTTGAAAGGCTTTGACGAAGAGGAGTAAATATTTCCCCTTACCAGAGAGAGAGACCATCGTTTGAAACGGTGCTGAAAGGTCGCTTAAAGGCAGGAATATGGAAGGTAGCTTCTGAGCCGGGAACCCGAAATTTGAGTAAGGTTTCACGCTTTATCCCCGTTAACGGATAGGACTTTATTGGAAGTCACAGAGGTGATGGTTGTGAGACCATCGCGAACAAAGGTGGTACCGCGTATATACGCCCTTTGCTGATCACGATGATCAGTAAAGGGTATTTTTTATGCTCAAAACTGATCAAAACTATTATTCTTTTTTGAAAGGAGCAATTCTATGAGCAAAGAACTTGCAAAGACCTATGACCCTTCCGGAATTGAAGACCGTCTGTATGCCAAGTGGCTGGAAAAGAAGTATTTCCATGCAGAGGTAGATCATTCCAAGACACCTTTTACCATCGTTATTCCCCCGCCCAACATCACAGGACAGCTTCACATGGGACATGCACTTGACAACACCATGCAGGATATCCTGATTCGTTTCAAGAGAATGCAGGGCTACAATGCACTGTGGCAGCCCGGAACCGACCATGCTTCCATCGCAACCGAGGTTAAGATTATCGAGAAGCTGAAGTCTGAAGGCATCGACAAGCATGACCTTGGCCGTGACAAGTTCCTGGAGAGAGCCTGGGAGTGGAAGAAAGAGTACGGCGGACGTATCATTTCTCAGCTGAAGAAGATGGGTTCTTCCTGTGACTGGGACAGAGAGCGTTTCACCATGGATGAGGGCTGCAACAAGGCAGTTACCGAAGTATTCGTAAAGATGCATGAGAAAGGCTACATCTACAAAGGCTCCAGAATCATCAACTGGTGTCCCGTATGTAACACCTCCATCTCTGACGCTGAGGTTGAATATCAGGAGCAGGCAGGACATTTCTGGCACATCAAGTACCCCATCATGAACGATGACGGTACCCCCAGCACCACCGAGTTCCTTACCTTTGCTACCACACGTCCCGAGACTATGCTGGGCGATACCGCAGTAGCAATTCATCCCGAGGATGAGAGATATGCACACCTGATCGGTAAGAGCGTAATGCTTCCTATCGTAAACCGTGTAATTCCCATCGTTACCGATACCTATGTAGACAGAGAGTTCGGTACCGGTGTTGTAAAGATTACCCCCGCACATGACCCTAACGACTTCGAGGTTGGTAAGCGTCATGACCTTCCCATCATCAATGTTATGAACGACGATGCTACCATCAACAAGAACGGCGGCAAGTATGAGGGAATGGACCGTTACGAGGCTCGCAAGGCTATCGTAGAGGAGCTGGATGCACAGGGTCTTCTTGTTAAGATTGAGGACTACAGCCATAATGTAGGTACTCATGACCGTTGTAAGACAACCATCGAGCCTCTGGTAAAAGAGCAGTGGTTCGTTAAGATGGATGAGCTGATCAAGCCCGCTCGCGAGGCTGTTAAGAACGGCGAAATCAAGCTGATTCCCGAGCGTATGGAGAAGAACTACTTCAACTGGACCGACAACATCCGTGACTGGTGTATCAGCCGTCAGCTGTGGTGGGGTCACAGAATCCCCGCTTACTACTGCGACGAGTGCGGTGAGGTTGTAGTTGCCAAGGAAGCTCCTACCGTATGTCCTAAGTGCGGCAAGACTCATTTCACACAGGATCCCGATACTCTGGACACCTGGTTCTCTTCAGCACTCTGGCCCTTCGAGACCTTAGGCTGGCCTGAGCAGACCGAGGATCTGAAGTATTTCTATCCTACAGACGTTCTTGTAACCGGTTACGATATCATCTTCTTCTGGGTTATCAGAATGATCTTCTCCGGCTATGAGCAGATGGGTGACAAGCCCTTCAAGACCGTTCTCTTCCATGGTCTGGTAAGAGACAGCCAGGGCCGTAAGATGAGTAAGTCACTGGGCAACGGTATCGATCCTCTTGAGATCATCGACCAGTACGGTGCAGATGCTCTGAGACTGACCCTGATTACCGGTAATGCACCCGGAAACGATATGCGTTTCTACTACGAGAGAGTAGAGAACAGCCGTAACTTTGCAAACAAGGTATGGAACGCTTCCCGTTTCATCATGATGAATATGGAAGGCAAGGAGGTTCCCGCTCCCGCAGCAGGAGACCTTCAGCCCGTTGATAAGTGGATCCTTTCCAAGCTGAACACTCTGGTTAAGGATGCTACCGAGAACATGGAGAACTTCGAACTCGGTATCGCTGTTCAGAAGGTTTACGACTTCATCTGGGATGAGTTCTGTGACTGGTACATCGAGATGGTTAAGCCCCGCCTTTACAATTCCGATGACACCGTAAGCCAGAACGCAGCACTCTGGACTCTGAAAACCGTTCTGATTGATGCACTGAAGCTTCTTCATCCCTATATGCCCTTCATTACTGAGGAAATCTTCTGCACACTGCAGAATGAGGAAGAGTCCATCATGATCAGCAAGTGGCCCGTATTTGACGAGGCACGCGCTTTTGCAAAGGAAGAGAAGGACATCGAGATTATCAAGGAAGCAGTTCGCGGCATCAGAAACATCAGAACCGAAATGAATGTAGCTCCCAGCCGTAAGGCAAGCGTATTCGTTGTTTCCGAGAACGATGACATTCTTACCACCTTCACGGAAGGTAAGCTGTTCTTCGCATCTCTGGCATATGCAAACGAAGTTGCAATGCAGAAGGACAAGGCAGGTATCCCCGAGGATGCAGTATCTGTAGTAATCCCCGGTGCAACTCTTTACATTCCTTTCGCTGAGCTGGTTGATATCGCTCAGGAAATCGAGAGACTGAAGAAGGAACAGAAGAGACTGGAAGGCGAGCTTGCTCGTGTAAACGGCATGCTTTCCAACGAGAGATTTATTTCCAAGGCTCCTGAAGCAAAGATTGCTGAGGAGAAGGAAAAGCTTCAGAAATACACCCAGATGATGGAGCAGGTTTCTGTCAGACTGGCACAGCTTCAGAAATAATGTACTGACAAACCCCTGGGCAGGCTTGCGCAACCAAGCCTGTCCGGGGTTAACCTTTGAAAACAAAAGACTCTTTGTAGGGAGGAAACAGCAGATGAAAAAACAGAATATCACCACCTATGAAGAGGCTGTGGCTTATATATTTGATACCCCGAAATTTACGAAGAAAAATTCTCCGGAGGACACAAAACGCTTCCTGCGGGAGCTGGGCAATCCGGATAAGGAACTCAACATCATTCATGTGGCCGGAACCAACGGCAAGGGCAGCGTCTGTGCTTACATGCGCTCCATCCTGGAGGCCGCCGGAAAGAGAGTTGCGGTTTTTACTTCACCGCATCTGGTGGATGTGCGAGAGCGCTTTGTGATTGACGGCGAGATGATTGCGAAGGAGGATTTCCTGCGCGGCTTTCTGACTGTCTACAACAGGCTGGATTGGGAAGCACTGGAGACGGGAGAGAATGCTTATCATCCCACCTTCTTTGAATTTATGTTCTTCATTGCCATGCTGGTATTTGCCGGCAGGCAGACGGACTACTGCATTCTGGAGACCGGTCTGGGAGGCAGACTGGATGCCACCAATTCCGTGGAGCATAAGCTGCTTTCCGTCATCACCCATATCAGTCTGGACCATGTGGAGTATCTCGGCGATACGGTGGAAAAGATTGCGGGAGAGAAGGCCGGCATCATAAAAGCAGGTGTTCCTGTCGTTTATTGGGACACTCAGGCGTCGGTTTCTGCCGTTTTTGAGAAACAGGCAGAGGAACTTGGAAGTGCGGCGCAGGCAGTGTCGAATCAGGACTACAGGTTCCTTCGATTTCGGAATAAAAGCATTGATTTTTCAGTATCCACTCGGTATTATGGATATATCGAGTTAACTATCGGTACCATTGCGACCTACCAGATGGAGAATGCAGCGCTGGCTGTTCGAGCAATCGAAACAGTGGACGGCGGCCGTTCCGTCACCGCAAAGCATATATTTCAGGGCGTGAAGAATTGCTTCTGGGCAGGGCGTATGGAAGAGGTGCTTCCGCAGGTTTTTGTGGACGGCGCCCACAATGAGGATGGCGTCAGAGCCTTTCTGGAAACCGTCTCTGCAGACGGACATGAGGGACCCAGAGCCCTGTTATTTTCCGTGGTTTCTGACAAGGATTATACCAGTATGGTAAAGCAGCTGATGGAATCCCATCTCTTTACCAGAGCGGTAATCGCACATATGCATACCGGACGTGCAGCATCACTTGAGCTGCTGCAGAGTTTGTTCGGACAGTATCCGGAGTGCAGCGTGACTTATTTTGACAATGTACCCGCAGCTTTTCGTGAGCTGCTTCACAGTCGGATGACAGACGAGCGGATTTACATCGCAGGCAGTCTGTATCTGGCCGGAGAGATAAAGGAGCTTTTAAAGAATGATCAATTTTGAGGAAGAATTAAAGAAATTTCATCCCAGTCTTGAGGTAGAAGAGGCAGAGGCTGCCATCTACAATCAGAATCTGACAGATTTGGCTGACTTATTGGTTCATATGGTAAAAGAATCCCAGGAAGAGACAGAAGAGATGTAGTGTGATGCTCTTTTCACACTAAGAGAAGAAAGGCGTGTTTGTTTATGTTTTGCTATCGCTGTGGTGTACTCCTGTCGGAGCATGATTTCTGTACCGGCTGCGGTGCGGATGTCGCTCTGTACAAGAAAATCTTAGCTGTCTCCAACATGTACTACAATGAAGGCCTGGAGAAGGCCACCGTCAGAGACCTGACCGGTGCCGTTGCCAGTTTGAGACAGAGCTTAAAATTTAATAAGAATAATATCGAGGCCAGAAACCTTCTGGGTCTGGTCTATTTTGAAATGGGTGAGGTTGTTGCGGCCCTCAGTGAGTGGGTCATCAGCAAGAACTTAAAGCCTGAGAAAAATATTGCAGATGATTTTATCGAGAAGATGCAGTCCAATCCCTCCAGACTGGATGCCATCAACTCTACCATCAAGAAATACAATCAGGCACTGGTTTATTGTCAGCAGGACAATAAGGACCTGGCTGTGATTCAGCTGAAAAAGGTGCTTTCCATCAACCCTAAGTTTGTTCGCGCCCATATGCTTCTGGCACTTCTTTACATGGACAGCGAGCAGTGGGAAAAGGCGCAGAGAGAACTGCGCAAGTGCAGTGACATTGACCGAAACAATGCACAGGTTCTTCGCTATATGAAGGAAGTAGACCTGATGCTGGTTCCGGATGAAAATACCAAGGGCGGCAAGAACGCCGGAAAGAAAAAGACGGAAGAGGCAGTCCGCTATATCAGCGACAATGAGATGATTATCCAGCCCGTCAATGTGAAGGAGCCTAAGAGCACAGGCGTCTCCACTCTGCTCAATCTTGCCATCGGTATTGCCATCGGTCTGGCAGCAACCTTCTTCCTGTTTGTGCCTGCGGCCCGTTCCGAGGAACAGCAGAAGGCACAGAAGACGATTGCCGAAATCAGCGCTCAGGCAGATGAGAAGACTGTCCGTATCCAGAAGCTTGAGACAGAGAACGGCAAGCTGACCGAGAAAAACAAGGAGCTGGAGAGCCAGCTGGACGGTTATGTGGGACAGAGCGGCAATATGGCAGCCTTTGACGGTCTGCTCGGTGCGGCAGCAGCATACCTGCAGTCCGGTGACAAGCTTTCCTGCGCGGATGCATTGGAGAACATAGCCACCACAATGGACATCGGTGAGACCTCAGAGAACTTCCAGACTCTGTATCAGACATTGTTTGATGCGGTAGCACCTGAATTGTACGAGCAGTTCTACAACGAGGGCCATGATGCTTACGGCAATGATGATTATGAAACTGCGATTGCAGCACTGAACAGGGCAATCAAGTTCAGCACCAACGGTGTACATGCTTACTATTTCCTGGCTCGTTCTTATCACAAGAACGGAGATACCGAGCAGGCAATCGATATGTACAGCAAGGTAGTCGAACTGTTCCCCGACTCCGAACGCGTGGAGGATGCGAAGAAGTTCCTCAGCGCTTTGGGTGTGACAGAGTAAAATAAATACTAAGATACAAATGACAAGGACCTGCAGAAATTCTGCAGGTCCTTGCTGCGTTTATCGGAAAGAAAAGAGGGTGGAAAATGGAAGGAATGAAGGATGAGGATTTTTGCATTATCGACAATTGTCTGGTAATCCGATTGCCCGCGGAGGTGGATCATTACGGAGCAGGCTACATCTGCAGACAGGCGGACCGACTGCTTTGCAATGACGGGGTGAGCAATGTGATTTTTGATTTTGAGAACACCAGATTCATGGATTCTTCGGGAATCGGAATTCTGATGGGGCGGCAGAAACGAATCGCCCATTTCGGGGGTAAGGTGTATGCCATTCATGCGGACAGACAGATGAAACGAATTCTGCGGGTGTCCGGAATCGACAAATTTGTGGAGGTGCTGGAATCGTGAAAAATGAGATGGAGTTGAACTTCGACGCCATTGCCGAAAATGAAGCCTTTGCCAGGGTGGCAGTTTCGGCGTTTGTGGCGAATATGAATCCCACGCTGGAGGAACTGGCAGATATCAAAACTGCCGTGTCGGAGGCAGTGACGAATGCCATCATTCATGGCTACGGCAACACAAGAGGGTATGAGGGTCGGAACCTGATTGCGGATCTGAAAACACCGAATCATCCGGGGAAGGTGCGGTTGGCCTGCATGATTTCTGCGGGGGTGCTGGATGTGGTGGTGGAGGACCGGGGGCGTGGTATTGAAAATGTGGAGAAGGCCATGGAGCCTTTGTTTACCACCAAGCCGGAGCTGGACCGCTCGGGAATGGGGTTTGCTTTTATGGAGGCTTTTATGGATGAACTGGAGGTTCACAGTGCCCCCGGGCAGGGAACCAGGATACATATGCGAAAGAAATTGGAAGCAGGCAGCTGGATTGCTGACGAGGACTGAGCATGGAGGAGATGTCAGTACTGATTGCGCGAGCACAGGCAGGAGAAAAAGAGGCCAGAGAGGTACTGATTGAGAAAAACCTGGGATTGGTTCATCATATTGTGAAACGCTTTTTGGGGCGGGGCGTGGAGCCGGAGGACCTGTTTCAAATCGGCTGCATCGGCTTGATGAAATCGGTGGACAAGTTTGATCTGAGTCTCGGACTGCGGTTCTCAACCTATGCGGTGCCGATGATTGCGGGAGAAATCAAACGGTTTTTGCGGGATGACGGGCCGGTAAAAATATCCAGAACCATCAAAGAAAACAGCGGTAAAATCGGACAGGCCAGAGCGGCGCTTCAAAGCAGTCTCGGGCGGGAACCGACGCTGGCAGAACTGTGTGCCGCTGCGGGACTGAATACCGAAGAAGTGGTCGAGGCGCTGGAGGCAGGAGCAGAGGTGACTTCCATTTACGAGGGGGAGGAGCAGGCGGACGGCTCCAGACTTGTCCTGGCGGACAGTGTGGTGAGAGGACCGACCGGAAGTGTGGGCGTCAGCGGGAATGCTTCGACGGACGGCAGGGATCCGGAGAAGGAGGAAATGCTGAATCGGATGTTTGTGGGCCAGCTGCTTGACACTTTGACGGAGCAGGAGCGGGAACTGATCAGGGAGCGCTATTACCAAAACAGGACGCAGACGGAAATTGCCGCGCATCTGGGAATCAGTCAGGTGCAGGTCAGTCGGCAGGAGAAGAAAATCCTACGCATGCTGCGGGAGAGGTCCGGCATGTAAAAATTATTTCTTAAATATTTATAATATTACTTTCCCTTATGCTGAATATCGTATAAAATAGAGAGGCAATGTTTTTCCGATATGGGGGTTAGTATGAACTTAGACAAGGAAAATGAAATCAGACAAAACAAGTTGAGAGATGCCAAAAGAGAGAAGAACTATCGCGCAGACGTGATAAAGGTTTTTCTGGTTATGGCAGCCTGCCTGGTTCTTCTGGTTGTTGTAATATACGGTATTCTCTTATTATATGAAAAGCTGACCAGCTTTGACGGAACCATCAAGGAGGATGGAAGCCGTGAGGTCATTTCTACCGAGGTGGTATATACCGCAGATCAGGTAGAGCAGAGGGTGACCAATGCTGTAAGCGAGGCACACAAGGCCGGTGAGGATAAGATTCTGAATGCTCTGAAGAACGGTATCCTGGAAGGCAGAACTATGATTGATATTCTCCGCGATTTATATCCTGACAACCTGGTGGTTGCCAGCGGCGGTCAGTATCACTTTGTTCCCATCAACAAGGAACTGAAGCAGAACACCTTAACCCGCGACAATCTGGTCATTCTGGAGAACGGCGAGTATCAGTATGTGGTGGGCAACAAGGTTATGTCCTACAAGGGAATCGATGTTTCATCGCATCAGGGCGATATTGACTGGATGCAGGTTGCGGAAGACGGTGTAGAGTTTGCCTTTATTCGTGTAGGCTTCCGCGGCTACGGCAAGGAAGGCAATCTGATGGAGGATGAGAAGTTCGACCAGAATATTATGGGCGCACAGGAAGCCGGCATCAAGGTCGGCGTGTACATGTTCAGCCAGGCAATCACGGAAGAGGAATTGCAGGAAGAGGTTGATCTGGTATTGAACAAGATTGCTCCTTATCAGCTGGATTGTCCTGTAGTATTTGATGTGGAGATGATCAGCGGAGACGGCCGTGCCAATGCACTTTCTCTGGAGGACCGCACCAACCTGACCTTGAGCTTCTGCGAGGCCATCGAGAGAGAGGGCTACATCGCGATGGTTTACCACAACACAGAGATGGGCGCTGTGAAGATTGATATCGCTTCTCTGGAAAATTATGATAAGTGGTATGCTTCCTACAGCGACAAGATGTTCTATCCTTACGAATACAAGGTATGGCAGTACAGTGAAAAAGGTACGGTTGCCGGAATTAACGGCAATGTTGATATGAACATCAGTATTGGAAAGATCTGGAGATAATCAAATGAATAAGCGGCACCTGCCCTGGGTAATCTACTACCCAAAGGCAGGTGTTTTTTTGTGGGTAAATTGGCGATATTACTTCTGGCGGGCATAAGCTACGGCGTTCTTTCCTCGGCCGGGGTGTTCACTGTATTTGCGGCTGTGGGTCTGATTCCCAGGTTTGCGGGGGCAACGCACACGGCAAAGTACGGCAGATGGTATGAGGAAATGGTAATATGGGGCACGCTGGTGGGAGGTGGTATGAGTATATTTGAACGATACTGCGGCGTGGGCAGATTTCTGCGGAGCAGACTGCCGGAATATATGGTTCTTTGGGAGGCGGCGGGAATAGTCTGTCAGATCATCTATGGTTTGTTCTCGGGCATGTTTGTGGGCTGTCTGGCACTGTCAATCGCGGAAATTCTGGACAGCATTCCCATCATGAGCAGAAGAATCGGGTTTCGCCACGGAATCGGGCTGGCGGTGCTTGCCATGGCAATCGGCAAGCTTTGCGGCTCTTTGTTTTACTTCATAGAACAGCTGCAGAGAACCATGATTAAGTAGCATGTGAGGAGGCGGAGCGGTGAACCGGAAAAATGTATATGTAAAGTGTGAGCGAAATATAGAGACAACCAATCGGGATGTATTTCTGGCGGACCTGGGAGAACTGCGGTGTGCAGACGCGGTGCTGGCTGCAAAGCTGAAGGCAATCAAGGTGTACCGGTTTGCGGAAGGTGGGCCAGAGAGGACGATCATCAGCAGTCTGCGGCTGGTGGAGCTGATGGAAGAGGTTTGCCCGGAAATCAGTGTGCAGATTGTGGGGGAACCGGATGTGCTGATTGAACGAATTCGTGTGCCGCAGAAAAAAGGAGTGCCTGTGGTGCTGAAGGTGCTGCTGGTCTGTATGGTCAGCTTTTTCGGAACAGGCTTCACCATCATGGCATATCACAATGATGTGGGTATCAGTTATGTGTTTGCCGCAGTATATGAACTGATTATGGGCAGGAAGGCTGTAGGCATTAATCCACTGGAGGTGTCCTATTCGGTTGGTCTGGCGGCGGGCATTCTGCTGTTTTTTAATCATATCGGCCCCAGGAATCTGACCAAGGACCCCACGCCCATCGAGGTTTCCGTCCGAAACTATGAGGAGGATGTGGACCGGGCATTAATTGCTATGGCCGGAAGGGAAGGCCTGGAGCAGGAGAGCGGGCAGGAAAAATAGCGTGAAATTACCTGCGGACAGGTATATAATAGCAGTAATGAAATGCGGCCTTGGAGGCTGCGCGGAGGAAATATGAAGCACGAAAGAATAAATGCAGTACTTGCGAAGATGGAAGAGCTTGGAATGGAGCAGCTGCTGGTGACAGACCCTGCTTCGGTTTACTATTTGTCCGAACATTATGAAGAACCCATTGAGCGTTTCTGGGCGATGCTGTTAAAGAAGGACGGTACGGTTCTGGTTATTGCGAATAAACTGTTTACCCTGCCGGAAATTCCGGCGGAGGCAATCAGATGGTATGCAGACGGAACCTCCGGCCCGGCGTTGTTAATCGATTTGCTGGATCGTGACAGGACCCTGGCGGTGGACGGCACCATGAAGGCGAAGTTCCTGCTGGAGCTGATGAACCTGAAAGCGGCGGCAGACTATGTGGACGGCTCCGAGGTTATGAAGCAGGTTCGCGCCTGCAAGGATGCTGCGGAGCAGCAGCTCATGATTGCCGCTTCCGAAATCAACGATGCCGCCATGGACCGCTTCAAGTCCCTGATTCACGAGGGCGTGACCGAGACAGAAATGGCAGAGCAGATGCTGGCGATTTACAGAGAACTTGGTGCGGAGGATCATTCCTTCGAACCGCTGGTAGGCTTCGGTGGCAATGCGGCCTGTGGTCATCATAGCCCTGACGGAACGGTTCTGAAAAAGGGAGACTGCGTTCTCATCGATGTGGGCTGCAAAAAGGACGGCTTCTGTTCCGATATGACAAGAACCTTCTTCTTCGGTGAGCCGGACGAGGAGAGCAGAAAGGTATATGAGACAGTACTGCAGGCACAGCTGGCAGCCGAGGCGGCAATCAGGCCCGGGGTTCCCCTGAAGGAGATTGATGCCATAGCCAGAGGCGTTATCACGGAAGCCGGCTATGGGGAGTATTTCACTCACAGACTGGGACACTTTATCGGCATGGATGTTCATGAGGCGGGAGATGTTTCCCCGAACAGTGAACTGATTGCGAAGCCCGGCATGATTTTTTCCATTGAGCCCGGCATTTATCTGCCCGATAAGGTAGGTGTGCGAATCGAGGACCTGGTGCTGGTAACAGAGGACGGCGTGAAGCTGTTAAATCATTATCCCAAGGAGCTGCAGGTTATCGGCGGCACGGAAGAAGATCAGGCCAAGGCCGACGAGCTGACACAGTTTTTGTTATTTGATTTCTAAGAGGAATAAATCCTTTCCGTTTCGGAGATGCTAATGAAAAAGCACAGAGCGGAAAGGATTTTTTTATGGACGAAACAGAAAAGGTGAAACAACGAAAGCAAAAGGAATACGCGGCATATGTGAAGGAGGTTACCCCTACCCACAGCTTCCCGCTGCAGGTGGCGAAGGCTTTTCTGACAGGCGGACTGATCTGCGTGCTGGGACAGTGGATTCTGAATCTGGCGCTGGGGATGGGCTTTGAGGAAACAGAGGCAGCAGGGTGGTGTTCGCTGATTTTAGTGTTCCTGTCGGCCCTTCTCACGGGGCTTGGCGTATATTCCCGCATCGCGAAATGGGGCGGCGCAGGGGCACTGGTGCCGATTACGGGCTTTGCAAACGGCGTGGCTGCATCGGCAATTGAGTACAAGCCGGAGGGGCAGGTCTTCGGCATCGGCTGTAAGATATTTACGATTGCGGGACCGGTGCTGCTCTACGGTATTCTGGCCAGCTGGCTGTTGGGACTGGTCTTGTGGATCATGGAGATTGTTTAATATTTCTTAAGAATTAATAAGGGCGTTTCCTGTTGACAGTGGGAAACGCCTGTGTTAGTGTGTAAGTGTATTAAGAAGCGTAATACACTTAAAACAAGTAATACATAGCTTGTTTTGTGGGTAGAATGATAGAAACCGGAAAGGAGACGACTGCATGATTGTACTGGATTACAGAGACAAACGGCCAATCTACGAGCAGGTCGTGGAAAAACTGGAGAGATTGATTGTGGGGGGAGCTCTGGAACCGAATTCCAAAATGCCCAGCGTGCGTAGTCTGGGTATGGAGCTTTCAGTCAATCCCAATACCATACAGAGAGCCTACACGCAGCTTGAGCAGGAAGGCTATCTCTATGCCGTCTCCGGACGCGGTAATTTTGTGGCTCCGGAAAGCGAGTGGCGTGACGGCAAGAAGGCAAAGATGCTGGAGGAATGGAGCCGGGTTACGCAGAGAGCGAAGGAAGCCGGAGTGACAATGGAAGACCTGCAGCGGAAATTGCAGGAAATCTATGGGGAGGGAACAAAATGATTGAAGTAAAGAATCTGACAAAATGCTTTGATGATTTCAAAGCAATTGACAATATTACGGCAACCATTGAAGAAGGTCATGTTTTCGGACTGATCGGAACCAACGGTGCCGGTAAATCGACCTTTATGAGAATGGTCAGCGGTGTGCTGAAGCCCAATGAGGGAGAGATTCTGGTGGACGGAGAGCCGGTGTTTGACAACCCGAATGCCAAGGCAAAGATTTTCTACATATCCGATAATCAGTTTTTTTACAACAACGCAACGCCTATGGAAATGGCAAAGCTGTATAAGGCGGTTTATCCTGAGTTCGATATGAAGCGCTGGGCCGAGATGATGGAGAAGTTCGGCCTGAGTACCAAGCGCAAGGTCAACACCTTCTCAAAGGGTATGAAGAAGCAGTTGTCCGTCATCTGCGGCATCTGTGCGAACACCCGATACCTGCTCTGTGACGAGACTTTCGACGGACTGGATCCGGTAATGCGTCAGGCGGTGAAGGCGCTGTTTGTGAAGGAAATTGATGAGAGAGGCCTGACTCCCATTATCGCATCCCACAACTTAAGAGAGCTGGAGGACATCTGCGAGTATGTGGGGCTGTTGCATAAGGGCGGTATCCTGTTGGAGAAGGATATCGACGACATGAAGCTGAATATTCATAAACTGCAGTGTGTTATCAAGGAAGAGGAAATGCTCCTGCAGATTAAGAGAGACCTGGAGGTTGTCACCTGTGACAACAGAGGTTCTCTGTATACCATTACCATTCGAGGCAGGCGCGAGGAAATCGTAAGCTACATGGAGGATGTAAATCCTGTGTTCTACGAATTGCTTCCTCTGTCCTTGGAGGAAATCTTTATCAGTGAAACGGAGGTGAAGGGATATGACATCAAAGCATTGCTTTTCTAATTTCATGCGGGAAGACTTCAAGCATAGAATCTGGATGCTGGCGCTGTCTGTTCTGGGAAATGTCCTGGCGCTGCCCGTAATGTTCCTTTTCTATACGGACAACAACGGTTATAACGCCTCCGAATATGCAAATCATTGGGCGCTGCAGGCACATTCCATATCTGCTTATCTGACCAGCTACCTGCCGCTGGGAGCAGGATTTATTGCTTTGGTGGGTGCAATCATTGTGGGCATCGGCGGGTTCCGTTACCTGTATCACCGCAATATGGTTGATACCTTTGAGAGTCTGCCGATTAAAAAGAGAGACCGATTCCTGGCGGTGTGGCTGAATGGTTTTCTCATCTGGTTCATACCGTTTATCATTTGTTTTGTTCTGACAATCATTCTGGATATTTCCAAATATCAGAGCCTGCATCAGCAATATCTGCATGCACGGCCGATGGATTTGGGGACTCCGATTGTCTGGTGGAGCGTAGGTGAGATGACACTCATTTCCCTTAAGATTCTGGCAGCCCTGGTTGTGGGATTTTTCCTGGTTTACAACATGGCAGTTCTGGCAGTTATGCTTTGCGGTAATGTGTTAAATACCATGGTGGTAGGCACAACTCTGGGAGCAGGTGCTTTCGGTTTGACTTTGCTGTTTGAGACACTGGGAGGGCTTTATCTGCGAACATGGGTTTCCGATTGGGGAATCGCAATTGAAAAAAGCATCTTTTTTTCACCCTTGGCAGCTGCCGTTTACACGTTGGCAAAAAGCACCGGCGAAGTTGCGGAACAATCTATCTTTTCTCCTGCGGCAGCACTGTTAATCGGAGCGTTGGCTGCAGCAATTCTGATGGTACTGGCCTGGGTCGCTTATGAAAAGAGAGCTTCCGAACTGGCAGAACAGGGGACCAAGAACAAGGTGGTAAGCCTTTTAACTCAGGTGATTGCTTCTCTGGCAGCAGCCATGTGCGGTTGGATTGTGATGAATTTCTTTGCAAACGGTCTCTTCTGGTGCGTCTTCGGTGCGGTTCTGACCGGCTGGTTTATCTTCGAGGTGCTGAATGTCATTTTCGAGATGGATTTCAAAGCATTTTTCCACAAGCCGCTGTTCATGGTGGGAACTGTGGGCGCGGCGGTTCTGATTGGTTTCGTTTTTAAATATGATCTGATAGGCTATGATACTTATCTGCCTAAAGCAGACAAGATTGCGAGCATTCAGGTGCATTGTCCCGAGTTCAGTGCTGCCGGCTGGTGGGGAAATACAAGCGTGTTTGATGATGAGGACGTCATCACGGACAATGCGAAGATTACTGCTTTCCTACAGGCAGCGGTAGAACAAGATATCAGTGATGAAGTCTGGTATGACATTGATGTCTACGTGAAGGTAACAAAGACAAACGGTAAATCATACAAAAGGCAGTATATGCTGACTCGCGAGGATTTTGAGGCAGCGCTGGCAATCTTTGAAGAGCCGGCTTACATGGAGAGCAACTACAAAATTCCGGAAGAGATTTTTGAACAGATTACAAGAACCTCTGTGAACAGAGAAGGTGTCTATGACCAGGATGTTCTGGGCAACCGGAAGAATCCCGATAAACTGTATCCGGTGCTCAAAGCGTACAATCAGGATGTGCTGGAGAATCCCGAGGCGGTGGCAGCAAATCCGATTGCTTACTGCAATATAGACCTGCAGACAGATTATGGCTATCCGAACTATACCATCACTGTTCGAGAGGGAATGGAGCATACCCTCCGCGCCATGAAGGAAGCAGGCCTGGAGGAAATGGTTACGCCTATGGATGCAAAGAACATCGAGATGATTATGGTGGATATGCCGATCTGGTATCTGGAAGATGAATCCATTTTATCAGAGCAGGCGGTTGCAGACTGGTTCGGCGTTGATGTGAATGCTTTGACAGAGGGATTGGCATTGGAAGAATTTGCAGCGCAGGTTGAGGCAGGTAAGATTGAAGCAGCGCCTGTCAGAGTCGATCCGCAGGAGGACAGACTGGTCAGCCCGATTGAAAATCCGGAGGAAATTGCAAAGATTGTTTCCGGGGCATCTTACACCTATGACAGCACGCGCCTGTTCCTGACAAGAGACGCAAGGTCCACAGAAAGATTTGAAGTATGCCTGGAGGTATATCCTTATGACGGGCCGGTTGTCAGTATTTTCCTGACCGACAAAACCGATGTACAGAAATATCTTCGCGGATTCCTGTACTTCCTGTACCAGGTGAAAACATTAAACAATCAGATGATTACCTATTAAGTCATCTGAAACAACATGGAATGATAATAGAGGGGAATAATCATGAATAACGAAGGAAATATTTTGATTTACGGTGCAGAGGGGGCATCAGAGGTATTGGAATGTATGCTGTTGGGCAGTGGCTATGGGGTAAAGCGCATTGACCACAGAATGGAATTGAAGGAAGCCTTCGCACAGCAGGATGCATTGCTGGTGCTGTACGATTTCCACACAAAGAGCGGTAACGAGACCGACTCGTTGGCTTTCCTGACTGAGCTTCGTCAGGTCAGCGTGAAGCCGATTATGGCAATTGCAAGCAAGGAGATGGAGATGCTGAGAATTCTGGCACTGAATGCGGGGGCGGATGATGTGCTGGATAAGGAGTGCTCAGGAATGGAAACTCTGGCAAGAATTCAAGCGCAGATTCGCTGCTATAAGAGACTCAGCGCACTGAAGAAGCCTTCCAAGTGCATTGCTATGAATGACCTGGTAGTGGATGACGGTGCAAAGCAGGTAACCGTTCGCGGCGAGAAGGTGGATCTGACTCCCACCGAGTACAAGATTCTTCGCCTGCTGCTGGAGAAGCCCGGCCGCGTGCTTTCCAACAAGCAGATTTACGAGAGCATCTGGCAGATGTCACCTATCGGTGCTGACAATACCATTGCGGTCCACATCAGACACATCCGCGAGAAGATTGAAGTGAATCCGCAGGAGCCTCGCTACCTGCAGGTTGTCTGGGGTCAGGGCTATAAGGTTGGTTAAGTGGAATGAATTCGGCATTGTGTGTTGCCTGCCTGACAGGTGATGCTCCATGCCGGACATTGGAGCACCAACCTGTTGGCAGACGCACAATGCTGAATTCATGTGAAGATTCGAAACAGAGTAAGACGCTGTCGGGAAACCGGCGGCGTTTTTGGCTTGAACGGAGAAGTGAGTTCTTGGCTTGGAAGAGGGAAAGCATCAATTTTGGGTAAATCTTTCTTGCCTGATGCCTTTTTGCACTCATTCAGATTATGGCTGCAACAAATTTGAGATTTAGGGCTGGTTTGATGCTTTATTTTGAGATGCGGAAAGGTATTTGCATCAAATATATAGAAAAATCTTCTTTCTGATGCTTGCAAATTTCAAAATAGTAAATTATTACATCAAAATGAAGTGAATGATTGATTTTTGATGCAGAGGAAAAACAGAAAGGGTTAAAAAGGCATCAAAATATGGGGCAACAGGATTATTTGTTGCAAATCGCGGGATTGACTGGATAATGGGCAGAAGGTATAGTTATTTCGATAGGAATATCATGAGGAATGTGCGATGAATAAGAGAAAAACAGGCATTATCATAGCAGCATTGCTGGTAAGCTTGCTTACAGGCTGCGGAGCAACAGAAGAGAACCCGGACAGCGTAGTTGGACTGGAAGGAATTGTGCAGAGCCTGGAAGTGGAGACTGCAGAGAGTGGAACAAACGCTGAGAACACGCAGGGCAGTGACGCAAAAGAGAATGAATCCGATGAAGCAGGAGTAAGCGCCGCAGACAAGGGAGCGAACGAAAAAGAGACAACCGAACAGGAAATAACGGGAGTCGGTGACCAAACAGGAGATGCCGAAATGTCTTCCACTGAAGAAGAACAGCCTGCTGAAATTTCTCTCATTATGGTGGGGGATGTACTGCTGCATACGCCGGTGGCGCAGAGTGGTAAGAAGGAGGATGGCACCTATGAATTTGACCATCTTTTTGCCCATGTGAAGGACACCGTATCGGCAGCGGATCTGGCGCTGGTAAACCAGGAGGTTATCATCGGCGGCAGTGAGCTGGGAGTCAGTGGTTATCCTGCCTTCAACGCGCCCTACGAGGTGGGCGATGCTTTGGTGAGTGCGGGCTTCAATGTGATTCTGCATGCTACCAACCATGCCATGGACAAGGGTAAGAAGGGAATCCTCAATTGCCTGAATTACTGGCAGGAGCAGCATCCCGAGAGAACTGTTCTCGGTATCTATGACAACGAGGAAGCAGCCAACGAGATTTTTGTATATGAGCAGGATGGCATGAAGCTTGCCATTCTGAATTTTACCTACGGAACCAACGGTATTGCCCTGCCGGGAGATATGCCTTATGCAGTGAGTCTGCTGGAGGAAGGCAAGGTGAAGGCGGCACTGCAGAAGGCCAAGGAGCTGGCGGACTTTGTGATTGTGGCACCGCATTGGGGAACGGAGTATGTTCTGGAGCAGACAAGTTACCAGAAGAAGTGGGCCAAGCTCTTTGCGGAGAACGGTGTGGACCTGGTACTGGGAACCCATCCCCATGTGATTGAACCCGTGGTCTGGTGGGGGACGGATGAGAACGGCAACTGGTCAGAAGTGGCAGAGGAGCCGGAGAGCGGCGAGAAAATGCTGGTGTACTATTCCCTGGGAAATTTTGTAAACTGGACTTCGGGAACGGGAGCCGGCGTGGCCAATCGTATGGTTGGCGGTATGGCAAAGGTCACTGTTTCGAAAAACGAAGCCGGTCAGCCTGAAATATCGAAATGGAGTGTTCTGCCTCTGGTCAGTCATGAGCGGAAGGGCTTCGGCGGGGTGACGGTATATCCTCTGTCGGAATACACGGCTGAATTGGGCGAACAGAATGAAATCAGAAGTCAGGACAGTGCATTCTCCTACGAGTACTGCGTGAAGCTGTCCGAGAAAGTATTTGGAAGTGCGGCTGAATAGTACAGCCGGAGAGGAAGAAAAATGTCCGGAATTTTTGAACGAGAGGAAATGCTCCTCGGCAAAGAGAAAATGGAAAAACTGGCAGGCGCCAGAGTCGCAGTGTTCGGCGTGGGCGGCGTCGGAGGCTTCGTGGTGGAAGCTCTGGCGAGAGGCGGCATCGGTGCTTTGGATCTGATCGATGATGACGAGGTGGCGACCAGCAATATCAACCGCCAGATTATTGCCCTGCACAGTACGGTGGGCATGCCCAAGGTGGAGGCTGCAAAGCAGCGCGTTCTGGATATCAACCCGAACTGCAGGGTGAATGCATACAAGACTTTTTACCTGCCTGAGACTGCCGGGCAGTTTCATTTTGAGGACTATGACTATGTGGTGGATGCCATCGATACGGTCACAGGAAAACTGATGCTGGTGGAGCAGGCCAAGGCAGCAGGCACTCCGATTATCTGTGCCATGGGTGCAGGCAACAAGCTTGACCCTACCGCCTTCCGAGTTGCCGACATCAGCAAAACAAGCGTGTGTCCCCTGGCGAAGGTCATGCGAAGAGAATTAAAGAAGCGAGGCATTTATCATTTGAAGGTAGTTTATTCTGAGGAAAAGGCTCTGACACCTATGCCTGTAGAGGGCGGAGACATTCCCGATGCGGCAGCACACGGAAAACGACAGACACCGGGCAGTATTTCCTTTGTGCCCTCGGTGATGGGCTTGATTCTGGCCGGTGAGGTCATCAAGGATTTGATTCAGTAAGGAGAGAAGAACATGACAGAAGAATATTCAGAATACACAACATTTACCACAACCACAAAGGACGGCGCAGAGGTGGAGATGGCCGTTATCGAGGAGTTCGAATTCAATCACAAGAACTATGTGGTGGGAGCATTGATTGAAAACGATGCCATCAACGAGGATGGCTTTTACATCTTCCGTACCAAAATGATAAAGGATGATGTGGTTGTGGAGAAGATTACTGATCCCGATGAGTATCGCGATGCGGCACAGGCCTATATGGAAATGAATTAAAAACAGTTGTAACCTTTTGCCGAGTTGGGGTGTTTTATAAGCAAAAGGGTCCTACAAAAGAAACGTTTCGTTATCGGACTATGCAGGAGAATGTGAAAAGCAATGAAAATGGGGGAAAGAGAATTCCTTGCTGCATATGAGAAATATAAGAATACCGTGTATTCCGTTATTTACAATTATGTGCAGAATCCTGACGACGCTGCAGAGCTGTCGCAGGAAACTTTTATCAGGTTTTTGAATAAAAGCCCGGAGTTTGGGGATGCAGAACACGAAAAAGCCTGGCTGATTCGTGTGGCAATCAATTTAAGTAAGAATCATCTACGCAGTATGAAACACATTTCACCTGCAGAACTTTCGGAGGAGATTCCTTACGAGGACAAGAGAGAGGACGGGGACCTGCTCAGAATTATGAGCACCCTTCCCGAAAAGTACAGAGTACCGCTTCACTTGTTCTATTACGAGGAATATTCCATCAAGGAAATCGCAGATTTGCTTGATTTGTCGGTTGCGGCAGTCAAAATTCAGTTGATGAGAGGCAAAGAAAAACTCAAAAAATGTCTCGAGAAAGAAGATTGGCTGATTGGTTAGCAACCGTATTGCAAAGAAAGGGCAGCAGGATATGAAACTGGAAACGTTATATCAAAAAGAAGTGAATAACTTCTGCTTGCAGCAGCCAATGCCGGATGGGCATGATATTTTCCGGTTGGCGCAGGAAGCGGAACAGAAAAATAATAAAGAGACATCGAAAATAGTTCATTTCCCGATGGAGGAGAGAAAAGGCAGCCTGAAGGGCAGACTGGCAGTCGTGCTGGTGGCTATTCTGGTTATGTTGCTGGGTACCACTGCAGTTGCAGCGGCTTCCGGTGTGCTTTCCTTCTCAGAAATGTTTAAAAAATTCTTCAAGGATGAGACCACGGCAAAGCTGATTGATGAAGGATTCTATGATGAACTGACTGTGGGTATGTCAGCGGACAATGTGAGAGTGGAAATGCTGGGTATCAGCGGTGATGAAACACATGCACAGATTATGTACAATGTCTATGTTGACGATCCGCGTGTAACGGAGATCTTTGACAGAATTCGAGTGGAGGCATTTGTCCTGGAGACGGCAGTATATGAGAATTTTCAGGATGATTACGCAACGGTCAGCGCTTACGGAACCCGTGATGAAGAGGACCATTCTCTGTATCATGTTATCAGCCCCGGCTATGCACAGTGGCTGATGCCCGGAGATACTTATGTCTATGCCATTAAGAGCATCTACTACGGAAACGAAAACAGAAGTGAGAGTGACTGGCTGCGCCAGAAGCTGGATATGGAGTTCAGATTAACGGCAACCTTCGGTACCCTGGCTCCGATTCTGACAGAGTATTACAATGAGCCCGTGATTCATTATAACGGCATCGACTATAAACTGCGCAGAGCAGAGTTCGGAGAATACACTTGTTTCATCAGCTTTGTATTTAATTATGCTGATAATCCGTTGGTGGAGGGACTGACGGACGAGTGGGAAATTGATGATGTGCTGACGCAGAATTTCCGCGAAATGTACGAGGAACTGTTCCTTGAGGCGGATGGGGCTGTCTCAAGTATCATTGATCCGCATAAAATCGGTATTTATTACGACGAGGAAATTGAACCCGGCAGACACACCGCTTATGTCTGGTGTGAATATCCACCCATTGATTTTGTGGCGTGCGACAGCGTTTCACTCGTTTTTCGTGACCAGCGCATTGATCTGACGGATACGGACGATGATCCGGATTATTTTCATTACTAGGGGGAAAATAAAATGCATTCTAACAGGAAAGCATGGATTGCCATAGCCTGTATGGCAGTATTTTTTGCAACACTGAGTGTTGGTATTTTGATAGGAAGAGCCATTGGAGAAAAAAGTGCTTTGGCAAGCCTGAATGAGGGAACTGTTCAGGAACCCTCCTTTTTGGCGTCTCTGAGTGAAAAGGTAGATACGCTCACTCAGAAGAAAGAAAAGACTCAAACGAGTCCGGCGGAAACACAAAAGACTCCGCAGACAGTTCCGGCCAATGGCGGGGAAGAGTATTCCTTTGAGTCAAATGTATCGAAACAATTGGGCAGCGACGCGGATAAAGCCTATGTGAAGAAATTCTTCACGGAATATACGCAGGACGCAAAGTTCGCAAAGCTTGTGGAAGAGAATTACTATTCTTTGATTGATGCTGAAGCAGAAGATGATTTTTTTGCAGCAGATGTGATAGCGGTAACAGGTGAGGGCGACAATTTTAAAATCCTGGTTGATATCACGGTTAAGGACAAGAAACTGGCCAGCCAGTTTGAAAGCCTTTCTGTGGAGTATTACAATCTGGGTGCAGAGCAGTTTGCAGTCAGTGTTGCCGGCTACGGAACGGAGATTATCTACGGAACAAAGGATCCCGAGCAGAGCAATCTGTTCCACTGTGCATTGACCGGATTCTCTGCCTGGCTTGTGAATGAGCAGGAAACGGTAGTCGCTTTCAGGAGAATCAATCTTTTGCCCTCTGCTAGCTCCGGAGAGGATAAAATGGTCTTTTTGCCCGATATTATGCTCACCTTTGTGACCCCTGCTTCTGCTTACTGTCATGGCACAACTGCGGAATATTTTGCAAATACCTCAACCTTTGAATATGACGGAGTGACTTATCATATTTACTATGGGCAGTATTTTATGGACGGCTCGCATCTGGATGTTCGCTTTTCCCTTGCAGATACCCCACTTGCTGAGAATAACGAGCGCTTTTCGGAGATGCAGAGAGCTTGGCTGAAGAGCTTCCGCGAGGCGATTAAGGAAATGTATGTAGTTGCGGAGGGGGTGACGATCGACCTGAAAAGAACGGACATTGAAAGCTATTATTTCTCATCCGAGACCGGAAAAGATATAGACAGCACAGGATATATGTGGATTAAGTTCGCTCCTGTCGATTTCAAAAATGCAGATCAGCTGGAGCTGCACCTGGGTGATCAGGTGACCAATCTGAAATACTGCAAAGCAATCTACAATTAGAGGAAAGAGTAATCGGCAGATGAAAATTATGGTAAGTGCCTGCCTGCTTGGAGAGAACTGCAAGTATAACGGCGGCAATAATTTTTCGGAAAAGATAAAGCAATTTTGTGAAGGGCACACGGTGATTTCCGTGTGCCCTGAAGTGCTTGGTGGACTTCCTACACCCAGAGTGCCCGCAGAGATTGTGAACGGAGTGGTAACCAATCGGGAGGGCACTGTTGTGGATGCACAGTTTCGCAAGGGCGCGGAGCTTGCTTTGCGGAAGGCACTGGAAGAGAAGGTTGATCTGGCAATCCTGCAGTCCAGAAGCCCCAGCTGCGGTGTGAAGCAGGTGTATGACGGAACCTTCAGCGGGACAAAGGTTGACGGGCAGGGAGTATTTGCGGCATTATTGACTGAGAACGGCATTCCGATGCTGGATGCGGAGGATGTGGTGCCGCCGGTGAACCCCAAAGCAGACTTTCGCAGATTTTCTTCCGAACCGGAAATCGGTGACTGCGGCTGTATTTATGGTTAGAAAGAGAGCAATGAGATGATAACGGTCAGAATAATTGATGAACAGCACAAGGCGGATATCAATCTTCCCAATGAACCCTTCGAACTGATAGGACGCATGATTCCCACACTGCAGGACGGCGTGTGGAGTGTTCGGGAGGAATTGTTTGCGCCGGAGGAGGTTGCAACAGACTGCTTCCCGGATGAGAATTATGACTACGAAGAGATGAAGAAGGATTATCTCTTCGTGGGAGCCTATGACGGCGAGACCTGTGTGGGTGTAGGCATTTTCATGCATGACATGTTCAAATATCTGTATCTTTCCGATTTGAAGGTGAATCAGGCTTACAGAGGACAGAACATCGGCGGGAAACTGATTGACGGGGCCATGGAGCTGCTGGTGCAGGGCAGATATATCGGCATCTACACAGTGGGACAGGACAACAACCTGAAGGCCTGTCGCTTTTATCTGAAGCAGGGATTTTCTATAGGCGGGTTCAACAACAGAAGCTACGACGGCACGAGCCAGCAGGGCAAGGCAGACATCTATTTTTACAAGAGGAAAAGGGAGAAATACAAATGAAATTTATTTCATGGAATGTGAACGGACTGCGCGCCGTGATGGGCAAGAATTTTATGGAGGATTTTCAGAAGCTGGACGCAGATTTCTTCTGCCTGCAGGAGACAAAACTGCAGGAGGGCCAGATTGAAATGAATCTGCCGGGATATTACCAGTACTGGAACTACGCGGAGAAGAAGGGCTATTCCGGAACCGCAATCTTTGCAAAGAAGGAGCCAATTGCGGTGACCTACGGCATGGGTGTGGAAGAGCATGACCACGAAGGCAGGCTGATTACCCTGGAATATGACGACTTTTATCTGATTACCTGCTATACCCCCAACTCGCAGGATGAACTGAAGCGCCTCGCATATCGCTGCACCTGGGAGGATGATTTCAGAGCATACCTGAACAGACTGGCGGAAAAAAAGGGTGTCATTGTCTGCGGCGATCTGAATGTGGCACATCAGGAGATTGACCTGAAGAATCCCAAGACCAATCGCATGAATGCAGGCTTCACTGATGAGGAGAGAGGAAAGATGACGGAGCTTTTGCAGAGCGGATTTATCGACAGCTTCCGTTATTTCTATCCGGAACGGAAGGATATTTACAGTTGGTGGTCCTATCGCTTCCAGGCGAGACAGAAGAACGCAGGCTGGCGTATCGATTACTTCCTGGTTTCCGATAATATTAAAGAGAGAATGCAGGGAGCTGCCATCCACAATGAAGTGTTCGGCTCCGATCACTGCCCGGTAGAATTAGTCTGGGAATAGAAATGAGAATGGAAATAAGAAAAGCGTAACCGAATGGTTGCGCTTTTTTGATGTCGTGAAAATATTAAGTCCAGCCGCCGTCCATGGTGATAAGCTGGCCGGTGAGATATTCCGGAGCGGTGGCAAGCTGCAGTGCAAAGGCGGCAACCTCCTCGGGACGACCGAAGCGTCCGGCAGGGATTTCCTCGGCAAGACATTCCTTATCCTCTTCGGAGAGGCAATTGTTCATGGCGGTATCGATGCAGCCGCAGGCAATGGCATTGACCTGAATATTGCTGGGAGCCAGCTCCTTGGCCAAAGCGCGGGTGAAGGCGTTCATACCGCCCTTCGATGCAGAGTACGCAACCTCCGTGGAGGCTCCGACAGAACCCCAGACAGAGGAAATATTGATGATTTTGCCAGCGTGGTTATGCAGCATTTTGGGGATGGCGAGGCGGGAGGTGTAGAAGCAGGAATCCAGATTGACACCAAGCACTCTGTGCCATTCCTCGGAGGTCATATCCTGCAGCAGCCCCATGTGGGCAATGCCTGCATTGTTTACCAGAATGTCCAGATTGTCGAGTTCGGCAAAGATACGCGTTACATCCGCTTCGCTGCTCATATCTGCCTGCAGAGGCGTGCAGCGGATGCCGTACAGTGACTGCAAACGGTCAGCCAGCTCTTTTAAGGAGGCAAAGGAATTGCTGCAGGTCAGCACCAGATGGCAGCCCTCCTTCGCAAAGGCCTCGGCGACGGCGGCACCAATACCCCGGGATGCGCCGGTTACCAGAGCCTGTTTATTTTCCAACAGTTTGGTCATGATTCATTCCTCCTGTCTGTATCAAAGGGTTGTTCTTTATGGAAGTGTAACATAAACCGTAATATCTCACAACTTCTTTCCGTTTTGAACGCGAAAATGGCGCTTTTTTGCGGGAAAACGCTTGCATTCGGCACTGTTTGTGAGTTTTACACAAAATATTTGTAACTATTTTGTAACAGAAAGACAAAGATATTTCATAATTATTTTAGAATTGAAATATCGTTAAAAATACCGAAAAAACCAGTATTTTCAAGGCTTTTTTGGATTCGCGAAAGGGATTTCGAAGCCTGCCGGAAAAATTGACAAATGTTGCATTGCATGTTATATTTATTAACGGATGTAACAAAGTTGTAACAAATTTGCGGAAAGGTTAGGAACTCATGAAGCGCAGAACACTGAAAACAACTGCATATGTGATGGCAGCCCTGATGGCGTTCGGCGGCATGAGCATGACTGCGGAGGCTACCGGTTCCGTACTTCCCAGCGGAGGTATCGGCATCAAGCTTGCTATGGCCGGCAGCAGTCTGGGAGAGATTTCCGGCAAGACCGCGATTCCCGTGGAGCGCATGATTGAAACCGTAGAAGCTTCCGAGGATAATGCAGAGATGGACAAGCTGTACAAGGACATCGTTGTTTGTACGGCAAATGATTATGCTTCCCTGAGAAGTCTTCCCGATGTGACCAGCGAAGTGCTTGGCAAGATGCCTCACAACAGTGTAGGCACCCTGATCAATGAGTCAGACTGCTGGTGCTTTGTAGTTTCCGGCAATGCGGCAGGTTATATTCGTGAGGAGTATCTGCTGCTCGGTGAGGAAGCTGTTGCGGAAGCAAAGAAGATTGCCAAGAAGGTGGCAACACCTCAGGCACAGGCGGTATGTGTAAGAGAGAAAGCAGACGCCGAGAGTGATACCTTGGCATACCTTCCCGAAGGCGAGGAAATCCTCGTATTGGAGGAAAAGGACGGCTGGGCAAAGGTAGATATCGAGGAAGGCTTCGGCTGGATTTCTACCGAGCATGTTTCCATCACCACGGAATTCAAGTATGGTGAATCCAAGGCGGAAGAAAATGAAAGACTTGCAGCTGAGGCAGAGGAGCGCAGAAGAGCAAATCTGGCAGCAGCCAAGAAGAGAGGAAAGTTAAATACCACCGCTTACGAGATCGGCGAAGGCAGTGAGCTCGGTGTTGCGGTTGTAGAATATGCATTGCAGTTTGTGGGTAACCCTTATGTTTACGGCGGTGTGAGCCTGACAGACGGAGCCGATTGTTCCGGATTTGTTATGAGTGTCTATGATGCGTTCGGCGTCGAACTCCCTCACAGCTCTACCGAGGACAGAGTTCAGGGCTATGCGGTTGACGGTATTGAGAACGCACAGCCCGGTGACATCATGTGTTACTCAGGACATGTAGCAATTTACATCGGCAACGGCCAGATTGTACATGCCTCCAATTCCATCGACGGTATTATCGTTTCCGATGCTTCCTACAGAAAGACATTGGCGATTCGTCGAATCTTCTAATCTTTGAAACAAAAGGCGCAACTGAAATAGTTGCGCCTTTTTTAAGTGGAGACTTAATTTTTGACATTTATCGGCGAATTGTCACACTATTATTTTCAGAACAAATTTTCGCTTCCCGAGACACAATTGGCAAAATGAACAAAAAGCAAATTTTTGTCGAAAAAGCGAGAGCAAATTTCTGTCTGCGCGATAAAAGATATCCACATCGAAAATCGCGGAAAATCAAGAAATATTCATTTATACACGGAGTTATACACATTATCCACCACTTTTTCACCCCATTTTGGAGAAAAAAGGTAGGAAATGATAGGAACACCTGTTTTGTACACTTGTTATAAAAATAGAAAAAACGAAAAAAATGTCGAAAAAAGCATTGACATACTCAAAATCAAAAATATATTAAAAAATACTTAAATTGTTGCAAAATGACAATCAAATATGCTATAATGAGTACACAATAAAGAAACCGGAGGGGATGATGATATGAAATTTAACATTATAGGCAGAAATATTGAGGTGACTCCCGGATTAAGAGCGGCAGTAGAAGACAAAATCGGCAGACTTGAGAAGTTCTTTAACAAGGAAACCGAGGCAAATGTAACCCTGAGTGTTGAGAAGGATCGACAGAAGATTGAGGTTACCATTCCTGTAAAGGGAAATGTGATTCGTTCCGAGCAGGTCAGCAATGATATGTATGTATCCATTGACCTGGTAGAGGAAGTAATTGAAAGACAGTTAAAGAAATATAAGAACAAGATTGTTGACAAGAAGCAGGCAGCCGGCGATTTCAGTTCCATGTATGTGGAGGCTGACTACGCAGACGAGGATGAAGTTAAGATTGTCCGCACCAAGAAATTTGATATCAAGCCCATGTATCCCGAAGATGCATGCGTACAGATGGAACTTTTAGGTCACAGCTTCTATGTATTTATGAATGCCGAAACCGATCAGGTGAATGTGGTTTATAAGAGAAAGGGTGACACCTACGGACTGATTGAGCCTGAAGTATAGTGGACAGGCAGTAACTGAATAGGAACGAATATGCGTCGGATGGAATAGTTTTTTCCAATCCGGCGCATTCTTTTTATAGAGAAAAGAAATATTATGACTGAGTATGACTGAATGCGACTGAGTTGTGCAATTTGATGCAAAATGAAGGGGATATTTCGTGAATTAGTTTGATTGAATATGAACGAATATGATGATATAGTAGTAACATCAGAAACACGAAGTCAAAAACGCTCATGCAAAATCATCTGCACAGGCGTAAATGAGGAAAGGATGTCATTATGATCTACACAGTAACGCTGAACCCTTCTCTGGACTATATCGTTTCCGTAAAGGATTTTGAATTGGGAATGACCAATCGAACCACATCGGAGATGATACTGCCCGGCGGAAAGGGAATCAATGTTTCAACCATCTTAATGAATCTGGGAATCCAAAACACAGCGCTGGGATTTACTGCCGGCTTCACCGGAGAGGAAATTGAAAAGCGACTGAAGGACATGGGAGTTTCCACCGGATTCATTCGATTGGAGGAAGGAATTTCCAGAATCAACTTCAAACTGCAGTCCTATGAAGGAACCGAGATTAACGGTATGGGGCCTGTAATCAACGAGGCGGCAGTAGAGAAGCTGATGCAGCAGTTGGATGCACTTCAAAGCGGTGATGTGCTGTTCCTGGCGGGAAGCATTCCTTCTACAATGTCTGATTCGACCTACAGAGATATCTGCAGCAGATTGCAGGATAAGGGAATCATGATTGTAGTGGATGCTACAAAGAGCCTACTGATGAAGGTGCTGGAATTCCATCCGATTCTGATCAAACCCAATCACCATGAGCTGGGAGAAATCTTCGGTGTGGAGCTTAAGCCCGGCAAGGAAGTAGTCCCCTATGCCAGAAAGCTGCAGGAGATGGGCGCAAGAAATGTGCTAATCTCCATGGCAGGCCACGGAGCGATTCTGGTAGCAGAGGACGGAAGCGTATATCAGGCACCTGCACCAAAAGGGGAACTGAAGAACGGCGTCGGCGCAGGAGATTCCATGGTGGCAGGCTTTATGGCAGGCTGGTTGGAGAAGCAGGATTACAGACATGCCTTCCATATGGGCGTGGCAGCGGGAAGTGCAAGTGCATTCTCGGAGAATCTCGCAACGGCAGAAGAAATTGCAGCAGTTTTTGAGCGTGTGAACAGTGAGGTCCTGACAGATTAGTGTTGGGGGTTACATCGGTAAAACCGAAAGAAAGGGAAGGAAAAATGAGAATTACAGATTTACTTGACGCAAGAAGCGTGTGCTTAACCTGCAATCCCAAGGATAAGAGCGAAACTCTTGACCAGGCAGTTGCACTGATGGCAAAGAGCGGAAAGCTTTCCGACGAGGCAGCATACCGCAAACAGGTATATGCCCGTGAAGAGGAGAGCACAACAGGTATCGGCGAAGGTATCGCAATTCCTCACGGAAAATGTGATGCGGTTAAGGCGCCCGGTCTTGCAGCAATGGTTATCAAAAACGGTGTTGATTTCGATTCATTGGACGGCGAGCCCGTAGAGCTGCTGTTCCTGATTGCAGCACCCAACACAGAGGACAATGTGCATCTGGATGTTCTGAGCAAGCTTTCCATGATGCTGATGGACGAGGAGTTCACCGCATCCCTGAAGAATGCACAGACAGTAGAAGAGTTCCTGGCAATCATCGACAAGGCTGACACTGAGAAGAAGAGCGTGGACGAGCGACTGAATGTGGAAGCAACTGCTTCTGCCGGTCAGTTCAAGATTCTGGCAGTTACCTCCTGCCCCACAGGTATTGCACATACCTACATGGCAGCAGAGGGTCTGGAAAAGGCAGCAAAGGCAAATGACTGCTTCATTAAAGTTGAGACAAGAGGCTCCGGCGGTGCGAAAAATGTGCTGACCGATGCGGAAATCGCTGAGGCTGATTGCATTATCGTGGCAGCAGATGCGCAGGTTCCCATGGATCGTTTCGATGGCAAGAAGGTTATTGAGCGCCCCGTGTCCGACGGTATCGGCAAAGCAGACGAGCTGGTGAAGCTGGCAAAGAGCGGCAATGTTCCCGTTTACAAGAGTGCAAACGCAGCGAACACTGAGACCAAGAAGGCAGGCGGCGGAGCAGGACATCAGATTTACACCCAGCTGATGAACGGTGTATCTCACATGATTCCTTTCGTAGTCGGCGGCGGGATTCTGATTGCAATCGCATTCCTGATCGATGGTCTGCTGGTTGACATGAATGCTCTCTCTGTAGCGGAAAGAGGCAACTTCGGTTCCATCACTCCCGTAGCGGCTCTGTTTAAGAGCATCGGCGGTGCGGCATTCGGCTTCATGCTTCCCGTACTCGCAGGCTACATTGCAATGGCAATCGGCGACAGACCCGCACTGGCAGTCGGTTTTGTAGGCGGCGCAATCGCAGCAAACGGCAAGTCCGGTTTCCTGGGCGCGTTGGTAGCAGGTTTTGTGGCAGGTTATCTGATTGTTCTGCTGAAGAAGCTCTGCGAGAAGCTTCCCGCATCTCTGGAAAAGATTGCACCTGTTCTGATTTATCCCGTATTTGGTATTCTGATTATCGGTCTGGCAATGACCTACGCTGTTGAGCCTGTGATGGGCTTCATCAATGAGGCACTGAACAGCGGACTGAGTAGCATGGGCAACTCAAGTAAGCTCCTTCTCGGACTGGTTCTGGGTGGCATGATGGCGATCGATATGGGTGGTCCCTTCAACAAGGCAGCCTATGTATTCGGTGTTGCACAGATTGCAGCAGGCAACTATGACATCATGGCAGCAGTTATGATCGGCGGTATGACTCCTCCCTGTGCAATTGCACTGGCAACCATTCTGTTCAAGAATAAGTTCACCAAGGAACAGAGAGAATCCGGCCCTACCAACTTCATCATGGGCCTTGCATTCATCACTGAGGGTGCAATTCCTTACGCAGCAGCAGACCCCATCCGTGTACTTCCTTCCTGCATCGCAGGCAGCGCAATCGCAGGTGCTCTGTCAATGCTCTTCGGATGTACTCTGATGGCTCCTCACGGCGGTATCTTCGTAGTACCTGTAATGGGCAACGCACTGCTGTACCTGGTGGCACTGGTAGTTGGTACTCTGGTATCCTGCCTGATGCTCGGTTTCCTGAAGAAGCCCGTTGAAGAATAAAAATAAATAACTGCAGATGAATTGCAGATGGAAAGGAACGAATATTATGGTAGAATTTAAATATGTAATCACTGATGCAGAGGGCATCCATGCTCGCCCTGCAGGAGAGCTGATCAAGGCAGCTAAGGGCTTCGCAAGCTCTATCAAGATTGCGGCAAACGGCAAGGTCGGCGACTGCAAGAAAATCTTCACCGTTATGGCACTGGGCGTAAAGCAGGGCCATGAGGTAACCATCACTGTTGAGGGTGAGGATGAGGCAGCTGCAGCAGAGGCAATGGAGAGCTTCTTTAAAGCAAATCTTTAATACAGGAAGGGAAGCGTTATGTTAACCTATCGTGGAAAAAGTGTATTTGGCGGAATCGCAATCGGCCCCATCAAGGTATATCAGAAGGGTCAGCAGCAGGTACGCCGCTTTAAAATCGAGGATGCAGACGCTGAAATGGCTAAGTACCGGGCGGCCAAGGAGACCGCTCTGGTACAGCTTGGCGAGCTGTACGAAAAGGCACTGAAGGAAGTGGGCGAAGCAAACGCCGCTATCTTCGAGGTGCACCAGATGATGCTGGAGGATGACGATTACAATGAGTCCGTTGAGAATATCATTCGCAGCGGTCAGGTAAACGCAGAGTATGCGGTGGCCTCCACCGGAGACAATTTCTCCGAGATGTTTGCTTCCATGGACGACGATTATATGAAGGCAAGGGCAGCAGATGTCAAGGATATTTCCGAGCGTGTGATTCGCATCCTGCAGGGGCAGGGAACCGGCGCGGCAGACGCAGATCAGCCCGCAATCATTCTGGCAGAAGACCTGGCTCCCTCAGAAACTGTGCAGATGGATAAGGACAAGGTTCTTTCCTTTGTTACTGTCTTGGGCTCCCTGAATTCCCACACCGCCATTCTGGCGAGAACCATGGGTATTCCCGCACTGGTAAGCACCGATATGGAACTCAGTGCAGAGCTGGACGGTAAGATGGGCATTGTGGACGGAGCAAACGGTACCATATACATCGATCCCGACGAAGAGACACTGGCAAAAATGCAGACCAGACAGGCCGAGGAGCAGGAGAAAAAGAGACTGCTTCAGGAACTGAAGGGCAAGGAGAATGTTACTCTTGATGGTCAAAAAATAATGTTGTATGCTAATATTGGAAATATCAAAGATTTAGCTACGGTATTACAGAATGATGCAGGCGGTATCGGACTTTTCAGAAGTGAGTTCATCTACTTGGAGAGAGATACCTTCCCCACAGAGGAAGAACAGTTCAAGATCTATAAGACGGTTGCCGAGACAATGGCCGGCAAGCGTGTGATCATCAGAACACTGGACATCGGAGCTGACAAGCACTGCGACAATAAAAAGTATCTTTTGCATAAATCTAACCCTCTATTTCATATAATATTAATTAAGCCATCTTTTGACTCTGGCTA
>JAZLKR010000061.1:0-19286 GCA_045597705.1 Acetatifactor sp.
CAGTAGAAGAATACATAGATTATTATAACAATAAAAGAATTCAGGCAAAAACAAAATGGATGCCACCTGTTCAATACAGGATAGCATCCATGTGTTCCACCTAATTCATAAATATGTGTCCAGGATTCTGGGTACATATCATTTTCTGCTGCGGCTCCATAATTGTTTCTTATTCCTCATCGGGAAGAGCAGCTGTTTTCTCGTACTCCTCCAGAATAATCTTCTGCACATTTTCTCTGGTAGAAGAATTAATAGGATGCGCAATATCACGGTACTCACCGTCGGCTGCCTTTTTGCTGGGCATTGCGATGAATAACCCCTTATCTCCTTCGATGACCTTGATATCATGAATGACAAATTCATTATCCAGTGTGATGGATACAATGGCCTTCATCTTACCTTCTTTGGTAATCTTGCGCACACGGACATCTGTAATCTGCATATGACGGGCCTCCTTATTTACATTGTGTATCTGGCATTCTTCTCGACAACAATCTTGATTTTGCCTTCTTCGCCGATGTAAGTAGTGTTGGCACGAATGGTATCGCGGCTCTCTACGATACAGTTCTCGATAACTGTATTATCGCCGATGTAAACATCGTTCAGAATGATGGAATTCTTGATTACGCAGTTATTGCCGATGTAGCTCTTCTTGAAGATTACAGAGTTCTCAACAACACCGTTTACGATACATCCGCTGGAGATCAGGCTGTTCTTAACCTGAGCGCCTACATTGTACTTTGCGGGAGGAAGATCGTCCACCTTGGAGTAAATGTCGGGATACTGCTTGAAGAAGTAGTTTCTCACATCGGGCTTTAAGAAGTCCATGTTGGTGTTGAAGTAATCTTCAACAGATGCGATATTTCTCCAGTAGTCCTTAATCTTGTAGCCGCAGATCTTCTTCTGATCCTTGTAACGGATGAGAATATCTCTTACAAAATCATATCTGTCCTCTTCTGCGCACTTCTCAATCATCTCAATCAGGAGACGACGACGGATGACATAGATACCGCAGGATACGGTTCTGGTCTTTGCTTCCAGAGGCTTCTCCTCGAAGTTCATGATGCGGAACTCCTCGTTCATGGTAACGGTACCGAAACGATCGATGTTCACATCCTCTTCCATATCACGAACAACTACGGTAATATCAGCCTTTCTCTCGATATGAGCCTCAAGTACCTTGTTGTAATCCAGCTTGTACACGCCATCACCGGAAGCGATGATAACATAGGGCTCATGGCTGTTCTTTAAGAAAGTAAGATTCTGATAAATAGCATCTGCGGTTCCTCTGTACCAGTTGCTGTTGTCAGCAGTAACAGTAGGAGTCAGAACGGAAAGACCGCCCTGCTTACGACCGAAATCCCACCACTTGGAAGAGCTTAAGTGCTCATTCAGGCTTCTTGAGTTGTACTGGGTCAGTACAGCTACCTTTGCGATGTGGGAATTTGACATATTACTTAAGGTAAAATCAATGCTTCTGTAACTTCCGGCAACAGGCATTGCACAGATAGCTCTCTTCTGAGAGAGTTCAGCCATTCTGTGATTATTTCCGCCGGCTAAAACGATTCCGATTGCTCTCACTATACTTCACCTGCCTTAATCAAAGTTTTGCCGCTTGCGAGATTCGCGTTCTCATAGTCAGCTGCGCTGGTTGCGCCAAAAATTACGGAGTTCTTACCAACGGTAATGCCGTCGGGAATGATACTCTTCTCACCGATGGTAACGAGACCATGGTTGTAAATATGAGGAGCTGTGTCATTCTCAGCTTCCTCGCCGATGCCGAGTTTAACATTGTTGCCTACAACAACATCCTCAGCGATGATTGCCTTGTTCAGCTCACATCCGTCACCGATGACAGTGTTGTTCATGATGATGGAATCGCGTACTACGGTACCCTTACCGATGGTTACGCCGCAGCCGATAACGGAGTTGTAAACCTCACCGTAGATATCGGAGCCTTCGCCGATGATAGAGCGCTCAACCACGCTGTTGTCAGCCAGGTACTGAGGGGGCTGGATCTCGCTTCTGGTATAGATCTTCCAATACTCTTCGTAAAGGTTGAACTCGGGAACGATATCAATCAGCTCCATGTTAGCTTCCCAGTAAGAGCTCAGAGTTCCTACATCCTTCCAGTAGCCGTTGAACTCGTAAGCATACAAAGGAGCTCCCTTCTCATGAACATAAGGGATGATGTGCTTACCGAAGTCAAGAGCAGGCTGCTCAGCCATAGTGATGAGAGCCTCCTTCAGAGTCTTCCAGTTAAAGATATAAATACCCATGGAAGCAAGGTTGCTTCTGGGATTGGCAGGCTTCTCCTCGAAGTCTGTAATTCTTCTGTTTTCGTCGGTGATCATGATACCGAAACGGCTAGCCTCCTCATAAGGAACAGGCATAACTGCGATGGTACACTCCGCACCGTTGGTTTTATGGAAGTCCAGCATAACCTCGTAATCCATCTTGTAGATGTGGTCACCGGACAGAATCAGTACATACTCGGGATTGAAGGTCTCCATGTACTCAATGTTCTGATAAATAGCATTAGCAGTACCTGTATACCATTCACTGTTCTTGCTCTTCTCGTAAGGAGGAAGTACGGTTACACCTCCGATGTTACGATCCAGATCCCAGGGAATACCGATACCGATATGTGTGTTCAGTCTCAAGGGCTGATACTGAGTTAAAACACCGACTGTATCTACACCTGAGTTGATACAGTTGGAAAGGGGGAAGTCAATAATACGATACTTTCCGCCGAATGCTACCGCGGGTTTTGCAACCTTGGAAGTCAGGACTCCAAGACGGCTGCCTTGCCCACCTGCCAACAACATGGCAATCATTTCTTTTTTAATCATGTCATCACCTCTTCTAGCCTATTACCATTTACTGGTAAATCAAATTATAACACACCGATTTTGAAATGTGAATATAAACCACCAAAAAAAATCTGTACTTTCCCCAAATTCTATCCATTTTTTACAATTCTTTACAAAATCTTTTTTATTGTATGAGTAAATTTAACCTCATATACCTGAATAATGATTCATTTTATTAGGCACAATGAACATTCGTACAAAACGCGGATTCGCGACCGTTTTTGTTTGTTTTTTCCGGGTAAACTGCTTATAATGAAATCATTCCATAATATATAGGAAGAAAGACAGCAAAGTATTCCCGCCTCTTCGTTAGTATGCGGGAGGAAAGAAGAATTATGTACGATATGGACTTCGGCACCGACAGACATTTTGAATACAAAGGCAAAATCGGCGGCATCACCGTCATTGATGACTGCTCCTCCGCTCCCGAAGAGGTTCGCCTGGCCCTCGCAGCGGCCGCTGCTCTTCCCCATGAGACTCTGTGGGTTGTGTTCCAGCCCTGCACCTACTCCCGCACCAAGGAACTTATGGACGAATTTGCGGAGGTTTTAAGCGGTTCCGGCAATGTCATTCTGACCCCGATTTACCCGGCCGGAGAGATGGACCGACTGGGCATCAGTGCGGAGGATCTGCAGGCAAAAATCACTGCCCGCGGCAAGGAATGTTACTGCTTTTCCACCTTCGATGAAATTGAAATTTTTCTCTTGGAAAATTGCACAAACGGTGACCTGTTGATAACTATGGGGGCAGGTGACGTGCATAAAATCGGGAAAAACCTGTTAGGCCTCTAGTTTATCCACATTATCCACAGACACTTTCGCTCCCGCCGCGACCGGATTCTGTGGATATTTTATTATCTCCTGTGGATAATTCCCATACGCGATATTTGTCAATCTTTCTGTATTTTCCACGGGTTTTCTCGATGGCAGAATTTTCATCCACATTATCCACATTATCCACATTCTGCCCTTGTTTTACACCCGGTCCGAGCCCTCTATTTTTTCGGGGGAAATGCCAATAGGCATTCCGGTGTTCTTTATGCTATACTTTCCATGCTGTGTGGAATGCGCTTTTGCGTCACCCACGCAGGTCAGAAGGGGAATGATTTTATGGCACGATTAACACTTTACAAGGACGCAGATGTGGAGAACACTTCAATCTCCAATCTGTTTATCGACGAATATATGGGGGCTGCCAACGATGCACAGATTAAGGTATATCTTTATCTGATTCGCATGATGAATGCGAAGCTGGCTACCAGTGTGTCCGATATTGCGGACAAGTTCAATCATACGGAAAAGGACGTCATTCGTGCGTTAAAATACTGGGAGAAGCAGAATCTCCTTGACCTGGATTTTGATGAAAACAAGAATCTTGTGGGCATTCACATCCGTGATCTGGACAGTCCCCGCAAGAGCCGCCGCAATGCAGGTGAGGCTACCTTTATGCCCGTGCCCGCTGTGGCAAGACAGGCTGAACCGGTTGTACCCGCTGCTCAGGAGATGCTCGAGGAGGATCCCTTCAAGAAGCCCGTGTACACTGCCGACCAGCTGAAGAAATTCAAAAACGACGACAACACCGCTCAGCTCATTTTCATTGCCGAGGCTTACTTTGCCCGTCCTCTCACCGCGAGTGAGATGCAGACTCTCTACTACCTTGTGGATGTGCTTCACTTCACTCCCGATCTGGTGGACTATCTGCTGCAGTACTGCGTAGGCCATGACCACAAGAGCTTCCGCTATATCGAAAAGACCGCCCTCGCCTGGGCCAACGAAGGTATCACCACCGCTGAACAGGCTGAAAATCGAGGCGGCAAATATCCTCAGATTTACTACGACATTATGCGTGCACTGGGCAAGTCCGGTTCCCAGATTACCAACACCGAAGCCGGCTATATCACCAAGTGGATCAAGGAATATCAGCTGGACAACAACATTGTGCTGGAGGCCTGCGATCGTACCGTGCTGGCTACCGACAAGAACCGTTTCAAGTATGCCGACGGCATCCTTACCGACTGGTATCACAAGGATGTTCGCGTCCTCAGTGATATCTCCAAGGCAGACGAGGCCTTCAAGCGTACCCGCAGAACCCGTTCTGCCGGCGCTTCCGCAGGCAATGCCTTCAATCAGTTCGAGCAGCGCACCTATGATTTTGACGCACTGGAGCGCGAGCTCGCGCAGTTATAATACAAGCCCCTAACCGTAAAGGAGACTTATGTTAACCAATTCACAGCATGACCAGTTAATGAGAGAATATGAAAGAATCCGCGATGTCAATCACGCTCTTGCCGAGGAACATCGTGAGACTGCCTACGAGAAAATTCCCGCACTTTCCGAGCTGGATGCTTCCGTGGGAACCCTGTCTGTTTCCGCTGCCCGCGCCCTGTTAAACGGCGAGGAGGAAGCGGTTGCGAAGCTTCATGAGGAAATCGCCAGAATCGGCACCCGCCGTCAGGCACTGCTGTCCGACGCAGGTTTCCCCGCAGATTATCTGGATCCCATCTACGATTGTAAATTCTGCCACGACACCGGTTTTCTTCCCGGCGAGGAGGGCACTCCTGTAAAATGCAGCTGTTTTCGTCAGCGTGAAGTAATGCTCAATTACTCCATGTCAAACATCGAAAAAATCATTCAAGATGCCGATTTTAATAATATTTCCCTTGAGTATCAGCAGGGCGAGGATAGGCAAAATCTCGAAAAAGCTGTTTCTTTTTGTCGTTCCTTCGTGCAAAACTTCAAAAATTGCAAACAGGACTACTCAAACATCCTGATTTATGGTAATGTAGGTACTGGCAAAAGCTTATTGGCCGGCTGTATTGCAAAGCAGGTGCTGGCTGATGGCAATTCCGTGATATACTTCAGTGCAGTTCGTTTCTTTGAATTGATGGGCTTCTATTCCTTCGATAATAAGGACAAGACGGCGGCCCAATCCTTCTTAGATGATATCTACAGCTGTGATTTATTTATTCTGGATGACCTCGGTACCGAGCTTTCCAACCAGTTTATTTCATCCAAGCTGTTCTCCATCATCAACGAACGAGCTCTCCGCGAAAAATCCACTGTGATTACAACAAATCTTTCCTTCCGTGATTTGCAGGAGCGCTATTCCGATCGTAACTTCTCCCGTTTGCTCAGCAGCTTCAAAACGCTGAAATTAAGCGGCAACGATGTACGATTGCTGAAGAGAAGGCAGGGACTCGTATAGTTCCTCCCATTCACATTTGCCGCTGCTCTTTTATACCTTTTGATTAATTGTTTAGAATAAGGAGATTTGATTCATGGGTAACCGCGAAGAAAAAAGAAATCTTGAAACAATTCCTGTTGGCTCTTTGGGATTGATCGCCATGGCAGGCTGCAAGCCCCTCGGTGAGAAAGTTGACCAGTATCTGGTTAAATGGAGAGCTGAAAGAGAAAGTGAGCACAAGGGCTCTCTTGCATTCTCCGGATATCAGAGAGATTCTTACCTGGTAAACACCAAGGTTCCTCGCTTCGGCTCAGGCGAAGCAAAGGGTATGGTTTTAGAGTCTGTTCGTGGTACCGACCTGTATATTCTGGTTGATGTACTGAACTACTCCCTCACATATTCCCTCTGCGGTCACGAGAATCACATGTCTCCCGATGACCACTATCAGGACTTAAAGCGTATCATCGCCGCACTTGGCGGTAAGTCCCGCAGAATCACCGTAATTATGCCTTTCCTGTATGAAAGCAGACAGCACAAGAGAACCTCCAGAGAGTCTCTTGACTGTGCCCTGGCTCTTCAGGAGCTGACACAGATGGGCGTTGACAACATCATCACCTTCGATGCACACGACCCCAGAGTTCAGAATGCAATTCCTCTTCATGGTTTCGAAACCGTTCAGCCCGCTTACCAGTTCATCAAGGGCCTGTTAAAGAATGTAAAGGATCTGAAGATTGATTCCGACCACATGATGGTAATCAGCCCGGACGAAGGCGGTATGGGACGTGCAATTTACATTGCAAATGTTCTCGGCCTGGATATGGGTATGTTCTATAAGAGACGTGACTACACCAGAGTTGTAAACGGACGCAATCCCATCGTTGCTCACGAGTTCCTCGGAAGCAGTGTTGAGGGCAAGGATATGATCATCATCGATGACATGATTTCCTCCGGTGAATCCGTATTGGAAGTTGCTGCCGAGCTGAAAGAGCGCAAGGCTAACAAGATTTTCGTCTTCTCCACCTTCGGCCTCTTCACCAACGGTTTGGACAAGTTCGACAAGGCATTTGAGAACGGTATCATCGATAAGGTTCTCACCACCAACCTGATTTACCAGACTCCCGAGCTTCTTCAGAGAGAATGGTACATCAACTGCGACATGAGCAAATATATCGCTTACATCGTAGATACCCTGAACCATGACTCTTCCATCAGCGATTTGCTCAATCCCAACGAGAGAATTCAGCAGATTGTTTCCAAGTACAAGACCGGAGAGCTGTAAAATTCAAAATGGCATGAAAAAAGCAGGTGCATCGCACCTGCTTTTCTTATTTATGCAAAACAATCATTAACCCTTGTAGGTCACATACACGCTGACATCGTTGCCTGCCGCGTCAAACATGGCAATTTCCTGACAGTCCAAAGGAAGAACCACGGTAAAAGGAGCATTCGGATCCACCTGAATGGTTTCCTTTCCATTCTGGTCTGCCACCACAATGCTGGCCACCTTCTCACGATTCAGAGAAAGCAGCGCCATACCGGTGTCTTCATAAACCACACAGCGCACACCCTCCTCAATGTAAGGGTCGTTGCCGCCCTCTCTGTAGAAGTATCCTACGGAAGGCTGATTTTTCTTCAGGTAAACAGAGTAACAGTACTGCTCTGCTGTCTCATCATAAAAGAGAACCGCACCCAGCTTCTCGTCTACCGCCTGCGCTACTTCCCAGCCGGCATCCACATTCTGTTCCTTTCTGGCGTTCTGTTCAATGTTCTGACCGGAGACACCAATCATATCCCCTTTATAAAGAATCAAACCACCCAGTACCAAAATCACTGCCAGTCCGATTGTCATCAGTATTTTATCTGCTTTCATGCTTCCTCAATACCCCTCTGATACAAAATATTGTGGTGTAACTATCAAACCAGCACATTTTACCACAATTTTTTCATTCTGTCTATCAGGTATCAAGCAACATTTTGACGCGATTGTAAACATTCAGTTCCGAACTGCCCGCGTCCACATCTACGCTTGTCAGATGTCCCATCTCGTTCAGTTTCCTCTGCAGGGAAGGATACAGCCCCCTGCCGCAGACATGATTGGGCATACAGCCAAAGGGCTGCATCGCCAGCACCTTCGGGCAATCATGCAGAATATGTCCCACTGCCTCGGCACCAATCAGCCATCCGTCACCCACAAGCGTTTCAAAGCTTACATAGCCCTGTGCCTCTTTCTTCATCGTCGGGAAGGGCTCCAGAGAATAGAATCCGTGCCGTCTTACCGCCTCCACCAGTTTGCGCTGCAGCCAGCCGAAAAACCGATATCCAATACGGTACATCAGTCCTTCCACCGTGCCGGCCTCCACCAGATGGGAATCCATATAGTACATGGCATACCAGGTGACACCGTTGGTGTGACTCTCACAGCCCTGTTCCTCCAGGAAACGAACCATATTCCAGTTTCCCATATGACAATACTTAATGTAAATCTCGCCCACCAGACCTACTCGCTGCTTCTTTTCCCCGGTCTTCTCCAGTTTTTCAAAGTCGGCAGCAATCAGGTCAAAATTCCGAATCATCTTTCGCAGTGTCAGATTTTTGCCCGCTTTAAACTCTTCTGCCAGACGGTCAATCCACTCCTGCCACAGCTTAAGCGCCGCCCCGGGTGTCTTCTCGTAGGGTCTCGTCTGACGCAGCATAAACATCAGAAGATCTCCGTAGTACACAGCAAACAAAGCTCGCCACACCATTCCGAACTCCAGCTGCAGTGCCGCGTCCTTGTCGATTCCCTTCAGGTTCAATGACATAACCTTGACTTGCGGAAATCCTGCGTGCTCCACCGCGCGTTTCAGCACGCCGAAGTAATTCGCTCCTCTGCAGGCATCACCTGCACTTGGCATCAGGAGTCTGGTGCGCTCCGGGTCATACTGTCCGGACTGCAAGGCCGCTACCATCTGCCCCACATTCAGAATGGACGGATAGCACATATCGTTGTTCACATACTTCAGTCCCGTGTATACCACATTCTCTTCATTCTCCAGAATCACCGGATGGTAATTCTTTGAATAGAAGGCATATTTTAACAGCGGAAAGTGCATATCCAGCATGGCCGGTACCAACAATATATATTTTTCTCGGTCTTCCTTCTCATCAATTTTGTACATCCCCATGTACCCCCATGTCACTATTGTACCACAGGGACGCTCCTTCTGTCACGAGGAGTGTCCCTCTGTCCCTCGCATTTACAATTTTCTTGACACTTATCTTTCTCCATGATATAGTAGGCTCACTGTGTTGCCTGGCAAAAGCGTGACTCGGCAGTCACGCTTGCAAGAAGCTTCGCTTCTTGTTGAAATAATCTACACAGCTGCATAGAAAAATGCAGCCGAATCGGTGTGTTCGAAACCTTCCACACCTAAAACAAAACTAAAGGAGACTCAAATGAATAGGAAAACACTTTTTATCACGCAGGCTGCTATGATTGCGGCCATCTATGTCGTTCTGACCTATTTTATCAATGCCTTCAACCTGGCAAGCGGAAATATTCAGGTCAGAATTTCTGAAGCATTAACCATTCTTCCCGCTTTTACCCCCGCTGCTGTTCCCGGATTATTCGTAGGATGCCTTATTTCCAATTTTGTTACCGGATGTCATCCACTTGATATCATATTCGGTTCTCTTGCTACCTTGCTCGGTGCATTGACCACCTATTTTCTTTCTTTTGGTTTTTGGAAATTCAAAGCAGAGAACAAAGCAAAATACACAACAAAGAAGTTCCTCTCTCCTGTAGGACCCATTGTTGCAAATACTATCATCGTTCCCTTCGTACTGTATTTCGTCTACCAGATTCCCGGCTCCATTCCTTTCTTTATGCTGACCGTCGGAATCGGCGAAATTTTGTCCTGCGGCATTCTCGGCCTGCTGCTGTTCTCCATACTCGAGAAGTACAGAACCGCTTTATTCCCCGAGAAATAAGGATATTTCCACTGAAATCCAGTTTTTGACATACCATCAGATACAAGAAATCATCGAGTTTACTATTTTCGCAAAAAGTCGATGACATAAAAAATCCTATATTGATATTATGTCATCGAAATATTGAAAAAGACTGGATTCGATGAGAAATAAGTACTTATTCAGTATGTTTCTTCATCGAATCATTCCAAATCAAAAAATGCGATGAGTGTTGCTCTTCAAAATATGGAATTTTCCCATCGGATTTCAAAATAATTCAAAATCCGATGATATTTCCTTACCGAAAGCCAAATCAACTCATCGAAAACATAAATGATTAATTATATCGATGAAAATTTTCCAAGAATCTGACATGAGCAGAGTTCATTAACAACGCAAACGATAAATATCAAAACCAGGCAACCAAAAAGGATATCTTCCGCGGGAGATATCCTTTTTTAATAGCCATAACGCAAAGAGACTCAAGATGGCTAACTGCCGAAATGAAATACCACACTAAGGCAATGTTCAGCCATCGCGAGTCTCGTACTTCTTTATGGTATATACGTAATAAAATTGTTGCCGCTTAACTCGAACCACTCTGTGGAATCGTTCATGCCCTTCTTGGCCAGGGTTCCGGCGGCAGGATTTAAGATAACCGTGTTCTGCTCGTTGTAACCGGTAATCAGCACCGCGCTGCCATCCTCCAAAAGTGCCAGAATGGGCAGTTCATGATCTACATAATAAAGCACGGATGCCAGGGAACAGCCCTTCAGGTCAAGCACATGGGAGGCATCCAGATTGTTCTCCAGAATTTCCAGTGCGGATTGGCCTTCCTCCAGCAATCCAACGCTGTCCACAACCTGCCCCTTGAAGGAGAAAATCAAATCCAGGCAGACGGACAGGCTGGTCTGATCCGCCTCCGCCTTGGTCTCCTTGAAGGCCATAATCTGATTCTTTGTGGAACGAATTTCCTTGCGCCAGATTTCATTGCCCGCAGTATCCACCACGAAACCATTCTGCTCCGATGCAGTCTGCAGGGCATTGGCCGCGCTGCTGCACACTGCCTCAATTCCGTAATGTCCGAAGGCATAGAACCGTTTCGCCAGTCTGTTTTCTGCCAGTTCCAGGGAACGGCCGCCCTCGTAAACGACTTCCTTGGGATTCAGCAGCATAATATTCTTGGCGTCAATTTCTTTCTTCACCTTAATCTGCACATATCGCTCATACCGCTCGATATCTGCGGAAACCACAGTATTTTTTCCGGGAACGATTTCTTCATTTCCTGTGATATGGTCCTGCATGGCATCCACATATTTTCCGTTATCCTGCTTCTTCAGGCAGGTCAGTGTGATCTGGTTTGCCGCAATCTCAATTCCCGTCACATAAATGTTATCCTGCTGATATTCCTTCAGAGTAACACCATAAGAATCGCAGATAACCACCTTGTACATCGGAAAGAAAATATGACCGGAGCTTTCCTTGCGAATATCGTCATTGTGAGCCACGCCGTAAATAATGTCCTCGCCCATAAAGCCCAGGGGCAGCACAGAATCCTGCGGTGTGCAGAATACCGTGTGGTCCAGACCGGTACTCAGGTTCATAATCTTCAACTCGCGGCTGTGGTAATAATCCTCTTTTTCCGTCCAGACCAGCGTCTCATGGTCGGCGGAAACATGAAGCATACCGTCTCTTACCGTCTGAATCAGCACCTTGGAGGTGCGTTCCTCCAGGTCAACACACACCACTGTGCCCTCAAACTGCAGATACAGTTTTCCTTCTTCGTTCTTGTAGAGAAGATTCTCCACCTCCGCAGCAATGGCGGAATAGGGCTTATCCGAAGGAATGTAAACCATTTCCTCCACGGTGTTATGCTTGCTGCTGTAGGTGGAAACCTGTACTCCGCATTCGCCCTCATGGCGGCCGCGGTTCATGTAGCCGTAAACAGCAAAGGTGATATCTCCCTCCGGTTTAATCTCCAGAATCTTGATACCGTGGTGATCGTAATTGGTACGCTCGTCCAGGCTTCCGTCATCGTAGAATCCGAAGACCTCGATAAGTTTATTATCCTTTACATTGTATCCGTAGAGCTTGTTGCAGGTTTCAAATACCAGCACATTGCCGTCCTCTGTTTCCCGCATGTCCACTGCTTCATCCGCGATTCCCAAAAGGAACTTATCGTTGGCGTAGAGCACTTCATTTCTGGGAATCTGGGTCATGGTTCGCTCATAGTCCAGCAGATAGGTTCTGTCGGTACCGTAACGAATGCGGAAATACTCCTGCACCCTGTAGTTGGCAGACTGTTCATCCTCCGGGTCGGTGACCACAGAATCAATCAGGAAAGTTGCGGTAGAACTGTCAATCTGGGTCAGTGTCACTCTGGGGTCTCCAATCTCCTGTACACCCAGCGTTCCGTATGCCACCTGCTTCAGACTGCTGTGAATGTTGACCTTATGGAAGCTCTTGTTGGACTCCAGTTTGGAATTGGGTTCCAGATATCTGGTGATTTCCTCCAGGCGCTCCCCGTCAAAGGTACAGTCATGGAAGTTGGTTACGAAATCTATTTTCTCTAAAGTGTAGAACTTTTCCGCCCAGATGGCTCTGGTGTAATAGCGGGCAACCCGTCCGTCCTCAAGTGTCAGTTTGAAAATCAGGGAATATTCCTTGTTTGCCTCCAGCAGATCCTTCAGGGTGACGGTGCATCGAATCTTGCCTGACTTTGTCTCATACTCAGTGACTGCACTGTCCTCAATCAGGCGCGTGCCGTCCAGAGTTCTCACCTCATAGCCGATACCCGTAACGCCGGTTTCAAAGGTTTCCACGCAAATGTTTGTGCTTCGTCCGGTATCCAGAACCGTCACCGTTTCCCGCTGCAGGGTTACATCCATGGGAGTAGTGTAGCCGTGCAGTGTGTTGTACAGGATTCCTTCCTTCTCCATGGTGACGAGAGGCAGGGAAGCCGGCAGCGTATCCCAGGTCATGTTGTCATGTCCTGCGTTTAAAAGTTTACTGATGAGTATCAGCGAGGCCACAAAGACAGCCGCGAAGACAATCATCTTCAGTATCAGTTTCTTCACAAATCTTCCTTTCTCGCAGACGAATACTTCTCATCTGCGATTTCCTTCCTACAGCAGCTTGTCCAGCGTGGGATTCACCTGCAGGAATTTCATCAGTTCCTCCACATCGGAGGACTGTGCCTGTTTCTTCGGCTTCATGCCGGACTTCTTTACTGCGCGAATCAGCAGATTCTTGGGGGTATGCTCCATATCAATGAACTCCAGGATCTGGGTATCATACCCCTGCTGCTCCAAGAGGTTAGCACGGAGAGCATCGGTAAACAGCGCTGACATTCTCTCCTTAATCAGTCCGTATTTCAGCACGGGCTGCAGTGTGTCACAGGAAATCTGTCCGTTCAGTTCATGCTGACAGCAGGGCACTACCATAATAACGGAAGCGCCCCACTTTACAGCTTTTTCAATTGCATAGTCGGTAGCAGTATCGCAGGCATGGAGGGTAACCACCATGTCCACCTGATTGTCTTTGTCGTAATTTTTGATGTCTCCCACCTGGAAATCCAGTGAGTCATAATGAAGCTTCTTTGCCAGTTCATTGCAATGGGCAATGACATCCTTTTTCAGGTCCAGTCCGGTAACTCGAATGTTTCTGCCCTGCATCTGATGCAGATAGTAGTACATCGCGAAGGTCAGATAACTCTTTCCGCAGCCAAAATCAATGATGCGCAGGGTTCTGTCCTTGGGCAGTCGATCCAGAATGTCCTCGATAAACTCCAGATATCTGTTAATCTGGCGGAACTTGTCATAATATGCCTTGGCAACATGACCGTCCTCGCTCTGCACTCCTAAGCCTACCAGGAAATCCACGGGTTCTCCCTCGCGCAGCACATACTGCTTTTCACGGTTGTGCGAAAGATCTCTGGGCGCCTTAGTTTCAGCAGCCTGTTTTTTCCTGCTCTTTACGGTAGCGGTACCCTTCTTGCTGATCAAAATGGAAACCTCTCTGTCCTCGCAGGAAATTGCTGCCTGCTTGAAGAGATGCTCCAGATAGCCGATTACCTTCTCCAACGCCTGTTCCGCAGTCAGGTTCTCATGGAACACCTGGGTTCCGCGGTACATAGTCTCCTGAAAATAAAGCTTATCTTTAATTTTCACGGGGCGAAGCTTGCATTTGCTGCCGACCTCTGCATCCCTCGTATTGCTGAGCACCATCTGTATCAGTTTTTCATTCAGTACTTCTTCCAATACTTTCTGACATTCACTCATTTGTTTCGTTCCTCTATTGAATCCGGCTAGAAAAGATAGAAGGAGGTTCTTTTACGCTTCCCCTCTCTTCGTTTTACCAGTTCCAGAAAGACCAGAACCTGTATCAGTTCTTCTGCCGGCGGGTTTTCTTCTTCCTTATCCAGTACCTGCTTCACTGTCGCCACAAAATTCTGCAGACTGCAGCGGTCCGGGTACTCGTCATATATCATGCTGCCCTCGTAATCCAATCGATCCAAAAGGCATGTAATTCTCTTCCGGCATCTCTGTACCTGTGCCGGATACATTTGCTGTAAATATTCCAAATCCTGCATGGCTGCTCCCGCAGCTTCTCGAGAATCCAATCCCCACTGCGGATGCGTCATATAAAAAGGAAGGGGCCCGTTCCAGCCCCTTTCCCTTTGTATCTCTGACGGCGGCAACAATCTTGACTCAAAAGCCATGTTCTCACCAAAGGTTCTTTTCTTTCAACATATGCTTCTGTCAGCCGCTTTGTTACCGTTCGTCTATTTGATTGCCTGAATTCTTACAATTGCTCGCTGCAATGCCAGTTCGGCTCTTGCAACATCTGTCTCTGCCATCTTATCGTGCAGTCTTTCCTCCGCACGCTCCTTCGCTGCCAGTGCTCGACTCTCATCGATTTCATCGGGCCACTCAACGATTTCCGCCAGAATGGTCACTCTATCGGGAAGAATCTCCGCAAAGCCTGCATGAAGCGCTGCTGTCTTATCGCCGTCCTCCTCGGTAATATCGAGAACGCCGGGCTTGATAATAACTGTAAGAGGAATATGTCCGGGCAGGACACCGATTTCACCCTCAGTGGTATTGAACTCAACCATTTTTACCTGGTTCTCGTAGAATACTCTCTCCGGTGTAATCACTCTGAGAAGAATTGTATTGTTATCTGCCAATGTCGCTACCTCGCCTTCTTACCTGCCAAACCGCAGATTAACGTGCGCATTTTGCCAGAACATCATCGATGCTGCCGGCATTGAGGAAATAGCTTTCAGGAATGTCATCATGCTTTCCTTCCAGAATCTCCTTAAATCCGCGAATGGTCTCGTTAATGGGAACGTACTTACCTTCCAGACCGGTAAACTGTCCTGCTACGAAGAAAGGCTGAGAAAGGAATCTCTGAACCTTACGCGCACGGGAAACTACCAGCTTATCTTCCTCGGAAAGTTCGTCCATACCAAGGATTGCGATGATATCCTGCAATTCCTTATATCTCTGCAGAATCTCCTGAACGCCACGAGCTACCTTGTAGTGCTCCTCACCTACGATTCTGGGATCCAGAATACGGGAGGTAGACTCCAGAGGATCTACTGCGGGATAGATACCAAGCTCAACGATGGAACGAGACAATACGGTAGTCGCATCCAGGTGAGCGAAGGTTGTTGCGGGAGCGGGGTCGGTCAAGTCATCCGCAGGCACATAAACAGCCTGAACGGAAGTGATGGAACCGTTCTTAGTAGAAGTAATACGCTCCTGCAGGGCACCCATCTCGGTCTGCAGAGTAGGCTGATAACCTACTGCGGAAGGCATACGTCCAAGAAGTGCGGACACCTCGGAACCTGCCTGTGTAAATCTGAAAATGTTATCGATGAAAAGAAGCACATCCTTTCCACCCTTGTCACGGAAGTACTCAGCCATGGTAAGGCCGGTAAGTCCGACTCTCATTCTTGCTCCCGGGGGCTCATTCATCTGACCGAATACCATGGTGGTCTTGTCGATAACGCCTGACTCTGTCATCTCATGATACAGGTCATTACCCTCACGGGTACGCTCGCCAACGCCGGTGAATACGGAATATCCGCCGTGCTCGGTTGCGATGTTACGAATCAGCTCCTGAATCAGAACTGTCTTACCTACTCCTGCACCGCCGAACAGACCAATCTTACCACCCTTCTGGTAAGGGCAAAGAAGGTCAACGACCTTGATACCGGTTTCCAGAAGTTCGGTCTCGGTAGACTGTTCCTCGAATCTGGGAGCGGGTCTGTGAATGGGCTCATAGCTTACACCTTCGGGTGCAGGCTTATTATCAATAGGCTGTCCCAGTACATTGAAGATACGACCAAGTGTCATCTCACCAACGGGAACAGAAATAGGAGCGCCGGTTGCAATTGCGTCCATACCACGCTTCAGACCGTCGGAGCTGCCCATGGCGATACATCTTACGGTATCGTCGCCAAGGTGCTGAGAAACCTCAGCCATCAGCTCGCCGCCGTCCAAGGTAGGAATACGAATTGCTTCGTTGATCTCGGGAAGCTTGCCCTCATCGAAACGGATGTCAAGTACCGCACCGATGATCTGGGTAACCTTTCCTCTGTTTTCTCCTGCCATTTCAACCTCTTTCCTGTCCTCTTTCGAGAACATAATAGTAATCCGATTATCCCAGTGCTTCCGCACCTGCAATAATCTCTGTCAATTCCTGAGTAATGGAACCCTGACGGGCTCTGTTATACTTCAGCGCCAAATCGCTGATCATCTCTTCAGCGTTGCTGGTTGCATTATCCATTGCCTGCATACGCGCACCGTTTTCACTGGCAACCGCCTCCATCAACGCACCGTAAATCAGACTGGTGACATATTTGGGAATAATCATGTCCAGTGCTTCCACATCCTCGGGTTCAAAATTCATGATAGCCTGGGGACCTTCGGTCTTCTCCTCTTCCAGTGCGGATACATCCACAGGAAGGAGCTTCATCAAAGTGGGAACATGACTGACGGTATTCTTAAATGCGGTATATGCCAGGTAAATCTCGCCGATTTCGCCTTTTCCGTAGGCATCCAAGATTTCGCTTGAAAGTGCCATAGCGTCCACATACTGAGGATTCTCAATGATCTCGCCGTTACAGCTCTCCACCTGATAACCATATCTGAGGAAAGCGTCATGACCCTTGTTACCGATGGTGTAGACTACGATGTCTTCCTTCTTCCACTCGGGATGTCTTGTGATCAGCTTGATAACATTGGAATTGTAGCCGCCTGCCAGACCTCTGTTTGAGGTGATGGCGATGACTGCCTTCTTTGCGGAACCGCTGCCGTTTAAGTACTTATGGTCCACATGACCAACGCGGGCCAGAATACTGTTCACTGTACGATACATACAGTTGAAGTATTCCTTGGAGCGCTCTGCGTTGCCTCTTGCACGCTGTAACTTTACGGTAGAAACCAGCTTCATGGCTTTGGTGATCTGCTGTGTGCCTTGGATACTGCTCTTGCGGCGCTTAATATCACGCATTGATGCCATAATTTACACTTCTGCCTTTCTGCCTTTTAAGCGAACTGCTTCTTGAACTCTTCAATCGCCTTCTTCAGAGTCTCCTCGGTCTCATCGGTCATTACCTTCTTCTCGGCAATGCCTGTGGGAACCTCGGGATACTTGGTATCCAGGAACTCGAAGAATTCCTTCTCAAAGCGAGTGATGTCTTCAACAGCAACATCCAACAGGTACTTATGCGTTACGGCATAAATGATAATTACCTGATACTGAACGGGCATGGGGTTGTACTGAGGCTGCTTCAGAACCTCCTTGATTCTTTCACCCTGTGCCAGCTTCTCCTTGGTATCCGCATCCAGCTCGGAACCGAACTGTGCGAAGGAAGCAAGCTCTCTGTACTGAGCAAGCTCGGTACGGATGGGTGCTGCAATCTTCTTCATAGCCTTGATCTGCGCTGCACCACCTACTCGTGATACGGAAAGACCTGCGTTAACAGCAGGACGGAAACCGGAGTTGAACATTTCGGTCTCCAGATAGATCTGGCCGTCTGTGATAGAAATTACATTGGTAGGAATGTAAGCTGAAACGTCGCCTGCCTGTGTTTCGATGATGGGCAACGCGGTCAGAGATCCGCCGCCGTACTCCTCGCTCATACGAACCGCTCTCTCAAGCAGTCTGGAATGCAGATAGAATACGTCACCGGGATAAGCCTCACGGCCGGGTGGACGACGAAGGAGCAAAGAGAGTGTACGGTATGCGGTAGCATGCTTACTCAAGTCATCATAGATAACGAGGACATCCTCACCCTTTTCCATCCATTCCTCTCCGATTGCACATCCTGAGTAGGGTGCAATGTACTGCAGAGGTGCAAGGTCACTTGCGGTAGACACAACAACGGTTGTGTAAGCCATAGCGCCGTACTCCTCGAGAGTTTTTACAATATTTGCAATGGTAGAAGCCTTCTGACCGATTGCAACATAAATACATTTTACATTCTGACCCTTCTGGTTGATGATGGTGTCAAGAGCGATTGCAGTCTTACCGGTCTGACGGTCACCGATGATCAACTCACGCTGACCACGGCCGATGGGAACCATGGCATCGATTGCCTTGATACCTGTCTGAAGAGGGGTATCAACGCTCTTTCTGGTAATAACGCCGCTCGCTACACGCTCAATCTTACGATAAGTGGTAGTCTGAATGGGTCCTTTACCATCAATAGGCTGTCCAAGTGCATTTACTACACGGCCCAGCATATTGTCACCTACGGGAACCTCAACTACTCGTCCCGTTGTCTTTACTGTATCGCCTTCGTTGATATTTCTGGAGCTTCCCAGAAGTACAACACCGACATTATCCTCTTCCAGATTCAGAACCATGCCATATACATCGCCGGGGAACTCAAGCAGCTCACCCTGCATGGCATTTTCCAGTCCATGGACACGAGCGATACCGTCTGCTACCTGGATAACAGTACCCACATCGGATACATCCAGAAGGCAGGAATAACGCTTAATCTGATCCTTGATAACTGAACTTATTTCTTCCGGTCTTAAATTCATGGATCTGTCGCACCTTTCTTCCAGCGGGAATTATCCCAGCTGAATTTGTAATAATTGTTTCGTTAAATGATCAAGCTTGGTTCGGATGGTACTGTCAACCACACGATCTCCGATACGGATAATCATGCCGCCGATCAAATCCGGATCAACACTGTAATGCATTTCCATTTTGCGATAGCCACTGGTCTCCAGCAGTCTGTTCTCAATGGCCTTCTTTTCC
>JAZLKR010000062.1:0-3901 GCA_045597705.1 Acetatifactor sp.
TAAGCTTCGTCAACCTTGCCTACTGACTTCTGAAGATCGATGATGTGGATACCATTTCTCTCGGTGAAGATGTAAGGAGCCATCTTAGGGTTCCATCTTCTGGTCTGATGTCCGAAATGAACACCTGCTTCAAGTAACTGCTTCATAGAAATAACGCTCATGTTTCTACCTCCATTTGGTTTGAATCTTCCGCAATCCTTTTCTGCCGCAGTCGCGTCTTACATGCGGTTAGCTCCGAGCACTAACCGGAAACTCTTTTCCGGCACCGTATTCGAATCGGAATGCGTGTTTTATAGTCACAACATTCGAATTATAACACAAGAACCCCCTTGATGCAAGGGGGTTCTCAGGCTTTTTATCATATTTTTTAACTAACGCTGCTGTGCCTTCAGCTCTTCAATTTCATCGAATACCACATCATTCAGGACCTTGATGTAGGTTCCCTTCATACCGGAGGATCTGGATTCGATAACTCCGGCACTCTCAAACTTACGAAGGGCATTTACGATAACGGAACGGGTAATTCCCACTCTGTCGGCTATCTTGCTGGCAACCAGAATACCTTCCATTCCGTTCAGTTCATCGAAGATATGGGTGATTGCTTCCATCTCGGAGAAGGAAAGGGTGCTGATGGCACTCTTCACAACGGCAACCTTACGATTCTCTTCCGCACTCTCTTCATTTACCGCACGGAGCATTTCCAGGCCCACAACAGTGGAACCGTACTCGCAGAGAATAATATCGTCAATATCGTACTGTACATCACATTTGTAGATAAACAGAGTACCAAGTCTCTCACCCGCAATTTCAATGGGAGTGATGATAGCCTGGAACTTACGGATGTTTTCGCTCTCAAAACCAAGGGTTTCCAGATTTACGTTCTCCTTGGTGGACAGAACTGCAAGCAGACGCTCATTCAGCATGGAATCAATAAATCCGCCCACATTCTCATCAATCAGTTCTCTGATGGGCTCCACGCCGTCTGCCATTCCCACACCGAGGACCTTACCCTTACGGCTGATTACAAGGATGTTGGAATTCAAAATCTCACGCATGACTTTGCAGATATCATTGAAAACCACCTTACTGGAATTGTTGTTGTGAAGCAATTTACCGATTTTTCTGGTCTTATCCAACAGCTGTACACTACTCATATCAGAAACCTCCGTTATCTGGTAGAAAAAATGAGGAAAAAATGAATTTTTCACATCATTCCATAAAAATGCCGACAATTATTGATAGGTTAAGTGTATCATACAAATAAACTGTTTTCAATCAAAAAAAGCGCGATTTTTTCGAATTTTATCAGATTTATGAGACAATTTACGCTTTTACCTTATATCCGCACTGTTCGTTGGAGCATACATGACCGTTTCCTCTGTCTACCATGGCACTTCCGCACTTAGGGCACTTCTCGCCGGTAGGCTTCTGCCATGACATGAAGTCACAGTCCGGATGACCGATACAACCGAAATACTTACGGCCCTTTCTGGTCTTCTTCACAACGATGTCCTTGCCGCACTTGGGGCAGGCAACACCAACCTTCTCAAAATAAGGCTTAGTATTCTTACATTCGGGGAATCCGGGACAAGCCAGGAATCTGCCGAAGGAACCATACTTGATTACCATCTGGCGTCCGCAGACCTCGCAGACCTCATCGCTGACTTCATCCGCAATGTTTACCTCGCTCAGATCCTTCTCCGCCTGCTTTACAGCTTCGTCCAGATCGGGATAGAAATTGGAGACAATGGTCTTCCACTTTACGGTACCCTCTTCCACGCCGTCCAGAAGCGCCTCCATGTTTGCGGTAAAGTTGACATCCACGATGGTGGGGAATGCTTCCTTCATCATGTTGTTAACGACCTCACCGAGCTCGGTAACATACAGGTTCTTGTTTTCCTTCTCCACATATCTTCTCGCGAGGATTGTGGTGATGGTAGGTGAAATGGTACTGGGACGACCGATGCCAAGCTCCTCCAGAGCCTTGACCAGGGATGCCTCTGTGTAATGTGCAGGGGGCTGGGTAAAGTGCTGCGCAGGTTCAAAGGACTTGAAGGTAAGCTCGCTGTCTGTTGTCAGGCTTTCCTTCAGAGTACCCTCCTCTTCCTTGTCATCGTCGGATACATATACACTCATGAAACCATCAAACTTACGGGTTGCCGCAGAGAGAGTAAAGAGATGTTCCCCTGCGCCGATTTTAACGGACTTGGTCTCATATTTTGCATCGCTCATCTGGCTGGCAACAAAGCGCTTCCAGATCAGCTGATACAGTCTGAACAGATCTCTGGGCAGTTCTTCCTTCAAGGCAATGGGATTACGGTTCAGATCGGTAGGACGGATTGCTTCATGCGCATCCTGAATCTTGTTGGCATTCTTCTTTTCATGTGCTTTTGCTGCCATGAATTCCTTGCCGTAATGTGCCTCAATATAAGTCGCTGCCATCTGCTCTGCCTCTGCAGACACACGGGTGGAGTCAGTACGCAGGTAGGTAATCAGACCCACGGTGCCTTCGCCCTTCAGATCTACGCCTTCATACAGCTGCTGAGCCAGACGCATGGTCTTCTGGGTAGAGAAATTCAGAGTCTTGCTGGCTTCCTGCTGCAGTGTTGATGTGGTGAAAGGGAAAGGTGCCTTCTTGGCTCTCTCACCGTTCTTCACTTCCTTCACTTCAAAAGCAGCGTTCTCCAGCTCCTTCTGAATCTTTTCAACCTGTTCTCCGCAGGTAATGGCAGTCTTCTTGCCGTTCTTGCCGTAATACTTTGCACAGATGGGCTTCTTCTCGCCCTTCACGCCCAAATTTACATCCAGGCTCCAATATTCTTCCGGTACGAAAGCGTTGATTTCATCTTCTCTGTCGCAGATGATACGAAGTGCAACGGACTGTACACGGCCGGCACTTAAGCCTCTTTTAATCTTAGCCCAAAGCAGGGGAGAAATACGATAACCTACCATTCTGTCCAGCACACGTCTTGCCTGCTGGGCGTCTACCAGGTTCATATTAATCTCGTGGGCATTCTTTAAGGATTCCTTTACCGCATTCTTGGTAATCTCATTGAAGGTAATACGATATACCTTCTTATCTTCCAGCTTCAGCGCGTAATACAAATGCCAGGAAATGGCTTCTCCCTCACGGTCCGGGTCAGTTGCAAGATAAATCTTTTCTGCCTTCTTCACTTCTTTACGAAGATTTGCCAGAATGTCTCCCTTTCCTCGAATGGTGATATATTTGGGGTCATAGTCATTTTGCACATCGATTCCCAGAGAACTCTTGGGCAAATCACGCACATGACCGTTGCTGGCGCAAACCTCGTAGTTCGCTCCCAGGATTTTTTTGACTGTTTTAATTTTGGCAGGAGATTCCAAAATCACAAGATACTTTGCCATGTCTGTACTCCTTCTAACATGCGAAATAAAAGGATTTTCCTTCGCATTTCACTTATTTCTTCTATATATATACTGTCCAAATCAGTAAAATTGACACATTAATTGAGCTAACGCTTTCTCACCGCTCAATCGTGAAACACTATACACTATATCTTTTCACGGTGCAAGTTTTTTTATTTTGTGAAAATAGACAAAAAAAATACCTATCTGCTGTACAATCAGCAAATAAGCACTTTCTTTGGGTTGGGCTATTCTATTTGAATAGAGCAGCTGGTAGGGGAATCGAACCCCTGTTTTCGCCGTGAGAGGGCGACGTCTTAACCGCTTGACCAACCAGCCATTTATGTTCTCGCTTGCGCTACTCACTTCAATAGTAAGCAGCTGGTAGGGGAATCGAACCCCTGTTTTCGCCGTGAGAGGGCGACGTCTTAACCGCTTGACCAACCAGCCATTTGTGAGTACCGTTTTGCGATACTCACATAATATAACCTATTCCTTTTCAAATTGCAAGTATTTT
>JAZLKR010000063.1:0-8783 GCA_045597705.1 Acetatifactor sp.
TGCAGAGTTGGACGGAAAGCTTGGTATTGTGGATGGCGCAAACGGTACCATCTATATCGATCCCGATGAAAAGACGCTGCAGGAGATGCAGAGTAAGCAGGCACAGGAGCAGGAAAAGAAGAGATTGCTGCAGGAACTGAAGGGTAAGGAGAATGTTACTCTTGATGGCCAAAAAATAATGTTGTATGCTAATATCGGCAACATTAAAGACCTGGCAAGCGTGCTTCAGAATGACGCAGGCGGCATCGGTCTTTTCAGAAGTGAATTCATCTACCTGGAGAGAGATACCTTCCCCACCGAGGAGGAGCAGTTCAAGATTTACAAGACCGTGGCAGAGACCATGGCCGGCAAGAGAGTTATCATCCGTACGCTGGATATCGGCGCTGACAAGCAGTGTGATTATTTCGAAATGCAGAAGGAAGAGAACCCCGCGATGGGTTGTCGTGCCATCAGAATCTGCCTGACCAGACCCGAAATTTTCAAGACACAGCTGAGAGCTCTGTACCGTGCAAGCGCTTACGGCAAGATCGCCATCATGTTCCCTATGATTATCAGCGTGAACGAGGTTCGCCGCATCAAGGCAATCATCGAGGAAGTGAAGGCAGAGCTGACAGCACTCGGCGTAGAGTTCGGCAAGCCCGAAATCGGTATCATGATTGAGACTCCCGCGGCGGTTATGATGAGCGATGAACTGGCAAAGGAAGTAGACTTCTTCAGTATCGGCACCAACGACCTGACCCAGTACACACTGGCAATCGACCGTCAGAACATTGCGCTGGATGAGTTTTACGATCCTCATCACCCCGCAGTGCTTCGTCAGATTGCTATGGTAGTGGAGAATTCACATAAGGCTGGCATCTGGACCGGTATCTGCGGTGAACTCGGCGCAGACCGTGAACTGACCGCAACCTTCTTAAAGATGGGCGTGGATGAGCTTTCCGTATCACCCGGAAGCATTCTCCCTTTGAGAAAGATTGTTCGCGAGACCAATGTGAGCACTTTATAAAGAAACAGTTGCCCGGCCCGGTAGTTTACCCGGCCGGGTTTTTGATAACAGGCAACCCTTTGGAGGATGACTTATGCTGACGGAACAGCGATATGATATTATTTTAAAACTGGTCAATGAGAGAAAAAGCATCACGGCCGTGGAGCTGAAGGAGATTCTGGATACCTCCGAGTCCACCGTGCGCCGCGATATCACGGCATTGCACAAGGCAGGGAAACTGATCAAGGTATTCGGCGGTGCGATTGCCCTGGAGCAGGCTCTTTCCAACCAGGAATATACGGTGGCTCAGAAAATGCAGGTTTCCCAGGAGGAAAAAATCAGGATAGCGCGCTATGCGGCGAGCCTGATTGAAAAGGGAGATTACATTTACCTGGATGCGGGAACTACCACCGGTGCCATGCTGGAGTTTGTGACGGAGAAGGATGTGACCTTTGTGACCAATGCGGTTGCCCATGCACAGTATCTTGCAGGCAAGGGCTTCCGTGTTATCCTGTTGGGCGGAGAGCTAAAGGGAACCACGGAGGCAGTCATCGGCGGTATCGCATTGCAGACAGTGCGGAACATTCATTTCAACAAGGGCTTCTTCGGTACCAACGGTATCAGCCGAAAGGCCGGATTCACCACTCCGGATCCTCACGAGGCATATATTAAAGAAGCGGCGTTAGGAAACTGCAAGGAGAAGTACATCCTGGCGGACAGCTCCAAGTTCCACCAGATCAGCTCCATGACCTTCTGCAGCTTTGAGAAGGCGCAGATTATCACGGAAATCATGCCGGAAGGCTATGCAAACTGTGAAAATATCATAATTGTTGAGTAAAAATTGCACTACGGGTCTTTCGAAAGAAAATGGCCCGTAGTATTTTTTTGACAAAATTTCCTGCAGGCTGTCAAAAAATGTAGATTTTTGCGATTACATGGGCTATACTCCATTTGGGTTATTCCAAAATAATATAGAGGAGAGGATTTGTTATGAAAGAAGTACTGAAACAAAAGTTCTTGTGGCTTGGCATTGTCCTTGTGGTAATCGGACTGGTATTGTCCATGATTAATACAAAGATGCATCCCACCGACAAGAACATCGCTCTGTTAGAGCAGGCAATTCAGACCGGTAACGGCGCAAAGTTAAAGCAGGCGCTGGCACCTTCTGTAAGAGATACGCTGAAGAAGTCAGAAGCAGCAAACGGCTTTTCCATCAACTGGACATTTGCACTGGAGCTTCTCGGCTACACAAGAGATATGGAATTGCTGCCGGGTGCATATACCTATGATGCAGACGGAAATATCAATGGTGTTAAATTCATTACCGTACATGGCGACGGTATCAATTATTCTCTGGACAAAGACCATTTGTCCCTGATGGAAGAAAAAGGAAAGCTCTATCTGAATGAGAACTTTTACTAAGGAGGAAATGACAAGATGAAGAAAATCAGATTATTACTTGTTGCTGCATTGCTGTCATTTGCCTTTTTGATGACAGGATGTAGTGATGGCTCTACAATCGAGACAACCTTGAATCTTGATAAGAGCTGTTCCGGAAACAGAACCATGGATCTGGTAGTAAATGACAGCGTATTCCAGGAGAACTTCTCCGGCTCTTACGAGGACCTGGATGCACTGATTGATGCTACCTGTCCCGACAGCCTTACCTGGGGTAAGACCGAGAGCGAAGACGGCGTTAAGAAGTACACCTTCGTTCTGAACTTCAGCAGTGCTGACGATTACAAGGCAAAGGTTCAGGCCCTGATCGGCGAAGAGAGAGACCTGACCATGGAAGTTGCCGAGAGCATCTGGTCAAACGGCTTTGTATTAAATGAGAGATTCAGTTCAGGCGAAATCATGCAGTGGCTGAAGGATTCCATTGTTGCTGCAGGTTATGTAACCGAGGACCATGCAGGCAGAATTTTCGGTGTAGGCAACGCTACCGTTAATTTCGGAAGCGAAACATATACCGCTTACTCCAATATCTCAGTAAATACCGTTGAGTATCTGAGCATTAACAGCATTATTGTCCAGACAGAAATTCTCGACGTTGAGAATTACAAGGAATCTGTTGTAATCGAAGTTCCCAAGGCTTCTATGGACAAGAAGGGCGCTGAAATCGCAGAGTTCATGAAGAGTGCGACTCCTGATGGAGCAACCATGGTTGCCGATGACAGCTCAGGAGCAGTTACTGTTTACACCATCACCTGCAATATGACAAATATGCAGGGTCTGCAGAGCCAGCTCCAGACCATTTTGGGCGAGGGCAAAGCAACTCTGACAGCTGATGAGCAGGCAGCAGACAACAAGTCTCCCTTCCGTTATTCGCTGGGCATGCTCCAGACCTTGAACTTCGGCAATTTTGTCGCAGGTGACAGCCAGAGACTTCGCTTTGAATATCTGATCAAGCTTCCCGAAGGCTTCTCCATGGATCGCAACAAGTTCCGTTACAGCAGCGATGAGAATCCCAGCTATCCCGGATTCATCAGAATTTACAGCAATTCCGTATACGGAACTGATTTCGAAATTCCTATTTATCTGACTAAGACCTTTACTGTTGCAAGCATGAATGTTGAGACAGCAAACAAGGGACTGGACAGCTGGACCAGAACCACTGAGTTCAACCTGAAGGAAACTCCTTCAGAGGCAGAGCTGAGCGGTGTTGCAGAGCAGTTCACCAAGAGAGCACAGTCTGTTCCCAAGACCGGCGAGGTAGAGTATGCTGAGGTTACCAAGGAGGACGGCTCCGTTGTGAAGGAGCAGGTTCCCGTTGCAGAGGACAACATGCTTGATATCAAGGTTTCTTACAAGACCAAGGATGGCGTAGCTGCCATCTCCATCGAGCAGAAGGGTACCTCCGAAGAAATGGAGAAGGGAAGCCGTGCACTGTTCGGCGAAGCAAGCAGCCTTACCTTTGGTAAGAAGAACGGTTCCTTTAAGGTAAAGAAGACTCAGGCAGTTATCGATCACTTCCGTTATGCGTCCATCGTTGGCGAGACCGATGAGAACTTTGTTTTGAACTACACCTTAAAGGTTGGCGGTTCCTGCATCGATACTAACCTGGATGTAAATCAGCTGAAGAGCGATAAGGGCGGCAAGCTTGTTGCTGAGTTCGATTATCCCAACCAGAAGGTTGAATGGTACGGTACCTACACTGATGTACTTGCACTGATTACAATCATTCTGATGGTTGCAGGTGCAGCTCTTGTAGTATTCGCACTTGTAAAGACATTCATGGCAATCAGCAAGGAAAAGGCAGCAGCAGCTCCCATGGCAGCTCCTTCCGCAGCAGCAGCTGCAGCAGCTCCCGCAGCATTCTGCGCTAACTGCGGCACAAAGCTGGAGGCAGGAACAGTATTCTGTTCTAATTGTGGAACAAAAGCACAATAAGCGTTATAATGAAGAGGAGTCTGATGATTCAGACTCCTCTTTTTGATTGCGGGGAAGGAAAACAAGTGAGATGAAATGGCTTGAGAGAATCTGCGGACTGGTGACTGCACTGGCAGCAGAATTATGGATTGTATTTCTTGTGCTTTATGAGGGCGTTCTGAATACCGGTTTTCTGATGTGGCGTTATAAGTCCGCGTACCACACGGCAGCAGCTCTGCACATGACGGAGCAGGAGCTGCAGGGGGCAGTGCGGAATGTGATTCGTCTGATGAAGGGCCGGAGCACGGAGTATGAGTTTACTTCCGTTGTAAAAGGCGAGACGGTAATATTCCTGAATCCCAAGGAGATTCATCATGTGAAGGAACTGGCGGAGCTGCTGGGTAAGGCAAGAGGACTGGTTTTTGCGGCGACGATTCTGGCCGTTCTTTCCATAGCATTTCTCTGGTACAGACAGCGCTTCGGAAAAGACGGTTCAAAGACCGATTCTGCAAAGAGGAAGAAAAAAGCTTCAAAGAGAGTCCGGTTTGCCGCACAGGAACCAACCAGGGGAATCCCCGGGCTGGTTAGTAAAAGACTGGCAGAAGGAATTATGACATCCTTCGCGGTTGTCGCGTTGGGAGGACTTGCTTTCGGGGCGGCAGCGCTCATCAATCTGCGCGGGCTGGTAGTGTTTCTGCACGAGGTCTTTTTCAAGGGAGAGAGCTGGATTCTGAATCCGGCGGTGGACCGGCTGATTCACCTTTGTCCCATGGGAATTTTTGTGGACGGAATGATTGCTCTTGCTATGGGAATGCTGGCATTTATCCTGCTGGCAATCTGCTTCTGCAGAAGAAACAGGGCGAGTTTATCCGCGAAGGAATAGCGCCGCTTCTTTTGGAGAAAATACCTTGAGGACACTATTTGATAAGTGGGGTCGGAGTGGGACAAGAAATGGGAAAGAAAGAGGGATTGTTATTTTTTTGTCAATTTTTTCTTGGAAAGAGATTGCAAATAAACTCGAATTATGGTACACTTAACCTAATGTTATGATAAAAAAATAACAATCATAAATTTCATTTAAAAATGGAGGAAAATCAAATGGCAAAGAAAGTAGTTTTAGCCGGTGCATGTCGTACAGCAATCGGAACCATGGGTGGCTCTCTGAGCACAACTCCCGCAGCTGAACTTGGCGCAATCGTTATTAAGGAAGCTCTGAACAGAGCTGGCGTTCCCGCTGATCAGGTTGATCAGGTATACATGGGATGCGTTATCCAGGCCGGTCAGGGACAGAACGTTGCTCGTCAGGCATCTATCAAGGCTGGTCTTCCCATCGAAGTACCCGCTGTTACCATGAACGTTGTTTGTGGTTCAGGTCTGAACTGTGTTAACCAGGCTGCACAGATGATCATGGCAGGCGATGCTGATATCGTTGTAGCAGGTGGTATGGAGAACATGTCTATGGCTCCTTACGCTGCAATGAATGGCCGTTTCGGTTATAGAATGAACAATGGTGTTCTCGTAGATACCATGGTTAACGATGCACTTTGGGATGCATTCAACAATTATCATATGATCATGACCGCTGACAACATCTGCCGTGAGTGGGGCATCACAAGAGAAGAGCTCGATGAGTTCGCTCTTAAGTGCCAGCAGAAGGCAGAGGCTGCTCAGGCTTCAGGCGCTTTCGATAAGGAAATCGTTCCTGTAATGGTTAAGAAGAAGAAAGAGATGGTTGAGTTCAAGGTTGACGAGGGTCCTCGTGCCGGCACAACTATCGAGGCTCTTGCTAAGCTTCGTGCAATCAATAAGGATGGCTTCGTTACCGCTGGTAACGCTTCCGGTATCAACGACGGTGCTGCTGCAATCGTTGTTATGTCTGAAGAGAAGGCTAAGGAGCTTGGTGTTAAGCCTATGGCTACTTTCGTAGCAGGCGGACTTGCAGGCTGCAGACCCGAAGTTATGGGTATCGGACCTGTTTACTCTACCAAGAAGGTTATGGACAAGGTTGGCATGAAGATCGAAGATTTCGATATCATCGAGGCTAACGAGGCATTTGCTGCACAGTCTATCGCAGTAGGAAGAGACCTTGGTATCGATGTTGACAAGCAGCTGAACCCCAACGGTGGTGCAATTGCTCTCGGACATCCCGTAGGTGCTTCAGGATGCCGTATCCTTGTTACACTGCTTCACGAGATGCAGGCTAAGGGCGCTAAGACCGGTCTTGCTACTCTGTGTATCGGTGGTGGTATGGGTTGCTCTACAATCGTTAAGATTGAGGACTAATTCATAAACTTATAGGTAAATAATAGGAGAATACTCTCGAAAGGGGGTATTCTCCTTGGTGCGTAAAAAAGAAGATTCTTTTTTCGTATAAAAAACAACAAATTTTAATTTGGAGGATCACCATGGATTTCATTTTGTATGAGCAGAAAGGTGCAGTTGCTACCATCACCATCAACCGTGAGAGAGCACTGAACGCACTGAATTCTCAGGTTCTTGATGAACTTGATGCTACTCTGGATGCTGTTAACCTTGACGAGGTACGCTGCCTTATCCTTACCGGTGCAGGTCAGAAGTCTTTCGTTGCAGGCGCAGACATCGGAGAGATGAGCACCCTGACCAAGGCTGAAGGCGAAGCTTTCGGTAAGAAGGGTAACGATGTATTCCGTAAGTTAGAGACATTCCCCATTCCCGTAATCGCTGCAATCAACGGTTTCGCTCTTGGCGGCGGCTGCGAGATTTCCATGAGCTGTGATATCAGAATCTGTTCTGACAACGCTGTATTCGGACAGCCTGAGGTTGGCCTCGGCATCACTCCCGGTTTCGGCGGAACCCAGAGACTTGCTCGTCTTGTAGGCGCAGGCATGGCTAAGCAGATGATTTACACCGCTCGCAACATCAAGGCTGCTGAAGCTTTGAGAATCGGCCTTGTAAACGAGGTTTACTCTGCAGAAGTTGACGCAGAGGGCAATGTAGTTAAGACTGCACAGGAAGTTCTGATCGCAGCTGCAGAGAAGATGGCAGCAGGCATCGCTAAGAACGCACCTATCGCTGTTCGCAACTGCAAGAAGGCAATCAACGAGGGTCTTGATGTAGATATGGATCAGGCTATCGTTATCGAGGAGAAGCTCTTCGGCGACTGCTTCGAGTCTGAGGACCAGAAGTACGGCATGGCATTCTTCCTTGACAAGAACAAGGAGAAGGTTAAGGCTCCTTTCGTAAATCGTTAATAATTTTTAGAAACTATAAAATCCAAATTAAGGAGGAACTATCAATGAAGGTAGGTATTATCGGCGCAGGCGCTATGGGTCAGGGTATTGCTAAGGCATTCGCTCAGACCGAAGGTTACGAAGTTGCTCTTTGCGATATCAAGCAGGAGTGGGCTGACGGCGGCAAGGCTAAGATCGTTAAGGGCTATGCTAAGCTGGTTGAAAAAGGAAAGATGACTCAGGAGGCAGCTGACGCTATTTGCGCTAAGATCACGCCCGGTCTGAAGGAAGACCTCTGTGCAGATTGCGATCTGATCGTAGAGGCAGTATTCGAGAGCATGGAAGTTAAGAAGACCACTTTCGGTGAGCTTGACAAGATCTGCAAGCCCGAGTGTGTATTCGCTTCTAACACTTCTTCACTTTCTATCACCGAGATCGGCAACGGACTTACCCGTCCCATGATCGGTATGCACTTCTTCAATCCCGCTGACAGAATGAAGCTGGTTGAGGTTATCGCAGGTGTTAACACTCCCGCTGAGACCGTTGAGTGCATCAAGAAGATTTCTGAGGAAATCGGCAAGACTCCCGTACAGGTTAACGAGGCAGCAGGTTTCGTTGTTAACCGTATCCTGATCCCTATGATCAACGAAGCAGCTTTCATCAAGATGGAAGGTGTATCTGATATCGCAGGTATCGACGCAGCTATGAAGCTGGGTGCAAATCATCCTATGGGACCCCTTGAGCTGGGCGACTTCGTAGGTCTTGACATTTGCCTTGCTATTATGGACGTTCTCTACAAGGAGACCGGCGACAGCAAGTATCGTGCATGTCCTCTTATCCGTAAGATGGTTCGCGGCGGCAACCTCGGTATGAAGAGCGGCAAGGGCTTCTATGTTTACAACGCAGACAGAACCAAGACTCCCGTTGATGCACAGTAATCATTAATTGGCGAAAGATGACAGAGTCTCCTGTCGGGGACTCTGCCGTTTTACAAAAATATAAGTAAACTAAATTGGAGGATTAACATCATGGATTTTACATTATCCAAAAAGCATGAGATGGCAAGACAGCTGTTCAAGGATTTTGCTGAGAACGAAGTAAAGCCTCTTGCACAGGAAGTTGACGAAGAAGAGCGCTTCCCCAAGGAAACCGTTGAGAAAATGGCTAAGTATGGCTTCATGGGCATTCCTGTTCCCAAGGAGTACGGCGGACAGGGTTGT